>NZ_JAQTZU010000025.1 GCF_028687615.1 Methylovulum sp.
AGGGAATCGCCAAGCGCCAACCCCCAAAGCCCGCCCCACAATGGACGGGCTTTTTTTTGCCCGCAAAAAAGCCACGGACTTTCGGCGGCCTCCGTTCACCGTTGCGTTATTGGTGTTCCAGGAAAGGTTTGCTATTATTCTAACATTGGATACTTACCAGGCCGTCTTTATAAATAGTCTGTATTCATCATTGATGATAAGATTAAAAAAGTAAATTTTTATGAGGATATCGCCTTGAATTCCAATCGGCAATGTGCAAAGTTAGGTCATCCTTTATTTGGCGATTTTTTGCCTGTTCGGCGGGCGCTTCATTTGGCGGTTTTGGCAATCTTGTCCCCTGCCACATTGTATGCAAACCCTGACGGGGCGCAGATTATCAGCGGGCAAGTCAATATTGACACATCTACAGCGGGTGTGGCCAATATCACCAATAGCCCGAATGCCATTATCCACTGGCAGAATTTTAATATTGCCCAGAACGAAATTACCCGGTTTATCCAGCAAAACAGCCAAAGTGCGGTGTTGAACCGGATTATCGGTGAAAATCCCAGCCAAATACTAGGACAATTGCTGTCTAACGGTAAAGTCTTGCTGATTAATCCCAATGGAATTGTGTTTGGCGCAAATTCAGTGGTGGACACGCAGGGGCTGATTGCTTCCAGCCTTAATTTGAGCGATGAAGATTTTCTAAAAGGCAATTACCATTTTTTTGCCGGTTCCCAAACTGGCAATATCGTTAATGAAGGCATCATCCGCGCCGGTAAGGATGGGAATATCGTATTGATTGCACCTAACATTAAAAATAACGGTATCATCAAAACTGAAGGTGGGCAGATTACGTTGGCGGCAGGGCAAGAGCTTATTCTGACAAGTCTGGATGATCCCGATATTCGTTTTGCCGTTCAAGCCCCCAATAATTCGGTGTTAAATTTGGGTAAATTATTGGCTGAAGGCGGTGCAGTCAATGTTTTTGCCAATACTATCAAGCATCAAGGTGAAATCAATGCTGATGGCGTCGAAATGGATGCCCAAGGCCACATAAAATTAGTTGCGCAACATGACATCAGCCTGACAGAAAGCAGTAAAGTTTCTGCGAATAGTACCTTGGGCGATGCAGGAAATATTCATATTGAAAGCAGGGCCGGAACGGTAAGCTTGCAAGGTAGCGTTGAAGCCAATGCCTCACAAATTGGTAAAGGCGGCCAGATTAAAGTTTTAGGCGAACAAGTTGGTGTGTTAGATAACGCCAGGATTTCCAGCAATGGCGGGCAGGGTGGTGGTGAGATTTTGGTCGGTGGTGATTTTCAAGGAAAAAATCCAGTAGTGCACAATGCCAAGGCTACGTTTATCGGTGCTGACACCCGAATTGACGCAGATGCCAAAAACCAAGGCAATGGGGGTAAAGTCATTGTTTGGTCTGACAAATATACCCGCGCTTACGGTCATATCAGTGCCAAAGGCGGCGAAAAGGGAGGGGATGGCGGCTTTGTTGAAACGTCAGGACACGCTTTGGATGCGTCGGGTATTAAAGTTGATGCGTCTGCCGCTAAAGGCAATAACGGCAAATGGTTGCTTGACCCTAACAATATCACCATCCAGGCTCTCGGCCACGACACCCATGTCAAAGGCAATCCTGATTGGACAACGGAAAATGATGATGGCTTGGTGACTACGGGTAGTATCCAGGCTGCACTGAATAACGGCACCTCAGTGACGGTGACTACTGGAACGTCCGGTACCAACAGCCAGGCAGGCAATATTACAGTGGCTTCCGGTATTGTCAAAAGTGCTGGCGGGGATGCTTCGTTGAGCTTGCAAGCGCATAATAATATTGATATTAACGCAGCGATCATTGCTAAAACCGGAAAATTGGATCTGATGCTGACTCCTAATTCAGATGGTACTGGCGGTGGAATGACCAGCATCTCCAGTTTGATCGATTTGAATAACGGTACGCTAACGTTAAACAGCGAAAGCCAAGTTTTATTTTCAGGGGGGATACACAATGCGACCTTGACGATTCCAGAACTGGCAGTAAGCAAATTCAATGGCTTGTTAAATAATGTACCCACGATCAACATTGGGCAAAGCGCGAAACTGACTATCAACCGGGCTAATGCTGGCCTGAATACGGTTATCAATAACAATGGCATGCTGGACATTAATGCGTTTTTTGTTATGAATACCTTAAATCTTAATAGCGGTTCGTTAAGTGGCGGCGGTAACGTGACGGTGAAAGGGGCGTTTAATTTCCATTCTGGTACGGCATTGACGGGTAGCGGGGTGTTGACAACCGTTGAGGGTGCCCAAACCACCTTAAAGGATTCGGGAATCGTCTATGTGGATAAGCAATGGAACAATTTAGGGACTATAGATTGGAGCGGGCAGGTTGGCATTAGCCACACGACCGGCAATGCGGCGTTCTACAATTTTGCCACCGGCAATATCAACATTAACGCTCCAGGCGTCCGTGAACTGAATACGGGTCTTTTTCATAATCGCGGTACGCTAAATCTTACTGACGGCGTGTTGAAAATATTGAGTCCTGGTAACGATACCGGCAGCTATAAAGTAAGCGGGGCGGGCTTATTGCAATTTTTATCGCCAGGCATACGCAATTTTGTCGGTGCTGATGTAAATAGTACCAATACGGTCGCTTTCGCAAATGGCATCAATAATTTTTCGCATAATTCCAGTTATTACGCACCCCAGACCGAAGTAAATAATTTTGCCACACTCAGTTTCAATACGGGTAAGGCAGTGACGTTATCTGAATTGGCAGTTGATCAGGCAACCCTAAGCGGAGTTGACCCACTGACCATCAGTGATAAATTTGCGATGCATTCCGGGAGTTTGACCGGTTTCGGCAAACTAACGACAGCAACCGCATCGGTCACTGATTTAGCGGACAAGGGCTTGGTTAATTTAAATAAACATTGGGACAATGATGGAACGGTGAACTGGAAAAACGCTGACTTTGTTGATAACGGCACCGTGTCTGTTTTTACCAATGCCCCAAGCGGTACTATCAATATCGGTAGCGCAACGACGGTGGTAGAAAAAGAATTTTCAATCAATACCGCACGGTTTAATAATCAAGGGACAGTCAATTTAGCTGGAGGGACTTTGAAGATTTTCAGCCCAGGTTTCGATACGGGCAGCTATCAGGTATCTGGCAATGGACAACTGCAATTCTGGCATGGTTTGCGGGTTTTTGATAGTGCCGAAATCCATAGCCCCAATACTGTCAAATTCAGTAACGGTAAAAACTATTTCAGGAATGGGGCGGTATACAGTGCCGCCCAAACTGAACTTATCAGTGAAGCCGTGCTAAATTTCAGTAACCATGAGCCGATCACCATTTCCAAATTGACCATAGACGGCGGTACCTTGGAAGGTTCTGATGCAGTCACCATCACCGATACGTTCAATTTCCATGCAGGTACGGTCAAGGGAGGGGCATTAACGACAACGGCTGGAACTGTCACTACCTTGGCCGATAAAGACACGGCCTATCTAGGCAAAACCTGGGACAATTGGGGGGCTGTTACTTGGAACGGTGTAGCCAATATCAGAAATCCCAGCAATATCAATGCGGCATTTAATAATCGTCTAGGTGGGGTCATCAATATCCATGCCGCAGATTCTACTGCCATGCTGGAGATCAATTTGACCCGGTTCAACAACGCCGGTACGTTGAACCTAAGCAGTGGCCAGCTAAAGATTTCCAGTCCTGGAACGGATACCGGCAGTTATCAAGTCAGTGAGTCCGGCCAATTGCAATTCTGGTCAGGTAACCGCGTTTTTGACAGTCATGCGGTAGTAAATAGCATCAATAAAGTCTCGTTTGGCGGTGCAGGGCAATACGTCTTTAAAGCAGGTTCGAATTATAGTGCCGCTGAAACGGGAATTGATGCAGCGCATGTTCTGTTCAATACCGGCAATACCCTCAAGATGCCAATATTGACAATTGCTAACGATGGAAGGGTGATTAGCTCAGATAATATTGAAATAAGTAAACGTTTGGATTTTTCTTACGGTCTTTTTACCGGTAACGGGCTATTGACCAGCACATCGGCCGGTACCATCACTAATCTTGACGACGGCGGGGCATTGCTGGATAAAAACTGGGAAAATTACGGGATCGTTAATTTTAGTGCTGGAGCGGTGACAATAAATCCCCCTGGAACGGGGTCATTGCGCCACTGGAATAATTATGGCGTGATTAACTGGCAAGGCGAAATAGCACCTGTCAACGATCTAGGTAGCAATATTGTCCTGACCAATAAGGCAGAAGGTATTTTCAATATTGACAGTGTCAATGCGGGTGCTGGAACCGCTGGTAGGCGTATTTTGAATTTAGGCGGTTTTAATAATGACGGTACTGTAAATATAACCGGTGGTCTATTGCAAATCCTAAGTCCTGGAACGGACACCGGAACTTACGATGTAAGCAGTAACGGACAACTCGAATTTAAAGACAGCGACCGTATTTTTGACGGTGCATCAATTTTCAGTAACAGCCCGGTCCTCTTTACCGATAACATGAGTTTCTTTAAGAACCATGCTTATTTTGACACTTCTTCAAATTCCACGAAAATCGTCATTGATGGCGGCGAGTTTACTATCAATACCCCTTTGTCTTTAAACAAAGTGGCGATGACCAAGGGTACTATCCATAACTCTGCTGGTTTAACGGTCATCGGTCAATTTGACTGGTCAGGCGGAACAGTGGCTGGCTCTGGGGCATACCAATTTGATGATTTTGTTTATAGCGGCGGCTTAATGGCGGCAACTGGAGCGGTATTGGTTTCCGATAACAATAGAGGCTCTTTAATCTTGCCGTCAATGCCGTCGATAAGCCGGTTGAGCGCATTCTCCGCCGGTCAGTTGACCTTGACGGGTGATATTCGGGCGAGTGGTCAAGGTACTGCGATAGTTATGGAGACCAAGCAATTTAATAATAAAGCGGATGCCTTGCTTTCTGCCCCAAATGGCCGCTGGTTGGTATACAGTGATACGCCCGCAGAAAATACCTTGAGTGGTTTGGGTTCAAATTTCAAGCATTATGGCTGCCCATACATGAGCTTATGTAACGACGGGTTTGATGCGGCCACCGCCAGCGGCAATGGTTTGCTTTATAGCATCATTCCGGTATTGTCAGTGACGCCAGATAAATTTAGCAGTGTTTACGGTGATCCTACTAATTTATCGGCAAGCTACTCAGGGTTTATTGACGGTGACAATGTCGGCTCAGCGGGTATCGGCGGTACGGCGGGCTATGCTGTCAGCGGCTCTTTGAGCGGTGCCGGTTATTATCATGTCGGGAGCCATGAAGTGGCTTATCTGAATGGCCTGACCAACCAATTGGGCTATAAATTACAGGATAACACGGCATCGAAATTGGAATGGACGATCACGCCACGGGATTTAATGATTACGGCTGATGCGGCGGGCAAAACTTACGGGGAACTAGATCCCCTGTTAAGTTACCATGCCAGCGGTTTATTGGTTGGCGATAGCCTGACGGGTTCGGTGAGCCGTTTGAGTGGTGAAAATGTTGGCGATTACGAGATTACACAAGGCGGGCTTGCCGCTTCCAGCGATTATAAGCTCAGTTATTCCGCTAGTAATCTGAGCATTACGCCCCGTGATTTAAACATTATTGCCAATCCACAAAGCAAATTATTGGGTGAGCTTGATCCGATGCTGACTTATCAAAGTGCTGGCTTGGTTAATGGCGACACGCTGAGCGGTTTTTTAAGCCGAATGGCTGGTGAGACAGTCGGGCGTTATTTAATCACCCAAGGCAATCTTGCCGCTAGCCGTAATTACCACTTGACTTACCGTGGTGCCGATTTAACGATTAATGGACCACACTCGGATCCTGTCATAGTGGGGCAGCAAGAGAATGTTCAACAGAACCAAGTGTTGGTGTTGACACAACAGGCCACATTTAACGAACAATTAGACAATGTCACCACCAATAACACCCCCACAGTAAGCAACAAGGGGGCCGTTGTGGACGATGCCAAAAAAGATCGGCGGAAACCACTTGAACAATGTCAATAATCCACTTATAAAACAAACACTTATGAATATTCATATTGCCGAATTTATAAAATGCTTTGGATTATTGTTCTGCTTGGGCTTGGGTGTCACCGCCAGCTATGCCGCCCCCCCGGTGGTCGGCAAGATCAGTTTTGCCCGTGGCAGCAATGCGGCGCAACAACCGGGGGCGGCGCCAAGGATACTGGGTCAGGATGCCGACATTTTTCAAGGCGACAATATCCAGACAACCGAGCGCAGTTTTGTGATCATCGCCTTTAATGACGGCGCGAAAATGACAGTGCGTCCGAACAGCAGTTTTACGGTTGACCATTACGACTCCCAATCGCCACACCCACAGGCGACAGTGACCTTACACGAAGGTGGGGTGCGTACCAGTAGTGGCGATATTGCCAAACAAACGCCAGGGAATTTTCAGATAAAAACGCCATTGGCGACGGTCAATGCCCAACAAGCGGATTATTCAGTCCGGCTTTGCCAAAAGGATTGCGAAAAAGAAGACAACGAAAAGGAAGACAATCTAAAGCAAACTGTCCGGGTTAAAACCGATCAAAGTGTCGTTGCCCGCGTGGTTGATATTAAAGGTTTGGTGATTGCCCATAATCCACGCGACAAGAATGCCAAAGAACGCCAGCTTGCCTTGGGTGCACCGCTTTACAGCGCCGATTATTTGCGTAGCCAAGATAACAGCTACGCATTGATGGTGTTCCGTGATGGTGAAAAAATCACCTTGCAGGCCAATAGTGAAATGGAAATTGCCGATTATCGCTATCAAACCCCTGGTGAACAAGACCACGCTTTGTACCGTTTGACAATCGGCGGGATGCGGGCGTTGACAGGCAGTATCGGCAAAACCAACAAGGCGGCTTATGCGGTTGACACGCCGGTAGGTACTATTGGCATACGTGGAACGGGTTTTGATTTGACTTGCGTGGGGGCTTGCGCCAATAACGGCTTACCGCAATCCGAGAACGTATTGGATGGGCTGGCCGAAGGCCTATACAGCCATGTGTGGCAAGGGCAAATCGTCTTAAAAAATGATAGCGGCGAGCAACTGATAACGATGCCGGAGAGTGGTTATTTTGCCAATCGTAAATCCGAAGTTTTTAAATTACCTGAAATTCCCCAGGTAATCCCTGATAACTTGGTGCCCAGGCCGGATCATGACAACAGTTCCCTGGAAAAATTATTTAGCAAACAGCAGCAACAAGGAGTGCCAAGCGGATTATATGTCACGGTGCATCAAGGACATGTACAGCTAAAACAAGAAAATGTTGCAGGCGATCATGAAAATGTCGATTTGGGTAAAGATGAAGTTGCCTATGTGACTCCGCAAAAAAGCATGGTTCGGTTGAGATGGGGGCAAGCTTTCCAAAAACTTGACCCTTATCCCTTGCCGTCGTCCGATTCCGATGGACAACACTCCAATACTGGCACTTATTCGGTGCTGACCGAAGATGATGCCAGCAGCGATGCAACGACTTATGAATGTAGCAACTAGCCCACTTGCTTGCGCAAGCTATTTTTTCAAGAATGCACTATGAAATCATTACGCCCGCAAAATCGCCTGCTACGCCCTGTGCTGGTTGGTATTTTTTGTTTATCCAGCCCATTAAGCCTGACCGCCGCCCCCCAAACCATCCAATTCATGGTCAGGCATTTTACCGTTGAAGGCGCATCCCCATTGCCTTTGAAAGTGCAGGAAGATTATTTCCAAGCCCTGCAACAGCGGCAATACACGCTTAAAACCCTGCAAGAAGTGGGCAAAGGCTTGGAATTGAAGATACGTGAACAGGGTTATCCGTTTTATCGCGTCATCTTGCCGCCGCAAACATTGGACAACGGTGATGTCAAACTACGGATTGTCTCTTTTGTTTTGGGCGAGGTCAGTGTTGAAGGCAACCATTATTTTAGCAAAGACAATATCCTTGCCAGTTTGCCAGGTTTGCAAAGTGCCGGGTCACCGGACACCCAGGATTTGGCAGAATCCATAAAAGTCGCCAATAAACACCCGTCAAAACAATTGCAATTAACTTTCAAACAAAGCGAGAAGGCGGACCGTGTCGACGCCAAAATCAACGTCGCCGAACAACGCCCTTACCAAGCCTCATTGATATTGAATACCGTGGGTACTAAAAGCACCGGCAATTTCCGTATGACCGGCGCCTTGCAACACAGCAACCTATGGGGTTTGGATCATATTTTCAACGGCAGTTACACCACGTCGCCCGACCATGCCGATTCCGTGGAACAATACGGCAGCAGCTACAGCTTGCCTATCTATGCCCTCAAAGGCTGGTTGAGTGCCTATTATGCGTTTTCCAACGTCAATAACGGCACGGTAGCGAGTGATTTTACCGTGACTGGTTCCGGGGAAATGTATGGACTGCACTACCAACAGTTTTTGCCTAAATGGGGACGTTACGAACACTGGCTGGATGTCGGGTTTGATAACCGTTACTTTATCAACGACATCCAGTTCCAATCAAATCAAATCGGAAAAAATGTCCGCAGTGTGCCCTTGAGTTTACTCTATAAAGCCGAATATCCGTGGCGTAACAGCCATTTTGGCTACCACGTCCAGTGGGTGGGCAATACCGGTGTCGGCGACCACAACGATCAAGCCGATTATCTTGCTGTCCAGCAAAATGCCAATCAGGACTGGAACTTATTGCGCTATGGCGGTAATTTCTCGGTTAATTTTCAACAATGGCTGATACAAACCGTGTTTACCGCGCAATACAGCCAGGATGCCTTAATAGCGGGCGAACAAATCGGCGTGGGCGGCAGTTATGATGTGCGGGGCTATCAGGAGCGGGAAACCAGCGCGGATCGGGGTGAAATTGTCAAATTTGAAATCACCACCCCGACTTGGCAACAGTTCAACTTATTTGCTTTTTACGATTATGGTCATGGCCGTATGGAAAACCATGCCGCCGGTCGTTTCAATGATTGGAGTTTGAGCAGCACCGGAGTCGGTGCGAGCTGGCAATGGCAAAATTATGTCCAGGCCAAAATTGCGGTTGCCAATGCCCTGGATGATGCGGTGACGACACGGGCGGGCGACAGCCGCATCCATGCCAGTATTGTCTTGCGTTATTAAAAACAAAACCCCGAAAGTTTTTAGTATTTTCGGGGTTTTTTGAGCGATGGCTATTTGTGGGCGGGGCTGTTTTCTTTCAAATACAATTCCAACACCGTTTTAGTCCGCAAGTTGTTTTGCCGTATACGCATGACCAAATTCATAAACAACTCCCGCAAGACAAAATAACCTTTTTCAGGATATTTTTCCATAAAACCCAACATTTGTGAGCCACCCACCTTGGCGATGTCGCATTCTGTCAGGGCCGTGACCTCGGCGCTACGCGGCTCGCCATCAAACATCGCCAGCTCGCCAAAAAAATCCCCTTTAGTCAATCGTGCCAATCCGGGCAAAATTTTGTCGATTTCTTCACCTATGCAAGTGCTGATCTGTACCTGTCCATCCAAAATAAAATACACATCCTGGCTGATTTCATTTTCTTTTAAAATCACTTCATTCGGACGATACTTTATTTTTTCAAATTGGACAGTAGCGGTAAAATCGGGGTCATCAAGTAAAAGTACTAAATTTATCATGGTATTGTTATCTCAAAGGAAGTGACAAAAGAAACCCGGTCAGGACATCCAGGTTGTTAGATAGAATTATAGCCGATGTTAAAGACGTGTGGCGTTGTAAAAAACCAAGAAAGTGAGTCAATACCTCACAAATGGGGCATAAGCTTAATTTTTTCAGCTATGCTCATTTAAGATGTTTTAGTGATTTTAGCAAGATGTTGACCGTCGTTTAAAATGCTGCTTATTCTCTGAATACTAACTCATTGTTTAACTTAAAAATTATGATATTTGTGCTAGTCCACGGTATCAACGATACCCGCGTTAAATTCAAGGCCATGCAAGCCGTTCTTGAAAACCAAGGCCACCGCTGTATTGTGCCATCATTGACTCCCAAAAATGGCAGCTCAGGTCTGGCGTATTTGGCGAGGCAACTTAATGGGATTATTTGTGCTGAAATAGACGGCTCCAAGGCCAAAATTTGTCTGGTGGGTTTCAGCATGGGCGGGCTGGTTGCCCGCTATTATTTGCAAGAGTTGGATGGCTGTAAATATGTCAGCCAATTCTTTTCCATTGCCACACCCCATCATGGCAGCGTGTTAGCTTATTTGTCTTCAAATTTGGGGGGCAAGGATATGCGTCCGGGCAGCGGATTTCTAAGGATGCTGGCGCAAAGCGAGATGCGCTTGCAGGGTGTGGATAGCTATTCTTACTGGACGCCGTTTGATTTGATGATTTTGCCTGCCACCAGCTCGATATGGGCAAAGGCCGTGAATATAAAAGTCAATGCCTTATGTCATCCGTTGATGGTAAAAAATGGGCGGATTATTGCGGACATGCTTGCTAAAGTGGAGATCGCAGAATCTGCCGGGCTTGGTGATAATCGGCTTTGATTATCGGGAAGCCCGCCGTTTTTGTGGCAAAAGTGGCGGGCTTCTTTAGCTGTGGTGTGGGCGGCCCTGCCAAATGATCGGAGGGCCGTTACAAATCAATTAAGGTGTAACAACACGGTTTTTTTCAACAATCATTTGTTCAAAAATAAATACGCTAGGCTTGCTGACATCAATAGTCGCTTTTACCCAATGCGAATTAGGATTGCCGAAAGTTTCGACGCGGGTGAAGTTTTCCAGTCTATTGGCGGTAGATTCCCAAGGCATAATGAAAGGGAAGTCCGTGCCAATCACGTCAGAAGGCAATTTGGAAGGAAAAGGCTTGTCGATACGGAAATAATGGCTGTCACCGTGGACCAGGACAACAGGTTTGCCAAATTTACGGGTTTCTTGTTCAAGCAACACCAGAAAATCTTCATATCCAGTCAAGTTTTGGGCTGGAATAAAATCCCAAGGGTTCGCCTGGATAGTGATCATGATGCCGGGGCTTTGTCTTTTGGTAGCGAGTGCAAATGAATTATGCAACCATCTTAAGTTTGCGGCGTTACGTGATTTATATTCCGCTTTTGCCTGGTCAAGGTATTTTGGATCAGTGCTTAAACCGTTGTTGCTACCCGGGATGTGCAAGCCCACAAACATGACGTTGTTTTTGAACCAGCGTAAGTTTTCAGGAAAGCCTTCACTTTGTCTGTTTACCGGTAATTTGGTTGCGCCCAGGCTAGTGGGTTCGCTGAATTTTGCAAACAGGCTACGCAATAATGCCAAGCGTTCAAAAGGATTATAACCGCCGGCCGCTGCACGGTGGCAATCAGTCCATTCGTTATCGCCAAACACATAAAAAAGCGGGTGTGTGGATTGGTTGAAGGTAGCCAAACGGTCGTTATAAATTTTATCGTCGCAAGGAACGCTGCCGCCTTTAAAATCACCATCATGGATAATGAATGACAATTCTTTATGGGCATCAAGGTCTTCCATAAGGTTTTGCGATTCAATCAATTTCGCATCGGAGTAAGGCAGGTCGCCAATAAGGGCGATTGAAAAAGGTGTGGTTTGGATTTCGGCTTGCAGGTCGATGGATGAGCAAGCAGAAAAAACTACCGCAGAAGCAATTAATAATGACTTGATTTTGTTATTCATTGTGTTTCCCGTGATGTTGTGAAAGGAAGGAGAAAGATAAACAAAATTTATGTCATTAACGTGTCAACTGGATCATGGATTCCTTAACTTACTTTAACTGTGGCATAACCTGACATTTTTGTGCGGATTGCGTCGGGTTACGCTTTCGCTTTTATGCCCTTTGGGTAAACCCGACCGACGGTTCTTACCAATATTCCATCAATCCAACCTAGAAACCTCCTTAGTCTCCTTCATCCCCAAAGACACCACCAAAGCTAAAGCCGCACACCCGCTCACATAATAAGCAAACCACTCAGGATGTCCGACGCTTTTCAGCCATAAGGCCAGATATTCGGCGGTGCCGCCGAACAGCGCGACGGTGAGCGCGTAGGGCAAACCGACACCTAAGGCGCGGATATGCACGGGGAAAAGTTCGGCTTTGACGATGGCGTTGACCGAGGAGTAGCCGGAGATGATCAGCAAGGCGCAGATGTACCAGATTAACGCAGAAGCCATGCTTTGCGGTTGTGACAGTTGGGTAAGAATCGGCACGGTAAACGCCGTTGCCCCAGCGCCAAAGGCAATCAGCATAAACCGCCGACCGACAAAATCGGAAAGCAGGCCGTACAGGGGTTGGATGACCATAAACACCAGCAGGGCGAGGGCGGAAAGGGTGGTGGCGTCATCTTTGCTGAATCCGGTGGTGTTGACCAAGAATTTTTGCATGTACACGGTGAAGGTGTAGTAAGACACCGTGCCGCCCGCCGTCAGCGCGACGACGGTGAGCAATTCTTTCGGGTAGTTCAGCAGTTCGCGCAGATGGGCATTGCGGCTGGAAAAGGTGTGCTGTTCGACAAAGGCGTTGGTTTCCGCCATATTGCCGCGCAAACCCATCGCAATCACCGCCAACAAACCGCCGATGATAAACGGGATGCGCCAGCCCCATTGGTGCAGTTCTTCGCTGGTCAACAGCCATTTTTGCAAGACCATCAACAACACCAAGGCCAGTAATTGCCCCAAAACGATGGTGACGTACTGGAAGCTGGAATAATAGCCGCGCCGTTTGTGATGCGCCATTTCGCTTAAGTAAGTTGCCGAACTGCCATATTCGCCGCCGATGCTGAAACCTTGCAGCATCCGCGCAAACAGCAACAACGCGGACGCCCAGCCGCCGATGACGGCATAACCGGGCGTGCAAGCGATAATCAACGAACCCAAACACATCAGGCTGACCGACAACAGCAACGCGCTCTTGCGGCCTTTGCGGTCCGCCATGCCGCCCAGCAACCAACCACCTAAAGGCCGGAAGATAAAACCCACGGCAAATACGGCGGCGTTGTTCATTAATTGTGCGGTTTGGTCGCCTTCGGGGAAAAACTCAGGCGCAAAATACAGCGCGAAAGCGGCATAAATCGCCCAGTCGAAATATTCCACCAAGTTGCCGACCGAGCCACTAAAGATATTGAGTAGGCGGGTTTTGTGGGTGAGCGGGGGCGTTTGTTGGTTCACAGATCAATAGTTCCAAGGTTTTTTGGCGTGGAAAATTAGGTTTAAATGGCATTTAGCCGATTGACGGGTTAGGTTATCGCTTTTATTCTGGGTTACATTTTAGCGAAGCACTTTGCATGCCTTGCCGTCTTATCTTTTTCTGGGAGGATAATTGCTTGATAAAACTTTCGCTAAACAATTGGGTTTTACGGGCTGGTGCCTTTCTAAACGCTAGGCAAAAAAAAGCGCGTTAGTCCGACGACAGGAATAACGCGCAGTGCTTAATAAAGCAAGTATTATCACGAGGAGGTACAACACGCCGATGAATGCGCTTAATGTTTTAAGCAGTTATAATGCCAATATTAAATAAATTATCGAAAATTATTTTAATATACTGATTTACAAAGTAATAAAAATAGTTAAGGCAAGTAAATCCTGATTATGGTTTTTTTCGTATTGCACCGAAGATAGGCAAACGATTAAACAATAGCCCAATTTTGGGCGGAAATAGGCGGTTGTTGTAGACAATCAATGTTATTTTATTAGTGCACGTTATTGGTGCGTAATAATGAAGTTAAAGCGGTTATCTACGGCATTATCAGCGGCTGAATAACGATAAACGGGAAAATTTTGCCTGTTATCGCCTTCATCTATAAAAAATAAAGCATTGGATAGTGCTGTAAATGATTTTTGCAAAGTTTCTGGTATAGCGTTTGCTTAAAGATTGAAGTATAAAGTGATTAAACCACCGCTGAAAACTATAACAGCGTGTCTGTCACTTAGGAATGGGCATGGAATAAGTTCGTGGATTAAGACCTTTCAGGTTTCTTGTGCCCTGGAGGGTATAAAAATTTGGAAGGTCTGACGGGTGTGTCAAAACTATTTCATGCCCATTCCTTAGGATTTGGCCATTAATAACTTCCCGATTAAGACCTGACAGGTTTTTGAAACCTGTCAGGTCTAGGGTTTCAAGAATGGTTCAAGGAAGTTATTTTTAACCCATTCCTTATTCATTTTTCCATTCAACTAAGATTATGTGTGTTTCATAAGTCCTTGCCAAAAAATATGGGCGGGGCATTCCCTGTCCATACCAGCACTTATGAAACAGTTAAGACAATACGAACTTTTAATACAATACGAACTTTTGATCACCACCCAGCACAGGCAATAGGAAGAATCACCATGACAATTCGAGTGGCCATCAGTCACAAAACCAAATACAGCTTTGATCGGGCGGTATCCTTGTCGCCGCATGTGTTTCGCTTGCGTCCGGCGGTGCATAGCCGGACGCCAATTAAAGGCTATAGCCTGAATATCGAGCCTAAAGACCATTTCATCAATTGGCAGCAAGACCCTTTCGGCAATATCTTGGCGCGGGTGGTGTTTCCGAATAAAACCCGCCATCTCAGTGTTGAAGTGGAAGTGATTGCCGATATGACGGTCATTAATCCTTTCGATTTTTTCGTCGAGGAATACGCGGAAAAATTTCCGTTTACGTATGAAGAACAACTGTTTCAAGAACTGCAACCGTATTTGGAAATTACCGAAGACGGCCCCTTGTTGGCGCAATGGGTTGCGGATTTTGATTTGACCAAACGCAACATCAATGATTTTCTGGTTGATGTGAACCGCAAGGTGTTTGCCGATATTGGCTACAATATCCGCATGGAAGTGGGCATTCAAAGCTGTGAGGAAACCTTGACCATCCTTAGCGGTTCATGCCGCGATTCGGCGTGGTTGCTGGTGCAAATCCTCCGGCATTTGGGGCTGGCGGCGCGGTTTGTGTCCGGTTATTTGGTGCAACTGACCGCCGACATCAAGTCCTTGGATGGGCCGTCCGGTCCCGAGCAGGATTTCACCGATTTACATGCCTGGACGGAAGTCTATATCCCTGGAGCGGGCTGGATAGGCCTGGACCCCACTTCCGGTTTGTTGGCTGGCGAAGGCCATATCCCCTTGGCCTGCACGCCCAATCCGGCGAGTGCCGCGCCCGTCACGGGCGGCACGGATAAATGCGAGGTGGAGTTTGAGTTCAGCAACACGGTTGAGCGTCTGCACGAAGATCCGCGCGTGACCAAGCCCTATACCGATGAACAATGGTTTTATATTGATGCCTTGGGCCAGCAAGTTGACCAACAATTGCTTGAAGACGATGTCAGGTTGACGATGGGCGGGGAACCGACGTTTGTGTCCGTCGATGATATGGAAGGTGATGAATGGAATACGCTCGCTGATGGTGCACATAAGCGTGAACGCGCACAAGAATTGACCAAGCGGTTGCGCGACGTCTTTGCCAAAGGTGCGTTGCTGCATTACGGCCAGGGCAAATGGTATCCGGGCGAGCCGATCCCGCGTTGGCAATACGGTATTTTCTGGCGCAAGGATAATGTGCCAATGTGGCGTAATCCCGGGCTGCTTGCCGACATTAACAAAGATTATCAGCATACCGCCCTACATGCCGAGCGGTTTGTCCGCCAGCTCAGCCAGCATTTAGGCGTGCCGCACCGCTACATCAGCGCCGCGTTTGAAGATAATTTTTACTATCTCTGGCAAGAAGGCAATTTGCCGACCAATGTCAATCCGCTCAAATACAATCTAAAAGACTCGATTGAGCGCAAGAACATCACTAAAGTCCTGGATGCCGATCTGGGCATACCCGTGGGTTTCGCCCTGCCGTTGAAATGGAACTGGCATGGACAAGGCTGGCAAAGCGGCCCGTGGGATTTCCGCCGTGGCAAACTATTCCTGATTCCGGGCAATTCGCCTATGGGCATGCGGATGCCGCTCAACAGCCTGCCGTGGGTCGCCCCTGACAAACGCGATACCCAAGAGCCGCAAAGTTTGTTCGGCGATTTGCCTGAGCTGGGTGATTATTATGGCGAAGTGGCACGGCGTTACAGCCATTTTGAGGAAAAATTTAAGGAACACCCTGAAATTGTCGAACAAGATTCGGGTGATGTGCCAAGCATACATGTCGAAGTGCCGCACACTGCGGTTTGTATCGAAGCCCGTGATGGACGCCTGCATATCTTTATGCCGCCCTTGTCCTTGTTGGAACATTATCTCGATATGATCGCCGCGATTGAAGCGACCGCTGAAAAACTGGCGATGCCGGTCGTGATTGAAGGTTACGAGCCGCCGCGTGATTACCGTATCGAACGCCTGATGGTCACGCCCGACCCCGGCGTTATCGAAGTCAACATCCATCCGTCAAAAAGTTGGGAAGAGCTGGTCGAAAAAACCAACATCTTGTACGAACAGGCTTTCCAAGTGCGTTTGGGCACCGAAAAATTCATGCTTGACGGCCGTCATACCGGCACCGGCGGCGGCAACCACATCACGATGGGCGCGGCAACGCCAACCGACAGCCCGCTATTGCGCCGCCCTGATTTGCTACGCAGTTTGGTGACGTATTGGCAGCACCATCCGGGTTTGTCCTACCTGTTCTCCGGCATGTTCATCGGCCCGACCAGCCAAGCCCCGCGTGTCGATGAAGGCCGCGACGAAAAATTGTACGAGCTGGAAATCGCTTTCCAGCAAATGCCCGAAGGCGAAGTGCCGGCACCGTGGTTAGTCGACCGTTTGCTTAGGCATTTGTTGACCGACATCACCGGCAATACACACCGTTCCGAATTTTGTATCGACAAACTGTATTCGCCCGATAGTTCGACCGGACGTTTAGGTATTCTGGAATTACGCGCTTTTGAAATGCCGCCCCATGCGCGGATGTCCTTGGTGCAAATGCTGTTGTTGCGCTCGTTGATCGCCTGGTTCTGGCGTAATCCATACAAACATGAACTGGTGCGCTGGGGAACCGAACTGCATGACCGTTTCATGTTGCCGCATTATGTCCGTGAAGATATGAAGCATATCGTCAAAGATTTGCAACGGGCCGGTTATGCGTTTGAACTGGAATGGCTGGACCCATTTTTTGAATTCCGCTTCCCGCGTTACGGCACAACCATGATTGACGGCATGGAGTTGGAATTGCGCTTTGCGATTGAGCCTTGGCATGTGTTGGGCGAAGAAGTCAGCAGCACCGGCACGGCAAGATATGTCGATTCCTCGGTCGAGCGGGTGCAAATCAGAGTGACGGGCTTTACCGAAGGCAGGTATGTACTGGCCTGTAATGGCCGGCGTTTGCCGCTGCGCAACACCGGACGCAAAGGCGAATACACGGCGGGTGTACGTTACCGCGCTTGGCAGCCGCCTTCGGCCTTGCATCCGACCATCAGCCCGCATGTGCCGTTGGTGTTTGATGTCATCGACACCTGGAATGGTCATGCTATTGGCGGTTGTACCTACCATGTCGCCCATCCTGGCGGACGTAGCTACGATGCCTTCCCGGTCAACAGCTTTGAAGCCGAAGCACGGCGCATCACGCGCTTCTGGGATTACGGGCATACGCCGGGGGTGGTCATCCGTCCACCGTTGTCGGGTTCCCACGATATTGCTTCCGAAAAACCGTTTATGAACAGTTTCAGTGTCAACGACGCGGCACCCCGACCGATGGCCCCGCCGCCGGAAGAGCCTACCCAAGAGTATCCATTTACCTTGGATTTACGGCAGCGCGGGCGGTAAAACCGTTCCAGTTTTTCTAAAATGAACAACAACAAAGGTCAAGAGGGTGCGTAGCACAACTGAAATAGCCAATGATATAGGCGTGCAATATTACGAAACCCGTTTGGGTGTCTATGATGAAATGGTGGCGACCGAGCACAAGGTCTTGCCGTATTGGCAACATTTCATCAAAGCCTTGGAGACGATGGGCAGCGAGCAAATCGAACGCCGCCGCCGCGAAGCCCAGCGTCTGCTACGGGAAAACGGCGTCACCTACAATGTTTACGGCGACACCCAAAAACTGACCCGCCCGTGGCGGCTAGACCCGATTCCGTTATTGATCAGCAATGAAGAATGGACGGTGATAGAAGCCGGTTTAAAACAACGGGCTGATTTGCTGGATTTGATTTTTAAGGATATTTACGGTGAACAGACTTTACTGAAAAAAGGCTTGCTGCCGGTTGAGCTGATTTTCGCCCATCAGGGCTTTTTACAGCCGTGTTGCGGCACTTTACAAAGTCAGGCCCGACAACTGACGATTTATTCCGCCAACTTGGTGCGGGGTTCCAAAGGCCGGTTTTGGGTGTTGGATGACCGTACCCAAGCCCCGTCCGGCTCCGGTTATGCGCTGGAAAACCGTACCGTGATGACGCGGGTATTGCCGGATATATTGCGCGATACCCAAGTGCATCGTTTGTCGGGTTTTTTTAAAGGCTTTGGCAAAGGCTTGGCGAATATCGCCCTGCATAACAAAGACAATCCGCGCGTGGTGGTGCTGACACCGGGGCCGTTTAACGAAACCTATTTTGAACATGCCTATCTGGCTTCCTATTTGGGTTATACCTTGGTGCAAGGCGATGACTTGACGGTGCGTGATGGTCATGTCTGGCTGAAATCGCTGGAAGGTTTGCAACATGTCGATGTCATTTTGCGCCGTGTCGATGATTCGTTTTGCGATCCCTTGGAGTTGCGCATTGATTCCCGCTTGGGCGTGACCGGATTGTTGGAAGCGGTGCGGCGCGGCAATGTCGCCATCGCCAACCCTTTGGGCAGTAGCGTGTTGGAAAATTCCGGTTTGCTGGCGTTTTTGCCCAAATTGGCGCGGTATTTCTTGGACGAAGACCTGATTTTGCCTTCGGTGGCGACTTGGTGGTGCGGGCAGCAGCGTGAACGTGATTTCGTCCTGCAAAATCTAGAACATCTGGTCATCAAGCCCATTAACCGGCGTAAAGATGACAATTATTTTGTCGGCAGCACACTAAGCAGTGAACAAAAAGCGTCCTTGCGCGGGGCGATATTAGCCAAACCGCATTTATATGTCGGTCAGGAACAAGTGAGTCTGGCAACGGTTCCGGCGTTCATCAACCATCGCATGGAACCGCGCACGGCGGTGTTGCGTAATTTTGTCGTCGCCAACGGCGAGGAGTATCTGGTCATGCCGGGGGGCTTGACCCGCGTCGCCCATGATAAAGACGATTTTGCCGTTTCCAACCAAGCTGGTGGGATCAGCAAGGATACGTGGGTGCTGGGTTCCGGGCCTAGCCAAGCGCAAACGGTATTGACGCGGGCTAACCGGCCTGTGCCGGATGCGATTACCGAACCATTGACCAGCCGTGCCGCCGACCATTTGTTTTGGGTGGGCCGGTATTCAGAACGCACCGAAGCGGTGGCGCGTTTGTTGCGCACCGTCTTGCTGAAATTTCAAGATATGCTGGAATTTAAAGATGACATTGACACTGCGGCTTTGACGGCCTTGCTGCATAGCGTGACCCATGTCACGATGACTTATCCGGGTTTTGTCAACAGCCATCCCGATTGCCTGGAGCAGCCGCAAAAAGAATTGTTGTCCCTCGCCAAAGATAACCAGCGCCCTGGCTCTTTGGCCACCAATATCCATGCTTTGGTGCAATCGGCTTATAATATCCGTGATTTGTGGTCTCAAGACACCTGGCGCAGTGTCGACAATATCCAATATCGCTGGCAGTTACGGGTGGTCAATGGCGATATTGCCATTGAGCATTTGCAAAGCCATTTGGATGAGCTGGTCACCGGCGTAGTGGCATTCACTGGTTTGACCGGCGAAAGTATGACGCGTGAAGCAGGGTGGTTGATGTTGGGTAGCGGGCGGCGTTTGGAGCGGGCTTTGGCGCTGATTTCCTTATTACGCGCCACGGTGGTGCAACGGCATGAACCCGCCGTGCAAAACCAGGTGTTGGAAGCCGTGCTGTTCTCAACGGATAGCTTGACGATTTATCAGCGCCGCTACCGTTCATTTATCGAGTTGTCGGCGGTGTTGGATTTGCTGTTGCTGGACGAAACCCATCCACGGTCAGTCGTCTATCAATTGCGCTTGTTGTCCGAGCATATCAGCACCTTGCCTAGGGAACGCGGCAAGCATCAGTTAAGCGAAGAAGAACGTTTGATCCTCAAGGCATACACCGATATGCGCCTAAGCAACGTCGCCGATTTGCTTAAAGTTGACGATGATGAAGGTATTTATAGCGCACTTGAAGCCTTGCTGGCGGCGACTACCGAACTGTTATGGCGCATCGCCGACACCATAGCCAGGGCTTATTTCAGCCATTCGCAAACCTCGCAGTTAATGACTGCCAACACCGTGTCGGAGGAGGAGCTGTGAAATATCGGATCACCCATACGACGACTTACAATTACAGCCAGGCGGTCGGTTTGTGTCAGAATGAAGCGCGTCTACAGCCTCGTGATTATTGGCGGCAATATTGCGAAACCAGCCATCTTGAGATTACCCCGACACCGATGGATTTTCGTGAGCTGGTCGATTTTTTTGGCAACCGTCTGGTTTATTTCGCCATCCAGCAACCGCATAGGCAATTGGTTGTCACCGCCGTCAGTGAAGTCAGTTTATTTCCCGGACAACAGGGCAACGCCCCTGCGCCACAAATTAGCTGGCAACAGGCACGGGATTTGATCCAGAGCATTTACAGCCAAGATTTGACGCGCCAACAAATGCAGGCATTGTTGGATGCCAAACAATATGTGCTGGATTCGCCGATGATCACCGCAACAGCGGAGCTGGCCGATTATGCGAGGCCTTCATTCCAATTCGGCCGCCCGTTGATGGATGTGGTTGCGGATTTAACGCAACGCATTTACCACGATTTTATTTATGATCCGGCGTTTACCACGATTGCCACACCCTTATCTGACGTGTTGGAACATCGGCGTGGTGTTTGTCAAGATTTTGCCCATCTGGCGATAGCTTGTTTGCGTAGTTTCGGGATTCCCGCCCGTTATATCAGCGGATATATGGAAACGCTACCGCTACCTGGAAAGCCGCGTTTGGTTGGTGCGGATGCGTCCCATGCCTGGTTTGCCGTTTATGTCCCCGAGTTTGGCTGGGTGGATTTTGACCCGACCAACAACAAAATGCCGCATGACCAACACATCACCTTGGCCTGGGGACGTGATTATGCCGATGTCACGCCGCTTAAAGGCATCGCTTTTGGCGGCGGGCATCATACCTTGTCGGTGTCGGTGGATGTGTTGCGGCTGGATGGCGAGGGTTAATGGCTTGCTGGTTTTTTTAACGGTTTTTGTCCACGACTCGTAGGCCACGAAGTGAAAAACACGACAAAACAGCGTGTCAGGATAATGCAAGGACTCGAAGAACGGGTAACAAATCCCAGGATTTTGCATCCCCCGTTCCGCATTGGGTCTTTCGTGGACAATACCTATATTTAACGATATTTTTCAACAACTTAAACAGAGGATTTATGGCTACTATACATTTTATTGGCGGCGAAAAAGGCGGCGTGGGCAAATCGGTCGTCGCCAGGATATTGGCGCAATACATGATTGACAGCAATATCCCGTTCATCGGTTTTGATACTGACCGGTCACATGGCGCCTTGCTACGGTTTTATGCGGATTATGCGTCACCGACCGTCATTGAAGATTACCAAAGCCTGGATGTCATCATTGAAACCGCCGTCGCCAAACCGGAACAACGCGTCCTTGTCGATCTGGCGGCACAAACCCATCATTTGCTTTCCACGTGGATAGACGAATCCGGTGTCTTGGAATTGGCGCAAGAAGAAGGCATTACCCTGGTTTACTGGAATGTCATGGATTCCGGCAAGGATAGCGTCGAATTGCTGGGCAAACTTCTCGACCATTATGGTGTAAAACTGAATTACGTCCTGGTGCAAAACCAATTGCGGGATGAAGATTTTCGGTTGTTGGAGTTTTCCGGAGTCAAAGACCGCGCCCTGGACATGGGGGCCAAAGTGATGGCCTTAAAGCGGTTGTATACGCCGATCATGACTAAAATTGACGGTAACAACTCCAGTTTTTGGGCTGCCAGAAACCGCGATTTTGAGAATCTTAACACACTGAATCTGCTGGACCGGCAACGGGTAAAAATGTGGTTGAACCATGTTTATAGCCAACTTGATGTGCTCGGTGTTTGAGCCATCCAATAATTTTCGCCGGAAGCGGTTAAATTGTCTGGTGGGGTAATGGGCAAATCGGTCATGAAGCTTTTAGTCAATTGTAACCTGTGCTTCCAAATTGATGATGCGGCGGCATTGATATTGATGTTGCGCCCGTTCCGTGGCATCCGGCAATGGATTATCCGCGAAACCTATACCATCAAACCCGGGGTGGCCGTCACCGAAAGCACCGATAGCTACGGGAATTCACGCCAGCGGCTGGTCGCCCCCCAAGGCGAGTTCCTTATTTACACCTCGGCCGAGGTGATCGTTGCCGACCATCTGGATATCGCACCTGGCGCGTATTTTGTTGAAATCCAATACTTGCCAAATTATGTCTTGCCGTTTCTGCTGCCCAGCCGGTATTGCGAATCTGACCGCTTCGGCGAGCTGGCAAGGGAGTTGACCGCCCATGTCCAGCCAGGCTACGACCAGGTCCATTGCATTGCCGAATGGGTGCGCCAAACGGTGCAATATTTGCCCGGTTCCAGCGATTTTCCCTTATCCGCCACGGAAATCCACCAGCGCGGCTACGGCGTTTGCCGCGACCTGGCGCATTTGGGTATCGCTTTATGCCGCAGTATCAGCATTCCGGCGCGTATCGTCGTCGGTTATCTGCATAACCTGCAACCGATGGATTTGCACGCCTGGTTTGAGGCCTACATCGGCGGCCATTGGTACGCTTTTGATTCGACGCAGAACACATTATTTGGAGGCCGCGTGATTATCGCCTTTGGCCGTGATGCCGCCGATGTCTCGGTTTTTCATCAGTTTGGCTCAGGAGCCATCCTGACCAGCATGGTCGTGCGCGTTGAATATCTGGGTAATACCATGAATTGATGGCGCAATTCCATCTGAAAACGTTTAAAATGGCGGTCATTTTGAATGTTCCATAGAAAAATAATAACTATGACTTATTGTATTGCAGCTTCAATCAACGAAGGACTTATACTGGTTTCCGATTCCCGGACCAATGCCGGCATTGATAACGTCAGTACGCACGGCAAAATGCACGCGTTCAATAGCCATGCGGATAGAAAAATCGTTATGCTTTGTGCCGGCAATCTTGCCACCACCCAGGCAGTTTTGGAGCAAATGCACCGCGATAAGATCAAAAATGCCAAAATCAATATCAACACCGTCGAATGCTTGTCCGAAGCGGCTGATTATTTAGGCCATATCAGCGTCGAAAAACAAAAACAGCATCTCAGCACCCAAGGCCAATCCGCGTTCAACCCTTCTGCGACTTTTATTTTAGCCGGACAAATCGGTGATGAACCGCATGGCGCGTACATGGTTTACGCCGAAGGCAACAGCATCACTACCTCTGCGAACACGCCGTTTTTACAAATTGGCGAAAGCAAATACGGCAAACCCATACTCGACCGCTTCATCAAACCCGACACCCCTATAGACGAAGCCGCGCGTTGTTGCCTCGTTTCAATGGATTCGACCATCCGCAGTAATGCCAGCGTCGGCGCCCCCGTGGAAATGTTGGTTTACCGTAAAGATAGCTTCGATTTTAACGAATATTATTGTTTTGATGATGGCGACGATTATATGCTGCAACTGCGCCGTAATTGGGAAACTAAACTGCGCGAAGCCATCGCCGCCTTGCCTTCGTTAAATAAAGGCACTATCAAGACTATGCGGGTTGAGCTTTGATTTTTTCGTAGCCCTCACAAGGTATGTAATACGCAATATAGAAACCAAGTTAGACCCAAATTCTTAAACCCATCCAGCCGTAAAATCTGTACCCGGTTTTGCACTAAGTTGCATAAAGGCAACAAAGAGCAACACAAATCTATTCCACGCCACATTTTGTTGTTTTATCTTCAGCCGCCGTTCAGCCGCTAAGTTCCATGCTGTACTCCAGGACACGGAACATGCTTTCTTGAAAGGAAAGCGACTGACAACGGCAAAGAGAAGGTAAGCAAAATGATGCAACAAAATTCTGAAAACACCGGCAACAACATTATCGAATCTATGGATCAAGCATTTGGACATCATGGTTTTTATGGTTTGGAATATGTCTTGGATGAGTGGTTGGAAAAAAAACCGCCCATCATCTATCAAAACCCAATCGAATCATTTCATCTTTGGGATTTTCGTGATTGATCCGAATTGATCCGAAACGTCAACTGCCGTTGCGTTGGGTGTCAACGGGCAGTTGAAATAGGCTATAATCGGTGTCTTTTTTTAAATGCTTAAGATCAGCCGCTTTACGTTGCCATGCAGCTAGCGGTGCTATCAGGATAAAAAACACACCATGCAAGAAATAAACCCGATCAAAAACCAAATTGCCGACCTCAAAAGCCGTGGCGACGCGCTGAGGAGGTATCTTTGACTTCGACAACAAATCTGAACGCCTAGTCGAAGTCTTACGCGAGCTGGAAAACCCGAAAATCTGGGACAAACCGGAAGAAGCCCAAGCCCTAGGTAAAGAACGCGGGCAATTGGAACTGGTGGTCAACACCATCACCGAACTGGAACGCGGCCTTACCGATGCCGAAGAACTGCTGCTGATGGCAGTGGAAGAGGAAGACGAAGACACGGTCGATACCGTTATCCACGACTTGGACGGTTTTGAAAAACGCGTCGCCGATTTGGAATTTAGGCGCATGTTCTCCGGCGAAATGGATGCCAACAACGCCTTCTTGGACATCCAATCCGGTTCCGGCGGCACGGAAGCACAAGACTGGGCTTCGATGATCGAGCGCATGTTCCTACGCTGGGGCGAGCGCAAAGGCTTTAAAACCGAGCTGATCGAAGAATCCGACGGCGATGTCGCGGGCATCAAAAGCGCCACCATCCGCTTTGAAGGCGAATATGCGTTTGGCTGGTTGCGCACCGAAACCGGCGTGCATCGTTTGGTCAGAAAATCCCCCTTCGATTCCGGCAACCGCCGCCACACTTCCTTTGCGTCCGTGTTCGTCTCCCCCGAAATCGACGATAACATCGCCATCGACATCAACCCCGCCGATATACGCGTCGATGTCTACCGCGCCAGTGGTGCGGGCGGCCAGCACATCAACAAAACCGAATCTGCCGTGCGCATGACCCATAACCCCACCGGCATCGTCGTGCAATGCCAAAGCGACCGCTCGCAGCACAAAAACCGCGACACGGCGATGAAGCAACTGAAAGCCAAATTGTACGAGCTGGAAATGCGCAAACGCAGCGAAACCGCGCAAGCCTTGGAAGACACTAAGTCTGATATTGGTTGGGGCAGCCAGATCCGCTCTTATGTGCTGGATCAGTCGCGGATTAAGGATTTGCGCACGGGCGTGGAAACCGGCAATACCCAAGCGGTGTTGGACGGGGATTTGGATCAGTTTATTGAGGCTAGTTTGAAGAGTGGGTTGTGATTGATAGTAAATCCAGTGATTTTTCCGCTTAAATTTTTCAAGGTAATAGCACCATTATGAAAATAGAAGCATTGCGTGTTAAGAACTTTAAAGCTTTTAGGGAAATTAAGTTATCTAATTTGCCCGCCATTTCTGTCTTTATAGGCGCAAATGGCACGGGTAAAACAACTTTGTTTGATGTTTTTGGTTTTTTACGCGATGCCTTGCAAGATAATGTCCGTGTTGCCTTGCAAAAGCGGGGTGGTTACAAAGAGGTGGTGACAAGGGGCGAGAATGGCCCGATTGAAATTGAAATTAAATTTCGTGAACATGATGATAGAGCACATAGCCCTTTGGTCACTTATTCCCTAACCATTGAATTAGACAATAATCAACCCGTCGTTAAGCGCGAAGTTCTTAAATATCGAAGAGGGGCAAAAGGCCAACCTTGGCATTTTTTGGATTTTAAGAAGGGTTCAGGGATGGCGATTACTAACGAAAGTAGCTATGAAGATAAAGAGTCTCAAGAGACAAAAGAAGAACAAACTGTCGATTCTCCAGATATTCTTGCCTTAAAAGGCTTGGGGCAGTTTCAACGATTTAAAGCGGCCAACAGTTTTCGTAAATTAATTGAAAGCTGGCATGTGTCTGATTTTCATATTGGTGATGCACGCCCTAGCCAGGAAACTGGCTATGCCGAACATCTTTCAACACGCGGCGAAAACATGGCATTAGTTGCCCAGTTTATGTATGAAAACCATCGGTCGATTTTTAACGAAATTTTAGAAAAGATGGCGCAACGCGTTCCAGGTGTATCCAATGTGGAAGCGACTGATACCGAAGATGGACGGATTCTTTTAAGGTTTCAGGACGGCTCATTCAAAGATCCTTTTATTGCCCGTTATGTCTCAGACGGCACAATAAAAATGTTTGCTTATTTGTTGCTGCTACACGACCCCAATCCGCACCCGTTATTGTGCGTGGAAGAACCGGAAAACCAGCTTTATCCAAGCTTATTTTGCGGCTTGGTAGAAGAGTTTCGGGATTATGCTGACAAAGGTGGGCAAGTGATGATTTCAACCCATTCGCCGGATGTGTTGAACCATATTAAACTGAATGAAATTTTCTGTTTGTCAAAAAAGCAAGGCATCACAGTTATTGAGCGGGCAAGTGAAAATGCTTTATTGGTTAATTTAGTACAAGAAGGCGACCTTCCTGGTGCATTGTGGAAGCAAGGCTTGTTTACGGGGATTAATCCGCAATGAAGCAATTGGTTTTTTTGTTGGAGGAAGAATCCATGAAAGTATTGCTTGAGGTTTTGTTGCCAAAAATTTTGCCGCCCGAAACCAGCTTTATTTGCATTGCCCACGAAGGCAAGCAAGACCTTGAAAAATCGACTCCCCACAAATTAAAAGCTTGGCGAACACCAGCAAATTTTGTGATTGTGCGAGATAAAGACGGTGCGGATTGTTTGGAAATTAAAAAACGTCTGGTGGATTTGTGTGTGCAAGCAGGTCGCGGAGACAGTTTGGTGCGTATTGCGTGCCATGAATTGGAGGCTTGGTTGCTGGGCGATTTGGCGGCAGTTGAAAAAGCATTTGGAATCAATAAACTCTCCTTGCAACAACAAAAAAGTAAATTCAAAGAACCCGATAAACTAGCGAATGCCTCAGAAGAATTAGAAAAATTAGTTAAAGGCTACCGTAAAGTGAGCGGGGCAAAAAAGATTGCCGCTTACATGGACATCAAGCAAAATCATTCCCATAGCTTTAACTGCTTCATTAGTGGAGTCAATCGCTTGTTAAGCACTGACTAAACTTTATTTTAACCACATTCCACATTTTAATATCTAATTAACAACCATGTCCGAAATCCAACAAGACGAACAAGAACAAATCCGCCAACGCCGTAGTAAACTCAATGAGTTGCGCGGACACAGCATCGCTTTTCCTACCGACTTCCGCCGTGATGTTATCGCTGGCGAATTGCTGGCGGGATACTCAAACAAGAGCAAAGAAGAGCTGGAAGCCGAACCGTTGCGGGTAAAAATCGCCGGACGCATCATGACCCGCCGGGTGATGGGCAAGGCCAGTTTCTGCCACATCCAAGACATGTCCGGCAAAATCCAATTGTATGTGACCCGCGACGCGCTGCCTGAAGGCTTGTACAACGAGCAGTTCAAAAAATGGGACATTGGCGACATCATCGGTGCGGAAGGCGTGTTGTTCAAAACCCAAACCGATGAATTGAGCATCAAAGTCGATAGCATCCGTTTGCTGACCAAAGCCTTACGCCCGTTGCCGGAAAAATTCCACGGCATTGCCGACCAAGAAATCAAATACCGGCAACGGTATCTGGATTTGATTATGAGCGAGGAATCACGCAACACCTTTTTCATCCGCTCGAAAATCGTCGCCTACATACGCCAGTTTTTGACCGAACGCCAGTTCTTGGAAGTGGAAACGCCGATGATGCAAGTCATCCCTGGCGGCGCGACGGCGCGTCCGTTCACCACCCACCACAACGCGCTGGATATGGATATGTATTTGCGTATCGCGCCGGAATTGTATCTGAAACGCTTGGTGGTCGGCGGTTTTGAGCGCGTATTTGAAATCAACCGCAATTTCCGCAACGAAGGCTTATCGACCCGCCACAACCCTGAATTCACGATGCTGGAATTTTATCAAGCCTACGCCGAATATCACGATTTGATGGACTTGACCGAAGCCATGTTGCGCGGCATTGCCGAAGAAGTGGTCGGTCACACCGTCATCAACTATCAAGGCGAGGAATACGATTTCGGCAAACCATTTGAGCGCATGACTGTGGTTGAATCCATCCTGCATTTCAACCCGGATTTGACTGCCGATGATTTGGCAACCCGTGAAGCGGCGGTAAAAGTGGCGGAAAACTTGCGTATTCCAGTCAAAGACGGTTACGGCCTGGGCAAAATCCAGATTGAGATTTTTGAAAAAACGGTTGAAAGCAAGCTGATGAACCCGACGTTCATCACCGCCTATCCGGTGGAAGTGTCGCCTTTGGCACGGCGCAACGATGACGACCCGCATGTCACCGACCGTTTCGAGTTTTTCGTTGGCGGCCGCGAAATCGCCAATGGCTTCACCGAGTTGAACGACGCCGAAGACCAGGCGGTGCGTTTCCAGAAACAGGTTGAAGAAAAAGAAGCGGGTGATGATGAAGCCATGCACTTTGACGCCGATTACATCACCGCGCTGGAACATGGGATGCCGCCAACGGCAGGCGAGGGCATAGGCATTGACCGTTTGGTGATGCTGTTCACCGATTCGCCATCCATCCGCGATGTATTGTTGTTTCCGCACATGCGGCCTAAGATTTAAACTGTTTAGCTCACCTTTCAGCACAAGGTCGGGTTAGCGAAGCGTAATCCGACGTAATTGGCGTAAAAGAATGTCGGGTTACGCTTTTTCGCTCGGCAACTGCCCCCTACGTTGCCCTATCTCCTGCATGACCCACATGGATGTGGGAAATGCAGATAGTGCAGGAGCAACTATCTGTCCATGCAATCGTAACCCGACTTACGATTGATCTGCTTTCATCCCCGCATGACAACAAACCCAATCAATAACAAAATCTTAGCCCAACGCGACCTCGCCGTGTTATGGCATCCCTGCACGCAAATGAAAGATCATGAAAATCTGCCGATGATTCCAATCAAATCGGGGCGGGGCGTTTGGCTGGAGGATTTTGACGGCAAGCGTTATTTGGATGCGGTCAGCTCGTGGTGGGTGAATTTGTTTGGCCACGCCAACCCGGTAATCAACGCCGCGCTGAAAGAGCAATTGGATACCTTGGAGCATGTCATTTTTGCCGGTTTCACGCATGAAACCGGTATCCAACTCGCCGAAAAACTGGTGGACATCACCCCCGCTGGCCTGAACCGCTGTTTTTATGCCGATAATGGTTCGGCGGCGGTGGAAGTCGCGCTGAAAATGAGTTTCCATTATTGGCGCAACGGTGGGCAAACCCAAAAAACCCAGTTCATCACCTTGGAAAACAGTTACCACGGTGAAACCTTGGGTGCGTTGGCGGTGGGCAATGTCGCGCTGTACAAAGAAACTTACGCGCCTTTGCTGATGGACGTCATCACCGTGCCGGGGCCGGATTGCTATTATCGGGAAGCGGGCGAGACGTGGGCGGAGTATTCCACGCGCCGCTTCGCGCTGATGGAGCAAACCTTGCAACAACACGCCGATACGGTGTGTGCGGTGATCATCGAGCCGCTGGTGCAATGCGCGGGCAGTATGCGCATGTATGATGCGGTTTATTTGTCGTTGTTGCGCGATGCCTGTGATAAATACGGCGTGCATCTGATCGCCGATGAAATTGCCGTAGGATTTGGGCGCACGGGGACGCTGTTCGCCTGTGAACAAGCGCACATCAGCCCTGATTTTTTGTGTTTGTCCAAAGGTTTGACGGGCGGTTATCTGCCCTTGTCGGCGGTGCTGACGACCGATACGGTTTATCAAGCGTTTTACGCGGATTACACCCAATTGACCGCGTTCCTGCATTCGCACAGCTACACAGGCAACGCCTTGGCCTGTCGCGCGGCCTTGGCTACCATCGGCATTTTCCAGCAAGAGGACATCATCAACAAAAACCAACGGCTGATTGCCAAATTGGCGGAGGCGGCGGCTCGTTTCCATGGGCATCCCAATGTTGCCGAAGTAAGGCAAACGGGGATGATTTTAGCGATAGATTTGGTGAAAAACAAAACCACCCGCGAGCCGTTTGCGTGGCAAGAGCGGCGTGGTTTAAAGGTTTACCAATTTGCTTTGACGAAAGGCGTGTTGTTGCGGCCTTTGGGCAATGTCATTTATTTCATGCCGCCGTATATCATTACCGAAGCGGAACTGGAATTGCTCGCCGAGGTGGCTAGTCAGGGCATAGAATATGCCGTTAAAGACTAATTTTCCAAACACCAACACGCGATAGAATGAATGCTGTAAAGATTTGTTTGTTATCTAAAACTGAAAAACTATCAGGAATGCTATGGCAACGGTAAATTATGAAGAAGATATTGTCGCTTGGGCCAACGAGCAGGCGTGGTTAGTCCGTAATAAAAAATTTGACTTGCTGGATCTTGAACACATCGCTGAGGAGATTGAAGACGTGGGTAAAAGCGAGCAACGTGAACTGGCAAGCCGTATGGCGGTGCTGCTTTGCCATCTGCTCAAATGGCAGTACCAGCCCGCACGTCAAGGCGCGAGTTGGCGGGCGACGATAAAGGCGCAACGGGCGCGCATTAAGCGGCGTTTGCATAAAACACCCAGTTTAAACAGTTGCTTAACAGATGCGGAGTGGTGGGCGGACGCTTGGGATGATGCACGCGATGTGGCAGAAAAAGAAACGGGCATCGCTTATGAAAAATTTTCTGAACAATGCCCGTGGGAAGTTGAAAATATTTTGTCGGAAACTTGGTTTCCGCAATTTTTTGAAAGCCATTGAAACCGTGTAGGGTACGTTGAGCGTACATTTTAGCAGTTAAAGGAAGTTATTTTAGCCAAATCCTTACACATTCAATCCTAACTATTTACAAGCACCATGCGCGTTTCCAGACTCTACACCCCCCTGACGCTAAACCCAGGCCAAACCGTCGAACTCGACGATGACAGCGCCCATTACTTACGCTCGGTTTTACGGCTGAAAACTGATGACGCGATTGTCCTGTTCAACGGTGATGGCAACGAATTCCAGTGCCGGATTGATGAAGTCACCCGTAAGGCGGTTAGGATTGCTTTGGGGCAACGGCAAGGACGCACTGTCGAATCGCCGCTGCATATCACCTTGGGTTTGGGTATTTCTCGCGGCGACCGGATGGATTTGTCGGTGCAAAAAGCCGTGGAACTGGGCGTGAACCAGATCACGCCCCTGTTGACCGAGCGGTGCGTGGTGCAGTTTAAAGGTGAAACCAAACCGCAACGCTGGCTGCATTGGCAAAAAATCATCGAACATGCCACCGAACAAAGCGGACGGACGGTGTTGCCGGCGTTGTCAGCCATAGAACCGCTCTATAATTGGGTAGATAACCAACACGGTTTGAAAGTGTTCCTCGACCCTTACGCACAAACGTCCTTGGCCGAATTGCAACCGGAAGACATGAAAGTGACTTTGTTGACGGGGCCGGAAGGCGGTTTTGCCGGGCAGGAACGTGAGTTGGCGCAGGCGGCGGGATTTATCCCCGTGCGTTTAGGCCAGCGCATTTTACGCACGGAAACGGCCTCGTTGACGGCCTTGGCGGCGGTGCAGATGTTGTGGGGCGATTTTAAGTGATGCGGACGTTGTTTTACGCGCTGGTGCCGTTGTTGGTTTTATTGTTCGCCGCCGTGTTGGCCAGTGTCATCGGTTTCTTCATCGTGCAGGTGTTTGACGGTTTACCTGTGCAGAAAGCCATCAACAAAACCACGCAAGTGCTGTTGGTGTTGAGCATTTTTCCGGCAATGGCCTGGCTGAAATTGACCAAAACGGATTTGGGTTTTGCCGGACGCAAACTATTTTTCAAACAATTAGGGCAAGGTTTCGGCTTGGGTTTTGTCACGCTGATGCCGGTGTTCATCGTTTTGACAATTTTGAAAATTAATGTTTTGGACGAATCACAAGCCTGGACGCTGGCTTGGTTTTTAGAAAAATCCAGCATCGCCGTATTGCTTTCGTTGTTAATTTCCTTGATTGAAGAACCGTTATTTCGCGGGATTTTATTGGCGGGGCTGTTGAAAAAACTGCCCGTATCGGCGGCGGTCATCATCAGCTCGGCCTATTACGCCTGCCTGCATTTCATTAAAACTTCCCAAAATATCCCGACGGCGGATTTGACCTTGTCCAGCACATTTGGCCTTTTAGTCGATGCTTTCGCCAATCTGCTCAACCCCGATATTTTGAGCGCATTCTTGGCTTTGCTGATGGTCGGGATATTTCTGGGCTTGCTCAGGACGGGGCGCGAAGCCAGTTTGGGTTTGTGCATCGGTTGCCATACCTGCTGGGTATGGTTGATAAAAATGAATAAAACTTTGTTCAACACCGATTTTAATGCCGACATGGCGTTTTTGGTCAGCCCTTATGATGGCGTGATCGGGCCGTTGGTGACGGCTTGGTTGCTGTTGGCAGTTTTCGCGTATTGGTTTTGGCAACGCGGTAAGCAAGCGCTTTGAGAGCTGGCTTCATGTTTAATCCAACTCACATTTTCATTGGATGCGTCTAGGCCACCCAGACAGGGAAGCTACGTTATAATGGGCCGCTTTGCATTATCCATCTAACCATTCCAATCCCATGCACCCGGCTTTTGTCCATCTCAGGCTCCACACCGAATTTTCACTGGTAGACGGCATCGTTAAGATTAAGCCGTTGGTCAAACGCTTGGCGGAATTGAACATGCCCGCCGTCGCCATTACCGATAATGCGAATTTGTTTTCGCTGGTCAAGTTTTACAAAGCGGCGATGGGGCAGGGGATTAAGCCCGTCGCCGGTGCCGATGTGCTGATGTTCAATCCTGACGAACCCGACAGCCCGTTCCGTTTGACTTTATTGGTCAATCACCAGCAAGGCTATGTGACTTTGACCGAATTGATTTCGCGCAGTTATCAGGAAGGCCAGCTTTTGGGTGTGCCTATGCTGCGTAAAGAATGGCTGGAAGCCAATCATGCCGGCTTGTTGGCTATGTCCGGCGCGATGGATGGCGACATCGGCAAGGCCTTGTTGGCGGAAAACACGGAAGCGGCGCGGCAGTTGGCGGCTTACTGGAGCGGACTGTTCCCGCAGCGTTTTTATCTGGAATTGCAACGGGTCGGCAAACCGGAAGAAGAGCGTTACATCGCCGCCGCCGTGGATTTGGCAATCGCGGCGGGCTTGCCTGTGGTGGCGACCAATGACGTGCGTTTTATTGATAAGGAGGATTTTGCCGCCCACGAAGTGCGGGTGTGCATCAACCAAGGCCGCGTGTTGGACGATACGCGGCGGCCTAAAGATTACACCGAGCAACAATATTTGCGTAGCGGTGAGGAAATGCAGGTCTTGTTTGCCGACTTGCCGGAAGCCTTGGCGAATACGGTCGAAATTGCCAAACGTTGCAATATCAGTTTGAAATTAGGCGAGAATTTCTTGCCGGATTTTCCCGTACCAGCGGGCATGACGCTGGGCGGATTGATGGCGGCGGAGGCGAGAAAAGGCCTGGATGAACGCTTGCAACATTATCCCGCCATCGGCAAAGGCACGGATGAGGAAAACCGACTTCCGTATTATGAACGCTTGACCATCGAGCTGGACGTGATCAACGCGATGGGTTTCCCCGGCTATTTCATGATCGTCGCCGACTTTATCCAATGGGCGAAAAACCACCAGATTCCGGTTGGGCCAGGCCGGGGTTCGGGAGCCGGATCGTTGGTTGCTTACGCTTTGAAAATCACTGACTTGGACCCGATTGAATTTGATTTGCTGTTCGAGCGGTTCTTGAATCCCGAACGGGTTTCGATGCCCGACTTTGATATTGACTTCTGCATGGACCGCCGCGACGAGGTGATCAACTACGTCGCCGGGCATTATGGACGTGACCATGTCGCGCAAATCATCACTTACGGTTCGATGGCGGCGAAGGCGGTAATCCGCGATGTCGGGCGTGTGTTGGGTTTTGCTTATGGTTTTGTCGATGGTCTGGCGAAACTGGTGCCGTTTGAAATCGGCATGACCTTGGACAAGGCTTTAAAAGACAGCCCTGAGCTGAAACAGCGTTATGACAACGAGGAAGAAGTCAAGACCTTGATTGATATGGCCTTGTCTTTGGAAGGCACGGTCAGGAACGTCGGCAAACACGCGGGTGGCGTGGTCATTTCACCGACCAAACTGACCGATTTCACGCCGTTGTACTGCGAAGAAGGCGGCGGCAACCTGGTCACGCAATTTGACAAAGATGATGTTGAAGCCGTGGGTTTGGTCAAATTCGACTTTTTGGGTTTGCGGACGCTGACCATCATCGACTGGGCCTTGCAAACCATCAACACCCAAAAACACAAAGCGGGTGAAGCACCGATAGACATCACCACCATCCCCCGCGATGACCCGCCAACTTACGAGTTGCTGAAAAAAGGCCTGACCACCGCCGTGTTCCAGCTCGAATCACGCGGCATGAAAGAGCTGATCAAAAAACTCAAGCCGGATTGTTTCGACGACATCATCGCGCTGGTGGCCTTGTTCCGCCCCGGCCCGCTGGAATCCGGCATGGTCGATGATTACATCAACGTCAAACACGGCGCGAAGGCCGAATACGCGCACCCGCTGCTGGAGCCAATTTTAAAGCCGACCAACGGCGTTATCTTGTACCAAGAACAGGTGATGCAGATTGCGCGGGAATTGGCGAGTTACACGCTGGGTGGTGCGGATATGCTACGCCGCGCGATGGGCAAGAAAAAACCCGAAGAAATGGCGAAGGAGCGGGAGAAATTCACTTCCGGCGCGGTCGCCAATCAAATTGACGAGTCTATCGCCACTTATGTGTTTGACTTGATGGAAAAATTTGCGGGTTATGGTTTCAACAAATCGCATTCCGCCGCTTATGCCTTGGTCGCCTATCAAACCGCATGGCTGAAAGCGCATTACCAGGCGGCGTTTATGGCGGCGGTATTGTCGTCAGATATGGACAACACCGATAAAGTCGTCGTGTTGATTGAAGAATGCCAGCAAATGAAGCTGACTATCTGCCCGCCCGACATCAATTTGTCGGAGCATAAATTTACCGTCAATGATAAAGGCCATATCGTTTATGGCTTGGGCGCAATCAAAGGTGTGGGCGAAGCGGCGGTTGAAGAGGTGATTATCAACGAGCGCAACACCCACGGCGCATTCACGGGCTTGTATGATTTGTGCAAACGCGTGGATTTACGCAAGGTCAACAAGCGCGTCCTCGAAGCCTTGATCAAAGCGGGGGCGTTTGACGAATTCAATCCCTGCCGCGCCAGCCATTTCGCCGAACTGCCCACCGTGTTACGCGTCGCCGAACAGCACGGCAAAATGGCCTTGACCGGGCAGAATGATTTGTTTGGTTTGGCGGTCAATCACGAAGAGTCAGAAAATGCCGAAGCCTACAGCACCTTGGTCGAACCGTGGACGGAAAAGGAAAAACTCGACGCGGAAAAAGCTATTTTAGGACTCTATCTGAGCGGGCATCCGATAGACCAATACGCCGCCGAATTGCGCCAATTCACCAATGGCACACTTGCCAGTATGCAGGATACGGTGGAACGCTCGCGCGGGCCAGTTTCAGGGCGGGTGGCGGGCTTGGTCGTTGACATCCGCGCCCGCCAGGCCAAAAGTGGCAAGACCATCGTGTCCGTCCTGCTGGACGACCGCACCGCACGTCTGGAATGTACGGTTTTCGGCGAAACTTACGAACGTTACCGCGACGTGTTTGTCCGTGACACCTTGTTGATCGCCGAAGGTGCGTTGGCTATCGACAGCTATGCCAATGCCTTGCGCCTGAATGTCGAGAAAATCTACACTATAGAACAGGCCCGGTCCACGTTTGCCAGGTCATTGCAGGTGCAGTGGACGGCTTTCGGGCCTGATCAAATGACCATCAACCAACTTGCCGCCATTTTGCAGGATTTTAAAGGCGGGCAGTGTCCGCTAGAGCTGAATTACCAATCGCCCGTTGCCAAGGCCATGTTAAGGCTAGGTGACGAGTGGCGCGTGAATGCGGGTGACGGGTTGGTGATTAAATTACGCGCCTTGTTTGGCAAGGACAATGTGGACATCAAGTATCGTTGAGGCATCAGGCGGAAAGGCTGGGCCAGCATAAAAGACGCCACCCGAATGTCCGCCGCATTGGACGCCTGTAGATAATCCACGAAAAGCATCACTCCCTCGACAACAGACACTTACGCCGCTTATACTCTCACCTTAGTCAAATGACTAGCTTAACTGCCCTCATCAACCTAAATAAAAATATAGGGTTACTTATGTGTTTCAGCGCAACTATGTCACTCGGTCTGGGCGTGGTCGGTATTGCCGCCTCAGGTGTTACTTTCCTTGATAAAAAAGAGACTTTTTGGGTACGCTCCGCCAGAGCCTATGCCATTTTCCATTTTTCCTTGATGGAATTTATCCAGTATTTTGCCTATCCGGTCGCTGACCAATGCGGCTATGGCACGAATTTATTCTTAAGCGAATTATCGACTTACCACATCGCTTTACAAGCTTTTGCCATCATGCCCGCGTTGGCGACGTATTCATCCGACCCGACCGCCTTGAAACGTGCCGCACAATTGGGTGGTGGTTTAAGTGCCATATTTATCTTATGCAGTTTCCTGCCGACTAACTGGCAATTATTTAGCGAAGAATCGAATTTTATCGGCAATATCATCGCCTGCATGCGCAACGGCAAATACCATATCGCTTATAACATCGCCAGTGCCTATGGTGAATTGGTGATGTATGGCTCCTTGTTTGCCCTGGCCTTGAGTGGTTTTGTTTGGAAAAACAATAAAAAAATAGCGGCTTACCATTTCGTCATGGCGATTTTCACCCTGTATTTCCCGCAATGGTTTTTTGGCGTCACCACCGGCGAAGCGGGGGCGATTTATTGTTTTTATTCGATCCCCATCACCGCCAGCTTTATGCCGCAGTTTAAAAAGTTTTTCACCGCCCAGGTTTATGATTATCAGCCTGATGAGACTTTGGAAGAGAATGCCTGATTTACTTTAGCTGGTTGGAGTACAAACCCAGGTTTGTACTCCAAAACACTTGATTGATACGCCACCGAAAAACAACATCCCTCAAAGCCACCGACTCTATATAATAGGTTGCTTTCTTCCCTCTGTAGATTTTATCCATGCCTTTATTACGATTAACCAACGTCTCCATCGCTTTTGGTACCCATGCTTTACTCAAAAACGCCGATTTCCAGCTTGATGCGGGCGAACGGGTCGGATTGCTGGGCCGCAACGGCGAAGGCAAATCCACCTTAATGAAAATCATCGCCGGCAATATTTATGCCGACCACGGCGACATCTGGCAACAACCGGAATTGCGTCTGGCCTGGCTGGAACAAGCACCCGAATTGCCAAACGGTGCGACCATTTACGATGCCGTTGCCGATGGCCTGGGCGAATTGGGGCATTGGATCACGCGCTACCATGCCTTGACGATGACAATGGATTATGAAGATCCCAAGGCGTTGGATGAACTGGGGGATTTGCAACATAAACTCGAAGCCCATAACGGCTGGCATTTCCAGCAACGGGTGGATACCACCTTAAGCAAGCTGGATTTGCCTGGCGAATTAATTGTCGATAGCCTGTCCGGCGGTTGGAAACGCCGCGTCGCCTTGGCCCGTGCCTTGGTCATCGAACCGGAAGTGCTGCTGTTGGACGAGCCGACCAACCATCTGGATTTTGAAAGCATTTTGTGGCTGGAAGAGCAAATCCTGGCTTTCCAAGGGGCAGTATTGTTCGTCACCCATGACCGTGCATTTTTACAAAAACTGGCGACACGGATTATTGATTTGGATCGCGGTAACCTAGTGTCGTGGCAAGGCACCTACGACGATTACTTGCGCCGCAAAGCCGCCGCGTTAGAAGACGAGGCCAATCAAAACGCCGAATTTGACAAGAAGCTTGCCGAAGAAGAAGTCTGGATACGCCAAGGCGTAAAAGCGCGGCGCACCCGCAACGAAGGCCGCGTCCGCGCCTTGGAAAAACTCCGTGAAGAACGCGCCCAACGCCGCAACACCCAAGGCACGGCGCGTCTGGCTTTGGAAAGGGCCGATGCCTCTGGTAAAAAAGTCATTGAAGTCAAAGACATCAGTTTTGGTTATGGCGAAAAAACCTTGATCAAAAACTTCTCCACGCTCATCCAACGCGGCGACAAAGTCGGTCTGATCGGCGCGAACGGCGCGGGCAAATCCACCTTGTTGAAACTGTTGCTTAAACAACTCGAACCCAACACGGGCAGTGTAGAGCAGGGCACACGTCTGGAAATCGCCTATTTCGACCAATTGCGCGACCAGCTCGACCCCGAACTGACGGTTGCCGAAACCGTTGGCAACGGCAGCGATTTTATTGAGATTGGCGGCAATAAACGCCATGTCATGTCGTACTTGGGCGATTTCCTGTTCCCACCCGCCCGCGCCCGCTCGCCCGTGAAAAGCTTGTCGGGCGGCGAGAAAAACCGTCTGTTATTGGCGCGTTTGTTCACCAAACCCGCCAACCTGATCGTCATGGACGAGCCGACCAACGACTTGGATTTGGAAACCTTGGAATTGCTGGAAGAAAAACTCATCAATTTTGAAGGCACTTTATTGCTGGTCAGCCATGACCGCGCCTTCCTCGACAACGTCGTCACCAGTGTCTTTGTGTTGGACGGTTCCAGCAAAGTGCAGGAGTTTATCGGCGGTTACAGCGATTGGATAGCCTACAATGAAAACAAACCACAAACCGCCTCGCCAGCCGCCAAAAAAAACCAGCCAATTCAAGCAATTGAATCCAGTGTTGGTGCGAAAAAGAAGAAACTCAGTTATAAGGAACAGCAGGAGCTGAAAGCGTTACCGGAATTGATAGACAAACTGGAAACCCAACAGGCCACGTTGAGCCAACAAATCGGCTCCCCCGATTTTTATAAAAACTCACCGGATAAAGTCAATAAGGCCTTGGATGATTTGAAAAAACTGGAAAGCCAACTCGCGCAAACCTACCAACGTTGGGATGAACTGGAAGCGGCGGACGAAGCATAAAATCATTGCCATAATTAGTTGCGCGTAAAAACCGAAACGGACTTGAAGTTCTTAATAAAGCTAAAAAATTTGTAAAACAGATTGCAACACAAGGCAATCTGCATTATTCTATCGGGCTATCTGTAGCCCTACAGAGCAGATCAGGAGAGATGGCCGAGCGGTCGAAGGCGCACGCCTGGAAAGTGTGTATACGGCAACGTATCGAGGGTTCGAATCCCTCTTTCTCCGCCAAACAGGCATCCAGCGAGGTGCAAAGAAGTACAAAAACCCGCAAGCTGTATGGCTTAGCGGGTTTTTTATTGTCCAACGAAGTGTAACGAAATACAGTAACAGTTTGCACTTTATGCAGTAAGTATTACAGTAACAGGCACTCCCCCACTATGAGTTACTGCAATGGCTAAAGAATTACTGGCGGATGTTACTGTAAAGAGCGCAAAACCAAGCGACAAGGACAAACGATTAAACGATGGCGGCGGGCTTTATCTGCTTATCAAACCCAACGGGGCTAAATGGTGGCGTTTTGATTACACCATTAACGGAAAGCGTAAAACCTTATCGCTTGGCGTTTATCCAGATACCGGATTAGCCGATGCCAGACGTAAAGCTGAAACTATCCGTAACCAAAAATCAAACGGTATAGACCCCGGCCTTGCCCGCAAGATTGAGAAAGCGGGCGATGAGGCCAGCACCTTTGCCGCCATTGCTAAAGAGTTTATGCAAGCCAAGCCGAACTGTAGCGAAAGCCACCGTAAACACATTGGCGAATGTTTCGAGCGTGACGTATTCCCTTGGTTAGGCAACAGGCCAATGAAAGATTTAACCGCTATGGAAGTGCTGGCAACCTTGCGGCGCATTGTTGACCGTGGGGCACTTGAAACCGCAGCCAGAACCAAGCAATTTATCGGGCAAGCCATACGCTACGGTATCGCCACGGGCAGGGCTGAACGTGATGTAACGCAGGATTTACGCGGGGCTTTGCCTTCACCCGTGCGCGGTCACTATCCCGCTATCATCGAATCCAAACCACTGGCGCAACTGCTACGCGATATAGATTCTTATGGCGGCAACTTTGTGGTCAGAACCGCCTTGCAACTGCAACCCCTGATATTTGCCAGACCCGCCAACCTTGCTGCGGCTGAATGGACAGAATTTGACCTTGACGCGGCGGAATGGCGCGTAAGCCCACGACAAAATGAAAATGAAAGACGCGCATATCGTACCGTTAAGCACTCAGGCAATCGCCTTGCTTAGGGATATTCACCCGCTGACCGGAAACCAACAATACGTTTTTGCCAGCAACCAAGGCAAAAACGGCGAAAAGCACATAAGCCGCGAATCCATAGGTGCGGCAATCCGGCGCATGGGCTACCAAGGCCAGCACACCGCCCACGGTTTCCGCACCACAGCAAGCACACTTTTACATGAGCAAGGATTCCATTCTGACATGATCGAACGCCAGCTTGCCCATGCCGAACGTAACCGCGTAAAAGCCGCCTACAATCGGGCGCAACACTTGCCAGAACGCCGGAATATGATGCAAGCATGGGCGGACTATCTGGACGGCCTCAAAAACGGGGCGCAAGTAATACCGTTTAAAAAAGCCCTGTGATGCTGGATTGCTTTTGTGGCTTGAATTGTCCAGAGACGTATAATAAAGGCCAATAACCTACTAAATAGGCGGTGAGATCATGAACCAACCCCAATTTATAACCAACGCTAACGGCGACAAGACCGCCGTTATTTTGTCAATGGCTGATTATCAAGAACTGATGGAAGACCTAGAAGACTTGGCGGCAATTGCAGAAATTAGCGAAGAGGAAAGCACCCCGTGGGAACAAGTAAAATTGGAATTGTCCGAACATGGCTTGTTTATAAGGTCGAGTTAAAAAAATCCGCCCAAAAAGCCTTGCTAGGCTTACCCAAGCCGATTATTCAAAGCCTTACGCCGTTGATTGATTCATTAAGCGGCAACCCTTATCCATCAGGCTGTAAAAAGCTATCAGGCTTAGACCACACCTACAGAATAAGGCACGGTGATTACCGGATTGTTTATTCTGTTTTCGATACGCGGCTGATTGTCCAGATTATCAAAATCGGACACCGGAAAGACATTTACCGCTAACCCTCATAAAGCATAAGTGTTTAGTCCCGCATTTAAATGGTTTACTATATCCTAAACTCAAGGAGCAAAAGCTATGGGGCAACTACTACACGGAACAGCCACGACCACGCACGCCGTCCGAGAAAAAATACAAAACGCTGAAGG
>NZ_JAQTZU010000026.1 GCF_028687615.1 Methylovulum sp.
GGGGATCGTCGAGCTGTCCAAAAATATCTAAAAAATCCATTTCTCCATCGTCCTTGATCAATTGCTTATGCCGCTATTATCTAAAATTCTGTTGGTTGGGTCGCTATTTTTAATGAGGTAGCCCTGGCCGGAAATCGCCTAAGTATTGATTTTAATATAAATGGACTTATAGTTGCTGGTTAAATTACTTGTTAAGGATTCTTTTATGCAGCATTTTCGACTTTCTTTTATTGTCACCGCCATTAGTTTGGCAATTGCCTTTTACTGGGGCAGCATTTCTGGTGGTGTGGCGGGCGGCGTGGCGGGGGCGCTCATCGCCATGATTTTGGGGGTGCTGGAAGTCAGCTTGTCATTCGACAACGCCGTGGTCAATGCGTCCATACTTAAACGCATGGACGAACGCTGGCAGCAATACTTTCTGACCTGGGGGATTTTGATCGCCGTGTTCGGTATGCGCTTATTGTTCCCCATCACCATCGTGGCGATGGCGACGGGCATAGATTTTATCGGGGTCACGCAAATGGCCTTGCATGAGCCTGCAACCTACGCCCAGCATTTGACCGAATCGCACGTCCAAATCGCCGCGTTTGGAGGCATGTTCCTGCTAATGGTGTTTTTCTCGTTCATTTTTGACGAAAACAAGGAACTGCATTGGTTAGGTTATATCGAGAAAAAAATGGCGGGTTTCGGCAAACTGGAGTCGATTGAAATCATCCTGGCTTTGGGATTGTTGCTGGGAACCCAATACTGGTTGCCTGAAGCCATCCGCCATGAAGCCCTGGTGGCTGGCGTATTTGGCGTGATTTTATACGTCATTGTCGATAGTTTGTCGGCCTTGTTTGAAGATGAGGAAGAAGGCGAAGAACTGGCGGACGTGCTGAAAAAAGGCAGTGTCATGAGCTTTTTGTACCTAGAAGTGTTGGATGCGTCCTTTTCTTTTGACGGCGTCATCGGCGCGTTTGCGATCACCCAAGATGTCGTCATCATCATGCTGGGCTTGGCGATAGGCGCGATGTTTGTACGGAGTCTGACCGTTTATCTGGTGCGTAAAGGTACGCTGGATGAATATGTGTTTCTGGAACACGGCGCCCACTATGCCATCGGCAGCTTGGCGGCGATTATGCTGGTCAGCATGGTGCATGAAATTCCTGAAGTGGTGACGGGCTTGGTTGGCGCGGTGTTGATTGGCTTGTCGGTGTTTTCATCTATCCGTTATAAAAAAGCCCTTGAAGAATAACGCATTTGCCAGAAGACCTTTCAGGTTTTAGAAACCTGAAAGGTCTAGTCACTCATTTCATTAACTAGCAGAGATTTTTTATGAGCAACGTATTTAGCTTTACCGGAACCATAGGCCGCGATGCCGAAGTCAGATACACCCCCGCCGGATTGGCGGTGCTGAACGTTAATGTCGCCAACAACATCGGTTTTGGCGATAAACAACAAACTTTATGGATACGCGTCGCCTTATTTGGCAAACGCGCCGAAGGCAGTTTGCAGAACTACCTGAAAAAAGGCCAACAAGTGTTTGTTTCTGGAGAGCTTTCCATGAACGAATACAAAGCCAACGACGGCAGCATGAAAACCGCCTTGGAATTAAACGCCAACATCATTGACTTGGTCGGCAAACGCAACGAAGGCGGCACGCCTGTAGGCTCCCCCGCCCCAGGCCGCGCCAGTGCGCCCCAATCCCAAGCACCCAGCCACGACAATTTCGACGAGCCTTATGATGACGATATTCCATTTTAATCGGTGGTTGGTTAGTAGGATGTAAAAAAACAAAAAAGCCCATGTTTTATGGGCTTTTTTGTTTTTGCTACGTTTATAGGATGTGCCGAACGGGAGGCGCATCATTCGCGTTTGTACACTCGACAGACGCGCTTCGTGCCTTTTATGTCCTGTGGGTACAGCACATCCTATGTAGTGCATTTTTTGCGTTGAATTTCCCTAATAGCTGCTTGGGCAAGGATACCCGATAAAAACCGGAAACGGACACTTTCCATTTTGTGTGCATGTTTCCAGTCTATTTTTCTTCTGTCATAACTCTTAGATACCCTCTCGGTGTAGCTTCCTTAATATGATTGCCCGATGCCGAACCCAATCGGACAATAAATCAATACTTATCTTATCGGTATAATTCAGTTCCTTTTAATTAGGGTGTATCAAATTATTTGGCTGCAATGGCTACCGGGAGCCAAATGCGTTGGGTTTGCCGCGACAAAGTGGGTGCTGATTGGAAACCTGATTTTTTATACTTTTATAATCATCTTGTTTTTGCAAGCTTCGCTTTGACGCCCTGCAAGCATCTTAACATCCACTGCACCGTGGCAGACCGGAAAATACTCAGATGTTCAATAGGGCGTTGCCCCGTACACCAAAATAATTGCTCCGGTTTGGCGTTGGTATAAAACTCCACATAGCGTACCCGCTTGAGCAAAAACTCCCGTTCAATCAACAGATAAAGCATCAAGTGGCTAGGGCTGTAAAACGAAAAAGATTCATTAAAAGTGGTTTTAAGCGTTATTAGCATCTCAGTGTTAATAAGACAAATACGGGAGGCGGCCAATTGGTCATTTATATAAAATTCAATAATTTCTGCTTGCCCTGTGGTGGCAAACGCTTTTAGGACATCGATATAAAACAACCCTTGAAGATTGGAAGCATGGATGGCGGTGCCTTCCCCGCCTTTCCATCCTGAGGTTTCGATTTCCCCATAACGCGCCAGGGCGTCTGGCATCTCTTCAATATTTGAAACGATTTTAATTTGGCTGTCCAAGCCATTTTTTTTCAGCCGATTTGAATAGCTCCTGATGTTTTGCCGTAAGTTTTTCGGGCGTTGTTGCCAGTAATCGGCAAAATTATTGGTGACATCAATATTGATGGTCAAAGCGTGGCTTAAATTATCAGTGTAATCCAGGGATTGGGTCAAAAAGGTATAGAGCGGATCTTGGCATAGCACATCTATCATGACCGGCAAACCTGGCAGTACGGCAAACAAGCCGGGCAACGCTTCTGGATAGCCACACAGCAACGGGGCGATTTGGGTTTGGCTAGGCATAAATGTCCCCCAGACACCCAGTTTTCTAGGTTCTAGCAACAACAAATTGCCGCGGTGTCCGGCGGTTGCAGGGTAGACGGCAAGGATCGCTTGCGGATTGCCAAAATGTTTGAGCAGCGCACCGACAAAACGCGAATCAAATAAAGGGTGGGATTGGTAAAGTTGTTGATTCAGCGCATCCCATTGTCCGGTATATTCAGAAAAAGCAGAGACGGGTAACAGTTTCCAGGTGGTCATGGTTTAGGCTTTCCTAAAATGTCGCTAAATTGGTCGATGATCCAATCAATTTGCGAGGCGGTAATATTTTGATGGCAGGGTATTTGGAGTAATTGCAATCTATAGCGTTGGCTAACCGGACAATCACTGGTGGCAAGCTCTTCCCATCGCCAAAGTGGGACGCCGGCATGTTTTAAGCGGTCGAAACCGGACTCCCCAGATTCCAATAAAACCGGAAACATGTAAGGCACAACATGGGCGGGGAGTTCTGGAAATAGCGGTTTCACATGCGGTATCCCGGCAATGCCCGCCATAAGCCTGGCGTAATTCCTACGCCTGCTGTCGATGATACTTTGCAAGTGGCTGTATTTCATCAATAGCCGGGACACATCCAAGCCTCTGACGGGCATTAAATCAGGGTCAAACCAACTCCACTGCGCTGTTGTTTCTGCTATTGTCGCCGGAGCTGATTGGGGCTGGGGTTTAGGTTTAAGCCTAGTCCGATATTTATCAAGCAGCAAAATGAGCCGCCCAAGCTTACCTAAACTGCCAAATTCCGCCGCGAGCAATAGCATTTGCAGGGTAGCGTGGAGCTGGCGCCTAAAGTCGGGTTTAATTGTTGCTGTTATGCTTGAAGGCAATTTTTCGCCGATCAAAATACCGCCATCAGGGCTGCAAAAAAATTTTCTGACACTAGCGACTGAATAATGGCCGCCAGTACCTAGGGTTTTGCCTTGGCTGGTCGTGCCAAAAAAGGCGTGGGCACAATCTTCAATTAATTTTAGCTTGTTCGCGTCGCAGAAAGTACGCCAATAATCAATATCTTGCGGAAAACCAAAATAATGCGGCAATAACAAGGCGCGGACTGGTTTGGTGGCGTCGCCCAATAATTTTTCCAGATGCTTTCGATTTGGCGATAAATCAGCATCCTGCTGATATAGCAAAACGTCGGCATTCAACCACAATGCAGGTTCAACCATTGAGCCGCAGTGGTAAGCGGGTATCAGCACCGCGCTGTCTGCGTTGACGCCTGATAAGGCAAAAGCGTGGGCTAAACAAGTCCTGGCGTTGCCAAAAAAAAGGCCTTGTTTAGTAAATACAGAAGCGTGGGTATTGTCGCTGGATTTTAAATTTAACGTGGAAAAATCAAATACAGGCTGTACGGGCAATTTTGCTTTAGGATAGAATTGAGCAAACGAATTGATGGTGTTAAAGTGGATGGTCATTTTAGAGGCAGTTTAGGCTTGGGTGTTCGCATTGTAACTAGATTAAATTGAAATACGCCGATTTTCGCTTACTATTTTTAACGTTTCTAGTTCCTTAGCCCCGCTTTTTCTTATCATTTAAACTCAATATTATGTCAATAAACGATAGCGTTATAACACTTCTAATAGAGGTTTTCCAGTTTCAGAATAAGGGCTTCCAATTTTCTACAGACACGCCTTTGCTAGGCTCCATCCCCGAATTTGATTCAATGGCGGTGGTTTCCATCATCACCGCACTGGAAAACCGTTTTGGCTTTATAGTCGATGATGATGAAATTGACGCGTCAATATTTGCAACCGTCGGCTCCTTAGTGGCATTTGTCGAGCAAAAACTGGCATGAACCCTTGCTTGCTATGAAGCCATTATTCATCCCCTGCCAATCGGGGCAGTTGTTTTGTGGATTTTACCCACCCATTAACAATGATGTTAGCCGCGCAATCATCCATATCCCCGCTTTTGCTGAGGAAATGAACAAATCCCGGCGTATGGTGGCTTTACAGGCACAAGCGTTTGCCCAGCAAGCTTATGCCGTTTTGGTTTTGGACTTGTTCGGTACTGGCGACAGTACCGGAGATTTTGGCGACGCAACGTGGGAAATTTGGTTGCAAAATATTGATACCACGATTGCTTGGCTAAGGCAGCAAGGGGCACAATCCATTGATTTATGGGGATTAAGGGCAGGTGTGTTGTTGGCAATGGATTTTGCCAACCGTACCCGGCATCCCATCGCACACCTCATCGCCTGGCAACCCGTTGTCAATGGCGATATTTTCCTCACCCAATTTTTACGGTTGCGGGTGGCGGCGGCAATGATGGACAGCAACGCCCCACGGGAAAAAACGGCTGATCTAAAACAACAATTGTTGGCAGGGCAAGCTTTAGAAGTCGCCGGATATGGGTTAAACCCCGATTTAGCCCGGCCTTTAATGGCATTACGCGCCGAGCAACTGCCATGTCAAACCGTTAAAGAAATGGCTTTGTTTGAAGTGGTGTCCAACCCGGACACGCCTATTGCCTTGGCCAACACGCAATGGCTTGCCACCTTGCAAGCCCAACACATCAATGCTTCGTTGACAAAAATTGTCGGCGACAGCTTTTGGGCCAGCCAAGAAATCAGCGAGGCACCTGATTTGATCACCGCCAGTTGTAAGAAGCTTGGGCAATGGCGGTAACGACCATCCACCAATTGCTACTGACAGCCTTACCGCCATCAATACCCCAAACTATTTGAATTCCATCCCGATTTGAACCCCCGGTCTTTATGATAACCAAACCAGGCTTATTGTGTTAAGCGAGCTTCAAGCGACAGAAAACCTAACTGAAATCCCGGTTATCTTTGCCTGCCAAGGACAAAACCTACACGGGATTATCCACCAAGCCGATATAAGCGCGGCCCTTGGCGTGTTAATGATCGTGGGTGGCCCACAATACCGGGTCGGCAGCCATCGCCAGTTTGTCTTGCTGGCGCGCCATCTGGCAGCCCAAGGCATCCCTGTCATGCGTTTCGATGTCCGTGGCATGGGCGACTCACAAGGCCAGCCGCACAATTTCGGGCAAATTGACGATGACATACGGGCGGCAAGCGATTATTTTTTTGCCTCCTGCCCGGCACTCAGCCAAGTGGTGCTCTGGGGATTATGTGACGGGGCTTCTGCCGCTTTGTTTTATGCGTATCAAGATCAACGGGTTAAAGGCATGGTGTTGCTAAATCCGTGGGTATTTACCGAACAAGGTTCAGCCAAGACTTATTTAAGACATTACTACCTGCAACGATTTTTTAGCAAGGATTTTTGGCTGAAGGTATTGTCGCTAAAATTCAATTACGCCAGTTCGGTGCTTTCGTTGTGGCGGATAGTGAAGCAAGCGGCCAGTAAATCCGCAACGCCAGAATCACAACATAAAGTGACAAAAGTCGATGAACATCTCGCCCTGCCGACACGCATGCGCGAATGCCTAAAGCAATTTGAATATCCCGTCTTGTTGATCCTTAGCGGACGTGATTTGACCGCCGACGAATTCAAAGAAACCGTTAAAGCTGATCCTGAATGGCAATCTTTGCTGAGTAACCCGCGCGTTTTTCGCCGTGATTTTGCCGAAGCCGACCATACCTTTTCTTCGGCGGCCTGGCGCGACCAAGTAGCCGAATGGTCATCCGACTGGGTAAAGAAATTATCATAATAGAGGCCGCCAAACCTGATACCAGAGAACAAAGAGGCTTTAACCGGTCTGGTTTCCATTAAAAATCACCATAAAATCCACTAGCCGATCCGATCAAATCCCCCGGAGAGCCGTTTTGTCCAATCAAGAAAATCAACCAATGCCAGCGTGTAGCGGGGATCAACCTTTGGTTTCCGTCGTAGTGCCCGTTTATAACGATGAAAGTACAATCAATGACACGCTTACCAGTATTTTCTCGCAGGATTATAAAAATCTCGAAGTCATCGTCATCAATGACGGCTCCACCGACGGCACGGCGGCGATTCTCGACCAGTACCTCGACCAATACAAAGATAGGATTAAAATAATCGACCAAAGCAATGCCGGCTCCGCTGTCGCTAGAAACCAAGGGATAAAAACAGCACAAGGCAAATATATTGCTTTCATTGACGCCGATGATCTTTGGGTGCCTTGGAAAATCAGTACCCAAGTTGGCTATCTCGAACAGCATCAAGATATTGGCATGGTCTATAACACATGGATAGAGCTGCATGATAGCGCCGATGGTTTGCCTAAAACGCCCCCAAATGCTACCGAATTGGACGCCATCGCAGAAGAAAAATCAGGCTGGCTTTATACACGTTTGCTGATGGAGTGTATTGTGCATACGTCTTCAGTATTGATAGTAAAGAAAATTTGCGATGAAGCCGGTGGGTTTGATCCAAACTTACGTCGAGGCCAAGATTATGACTATTGGTTGAGGGCCTCCCAAGCCACTCAAATCATGAAACTAAAAAGTGTTTTATCTGCTTACCGGATACACTCCAGCAGCATAACCAAAACCGCACCGCAAAAAAACTTTGAGGCCATGCTTCTAAGCAAAGCCGTGCAAAAATTTGGTTTGCGTGACAAGGACGGCACGGCAATCGGCAACCCTGTCATGAATAAACGGCTGGCTGATAGTTGGGAGAGTTTTTGTTGGCAAACCTTTGACGCAGGCCAATATGCAAAATCTTTTTCCAGTGCGATAGAAATACTCAAGTACAGGCCGCTCTATTACAAAGGCTGGCTATATTTAATCGCTTCATTGGCTAAAATGATTGTCAATGCCCCCGCCCGGACTTAAATCAGCACTTCCGCCGCCTCCGGCTGGCTAAGAAATTTACTAGGGCTGGCGGTATAGCCATAAGCCCCTGATTGGTAAACCACCACCAAATCGCCAATTTCCACTTTCGGCAACCGCATTTTGTCGGCAAGGCTGTCTAACGGTGTGCACAACGGCCCGACGATATTGACGTTTTCCAGCTCCTCGCCAGCCATGTTCGTTCCTATCGCCACTGGATAATTTTTGCGGATGACCTGCCCGAAATTGCCCGATGCCGCCAGGTGATGATGGAGTCCGCCATCGACCATCAAAAAAATCTGCCCACGCGAGACTTTTTTATCTATGACTTTTGCCACATAAATCCCCGCTTCACCGACTAGATAACGCCCCAGTTCGATGACGATTTCGGTATCGGCTTGCGCGGTTTTGAAGCTTGCCATTGCCACTGCCAGCGCGTTGCCGACTTGGCGGGTGTCCAAGCGCGTTTCCCCAGGGAAATACGGAATGCCGTAACCGCCGCCGATATTGAGCTTGCGTATCGGGCCGGGGCAAGCGTCAGCGAGTTGCAATGCGAGTTGCAGGCTTTTTTGCTGGGCTTCAATAATTGATTCGGCTTTCAGGTTTTGCGAGCCGCTGTAGATGTGGAAACCTTGAAAATCGAATCCCCGTGTTTTGATATGCAGCAAGGCTTCGGGGATTAATTCTTCATCAATGCCAAATTGCTTCGCCCCACCGCCCATTTTCATGCCGGAGGCTTTCAGCTCAAATGCGGGGTTGATACGCAATGCCACGCGTGGCGTGATGCCGATTTGCCCGGCAATCCGCGCGAGCGTGTCCAATTCATGGAAGGATTCGGCGTTGATGGTGATGCCGGCCGCCACCGCTTGCCGCAATTCGTCAGGGCGTTTGCCCGGCCCGGCCATGCTGATGTGCTCGGCGGACATAGTGGTGTCCAGCGCGACTTTCATTTCCCCTGCCGACGCCAGATCAAAACCATCGACGATGCTTGCCATGTGTTGCGCCACGGCGGGCATGGGGTTGGCTTTCATCGCGTAATGGATTTTTAACTCCGGCGGCATATCACGGCGCAGTTCGGCGACTCGTTGCGTCAGTAGCTGGCGGTCATAGGCATAAAACGGTGTGCCGCCGATACGCTGGGCAAGTCGTGATAGCGGAATGCCGCCGATCAGCAATTCGTTGTTGGAGACGGCGAATTGGGTCATGGGGGCGTGTTGGGGGATAGTTGAGTTCATCGCTGGTTTAAAATTTTACAAAAGTTTTTGTAACTGGTCGCGGGTCAAATCACAATCCCGAAGGATTTTAGCAAGCAGGCCAGGGCCGATGGTTTCGTTGCCATGCAGGCACAACGGTTGAGCGTCCATCCGCATGACGAAAGAAATGATGGCTGCCTTTAACACGCAATAATTCAAAACCTGTACCAACCAAAACAGCTAAAAGCTTTTTACCTGTTACACTGGGAAACGATGTCATGCCGCTATTGAAATCCGTTGAATACCTACAAACTCAAGGGATTCTGATACTTCATCCTGGACTTCAAGACACAATTCAATCGCCTCACGGATACGTTCCATCAATTCGTCCAGCGATTTGGCCTGGGTATGGCAACCCGCCAATGCAGGTACGGACGCGACAAAATAGCCTTCGGAATCTTTTTCAACAATCACATCAAATTCGCGTGCCATTGTGTAACTCCTTTAATGTTTGGTGGGAATATAAGCATGAAAAATCCTTTAAACCTATACTCTGAACGGTCACGATTTCGGTTTTTTTAGGTAGGGTACGCTGTGCGTACCTTTTGCATTGATTTTATGATGATTTTTAAAGGTACGCACAGCGTACCCTACGATGGATTGCAAAAACCGAAAACGTGACCGTTTGAAGTATATTCAACCCTAACTAGCTATTTTCATTGAAAATATTTGCAAACTGCCCAGTCAGTGACTTCCGGTCAATCTTTCCATTGGGATTTTTGGGCAAGCCCGCTAAGGCGATGACTTTGGCAGGAACCATGAAATTGGGCAATTGGGCTTTGCAGACATTGACAATCGTTTGTCCATCAAAGGCTTCCGGCTCGTCGGCACTGACCACGACCACCACCGCTTGCCCCAGAACATCATGTTCAATCCCCAGCGCGGCGGCTTCTTTGGCAAGACCGGAGGCGTAGACGACTTCTTCGATTTCCGTGGGGCTGACGCGGTAACCGGAGGTTTTGATCATGTCGTCCTTGCGCCCGACGAAATACAAATAGCCTGCTTCATCGCGCGTCACCGTGTCGCCCGACCACACGGCGATTTCCGTCAACGGCAATTGTGGCAACTGCCCAGGTGCGGGTTTGAACCGCACCGCCGTGGTGGCCGGGTCATTCCAATACCCCATCGCCACCAGCGAGCCACGATGCACCAGTTCGCCCGCCTCGTGCGCGTCGCAAAGGCTGCCATCTTCGCGCACCACCAAAATTTCGGCGTTGGGGATGGCTTTGCCCATCGAGTCGGGGCGGATGTCGATTTGTTCCGGCGGCAAATAGGTCGAGCGGAACGCTTCGGTGAGTCCGTACATCAGGAAAAAACGGCTGTCCGGCACTTTGGCGCGGATCGCCGCCAAAATGGCCTTGGGCATTTTGCCGCCGGAGTTGGTCATATAGCGCAAATGCCCATTGATGCCCTCAGGCCAAGTGACGTTCGCCAGTTGCGCCCATAGCGGCGGCACGGCGGCAAGTCCGGTGATTTGGTAAGTTTCCATCGCCATCACGACATCACGCGGCAACAGATAATCCAGCAACACGCAAGTCGCGCCTTTCAGCAAAGCCGTGGTGAGTTGGTTCAGACCATAATCAAAGCTGAACGGCAACACCGCCAGCAAACGGTCGGCGGCGGTGATGGACAAGTATTCACTGACGCTGATCGCGCCTGTAATCAGGTTGCGATGAGAAATCACCACACCTTTGGGTTTGCCTGTACTGCCGGAAGTGTACAAAATCGCCGCCATGTCGGTGTCGATGGTCGGTGGTGTTTGCAAGGTTTCCGCCGCATTGGCCATAAACCGCTGCCAGCTTATAACGCTTTTGCCCGCCACGGCTTCGTAGTCGATGTCTTCCGCGTCAGTGATGGCAATGGCCTGCAAATCCGGGCATTCCGCCAGCACTTCGGTTAGCCCAGGCAAGCGGTTTTTCGAGGTGACAAGGATAGTGACGTTGCAATTGCTGAGGATATAGCCAAGCTGCGCCGCTTTCAGCACCGGATTGACAGGCACAAACACGCCGCCCGCCAGACTAATCGCCAAAAAACTGCTGACGGTTTCGATTTGTTTAGGCAGGTATACAGCAACCCGTTGTTGCGGCTGCAAATTCAGGGCTTGCAGGGCGCGGGCTTGTTGCTGGACAAGCTGGCCTAGTTGTTTGTATGTCCAAGTCAATTTTTTATGGACAATCGCCTCGGCATCGGGGCTTATCGCCTGGGTTTCGGTGAGCAGGTGGTGGAATAGGGTTGGCATGGTGGTGGTTCTACTATAAAAAAATCGTATCTTTAATGATGCGTAGCCCAATGGGGTACTTGAAAACTCAGGTGTGAAGCACTTTATCCGCGTAATCTTTGCCCGCCGTTGCAGGCGGCAAATAATCCCCGTTCTCAAGGAAGCTTGCGATGGTTTCATCGACGATTTCACAAAGTTCGGCAAAGACTTGCTTTTCGTCAGTACCGTGACAACCACCATAAAAAAGCCCTGGACAACTGCCAACAAAACACTGGTCTGCATCAGACCATTCCACGATTTTTACATATCGGTATTTTTCATTCATTTTTTCGCCTCCGCGATCGCCGCTTCAACCGCCTTTTCTTGATATTTTTTGGCATCATCGCCCGCTTTTCCAGAAATGACCACTGATCTTATGAGGAGTGGGTGCATAAAATTTCTATGGCTGCCTTTTTCGCCCCGATTGACGAAACCAGCCTTTTCAAGTTCAGCAATCAATTCTCTGATTTTTTTGGTCATGAGGTCTGTGAACGATTCGGTGGCACAGTTGCAACCATCTGGTTTTATTTGATCTGCCCAATAATCCCGTCCAACTCATCCAAGCTGGTGTAAGTGATGACCAGTTTGCCACCGCCGTTTTCCTTGTGGTCGATGACTACTTTCGCGCCTAGCTTTGCAGTCAGCTCATTCTGCAAGCGCAAGGTATCGTTATCAATGCGTTTTTCTACTGGTGTTTTCGGTTCGGCGTGGCATTGTTTGACCAATTGCTCGGCGGCGCGGACGGTCAGGCCGTCTTTGACTATTTTTTGGGCGATGGTGAGTTGTTGGCTGTCGCTGAGCGACAATAAGGCGCGGGCATGGCCCATTTCCAATTGCCGGTTAATCAGCAGCTTTTTGACTTCAGGGTTCAGCTCGATCAGGCGCAACAAATTGGTGATGGTGGTGCGGGATTTGCCCACGGCATCGGCGATTTGCTGGTGGGTCATCGCAAATTCGTCGAGCAATTTGCGTAAGGCGTCGGCTTCTTCCAGTGGGTTGAGGTCTTCGCGCTGGATGTTTTCGATCAAGGCAATCGCCATTGCGGCACGGTCGTCGATCTCGCGCACCAATACCGGCACGTCTTGCAAACCCGCCAATTGCGCGGCCCGCCAACGGCGTTCACCGGCGACAATTTCGTATTTTTCGGCGGCGATTTGGCGCACGACGATAGGCTGGATAATGCCTTGCGCCCGGATGGAATCGGCCAATTCCTGCAATTTTTCAGGGTTCATATCCTTGCGCGGCTGGTATTTGCCGCGTTGCAGATATTCTATCGGCAGGTGTTGGGTCGGGTTGGTCGCCGCTTGGACCGCTTTATCCTCTGTTTCCTTGCCACCGTCTTTCGGCGCAATTTCACCCAATAAAGCATCCAGCCCACGGCCTAATCCACGTTTTTGTACAGCCATTGCTTTGCTACTTGTTTGTTTTAAGTGATTGGAAAAAGGCAGGGCCATACTGGGCGGGATGGATTTGCCACCCATCCCGATGTGAGTAATGGCCGATTGGATGGAATCAATGCAAATCAGCGCGGATGATCAATTCAAATTCCAGCAGCAAAATTCTCAGGGCTTCGGCTTCTTTTAAAAGCTGTAAGCACTCAGTCCGCAAAGCGTCATTGGATGTTTGCGTATTTTCCGCAGGCTTGCCTTTTTCGGCAGGGTCGGCAGGGTTTGCATCGGCAGGGTTTGTAGAGGTTGAATGCAAGGCGTCCATGGATTGCGTGTCAGCCAACAGCACTTCAAGCCCTCTGCCCAAGCCACGTTTTTTTTCAGTCAAGTGATTATTTTTTTTCATTTTGTATCATTTCATCGGCGAGGGACGTATAAGCCGTAGCTCCACGCGAGCTTTTGTCATAAGCCAATATGGGCAAACCATGACTGGGCGCTTCAGCCAAACGGATATTTCTGGGTATGCAAGTCCTAAAAACTTGATCGCCAAAATAGCGCAGCAATTGCTCGGATACGTCTTTGGTCAAACGGTTGCGGTCATCGAACATGGTGCGCAGTATGCCTTCCAAATACAGGCCGGGATTGACCGTGCTTTGGATGTTTTTCAGTGTCCCCATCAGCGCCGACAAGCCTTCCAGAGCGTAATACTCGCATTGCACCGGAATCAACAGGCTATTGGCGGCGACCATCGCATTTAAGGTCAGCATGTTCAGCGATGGCGGGCAGTCGATCAGGATGTAATCGTATTGCATGGTAACTTGCGTCAAGGCATAGCGCAGACGCAATTCTTTCCGGTCGGCATTCATCAATTGCACTTCGGCGGCGGTCAAATCGGCATTGCCCGGAATGACCGAGAATCCCAATTCTGGGCGCACCACCGCCGCCGCGCTGACTGGCACATCTTCCATCAGCACATCATAACTGGAGTAACTGATGTCTTCTTTATCAACACCACAACCCATGGCGGCATTACCTTGCGGATCAAGATCCACCAATAAGACGCGGCGATTGGCTGCGGCCAATGAAGCCGCCAAGTTGACGCTGGTTGTTGTTTTGCCTACGCCGCCTTTTTGATTGGTGACGGCAATTATTTTTCCCACTTACTTACCTCGGTTGGTCTAGCGTTTCTACCCGTATCAGGCATCTTTCGGCGGCAATGCCAGGCACGTTGATGGGGATCAGTGTTGTTTTAGCGGAAACTTGCGCCGATTCCGCCTCGGCTTGTTGGCCTTTCATGGCTAATAGCACACCGTTTTCCGCCAGCAAATGGGCGGTCAAGGCGATAATGTCCGGCAAACTGGCAAAGGCCCGTGTGAGGATGGAGTCAAAACCTTGTGTTGGTTGATAATCTTCCACCCGTTGATGGCAGACAGTAACATTTTTCAGTTTCAGTTCCAAGACGGCTTGCTGCACAAAACGGGTTTTTTTCGCATTGCAATCCAGCAAAGTGAATTCGCGTTCGGGACAGCAAACCGCCAACGGAATGCCCGGAAGCCCCGCCCCCGTACCGATGTCGATGATGCGTGTGCCGTGCAAATGCGGCAAAATCGCCAGGCTGTCCAGCAAATGCAGCCCGACCATTTCTTCTTTTTTACGGATGGCGGTGAGGTTATAGGCTTTGTTCCATTTTTCGATCAGGGCGATAAAGTCCAGTAAGGATTTGATGGCGGGCGGCTCCAAGGGCAAATCCAACGCCCTTAAGCCTTCTAGCAATTCTTGTCCGCAATTATCCATCAGGCAGATTTTTTCTTTAAATAAACCAGCAACAGGGAAATTGCCGCCGGGGTGATGCCTTGGATGCGGGAAGCTTGCCCCAAGGTTTCAGGCCGTTGTTTACGGAGTTTTTCACTAAGCTCATTCGATAAGCCAGGAATACCTTGATAATCCAAGCTTTCCGGCAGTTTCAAATGGTCATGACGCAAGGATTTGTCAATTTCGGACTGCTGCCTGACGATATAGCCCGCGTATTTTGCCTGTATTTCCGCCTGTTCGCTGACTGCTTCAGGAATTTCCCCACAGTCAGGCAAAAAATTCAGCAATTGCAAAACGTCAACTTCAGGGCGGCGCAACAATTCCATCAAGTTGGCTTCTTTTAACAAGGGCTTGCCCCAGTAGGTCTCCACTTGCAAGGCTGCTTCGCTTTCTGCCCTTATCCAGGTCTTTTTCAAGGTATCTTGTAAGCTGGTGACGGCGTCACGTTTGCTGACAAACGCCTGCCAACGGTCATCATCGACCAAGCCCAGTTCACGCCCTTTTTCAGTCAAACGCAAATCGGCATTATCTTCCCGCAACAACAAGCGGTATTCGGCGCGGCTGGTGAACATGCGGTACGGCTCTTGGGTTCCGCGCGTGATCAAATCATCAATCATCACGCCGATATAGGCTTCATCCCGCGCCGGACACCAGCTTTCCAGCCCCAACACTTGCCGGGCCGCATTCAAGCCGGCAATCAAGCCTTGCGCCGCAGCTTCTTCATAGCCGGTGGTGCCGTTGACTTGGCCGGCGAAAAACAGGCCGTCCAAGTGTTTGGTTTCCAGCGACATTTTCAAATCGCGCGGGTCGAAGAAGTCATATTCAATCGCATAACCTGGGCGGATGATTTCGGCATTCTCAAATCCTGGCATCGAGCGCACAAAATCGTATTGCACATCGAACGGCAAGCTGGTGGAAATACCGTTCGGGTAAATTTCGTGGGTATCCAGCCCTTCCGGTTCGATAAAAATCTGGTGTGAATCGCGGTCGGCGAAACGCACAATTTTGTCTTCTATCGACGGGCAATAACGCGGGCCTATGCCTTCGATCACGCCGGAATACAAGGGTGAACGATCCAGCCCCGCACGGATGATGTCATGGGTTTGCTGCGTGGTGCGGGTGATATGGCAAGGGATTTGCCGTGGATGCTGTCCGCGTTTGCCCATGAACGAAAACACGGGGACGGGCGTGTCGCCATGCTGCTCTTGTAGCTGGCTGAAATCTATCGTGCGCCCGTCTATGCGCGGCGGTGTGCCGGTTTTTAAGCGGTCGATGCGGAACGGCATTTCCCGCAAACGTTCCGCCAAGGCAATCGACGCCGGATCACCCGCACGTCCACCGCTATAATTTTCCAGGCCGATATGGATTTTACCGCCCAAAAACGTACCGGTCGTCAACACCACGGCTTTGGCTTTAAAATCCAGGCCCATTTGGGTTTTGACACCGGCGACGCGGTTGTTTTCAACGATCAAATCGGCAACGGTTTGTTGAAATAAGGCCAAGTCCGGCTGGTTTTCCAACACGCCCCGAACCGCTTGCTTGTACAACTTACGGTCGGCTTGCGCACGGGTCGCCCTGACCGCAGGGCCTTTGCTGGCATTCAAGGTACGGAACTGGATACCGCCCACATCTATGGCTTTCGCCATAATCCCACCCAGCGCATCCACTTCTTTGACCAAATGGCCTTTGCCGATGCCGCCTATCGCGGGGTTGCAGCTCATTTGCCCCACCGTGTCGAGATTTTGAGTCAGCAACAAGGTCTTCGCCCCACATCGCGCCGCCGCCAAGGCCGCCTCGGTTCCGGCATGTCCGCCACCGACCACAATCACATCAAAATCTTTTTTGAACTTCATGGTTTTTGCTTTACTCTGTTCTGTGCGCTAAACAGCGCAGGTCGAAAATGTTTTATATTATAAGAGGTAATCCATGAAAAAACGTAAAAATCAACGCCAATTGGACAGTTTGCCGCAGCAAAATCCCGTTGCCAAATTCGCCCACCAATTCAATAAAACCCAGGCTTTCTGTGATAAAACCCAATATCGCCGCAAAGCCAAACACTCGAAGCAGGAGGCTTCTGCAAACATTTTAACAACCAGAATGTTTGCACAAGCTTTTTGCTTCGTTTAATTCGAAGTGGTATTGGTACGTTAAATTCGGCTCAATTGTAAAATTTCTGCACAACTAAAAACGCTAAACCCCTGCTCCATCTTCAATAACCGTTGGTCCCCCCATCCAAACCAATCAGCGGTTCAAGAAGATGGCTGACCTGTGAGCTAACCCGCCCATCGGGATACAGTTGGATATGGCGGTAAGCAGGTGAAGCGTCATCCAATGCGAACTCTACGCTTTTGGGTTTGAATTGGAAACAAGTTGACGGTGTGCCCAACACCCGCAAGCTTGGAGTTTGTTTATCCATTGATTGGTGGATATGTCCGTTGAGAACCACTTTAGCCTGCGGGTATTGTCCAACTAAAGCTAAAAAATCTCCGCTATTGGTAATCATCATGGTGTCCATCCAGACACTTTCCGTCGCTAAAACATGATGATGCACGGCAATCAATGCGTATTGGCCTGGATACTGGCTTAAACACCGGTCAAGGAATGCCAATTCTTCTGACGGCAAAAAACCGCCTTCTTCACCAATAATCTGGCTATTTAGGCTAATAATTTGCCAATTCTTTAAAAACAATTGCTTACGGCAATTTACCAGCCTGGTGTTGAGGATTTTTTGCATTAGCGCGTAATCATCATGATTGCCGGGCAAACACACACACGGAGTACCGTAGCCAGTTATGTGCTCCAAAACGTATTGATAGCTTTCCATCACCGGTTGTTGTGCAATATCGCCGGTGAGCATAATCAAATCAAAAGTTTTTCTTTCAGCGAACGCCTGCGCCAACACTGCCCGAAAATAATAGGCGGTATCAACGCCAAGCAAGGTGGCAGATGGAGTGGCGAGGATATGGGTATCGGATAACTGCAATATCGACAGGCATTCGGTAGATAATGTCATCGTCAGGGCTATTCAATGTCTTTACAAAGAACCTTGGAATTTCTTTGTGGGTTATAAAGTGCCTTAAGCGGCTCAGGAAGATTGCTAAGATCTGACGATATAAAACCTCGCTCGATAAACCAGTGTACCGTTTGCGTCGATAAAACAAATAATTTTTTCAGGTTAAGCTGTTTGGCTTTACGGCAGGCATGGTCTAACAGACGATTTGCACGGGCGGAACGTTGATAATTTGGATGCACGGCAAGACAAGCCAAAATCCCAAAATGCCGTTGCAAATAGGCATGCAAGGCAATACAGCCAATAATCAGGCCGTCGCGCTCGATCACAAAATAATCGGCAATTTCCATTTCTATTTTTTCCCTGGAACGTTTCGCCAGTATCCCTTGTTGCTCTAGCGGCTTGATCAGTTCCAAAATACCGCCAATGTCGTTCATGATAGCAGGACGTAAATCTTCAAACGGCGTAGAACTGACCAAGGTACCGATACCATCACGCGTGAACAGTTCCAATAACAATGCCCCATTTTGGAGCCGATTGATTAAATGTACCCGTGCAATCCCTGAATTACAAGCATGAATTGCGGCTTTCAGAGGCAAGCTAATAATTTCATGAAGATTTTTATGTTCGTCAAGAAAAGCGGTGACCTCGGCTGTGGTCATTTGCTGGATTTTTTCGCCGCTGTCAGGATGGCAACAATTTTGTTCCGTCAACAAAACCAATTTTTCCGCTTTTAAGGCGATAGCCACGGCGGTCGCCACTTGTTCGGCGGACAGGTTAAAAATCTCCCCGCTGGGCGAATAACCAATCGGCGAAATCAGCACGACATTGTCTTGGTCAAGTTGCTGGTGGATCGCCTCGCTATCAATCCGGCGCACTTCCCCCGTATGGCAATAATCTATGCCATCAATGATTCCCAAGGGCTTGGCAGTGACAAAATTGCCCGACGCGACCTTGATTTTCGCCCCCGCCATCGGCGAATTCGCCAAGCCTAGCGACAACAACGCCTCAATTTCAACGCGCACCAGGCCCGCCGCTTCCTTCACGGCTTGCAAGGCTAAACCATCGGTAATCCGCAGATGATTATGGAAGCGTGGTGGTGCGGAGTTTTGCAGACGTTGGTCGATTTGCGGACGGATGCCATGCACCAGCACCAGGCGGATGCCTAAGCTATTGAGCAAGGCAAAATCATGGACATGGTGTTCAAAATCAGCCGCCAACACCGCTTCGCCACCAAACGAGATAACAAAGGTTTTGTTACGATGGGCGTGGATGTAAGGGGAAGAAGAGCGGAACCAGTTGACGAATTCGTGGGGTACAGTCATTGGGTATGTGTGGGATGGTTCATATAAATTGCGTAGCCCGTATGGCGCGATAGCGGAATACGGATTCTACATCAAACACCCTATTTCGTTGCACTTCATACAGGCTTGCTTTGTGCATACTTGAATTTAAAAGCTGGCATATAGGTAATATCACCAACGTAGACTTGATCGGGTCGGCTCACCTTAAATTCACGATCCAGAAAATTCGGTGAAATAGGCTTGTCATGTTTAGAATCGGTGGTCGCTTTAAACTTACGCTTGGTTTGGGCAATGGGTTTGTCGCTCTCATTGGCCAGCTTGACGGCTGGCTCTCTAAATCCGGCGGTATACATCAAACACCCATGCAAGCCGTTCAAAAATGGCAAGAAGATAAGCCTGGGTTGTTTGTTAAAAGGTTTATTATCAGGCGGGACTTGACATCAAGGGTTATATTTTCTCACACTGGGAAGGTTAATGCACTTTGCGCCCAACGTTACGGGGCGTGCCGCTAACGAAAGCCAAACGAAGCCGCCGGACCTTGATAAAAATGAAATTTTAAAACCGCCAACGGGCGGCGCGTCCCTTTAACTGGCTTGTTGGGCATTCAGCACGACGCATTAAAGCGGATAAGGGTAAACCCAAAACAATTTAGGCCTGTGCATAAAAAACATGCTCGATAACTTGAGCAGGAAGAGTAATTCTATCGAATAAAGATGCCGGATATAAAAAATCCTCGCCAGATTCATCAATCACCCGAATTTGGTTATGTTTTTCTGCCTCAGCATCCGCCAAAATTTCATAGAGCTTACGGGGTTCCAATGAAACTTCATAGCCACGGTTATTGATACAGATTACGAATTCGTGTTTGTGTTTGTTCATGATTGTGTGTCAATGTAACGTTTAATTTTAAATTCCCGTTTGCCAATGCCCGATGCTTCGTACCAATGAATTTCTGCTTCGCGGAGCGTTCCATCTTGCAAACGCACTGTGGCAAAGCCCTTACGCTTACGCCATAAACCCCTGCCCATGAATTTTACGAAGCCTTGGTAACTACCTAATGCCTGAGCCACGAGCAAAAGTTTCGGGATGCCTAATATTGCCAATAATTTCAAATTCCATTTTGGGATTGTAGCGCAATACATCAGAAACGCCCAAAGTTACAGAAATCCGTAGATGTTGCACAAGGGCGACAAAACCAACATGCAGGAAAAACAGATTGAAACAATTGCTGCCTTTCCGCTGTGAGAAATAGTCAAATCTGGTGTATGGTCGGCCTGAATCAGGCGGTCATCTGCTGATTTCGGCGGCCAGCGTCAGATGAAACACCAAGCCCAGTAATGTATTCCTCGACACGCAATTCTTGGTGCGGGTGGTCCGATGCCGGATTGTGGCAAAGGTCGATTCAATCGGGTTCGTCGTGCGGATGTGTAGCCAGTGCTCGGCGGGAAAATGGGATACAAACTACGTTACTGCGTAACGTCAGTTCATAATATCCGCAAAGAGTTGGTTGATAAACTCACTGCGCTGGTCAACCAAACGCGCGGCTTGTTGAGTAAAAGAGGCATTGTTATCAACCAAGGTATTACGCAAGTTAGACAGCAATTATCCTTGATATTGGAAGATGCTAAAATGGCTTAACTACCTTAAGTCGTGAACTGTTTGCCGGGCAATGAAATGACCGGCAATTATGCGCTGATATTGCCGTTGTTTGTCGCCTGCTTTACCGCATTGCTTATTACCGACTGGCTGGAAAGTCCACCCGTTTATGAGGCGTTGCTGGAAAACAATTTGCGAAAAGAACAGATTCAGTGATTACTTCATTGAATTCACCTAAAATTAACTGCATTGCCAATCCGCACTAACCTAGGAGACAGATATGGAATCTTACCGTATAGCGCTATTTGTGATCGCTCTTGTGGCGGCTCTCGCACCCTTGCTTGCCAGCATGCCCACCCGCTTTCGCATGCCGGTCGTGGTGGCTGAAATGCTGCTAGGAATGATTATAGGCCCCCATATTTTCAACTGGGTAACCCCGGATGGCTTAGTGGGTATGTTAGGTGAGCTAGGTTTGACCTTTTTGCTGTTCATGGTGGGCTTGGAAATCAATCTCGGCGAAATTCAAGGCAAGCCCTTGACGCTGGCCGTCGGAGGCTGGTTTCTTTCTTTTATTGTTGCCATGATTTGCATGTATCTCGTCCATGCCATCGGTCTGATTCAAGCGCCGCCGTTATTGGCCGCCGTGGCTTTGTCGACCACCGCGCTCGGTATATTGGTTCCCATACTACGGGATGATGGTACTTTGGCTACGGACTTCGGCAAATTGCTTCTGTCGGCCGCGGCGATGGGTGAATTCGGCCCATTGATGGTCATCTCCTTGCTGATCATCCCGGCGCATAGTACGTCTTTACATACCGTCTTCATCGTGGCTTTTGTGGGCATTACCTGTTTGATTGCGGCTACGGCTGTCCGCGCCCGGTCTTCCGCGGTGATCGACATCCTGGCCAAAACCATGCAAAGCAGCGGCCAATTGCCGGTTCGTCTCTGTATTGCTCTCCAGGCTTTGTTAGTGGTTTTAGCCGGTGAGTTTGGGATGAATGTAGTGGTTGGCGCGTTTGCGGCCGGCATGGTGGTGGGCATGGCCAGTAAAGGCGAAGGCGGTGTGCTGCTCCGGCAGAAGCTGGATGCCATCGGCTATGGCTTTTTAATTCCCATTTTTTTCATCATCGCCGGCATGAAATTTGACATTGCCGCGCTGTGGGCGAATCCGTTGGCATCCGTCCAGATCATCAGCCTATTGGGTTTGCTCGTCGTGGTGCGCGGAGCGCCGGTCTTGCTTTACCGTCAAGTTTTATCTTCAGCCGATCGGCTGCCTTTTGCCCTTTATTCCGCCACGGGCTTACCGATGATCGTCATCATTTCAGAAATCGGCGTCTCGTCCGACCTTATGTTGCCGGATCGGGCGGCCGTTCTGGTTAGTGCCGGCATGATTTCCGTATTACTGTTTCCTATGATTGCCGAAAGGATGAGACAAGATAACAAATGAATTAATGAAAAACTTGCCGAGTTTGCGGAACTTATTGTTTGGTTATAAAAAATAGGCTAAAAACGTTTTAAAATAATAGCTTCTTTAGATATTTTTCGGCTGCGTTGGCGTGGATCCCTCAACTTGAACGGAACGTTAGTTCACGCCGCCTTCAGGATAAAAACACTTTGTCTAAACTCGCACCGCCTATTTTCACTTCAGCAAGTCAACAGAAACCTTAGGGATTTCAACCGCAAGCTTTTGGGCGTTGCCGCATTGCTGCAAAAAAATGGCTTCTATCCCCTCCAGCACAGAGAATTCGGCACCCAGTTCCAACAATCCGTCCCTCAATCCCGGCCAGACTGTACAAATCTTGTCCGCCAATTGTGTCAATTCGCGGCTGACCAGTTTGGGATTGAGCCGGCATTCATACGCCATCAACGCCCAGTCATAGGCCGTCAACGCGGTGGGGTTAAAATTGTCGCCAATCGCCATCGCCAGGGTATCGGATATGCCGTCCCCGGCATAGCGCAAACAGCAGACCAAATCATAAGCCGGTGCCAGGCTCAAGCCGCCTGTGTCCATGAAAAACGACAGGTTTTTGCCGTGGGCATCGGTGTTGCCGATCAACACCTGAAAGATCGCCCAACGTAACAAGGCCAAGCGGTCGACCGCCGGTTTTGAGCTGGCTTGGGTCAACAAGGCAAACAGCTTGGGCAAAGACGCCCCATCGCGCAGATGTTGCACATCGCGGCCATCGCCATAAGGGCGTTCATATTTCATGCTGACACCGAGACCTAAGGCTTGGCAGCCATCAATGCAGTGGAGCCGCTGCACACCGTCGGCCTTGCTGATCCGGTCAAAGCGGCGGATCAATACTACGGGTTCGGGTAGCCATTCCAGGCGGATGTCCGCCGTTGGCAAACCCACGGCCTGGGCCAGGCGCATACAAGCCAGTTCATTGCTGGTCATGCCTTGCAGGCGGGTGCGTAGCGGTTCGGGTTTGAGGATATGGGTGGAGGCCAAGCGGTCGCCATCGACCAGATACCAGTGCCGGTTTTCTTCCAACACGGCAATTTTATCCTGGTGTCCGGCAATCGACAGCCTGACTTTGCCGTCCCAGACGGTGAACGCCTCTTGCGGGCGCGAGCGGATGCGTTGGGACAATTCATCCCGGCTGAGCAAGCGTTTTGTGGTTTCCCGGTGGGCGGGTGATAGCGGATCAGCCAAACTGAGCGACAACGCCCCGGCGGTTTCTTGCCCCAAGGCGATCAGCAAACCCATCAGGTTGGATTTAGAGACTTTGTTGGCTTGCGCGGCATCGTCCAACGCCTGGCCTTCCGGCAACAGATTCTGGAAAAACTGCCGCACGGCGGCACTGTGTTGTTCGGGTGTGATTGCTCCGGCAGCCAGGGGCAAGGCCGGGCTTAACGGGAAGCGGATGTCTTTTGCCAGCCAATCCGGTGCATAAGCAAAAGCAAACAGGCCGCTGCCGCTGTCCAGACTGAGCCAGCCGAGCAACTCCCCGTTGGCTTTAACGTCCAGCTTCATAGCGGCGGTTGGGTCAGCTCAGCCAAACGCCGGCGGGCATTATCGCGTTGCGATTGCGGCAGGACGAACAGCGACACCCCCAAGCCTTGCGCCACTTGCAGAATTTTGCCAATACTGACCCCCGGCTGGCCGGTTTCAATATCAATCAAGGTCTGCAAGGCAACGCCAATGCTTAAGGCGGCATCGACTTGGCGCATACCCGCCTGGGTGCGGGCGGCACGGATCGCCGCACCCAAGGTGGCAGGGCTATCAAGACAAGGATCGGCAGGAAAGGCTGTAGGGATGACACGCTTCATATAATTCTCCAATACTGGATTTATAGAGGCAATGTCTTATCATGTCAATTAAAATCTACTTTAATAGATTTTATTAATTATGATAGGTAGTCATTTGTTAAAATCCATTATAGTGGATTTTATTGATTGCCGAATGATCCTTCTAGGCGTTGTTATCTGAACATTAGCTACATAGGCGTTAGGGGAACAAGGCTTGGCATAAGGACATCACGACTGGAGACTCTTACGGTAATCCTGCACGGCATCGCGGATCTTCCCCAACAAGCCGAGCTGTTTTCGGATGTCGGCAAATTCCGTTTCCAGTTCTTCCACCAACTCGGCCTCCCATTGGGGCTCGCCTTTCAGGAAATTCCCCAATGGATAGCGGTAGCCCGCGCCTTTTTTGAGATACTGGGCGATGGATTTGGCCTGGCCGTTTTGACGGATCAACGCCTGCATCTGTTGGCGTTTCTGTTTTCTTGCCTTGCTTTTTAAAATCACTCAAAAGCAGCCGTAGACAATGTGCAAAATGACGTTTGGCTGAAGGGTAAAAACCGACCCACTGCTGTCATAGAAGCCAGATTGACGAATGGCTGCACGCTCACCTAAAGCTGTCCTTGATATTAATTGACTTACTGCCAGCATAACAACTGAAAAAATAAGTCGTTTTGACTTTATTAATCGGAGTAATATGATATGCGATATGAAAATACCCCGTGTTGTTTTGGATACCAACGTTCTCGTCGCCGCATCACGAAGCCGGAATGGAGCTTCGTTTGCATTGCTATTGGCGCTAAAAAACGGTCAATTTATAGCACTGGCGTCGGTGCCGCTGATGCTGGAATACGAAGCTGTGCTGAAGCGACCAGAACAATTGGCTGTCAGCGAACGAACCGAGGCTACGACCGATGCCTTCCTGGACGCACTGTCGTTATTTATTGAACCCGTACACCTGCATTACCTTTGGCGACCACAATTACGCGACCCGGCTGACGAGATGGTACTGGAAACCGCATTAAATGGCCGTGCCGAAGTGCTGGTGACCTTGAATACTGCTGATTTTGTTCCAGCCAGCCATTTTCGACTGCCGGTGTTGACCCCAGGCGCTTTTTTGCGCCAACTGCAAGAGGAGAATACCTGATGACTAACTATGCGTTGCGCGTCCCCGAATCTCTGTTTTCTTACGCCCGCAAGGTGGCGGAGGAAGAGCATGTATCAATGAACCAGTTTTTCGTCATGGCCATTGCCGAAAAGGTTTCCGCATTGAAGACCGAGACCTATTTTCGTGAGCGACAATCTCGAGGCGAACTCAATGCTTTTGACACCTGGCTCAACGCCAGTCCAGATAGAGAACCGATGGCAGGCGATGAACTGACTTGACCTCCTGATAGGTATCCACAAAAGGGTAAAATGGCTATTGAAGGTGGTAAATGTTGAACGTGTTTTTTGTCCATAACAAAATAAGTGGGTAAAAATTGGGTAAACAGGATATGCAAGGATACAGGCACAAACTAATAGGCCATTGCCTGCGATTGATAGTTTATTCCTTAACTGTGGGCAGTTACACCAGAGCGTGGGAACCCATAACTTCTGATGTCTTTTGCGGCGGCCACTTTGACGTCAGGCATGGTTTACCCCTCCCATGTTATGAAATAATGTATAATTGCCCGCTGTTATGCGAATGGCGGGTAAGCTTGGCATATATTTTCATCATCCCAGTGACGCCGCACAATTATCCCTTCTGATGCCTGACCAAACCCATAAGCTTTTTCAGTATCGGGATATTGCCATCCAAGCGGCTAAACGCCTATGCCTAAGAATGATGGATATGGGCGTGATCAAAAACCTACCTATGGCGTAGCCATATCACCTAACATCGACTGTAAAGCCGCTATCAACGATGATTCAATTGCTACAGAATTTGGGGAAAAGCACCCGATCCAGTTTTACTAAACTGGGACGGGCGACTTTCTTTCTGCTACAAACCCTGTCAGGTATTTTAAGTGTCTTGTTGAGACCGCGTTTATTGCTGAACCAACTGTATTCGGTGGGAGTGCTCTCGTTTCTGATCATTACCGTATCCGGCTTGTTTGTCGGCATGGTATTGGGCTTGCAAGGCTATTACACGCTGTCTGATTTTGGTGCGGAAGCGACCTTGGGCGTGATGGTCTCGGCTTCTTTGGTGCGCGAGTTAGGGCCGGTGGTTTCCGCCCTATTGTTTGCGGGTAGGGCCGGGTCGGCGTTGACCGCTGAAATCGGCTTGATGAAAGCCACCGAGCAGTTGTCAGGCATGGAAATGATGGCGGTTGATCCGGTCAGGCGCATCATTTCCCCGCGTTTTTTGGCAGGGTGTTTGTCCATGCCATTATTGGCGGCGATATTCAGTGCCGTCGGCATTGTCGGCGGGCAATTGATCGGCTCCGGCTTGTTGGGTGTCGATGAAGGTGCTTACTGGTCACAAATGCAGGCCAGTATTGATTTTCAGGATGACATTCTTAATGGTGTCTTCAAAAGTTTTGTGTTTGGCTGGGTGACCTCATGGATTGCCTTGTTTGAAGGTTACGACGCCATCCCCACGTCGGAGGGGGTCAGCCGCGCTACAACACGTACCGTGGTCAATTCTGCATTCAGTATTTTAGGCCTTGATTTTATTCTTACCGCTCTCATGTTTGGAGACAATTAACATGCAGCACACTAGCACTCAGGATACCCTTGTTGGACTGTTTGTCGCAGCAGGGATTGCCGGACTGTTTTTTCTGAGCTTTCAAGTCAGTAACTTAAGTTCTTTTACTCAACAAGACACATACACGTTGACCGCCCGTTTTGAAAATTCCGGCGGATTAAAAGTCAAATCGCCCGTGTCGGCGGCAGGCGTTAAAATCGGCCAGGTCAGCGGCATTAGTTTTGATCCGAAAACCTACCAGTCCGTGGTTGTCATGAAAATTGACTCGCAGTACAACACCTTGCCCGATGACACGACGGCCAGCGTCTTTACCGCCGGATTGTTGGGCGAGCAATACGTCAGCCTGGAGCCGGGCGGTTCAGATGCTTTCCTGAAAGATAATGGCAGCATTGATATTACCCAGCCCGCCATCATCCTTGAAAAAGCCATTGGACAATTCCTGTTCAAATCGGCATCGGAAGAAAAAAAGTGAGTTGCCTGCAAATTATTGATGAAGGCGGCGGACGTTTTGCGGTCAACGGTGACCTGACCTTCATAACCATTGCCAAAGACACGGTCAAGTCGCTGACATTTTTAGCTTCGGCAAAAAACATCACCATTGACTTAAGCCGCGTCACCAATACTGACAGTGCCGGACTTGCGCTGATGATAGAGTGCATTAAACAGGCGCGTAGCAATAAGACAGCGCTTAAGTTTTGTAATATCCCTAAGCAGTTGCTGAATCTTGCCAAGATCAGCGGTCTCGACGAACCCCCTTATTTTACTAGCCAGCTTGAAAACTGATTCAGCTTGCTTACAATTTATTTTTTATAAATCAATAATATAAATCAATAGCATGGATAAATTAATTATTACCGGCGGCGCACAACTTTCTGGCGAACTACGTATTTCAGGCGCCAAAAACGCCGCTTTGCCCATCTTGGCGGCGACCTTGCTTTCCGAATCCCCTGTGCGCGTAGGCAACATACCGCATTTGCATGACATCACCACCACGATGGAATTGTTAGGGCGTATGGGCGTACATTTGTTGGTCGATGAAAAAATGAACATCGAAGTCGACAGCAGCACCATCAACAGCTACGAAGCCCCTTACGAATTGGTCAAAACCATGCGGGCCTCGATTTTGGTGTTGGGCCCGTTGTTGGCGCGATTTGGCAAAGCCTATGTATCCTTGCCTGGAGGCTGTGCGATAGGTACCCGTCCGGTTGACATTCATTTAAACGGCATGATGAAAATGGGGGCCGACATCACCGTCGAAAACGGTTATATCCATGCCACAGCCAAACGCTTAAAAGGCTGCCGCTTGGTGTTGCCGCAAGTCACGGTGACGGGAACTGAAAATTTGCTGATGGCGGCGGTATTGGCGGAAGGCGTCACCGTGCTTGAAAATGCCGCCAAAGAACCCGAAGTCACCGATTTGGCGCATTTCCTCAACAAAATGGGCGCGAAAATCACGGGTATCGGCACCGATGTGCTGGTTATCGAAGGCATCGAAAAATTGGGAGAAACCGGCATCCATTACGACATTTTGCCTGACCGCATCGAAACCGGCACCTATCTGGTCGCGGCGGCGATCACCGGAGGCAAAGTCAAACTGAAAAAAACCCGCCCCGACATCCTTGATGCGGTGTTGGATAAATTGACCGAAGCGGGTGCCGACATTACTACCGGCAAAGATTGGATCCAACTGGACATGCACGGTAAAAAGCCCAAGGCCGTGTCTTTGCGCACCGCGCCGTATCCGGCATTCCCCACCGATATGCAGGCGCAGTTCATCGCCCTGAACACCGTTGCCGAAGGCGTGGGCGTGATCACCGAAACCATTTTTGAAAACCGCTTCATGCACGTCCAGGAACTGCACCGTATGGGCGCGGACATCAAGCTGGAATCCAACACCGCGATTTGTACCGGGGTCAAACGCCTGACTGGTGCGCCCGTCATGGCGACTGATCTGCGGGCTTCCGCCAGCTTGGTGATCGCGGGCCTGGTCGCCGAAGGCAGCACCCTCGTTGACCGCATTTACCATATCGACCGTGGTTACGACCACATCGAAGAAAAATTGACCCAGCTCGGCGCCACCATCCGCCGGGTCGCCAAATAAAGGTTGTACTATGTTGACGATAGCTGTATCCAAAGGCCGCATTTACGAAGAAGCCCTGCCGTTCTTGGCGGAAGCGGGCATCGTGCCGACCGACGACCCCGACAAATGCCGCAAGCTTATCCTGCAAACCACGCGCCCCGATGTGCAACTGGTCATCATCCGCGCCACCGACGTGCCGACGTTCGTCGAATACGGCGCGGCGGATTTAGGGATTGCCGGAAAAGACGTGCTGCTTGAACACGGCACGGAAGCTTTGTACGAGCCGCTGGATTTGAACATCGCCCGTTGCCGATTGATGACCGCCGCCCACAAAGACGCGCCGCCCATCACCGGACGCGTGCGTGTCGCCACCAAATACGTCAAAACCGCACAACGCTATTTCGCCAGCCTGGGCATACAAGCGGAAATCATCAAACTCTACGGCTCCATGGAGCTTGCCCCATTAGTAGGCTTGGCCGATTGCATCGTCGATTTGGTCGATACCGGCAACACCTTAAAAGCCAATGATCTGGAACCACGCGAATTGATCATGAACATCAGCTCCCGCTTGGTGGTCAACAAAGCCGCGATGAAAATGAAGAACGCCGCCATTGCCGAGTTGTTGGCGCAGTTTGAGCAGACATTGGCGAAACGATAACACATTGATATGGGGGTAAGCTGTTATGGTAACTATAGAGCTTGAAGATGAAACAGCATTGGTACTTAACAAGCTAGCGAGCCATGAACATCTTCAACCTGAACAATTGATTAAGAAACTACTGAACAGCTACGCCGCATCAAGTAAAAAATCCGAGCTGTTAATTGATATTGTGAATGAATTGCCCGATTTGCCATCATTTAAAAATGATCCTTTAGCCATTCAAAACGATATGCGTAATGAGTGGAATTAAATACTTGCTCGATACCAATATCATTATCGGCATGTATCAAAGATCGTCTGCGGTATTGGCACTTTTGGCAGATAAAAACATAAGCATTAACGAATGCGCCTACTGTTCCATCACAAAAATGGAATTGTTAAGTTTTTCTACTATTACGGAATCAGAAACAGTGGCTATTAATAGCTTATTGGATCGAATGGCATATTTAAGCATCGATGACAAAATCGAAGAACTCGCTATCAAGTTTAGGCGCACCCATAAAACCAAATTGCCTGATTCAATTATTGCAGCCAGCGCACAAGCCTATCATATTGAATTACTTACACTCGATAAAAAGTTGGCGGCTAAAGTCAATCTGATTGAATGATAAAGAACCACCTAATCGACAGATTCGGAATACCCTTGGAAAATCGAAGATTTACTATAAATCAACCTAAAAACTAAGCGCATCATGGAAAAATTAGTCATCGACAACTTTCTTGCCATTGAACATGCGGAAATTGAGATTAAGAAAATCAATCTCTTCATCGGCCCGCAAGCGCAAGGGAAGAGTTTGATTTCTAAGTTGATTTATTTTTTTAAGGAATATCCGCAGACGTTGATTGAAGCGGTCTATCGTGGCATGACTACCAAGGAAGGTTGCGATAAACTGGCTTTAACTAAATTCAAAAAGATTTTTCCTGAATATACTTGGGAAAATCAAAAGTTTATTGTTTCTTACTCAAACAAATATTATTCGGTCTCAATTGCTAATCGCTTGGTAGATAATCAAAATGAATCTTCATCCCAACTTCTTTTGGAATTAAACAGCAATTTTATTATCCGTGATGTTTTTTTTCATTTAAAAGATGCTCGAGATCAAGACCCCTATTTAGATGGTCGATTTGATATAAAAAAAGCCATTCACAACCCATTATTTTTTAAAGGAAAAAATAGAAATTTAAATATACTGTTGGCTGAGTCATTTTCATTCTTGGAAGCAGTTTTAATTGATATTTTATTTGAAAATAATCCAAAACCTTATTTAGAAAGAGTTTTTTACATTCCGGCTGGCCGCTCTTTTTTCGCCAATTTGGACAAGAGTATTTTTTCTTATCTCAGTTCAGAAATAAAAATAGATTATTTTTTAACTCGGTTTGGAAAACATTATGAACAAGCAAGACAATATATAGAAAAATGGCCTCACAAAGAACGGACAAGCTCTGCCATTAAGAAAATTATTGGTGGTGATTTTGCATTTGAGGAAGGCAAAGATTGGATTATCAATGAAAAAGGTAAAATCGATATTGCCGATGCCTCATCTGGACAGCAAGAAGCTTTGCCGTTGGTAGTGCTTTTGTCAACAGAGCCTTATAGACGAGGTTCTTATATTGCCTGTCATTTTATAATTGAAGAACCTGAAACACATCTGTTCCCTGTATCCCAAAATGAAATGGTTTTACTGGTTGCTAATGCTTACAATTATTTGAAGGAACTAAGTGGAAAAGAAAATCTTGTCATCAATGGCTTCAATTCCTTTACGATAGCCACTCACAGCCCCTACATCCTGACCGCCTTCAACAACCTCATCCAAGCGGGTAATGTCGCAGCATCAAAAAACTACCAAGATTTGGACGCGCTCCGCGAAGTCGTCCCGGAATCTGAATGGGTGGATTTTAACGATGTGACGGCTTATGTTGTCAATAACGGCACGGTAAAATCCATCCTTAACCAAGAATTGAAATTGATTGATGCCAATATGATTGATGAGGTCTCAGAGCATTTTGCCTACCTATTTGAAAAATTAACTTTCATGGAAGATATTGATGGATGACCCATGTGAAATAGTGGGGCATACAAAAATTGTATTTAAAGATGAAGAACATCGTGAATGCAAATCCCAATTTATTATGGAAAATGAAGGGAAACGCGAAATTAGAAAATGCAAAATTGACGGTAAAAATAGTATTTTTGAAAACGATGTTCTTGCAAATGGTGTCCTTTTCAAAAAATGCGATTGGCTTGCGATTGATGTGGAAACAAAACTTGAAATCTATATTGAGTTGAAAAGTACCTACGATGTTAAAGCTGGTGTAAATCAAATAAAAAACACTATCGATAAGTTGTCGGAAAAAAAGGAATTGCAAGAACTGCGGGATAATAAAAGCAAGTTTTTGAAAATTGGGTACATCATACATTCGTCAAGGATTCCGAAATTGGAAGTAAAACATCAAACTCTAATCGAAGAAGCTAAACGTACTCACAGATTAAAGTTGCGGTTTAGAAAAACGCCACACACAGAAGAAATAACAGATGTAATCAAATAAATGCTCCGGCTCTCGGATCGCTAAATGTTTTCACTTATTAAAAGCCCTGTTTAAATAATTTTGTATGCCTATCACCATCAAAAAACTCACCACCCAATCCCCAGACTTCAACCAACAACTAAACCAACTGTTAGCCTGGGACGAAACCGATGACTTGGACATCCAACAACGGGTCTTAGCCATCCTCGCCGATGTCCGCAAAAATGGTGATGAAGCCGTCATCAACTACACCAACCGCTTCGACCACCGCAGCATCAGCAATGCCAACGAATTGGAATTGTCCAAAACCGCATTGAAAGCCGCGTGGGAGAACCTGCCCGCCGCGCAATCCGAAGCGTTGCAAACCGCCGCCGGGCGTATCCGCGCCTATGCCGAGCATCAAAAAATGCAATCGTGGCAATATGAAGAAGCGGACGGTACGGTGCTGGGGCAAAAAATCACGCCGTTGGACAGCGTAGGTTTATATGTGCCGGGTGGTAAGGCGGCTTACCCGTCTTCCGTGTTGATGAACGCGATTCCTGCCAAAGTCGCGGGCGTGGCGGATTTGATTATGGTGGTGCCTACACCGAATGGCGAGACCAACGGATTGGTCTTGGCGGCGGCCTATATCGCTGGCGTAGACCGTGTGTTCAGCATCGGCGGCGCACAAGCGGTGGCGGCCTTGGCGTATGGCACGGCGACCATCCCGAAAGTCGCCAAAATCGTCGGCCCTGGTAATATTTATGTCGCCACGGCGAAAAAACTGGTGTTCGGGCAAGTCGGCATCGACATGATTGCCGGGCCTTCAGAAATTTTGGTGATTTGCGACGGCAAGACCAACCCGGATTGGATTGCGATGGATTTGTTTTCGCAAGCCGAGCATGACGAAAACGCCCAGTCGATTTTATTGAGTGACGACGCGGATTTTCTTGCCGCCGTCGAAACCAGCATCAACAAATTGCTGCCAACGATGGAACGCGCCGACATTATCCGCGTTTCGTTAAGTACACGCGGGGCATTGATAAAAGTCCAAAACCTTGATGAAGCGGTGGAGGTCGCCAACCTCATCGCACCGGAACATTTGGAATTGTCGGTGGCAAACCCTGAAAGCCTGTGCGAAAAAATCCGCCACGCCGGGGCGATTTTCATGGGCCGTTACACCGCCGAAGCCTTGGGCGATTATTGCGCCGGCCCCAACCATGTTTTGCCGACCTCCAGCACCGCACGTTTTTCGTCACCGCTGGGTGTGTATGATTTCCAAAAACGCACCAGCCTGATTAACTGCTCGGAATCCGGCGCGGACAAACTGGGCAAAATCGCTTCGGTGTTGGCGCGGGGTGAGAGCCTGACCGCCCATGCCCGCTCGGCGGAATATCGCATTAAGGCAAGCCGCAAACAATAAACCGCCACAGATTCGCAACAACTGATTAATCATTTGTCCACGAAATACACTAAAAGCACGAAAAACATCACAAATTGATATGTTTTCTTGATTTTTTCGTGTTTTTCGTGTTTTTCGTGGACAATGTTTTTTCTTTTTGCCTAAATAAACCATAACCGACACCCGCCATCGAAAATCGCTTGCATTTACGATGATGGGCGTTACCCTGTTTAGGGCCTGTGCCAACCTCAAAACCACGCCGGACACGCATACGATAGTGGCCTGCGTGGTTTTATGCTTTTAGCCTAACGCCAAAAAAGGACAACCTGTGCAACCACAAGAACAAATCAACGAACTAAAAAATATCGTCCAAAACCTGCTGGACGAAGCCGCTCGCCAAGGCGCTGCGGCCGCCGAAGCGGGCTTGAGCCAAGAAAACGGTTTGTCAATTTCCGTGCGCCTGGGCGAGGTCGAAACCATCGAACACCATTGCGACCAAGGCTTGGGCATCACCGTGTATTTCGGGCAACGCAAAGGCTCGGCCAGCACCAACGACTTGTCGCCCGAAGCGATTAAAGAGACCGTCAGCGCGGCATGTAGCATCGCCCGTTACACCAGCGAAGACGAATTCGCCGGTTTGCCAGATAACGCTCTGTTGCAAACTGAATTCCCCGATTTGGATTTATACCATCCGTGGCAAGTCAGTGCCGGGCAAGCGATTGCCTTGGCGATTGAGTGCGAAGACGCGGCGCGGGGCTACCATGCTGAAATCAGCAATTCCGAAGGCGCGTCGGTCAACACCCACCAAGGCATCCGCGTCTTAGGCAACACGCTGGGCTTTTTGCAAGGCTATGCGTCCACCCGCCATTCCTTGAGCTGTTCGGTGCTGGCGCAACGCGGCGACAGTATGCAGCGCGATTATTGGTACACCGTCGCCAGAAATGCGGAGTTGTTGGAGCCGGCGGTCAGTGTCGGTATCAAAGCGGGCGAGCGCACTGTACGACGCTTGGGCGCACGGTCATTAAGCACCCGCCAATGTCGGGTGTTGTACAGCGCGGAAATCGCCAGCAGTTTGTTAGGTTCATTTATCGGCGCCATCAGTGGCGGCAATTTATACCGCAAATCTTCGTTTTTGCTGGATGCATTGGGTACGCAAATCTTCCCTGACTTTGTCCATATCCACGAACAGCCTTACCTGCTAGGCGCATTAGGCAGCGCAGCTTATGACGGCGAAGGCGTGGCGACTAAAGCCCGCGATTTAGTTAGTGGCGGTGTGTTGCAAGGCTATGTGTTGGGCACTTATTCGGCGCGGAAACTGGGCTTGCAAAGCACCGGCAATTCCGGCGGCGTACACAACCTGACCATCACTCCCGGCGAACAGGATTTTGCCGCGATGCTCAAACAACTGGACACAGGCTTGCTGGTCACGGAATTGATGGGGCAGGGCGTGAACATGGTCACGGGCGATTATTCACGCGGCGCGGCGGGTTTTTGGGTGGAAAACGGCGTGATCCAATATCCGGTCGAAGAAATCACCATCGCGGGAAATTTGAAAGACATGTTCAAGCAGATTGTCGCCATCGGCAATGATGTCGATTATCGCGGCAACATCCGTACCGGGTCGATCTTGCTTGAGAAAATGTCGGTGGCCGGGGAATAATTTTAGGGCATTTTTAACTAGGGGACAGCCATGTCAGCAAATTTACAAATCAAGACTTTTTGGATGAGTGAAGACGAATACCTGGAAGGTGAGTTAATCAGCGAAACCAAGCATGAGTACATAGACGGTGAAGTGTTCGCAATGGCGGGCGCAAGCCGTAACCATGAACGCATCGCCGGGAATATTTATCGGCATTTGGGCAACCATTTGCAAGGCAAACCCTGCGAACCATTCAGCTCCGACCTGAAAGTCAAAGTTGGCAGCAAGTTTTTCTACCCCGATGCGATGGTGGTTTGTGATGAGCCAAACCCGCACAGCTATTACAGCCAATCACCGACGCTGATTGTGGAAGTGTTGTCAAAAAGCTCGCGGCGCATGGACGAAACCACCAAACGCCTGGCCTACCAAAGCATCCCCAGCTTGCAAGAATATGTGCTGATCGAGCAGGATTTTGTTGATGTTGAAGTCTGCCGCCTTAGCCAGGGCTGGGTTTCCGAGCATTATTTCTGGGGCGATAGCGTGTGTTTTGAGTCGGTCGGCCTGACGCTGACTGTCGCTGAGATTTATGATCGGGTGGATAATGAAGAGGTGCTGGGGTTGTTGCAGCAAGAATAGGATTTGAATCCGCGACAAAGCGTTATCTCTGTTTAAAATAAGGAAAGGCAATGTTTGTATCTCGTTTATAGTGGACCCCGAAATCCAGACAGTAGTTTAAGCCATACTCTGATCCAAAATTGAGACAGAAAATGGGTGAAAGCAAACGCAAGGTATTTACGGGAACCCAAAAAGCCAAGGTTGCCCTAGAAGCGATCAAAGGCATGGGGTACACCCGAAGGTGAGTCAATGGAAAAAAGAGCTACTGGAAAATGCCGGCAGCTTGTTTGAAGGTAAACGAGGGCCCAAAGTGGCCGACGCACAGAGCGGCCCTGACCGGTTATACGCCAAGATTGGGCAGTTGGATATGGAGCTGGATTGGCTTATACCCTCTGTACCCTCTGGGGCATAAAGGGCACAAGAAAAAAAGTCTGGGCTCAGCCTTTAACTGAACGCCAGAGTTGGATAGAACCCAATGATGCGGTTGCATTATCAACGCAATGCAGGCTTCTTAAGGTCACACGTCCAGTCGTTTATGAGCAGAACAAGCGTTTGTTGAAAGCGCCGGATCAGGATGAGCTCGTGTTATTGCGCTTGTTGGATGAAGAGTACACGCGACCCCCGTCGCCTAAAGCGCCTACTGTTGGTTTATGGTTCACGCCGTATGAAGGAATACCTGAGTGAATGCGGCTATAGCGTCAACCGCAAGCGGGTGCAGAAACTCATACCCTCAGGGCACAAGTGCAAAAACTGGGCTTGGTCGGCATGTCCCCCGGCCCGAATACCCGCAAACCGCATCCGCAGCACAAGGTTTACCCCTACCTGCCGGCGTTGAGATTACCCGGCCCAATCAGGTCTGGAGCACTGGCATCACTTATATCCGGCTGCCGCGCGGATTTGTTTATCTGGCCGCGATCATCGACTGGTACAGCCGCACCAACAGTAGGCGCTTTAGGCGAGGTGCTGTCATGGCGGCTGTCGAATACGATGGATGCCGGATTTTGCGTGGACAGTCTGGAAGAGGCCATCACGCTATACGGCACACCGGCTATTTTTAACACCGACCAAGGCGCCCAGTTTACCAGCGATGCCTTTACCGGTGTGTTACTGAAGAACAACATCACCATCAGCATGGACAGATATTTGCTCCTGCAATATCTGCATTTCCCACATCCATGTGGGTCATGGGCGAGGCCGGGCGCTGGACAACATTTTTGTCGGGCGCTTGTGGCGGACCGTGAAATACGAAGAAGTGTATTTAAAGCAGCACGGCAACCTGCCGGACTTGTTGATGGGATTGACGCAGTACTTCCAATTCTATAACCAGGAACGCCGGCATCAATCACTGGCTTACAAAACGCCCGATGAAGTCCATAAAACGGCTATCGGCGGCGGTGCAAAGATTGTGGATAAATTTAATGATACGGGTGAGGCATCAGAACCCGTACAACAAAATCGGGACGGCGCCGTTCAGCTGGAGTGCTAATTGAGTTCTATCTTAACACAGGTGTTTTTTGTCTGGGTTTTGGGGGCCACTTTAATTTATCATGAAATTACTGAACGGATGAATGATAGAAATGATGGGTTCTGTCATTCTGTTTTAGCGACATTGAAAAACGAAAAATTACAAATTCTTAAGGATGCACAGAGTAATCCTAGAATGCTTGCAACATGGCTGTATGAAAACCAAGGTGAAATGCGTTTTGGTTCTGAAAACAGATTATTCCTTGTGCTTGTTGATTCAGATGGTTTTAATAGCTCTTGGAAATTGAAGCGAAATCTTGACCTGCTAGAACCGACAATTACGAAATATCTCGATAACTTCAAAAGCAAAAAAATGGAAGATTTGAAAGTCACTTTTGGTTACAAAGGAAAACCGCAAGTTTTTACTGCCTTGGCAGATGTGATTTTTGTAGTCAGGTAGGGTGAACAAGCTTTTTTGACCACCGTTTACAACACCCAAGCTTAAAGCTTTAAATAAACGGAACGGATGGAGTTGATTGTTACACAAATTTTTCCACGCTGCTTTGGTTTTGTTTCGTTGGTAAAGTCCGGTTATTGCAGGGTTAGGCGTTAGTCGCACATCGGGGCAAACTGGTCTGCTTTTGTTGGTGGTTGCTGAGCTTTGGCGGGTATTGCCTGGCCTAACAAGTCAGTCAAAGGGACGCGCCGCCCGTTGGCGGTTTTGAAGTTTGGTTTTTTTCAAGGTTCGGTGGCTTCGTTTCGCTTTCGTCAGCGGCGTGCCCCTTACCGTAACGTTAGGCTTTTTTATAGCCCGTCCTAATCAGCAACGAAAAAAAACACTTCATCTCAAATCAACAGCAAGCTGTTAAAATCATCAGGTTACTTTCATTCACCCCTGATTAGGAGAAATCATGCTTTATATTGCCCCCAACCAACCTGATAGCAAAATCCAATTCAAAGCGTGTTACGGTAATTTTATTGGCGGCAACTGGGTTGCACCCGTTAAAGGCCAGTATTTTGACAATTTAAGCCCTGTCAACGGTGAAGTGTTCTGCCAAATACCCCGCTCCTCTGCTGAGGATATAGAGTTGGCACTGGATGCAGCCCATGCAGCACGGGAAGCTTGGGGCAAAACCTCAGTCACAACCCGTTCCAATATACTGCTGAAAATCGCCGACCGACTCGAAGCGAATCTTGAACTATTAGCCATTGCTGAAACTTGGGACAACGGCAAGCCCATACGCGAAACCCTCGCCGCTGATGTTCCGTTGGCAGTCGATCATTTCCGTTATTTTGCCGGTTGTATTCGCGCCCAGGAAGGCTCGATTGGTGAAATTGATGAAAACACCGTGGCCTATCATTTTCATGAACCGCTCGGTGTGGTTGGGCAAATCATTCCGTGGAATTTCCCGTTACTGATGGCTTGCTGGAAACTGGCTCCCGCCTTAGCCGCCGGTAATTGTGTGGTGATGAAACCCGCCGAGCAAACACCCGCGTCGATTTTGGTGATGATGGAACTCATTGGTGATTTATTGCCTGCGGGTGTGGTGAATATTGTCAACGGTTACGGTGTGGAAGCAGGTCAGGCATTAGCCACCAGCAAGCGCATTGCAAAAATTGCGTTCACGGGCTCAACGCCTGTCGGTTCGCACATCTTAAAATGCGCGGCTGAAAATATTATCCCTTCAACCGTTGAGTTGGGCGGTAAATCACCGAATATCTTTTTTGCGGATGTTTTGGATCAGGAAGATGCGTTTGTCAGCAAATGTGTTGAAGGTGCAATGTTGGCATTTTTTAATCAAGGCGAAGTCTGCACTTGCCCTTCACGCTTGTTGATTCAAGAATCCATCTATGATGAATTTATCGCCAAAGTCATTGCCCGCGCCAAACAAATTAAACGTGGCAATCCGTTGGATACCGAAACCATGGTAGGCGCACAAGCCTCTAAGCAACAATTTGATAAAATTTTGAGCTATATCGAAATCGGCAGGAATGAAGGTGCTGATGTTTTAACCGGCGGCAATGTCGCGTCGATAAGCGGTGGATTTTTAGGAGGCTATTATATTGAGCCAACGATTATGAAGGGCAGCAATAACATGCGTATCTTTCAGGAGGAAATTTTCGGCCCAGTCATTGCGGTAACGGTATTTACCGATGAAGCGGAAGCCTTGGCGATTGCTAACGATACGCAATTTGGCTTAGGCGCGGGTGTATGGACACGCGATATGAACCGCGCATACCGCATGGGGCGAGGCATTCAAGCAGGTCGTGTGTGGACGAATTGTTATCATCATTACCCAGCCCATGCCGCATTCGGTGGCTATAAAAAGTCAGGCGTGGGACGTGAAAATCATAAAATGATGTTGGATCATTACCAGCAAACCAAAAATATGCTGGTCAGTTATGACATCAATCCGCTAGGTTTTTTCTAAGATATAAGGCAGCGTTCGGTGTGTGGTTTGGTTTTTTACTCGGTGTTGGGTTTAGCTACATTGCATAGTTTGGCGGCCTAATATTACGCTCAAGCGGGATGCGCCTTTTCGTGGCGGTTTTGAAGATTTGAAGTTTTTTCAGCTTTGGTGGTTTCGCCAGTCTTCCGTGACAGGCGAGCCCCTTAGCTTTACGTTAGGCTGTTCTGGGGTGAAGGGTTCAAGTTTCGGTTTGCCTTCGTCAGCTTCGGTGGTGACGGGCAAGTTTTTGGGTTTGGTTCGGGCTGCCGTTTTTCATTTGCAGCTTGGCTTTAGCTTTTGCCTTGTCTGGCTTTAGCTTCGGTTTGCTCAGTTGGCTACTTTTTTTGGCAGGCTTGGCGGGTTAAGTGGTTGGTTTCCGTTGCTCTCCAAAACTCGGTTTTAGGTTTGGCTTTGTTGGTTTCGGCGTTTACCTGAATCTCTGCCGGCAACAGTTAGCTTTTGTCAGGTGGTGCTTCCTGCCCACCTTTGTGGTTATTGGCTCTTTTAGTTGGCATTTTTGGTCGGGCTTGGGCTTTTGTTGCGTTTTTGGCCTGGTTGCTTTCGTCCTTGCCGCTTCTGCCTGCAAGCTGGGTTTGGCTTCAGGTTGTTTTGTGCGGCGCGTTAGCGGTAAGCAAGCCGTTCGTGTCGGCTCTGGCGTTTCTACTTTTTGGGTCTTGGTTGTTTACCGGTTGCCCCCATCTTTTTCAAGTTGCCCACGTTTGGCTCCGGTGGTAAAGTCCGGTCATCGTTGGGTTTGGCGTTCGCCGTACATCGGGGCAAATCAAGCTGTTTTGGTAGGTGGCGGTTTAGCTTTGGTTGTATTGCTGAGACTAACAAGTCAGTTAAAGGGATGCACCGCCCGTTGGTGGTTTTGGAATTTGGTTTTTTATCAAGGTTCGGCGGCTTCGTTTCGCTTTCGTTAGCGGCGCGCCCCTTACCGTAACGTTGGGCATTCAGGAATAAAAATGAAGCTATCACTCCGCTTTGTAGGTTTTGCCGGATTTATGCTGTTCGCATTCGTGTTTGTTGCCACCTTCTTGTCGCCCATCCACTTTGAGCAAGCTGGTAAGGAGTTTATCCGCACTCAAGTGGAAGCCAAGGTTCGCAATAAATTTGAAAATCTTCTTCATCCGTCTCTTGAGAAAGCCGCAGGCTTCCTCGCTAAACAGTATCAAGGCGAAATTGCCAGTCTTCAGCAAGCCCTCAAAGAAGGTCTATCCGAGAAGGTGACCGCCGTTGTCGCACAGATGGGCGATCTCAGTTGTGAGTGCCGCAAGAAGCTCGCTGGCAATATCCGGCAGGGCTTTGATTGGCGCATGACTTCCCTCAGTCAAGCGCAGTCTAATCTAGTTGCGCTAATTCAAGGCAAATACGCTGAGGTTGTCGAAAAACTATTGCTTGACATTAGGATATTCTCAGGTACAAACGCTGTTGTGTTCGGGCTTCTGGTCATTGCCTCGTTTCTAAAAGAGCGTGCCGTTGCACAACTATTCTTGCCGGGTAGCCTATTGTTTACGGCTACGCTGTTCAGCACTTATTTTTATCTCTTCGAGCAAAATTGGTTTTTCGCCATTATTTTTAACAATTACATAGGCTATGGGTACATTGCGTATGTGTCTGTGGTGTTTCTGTTCTTGTGTGATGTTGTTTTGAACAGGGCAAGGGTTTCTACCGAAATAATGAACCAGGCTTTTAGTGCCATCGGTAGCGGGGTATCGCTTACCTCATGCTGAATAATGTTCAAAAGCCATTAAGCGGGCAACACTTAGCTTGGTGGGTGTTGTTTAGCCCAACAAGCCGGTTAAAGGGACGTGCCGCCGTTCCGGCAGGCGAAGTTAGTTTTTTTCACAGGTAAGCGGCTTTGCTGTAGGCCATAGGGCGGGCAGCCCCCTTACCGTAACGTTGGGCTTCTCGATAAATGGCTAATATCTGTATAATTTTTGATTTGGACGGTACGCTCGTTGACAGTGAGGGACTTTGCAATCAAGCGTTTCTCGATCTGCTTCCACAATTGAATGATACTGTAGAGTCATTGATCCAGCGGTATCGCGGCAAAAAGCTAGCCTCAATTCTTGTTGATATTGAAAGTCGGC
>NZ_JAQTZU010000004.1 GCF_028687615.1 Methylovulum sp.
GGGGATCGTCGAGCTGTCCAAAAATATCTAAAAAATCCATTTCTCCATCGTCCTTGATCAATTGCTTATGCCGCTATTATCTAAAATTCTGTTGGTTGGGTCGCTATTTTTAATGAGGTAGCCCTGAGTGGCTTAGAATTCGGTAAAAAATAACGTTCCGATTGGAATAAAATACAGGAATCCAGCGGGGCGAATTCATTCGCTCCAGGCGATTAAAATCGCCCCTACCAAAAGGTGCTGACCGGCATGTTATGCTCGCGCAGCAATTGCTGGTCGATAGGTGTAGCTCCGAATTCGTTAATGATAATGGCAGAGCGCGGGTAATGGCTGAGCAAGCGGTTAAGCAAAGTGGTTTTGCCACTGCCTAGAAAGCCGCTTAGGAGGGTTATAGGGATTCGATGGATAGGGTTTGACATATAGATTAATCGGGTCTGGTTTTTTACATTATAATTTGGCAAGCCTATTGTGTGGCAACTTATTGAAAATATTATGAATGAATACCCTAACTCTATAATCGTCCCTAAGGCAGGGAAAAATTTAAACCTATTTGGTAATCCAAGCCCCTTAGAAGAAACTGAATGTGGTTCAAATTTTAACAAACCGTACCTATTTTCTTTTTTTTCGGGTGCAGGTTTTTTGGATTTGGGTTTTGAAAAAGCGGGTTACACCATTGCTTACGCTAATGAGATACACAAGCCCTTCCTTGATGCTTACCGCCATTCCCGCCAAAAAATGCACATCCCTGAACCACTCTACGGCTATTTTGCAGGTGATGTCGAAGACTGTCTTTTAGGTCAAGAAGCGGAGCGTTTAGGCCGTTTAGTCAAGGCTGCAAAATTGGCAAGCCAGCCCGTCGGCTTTATTTGGCCCGCCTTGCCCCGATTTTTCGGTTGGTGGTAAAAATCGGGGTCAACACGGTGAAAACGGACGTTTGTCGCAAATTTATACGGATTTGATTTGTAAGATTTTTTTGTATTTGAAAACGTCAAAGGTCTATACCGCACCATTCGGCATCGGGCTTTTTTTGATGGCTTGAAAACCCAGCTTATCGAAGCGGGTTATAGTTTGACTGAACGGCTAATTAATGCGATTGACTACGGTGCGCCGCAAGACCGTGAACGCATCATTTTATTTGGTGTTCGCCAAACGGCTTCAAAGAAGCCTCTCATAAATTCAAGGCATTAAGCCAATTCTGGCCTCTACGAAATGAAAAAAATACCAACAAGAGAACAATTATTAAATCCTGTTTTAGCAGCACTCCTTGGGTTAGGGGGGTCGGGTTCTATTGATGAAATCAACGAGAAAATTATCTCAAACCTCCAAATCCCTGATGAGTTAGTGATCATCCCGCATATAAAAGGCAAAGAAGGTGGGCAGACTGAACTGGAATACCAATCGGCATGGACTAGAACAATACTTAAAAGTGCTGGCTACATTACCAATTCAAAACGAGGTGTTTGGGCATTAGTGGACAGCAACAACACTACAATTGAAGCGATGGATTTGCCTAACATACCGTTGTCCGCCTACCAACAAGAAGAACTGGAAGAACATTGGAAATCTAAACTCCAAAAGATTTTAATCGAAAAATTGACCCCAGATGCTTTTGAGCGGTTAATACAGCGTTTTTTAAGGGAAAAAGGATTTTCTCATGTTGAAGTGACGGGACGCTCTGGAGATGGTGGAATTGATGGTAAAGGCATAGCAAAGATTAATGGGATATTAAGTTTTCATATAGTTTTTCAGTGCAAAAAATACCAAGGCGCGGTTTCGGCGGGGCATATTAGGGATTTTCGGGGTGCTATGGTGGGACGAACTGACAAAGGGCTTTTTATTACAACAGGCTATTTTACAAAAGATGCAGTTAAGGAAGCGACTCGTGACGGTGCGCCAACCATTGATTTAATTGATGGTGAAAAATTGGTTGAAAAATTAAAGGAGTTGAATTTAGGTGTCAACGTGGAGTTGATTGAAAAAATTTCAATTGATGAAAAATGGTTTGAGGGTATTTGATATATTGGTTGATACTTTTATATTAGCATTTAGTTTGGACACCTGAATCGCCTCATCAAAATGGCGTTTTGGCAGAAAGCCAAACAGGTAATGACCAAGCCATTTCTGAAATCCCAACCCAAAATATCGTTTATGATTCCTTGGCAATCACGAAGTCTTCATTACCCGCCGTAGGGACATTGACGTTAAACGGCGGCATCTGCAAATCCAAATCGCCTTGATTGAAATCGGCTATATGCTGGGATTCAGGACATGGGTTGCCCATAACGACAAAGGCTTTCAATACGGCGACAAAAGGGTTGGCGAACTCAATGGCGTTATTCCTCGCCTTGCTGATGAACGGGTCTTGGCTTCTTATGAAGATGCGGTAAAAGCCGCTAACTTAATTGATTGCATCTGGTTTAAAAACGGCAAACTGATGCCGGCGGTAATGGAAGTAGAACACAGTACGGGCATTACCAGCGGTTTGACGCGCATGAAAAATTTTCAAGATTTAGGCCCGCATCTGGCTGATATTCGTTGGGTGATTGTCGCGGCGGATGAAGATAGGGCGGAAGTGATGCGTAAAGCCAGTGTCGAGCATTTTCAATCGCTGAATGCTAAATTTTTCCCCTATTCAGCGGTTGAAGAGCTGTATGACTTATGCAAAAGGCGAAAACTTTCCAATAAGTCGGTTAATGAAGCGTTTTTGGATTGTTTTATGGCGCCGTGTTTGGCTGAGTCAATCCTAAATTAACCAATTTCAGAAGTAAGACTATTTGCAATACTCCAATTATCGACTTATCAAACCTACTCTACAATATCAATCAACATGGCGAACAAACCGCCGATGCTGAAAATCAAACGAAGCGATGGCAACGGACTGCAATACGTTGATATTGTGCGGATGCTGTAACAGTTGCCGGACAGGTGCTGATACGGGTCTTTGCACAATGCACATATGCGTGTCGTATTCGTAAATGCTGCTTAAATCTGCCAAATCGTTGCTAATGACGGCTTTGGCGGTAAAGGTCGGACTTTGTTGTGATTGCAAAACGGCGGACATAGCATTCATCAGGCCAATAAAAAGTGTTCAAAAATTACAATCAGTTGCATGAAAGCCACCCCCGCCGCAAAAATCAGGCTTTGCCCAATGAAATGGCTTAACGAGGAATGTTCGTGCAATACAGGAATAAAATCAGTGGCGGCAATATAGATAAAGCCGCCTGCCGCGATGGGCAATAAAAACACCAAAGAGGCTTCGGCGATACTGCCCAACCACAGCGTAAACAACGCCCCCACGATAACGGTTAACGAGCAGTAAAAGTTATAACGCAAGGCTTGCTTTGGCGTATAGCCGCCATAGACCAAGGCACCGACATCGCCGATTTCTTGGGGGATTTCATGGACGACAATCGCAAGCGTGGTGGTGAAGCCCAACACCGGATCAACCAAAAAACTGCCCGCGATTAAAATGCCATCGACAAAATTATGGATGGCATCGCCCAGTAAATTCATTTTTGCCAAAGGGCGGATACCCTTGGCTTCGGGTGTTTGTTCATCGCTTGGCACAGGGTGCTCATGTCGCCAGCGGAGAAATTTTTCCAAGACAAAAAAGCTAAAAATCCCTGACAACGTCAACAGGCTCACGCTTGACACCGAACCTTGGCGATTGACTGCATCGGGGATTAAATGGATGAAAGCATCACCGAGCAAAACGCCAACCGCCAACGCCACCAAATACGGGACAACCCGCTGCAACGTTTCCGCTTTCAGCCATAAGGCGAACACGCCACTTAAGGAAACTGTGCTGACAGCCATGCTGGCGGCTAAGGTTTCGGCGAGGACATTAAGAACGGGAATGGTCATCATGCTGTGTCCATGCGAAAGTTTTTTGCGCTGCGGTGGGCAAATGCGAGCGGTAAATAAAGCCCGCAATACGCTTAGGCAGCCAATACATACAAACATTGGCCAATACGGCTGCCGCCACGAACAACATGAGACGGGTGAGGATTATTTTTAGGATTGGCGTTTGAATTGACATCATCATTCTCCTCAAAACGTGATGGAACGGGTTATAAGCCTGTTCCAGCAAAGAATTATTTTTAGGATTGGCGTTTGAATTGACATTCTTGTTCTCCTCAAAACCTGACCCGATTAGAAAGATGCTTCAGTTCGCCCCAAAATCGTCATTCCGGCAGGGATTGCCGGAATCCAGAAGCCAAGGATGGCAATCTACACATCACATCCCTGTGTTTTAGATTCCGGCAATCCCTGCCGGAATGACGGCCAAGGGGAGCATCTGTCTAATCAGGAAACGTGATGGAACGGGTTATAAGCCCGCCAACAGCGGAGCTTCCTTAAGGAAACCCTGAATAAGTCTTCTGGCAAATTTAGGGCAAAGGGCATGAACGAATTCAACTTGTGCCGCGTTTTTAACAATCAAGCCGGCTCATCCAACAACCAAGCCGGAAAATCATCTTGATAGCTTTCCCAGTGGCTCTTACCTGCCGACAATTCCGCAGCCGTCAACAAACAGGCGTCCAACTCCCGGCACGCCTGATCGACATTGATGTTTTGCCCGATAAACACCAATTCTTGGCGGCAGTCACCATAGGGGGCTTGCCAATTTGCCATGATGTCATCGACGTTTTCTTCAGGCCATTCGTTTTTGGGTACTGATGCCCACCAGCGTCCGGCGCAGCCGTGCTGCATCATGCCGCCGGCTTGTGACCATTGCCCGACCCAATCAGGTCGCGATGCCAACCAGAAAAAACCTTTCGAACGCAATAAAGTGCCGTTATTCCAATCGCCAAAATGCAGGTAATCGTAAAAGCGTTGTGGATGGAAGGGGCGACGGGCGCGGTAGACAAAACTGGCAATACCGTATTCGTCAGTTTCGGGCTGGTGTTCGCCACGCAATTCCTGCAACCAGCCTGGCGCTTGGGCGGCCTTGTCAAAATCAAAACGTCCGGTATTCAGTAGTTTTGCCAGTGGTGCGTTCCCCATCACCATAGGGATAATTTCCGCATCACGGTTAAGGCTAGCCAATAAGGCTTGTAATTCCGCCAAATCAGTGCTGCTCACCAAGTCGGCTTTGGCAATCAGAATCACATTGCTGAATTCAATTTGTTCAACCAACAAATCGGCAATATTGCGCTGGTCATCTTCCCCTGCAACTTCACCGATTTCCGCTAGAAACGGCGCTTCCAAATATTGCGTCATGAAATTCATCGCATCCACAACGGTGACCATCGTATCGAGCTTGGCAAGGTCGGATAAACTCACGCCAGCGTCATCACGGAAGGTGAAGGTTTCGGCAATGGGCAGCGGTTCCGCGATGCCTGTCGATTCAATCAACAAATAATCAAAGCGCCCCGATTTCGCCAGTTCGGTGACTTCCAGCAACAAATCTTCACGCAATGTGCAGCAAATGCAGCCGTTGCTCATTTCCACCAATTTTTCTTCGGTGCGGTTCAGCACCCTTTCGTTTTTGACTAAGGCGGCATCAATATTGATTTCGCTCATATCGTTGACGATGACGATGACGGCAATTTTCAGCCCTTCGCGGTTGGCGAGGACTTGGTTTAATAACGTCGTTTTGCCTGCGCCTAAAAAGCCGGAAAGAACGGTGACGGGTAAGCGGTTTGTGGTCATAGTGTTTAAATCGGGTGTGTTTGCCCCGCTATTTGCTGTAGCGGAACAAGTGAAAAAATCTTCTAGCGGCGGCTAATACTTGGCCACCACGTTTAGGCATTTTCAAAAGAGGTTGCCGCAAAAATGATTTTTTGGATGAAGCATTTGGCGGTAAGAGGCGCGTCCCAGGTTAATTTTTTATGGGCAGGTATCGGTACAATTCGGGTGATTTTTAATACGTTCATGTTTTACGCGTTCATCGTGATTAGTGGCTAAGGATCATATCCGCGCTGTGTTTAGGCGCAGCAGGTTTTGCCATTTGCCAAATTGGGGTTTCAAGTATAAGCCCGTGGTGATGAGTCTTACGCCGGACATAAGTGGATTGCCGTTACCGGCACCGATACAGGAATGAAACCGGAGAGAAACACCCCCTTACCTACAAGTTACGGCAATCCGCTTATGCCCGGTGCATTCCCTTGCTTTTTTTAGCAGGACGATTGTCAGAAAGTTGAATCAATTCCTCCACGCTATAATGGTCAATAATTCACCCTAAGCCCAATCTCCGCCCCCCTACCCGGTTCCGGCGCAAAATTACGCAAATACGAGGTCGAATTGCGGATATTTTCATCCAGCAAGTTATTGGCTTTGGCAAACACCATCACATCCACGTCTTTGATTTGCTTGATGAGGTACTGGGTGCTGAGGTTTAGCTGCACATAACCAGCGGTGGCGGTGTCGAAATCGCCGGGACGGTCTTGGGCTTCGCCACGGGTCAGCCGCAGGTTGCTGTTCCAATCACCTTTGATATGGTCGAGTTGGAAACCGAAGCGTAACGGTGGCATTCGTGGCACGTCGCCGCCGGCGACAAATTGCCCGCGTGTGTAGTCGCTGAACAAAGTCAAATCGACGAGTCCGTAGTGGTTTTCTATGAGCGGGAAAATCAGTTTGCCTTCATAGCCCATAAACGTGGCATTGGCTTGGCGGCTTTCGACGACGGGCGAGCAAGGTGTGCCTACGGGGCAAATGCCGCCTTCTTCGGTGACAAACACCCCGCTACGTTGCTGGTAAATGTAATCGTTGGCCCAGTTGTGGAACAGATCGAATTCCGCGCGAAAGCCGTTGGCGTTGAATTTATAACCCAAATCCAAATTGTACGAAGTTTCTTCATGCAGCTTGATGTTGCCGATTTCAAAGCTGCGGGTGGCGTCGTGGTAGCCATTGGCGAGCAATTCCTGCACTTGCGGGGCGCGTTGCGAGCGGGTCATGGCAAGGTTGACACTGTGATTATCGTTGATTTTCCACAGGCTGGACGCGGATGCGCTGACGGGAACGTAATTCAAATTACTCAAGCCTTCCGGGGCGATAGTGGTATCTTCAACCCGAAAACCGAGTTGGTTATTCAGCATTCCGAATTTGAACGATTCGACGGCGAACACACCATAGCTATTGGTAAACGATTGCGGGACGATGACGGAATTGCTGGATTTATCTATCGCGGCAAAATCGCTGGCTATGGCTTGGAAGCCTAATGCCCCGTGCAGCCCGGCAATGGGTTTGTGGGTCAGTTCCAAACGGCTTTCGTAAGTTTTGTTGGTGAAAAACGCGGCTTCTTGCCCATTGGGGATTTCGGTGTGTTGGTAATCGGTGTAGCCCAGTTTCATGCGTAGCGATTCGGCAAAGGCGAACGGATTTTTCAGTTCGCTTTTCAAATCGTATTTGCTTTGTTTGAGGGCTATGCGGGTGATTTCGCCGCCTGTGCCATCGGGGGCGATGCCGTAATTGTTTTCCAATCGGTTGATGGACACGCCCGCAAAACCAGGTTCGCCGATTAACGACAGACCTGCCGAACCGCTGATGGCATCGCTAGAGCTGTTGGCGATAAAGCCATTAGTGTTTTGCAGCGTGTCGGGCAAAGTTGGGTCAACTTGCCGCGCGGCGTTGATGTCTATCGCATTGCCGCCAATATCGACATTGCCCCGGTCACGGAAAAAGCCGTCGATATGGTAGGCGATGTGGTCTTTGCCGCCTTCCAGTTTCATGGTCGTGGCGGTTTCATCAGAGACGGAATCAAAACGTTGTTCCAACGCACCGACCCACAGGGATGTGGGAAGTGCGGCGGAAGGTCGGGAATCTTCGCCGCCGCCTAGGAGTTTTTCGGGCAGTTGTTCGGGGATGCGGTTATCGATGACATTGACCACGCCGCCGATTGCACCGCTGCCGTAGAGTAGCGTGGCAGGGCCGCGTAATACTTCAATACGTTCCGCCAGCAACGGTTCGACGCTGGTGGCATGGTCTGGACTGATCGCGGACACATCGTTACTGCCGATGCCGTTATTCAGAACCCGCACCCGTGGCCCGCTTTGCCCGCGTATAACCGGTGTGCCAACGCCGGGCCCAAAAGATTGGCTGGTTATGCCGAGTTCGTTTTTCAGAGTTTCGCCGATGCTGTGCCCGACTTTCAAACGTAATTCTTCATCGCTTAGGATAGTGACGGGAAGCGTAGTATCGGAAACATTTTCTTGCAGGGGCGCAGTGACGACTATTTGCTCCAGTTCCGTTATAGATGAAGTTTCCGCATAGACAGGTGTGCCAAATGCGGATAGACAAAGCATGGCGAGTTTTTTATTCATATTTTAAGTGTCGGGGAAAGAGGCTATAGAAATGGTCAAACGGTGGATTATTGGCAAAAAATCTGGATATGATTAAAAGTGCAAAGTGACAAGTTTTTTCGCAGGGAAAAGATTGATGTGGGTTTCCCTTGCACACCAGTCCCAAACCCATCTTCTCCAGGAGAAAAAAAACAGACTAACCGGGTACCTTCTTGAAACCTTGCACTTTTAATCACACAAAAATCAGCCACTTCATAATGGCCTTGTTGCCATCAACCCAAACAACACGGCTCATAAAATATGTTATAACATAACATATTGCAAGTAATTTTTTCCCTGATGAAACAAGCTCCGCTATTCGGTAAACGGCGAATTCATATAATAAGTGCCATAACTTGCCTCATAAGCACTGATAAGCTAGTATTTCCGCATATCGAGTTTTTCAGCCACACCCAACTTTAAACCGTAAGGAATATCTCTCATGTTAAAAATCTATACCCTACTCATTCCGGCATTGCTGGCAGCAAGCTTGAGTGGCTGCGGAATGTTTCATAATTACGAAGTTAAAGATGCCGATCTGGTTGATGTAAGCTACGACGCCGTTGATGACCTGCAAAAAAGGCTCACCCGAAAACCCGCCAAAAACTCCCTGATCATCGTCACAACCTTATTGAATGTCGATAACCTTAACAAAACATCGGCTTTTGGCCGGATCGTTTCTGACCAAATCGCCTCGGCTTTCCATCAAGCCGGCTATCAAATCATCGGCATGGAACTGCCCATTGATTTGTTTGTGATGCAAGAGGATGGCAGCTTGCATCTTTCCGATGACACCCAAAAATTGCTTAGACGTTACCATGCCGCCGTCTTGGTTGGCGGGGTCTACGCTCCGGGCAAAAAGAATTCTTATGTGTCACTGCGCGTTATTGAAACCGCGACAAAAAATATCATTTCTTCAACGGATTACTCCATACCGATGGGACCGGATGCAAAATTGCTGATGTCGCCTAAGGATGTCGGCTCCGCCGGTACACGAGGCGAACCGCTTGCCGAGGAAGTAAAATCCGCCCCTGAGCCTGAAACCAGCGTAGTCGAAGAAAGCTCACCCGCTAAAACAGCAACTGAAAAGACCACAACAGAAAAAACCTCAAGCGACAGCCTCGAATAAGCATTTGGATTAACGCTCCCTCACCAAGCGAAAACCCAGATTTGCCTGCCGCGCCCACGCCGTACTCCAGTTGCGGTAGGCGGCGCGCACTCTGGGCGCGTCGGCATTCCAGCCGCCACCGCGCATCACCAGCAAATCGTCAAAATCGGGTTTGGCGTTTAGGCAAACCTGTTCGGAACCGTTATAAGCTTCTTCATAACGTGAACACGTCCATTCCCAGACATTGCCCAACATATCGTGCAATTTCCATGAATTAGCCAGCAATCCCCCTACCGTGGCATAAAAAAACTGCCCGTCGTCACATTCATGCCTTTGTTCCCAGGAGAGCGCCTTAATTTTTTTCTTATCGGCGACATTCGCATAACGGCAAGCAATGTCGGGATTATTTCCCCAATACCGCGCCGTTGTCGACCCTGCCCTGGCGGCATATTCCCATTCGGCTTCGGTAGGCAAACGATAATAGTGGCCAGATTCTTTGTTCAGCCAATCAATATAAGCCTGCACATCATGGAAACTGACACATCCCACTGGCTGGTCGGATTTTAGGCTCAAGTCCTTGACGGGAGACCGCCAGTTTGCCCACTCCCACCAGGCCCAATGTGGTTCGGCAGTATGGTCATAACTCCAGCAACCTTTTTCTTCGTTACCACGTTCAGCATCGGTCACAAAATGGGTGGCGTTGACAAAGTATTGGAATTCCTCGACGGTAATTTCGTATTTTGCCAACTTAAAACTTTTGACGCAGATTCTATGCAGGGTTTCGTTATCACCACGACCTTGTTCAGTTTCAGGACTCCCCATAAAAAAACAGCCCGAAGGCACAGCGGCCACATCGGGAACCAAGCCTGCACCGATATGACGTAAAGGCGTTTTTAAGGTCTTAGCCAATTCGGCCCGCACAGGCAAGTTGATGGCAAAACCGCCCAGCAAAAATAGAAAAGTGACGTGGATAATCGACATGAAAAAGTTTGCAGGCAAAAATTAAATTATCGCATGTTCCGTAACCAGACTTCCCTCTCCTTTCATAGGGTAAGTCAAACAACAATTCCGTTTGAAAACCTACAAAGTCTATCTTGCAATTAATATCTGCGGACAATTTAGGTATGATGCGGTAATTATTACCAGCTCATCCTACGATATGCCACTGAATAAAAGCCTACAATCCGAATTGCAAAACTTGCCCGACTCCTTGCGCGAAACTATCGCCCCATTATTGCAACAATGGCAGGAAAAACTCGGCCAGCTAAATCTGGACATTCCCACCTCGCCGGAATTGACCAGCCTGCCCAAAGTGTGGGCCGGCAGCCAGTTTATTGCGGAAACTTGCTTGCGGCAGCCGGAATTGCTGTTGGATTTAATAGCCACTGGTGATTTGTCAACACCTTATGCGGAATCGTCTTTTAACGAAAAGTTACAATTACTCGCCATAAGCGATGAAGCGGAGTTAATGCGCCAGCTCCGGCACAACCGGCGGCGCGAGATGGTCAGGATAGCGTGGCGGGATTTGGCGGGCTGGGCGCAATTGTCTGAAACGCTGATGGATTTATCGCGCCTGGCAGATGCCTGCATCCAATTCGCCTTGGATTTTCTGTACACACAAGCCTGTGCGAAACGTGGCGCCCCCTTACTGCCGGATGGCAGCCCACAGCAGCTTATCGTGCTGGGCATGGGCAAACTCGGCGCCTACGAGCTGAATTATTCCTCCGACATCGACCTGATTTTTGCCTACCCCGAAGAGGGTGTCTTGCCTGACCGCAAAGCCACGAGTTACGGCGAATTTTTCACCCGTTTATGCCAAAGCCTGGTCAAAGTCTTGGATGAAATTACCGTGGACGGCTTTGTATTCCGCACCGACATCCGTCTGCGGCCTTATGGAGACAGCGGCGCGGTGATCATGACGTTTGACGGCATGGAGCATTATTACCTGACCCAAGCGCGGGAGTGGGAGCGTTACGCGATGATCAAAGCCCGGCAAGTCGCCGGCGATTTTACGATGGGGGCGCAGTTGATGGGTATGTTACGGGCCTTTGTCTACCGGCGTTATCTTGATTATGGCGCGTTTGAAGAATTGCGCTCGTTGAAAGCCCAAATCACCCAAGAATTGCGCCGTAAAGACCGCCTCGACAACGTCAAGCTCGGCGCGGGCGGTATCCGCGAAGTGGAGTTTATCGGCCAAGCGTTCCAACTTATCCGGGGCGGTACTGAAAAATCCCTACAACAACGCGGTATCCTGGATATTTTAAAAAGGCTAGGCGAGCTGAATTTGCTCACGCCTGCCGACACCGAACAACTTATTTCGTCTTACGGCTTCCTGCGCCGTGTCGAAAACCATATCCAGCAATATCAAGACAAGCAATGCCACGATTTGCCAACCAACCCGACCGCCCAAACCAGCCTGGCCTATTCACTGGATTTTTCTGATTGGAACCATTTTAAAACCGCCTTGGACAGCGTCAGAAGCCAAGTCCATAGTGTTTTTGAACAAGTCTTCTCATTATCCAAACCGGAATCAAGCGACAGCCACGGGCTGCATATTTGGTCAGAAAATGCCGATGAAGCCGATTTACTGGAACAACTTGGACAATGTGGGTTCACCAGACCACAAGCCAGCCTGACCGCCATCCGGCAATTCAAACAAGCCGCGCCGATTAAACGTTTGAGCGCCAAAGGCGCGGCGGTGTTGGATCGCTTAATGCCGCTATTGTTAGATGCCCTGCCCGTCCAGACCCACCCTGACCAAACCTTAAAACGGGTCTTGACCTTGTTTGAAGCTGTCGCCGGACGGGCAGTGTATTTGTCGCTACTGGCAGAAAATCCCGATGCGTTGGCACAATTGTTACGCTTGATTTCCGCCAGCGCATGGCTAAGTGATTATTTGGCGCGTTACCCCATTTTGTTTGATGAACTGCTTGATCCGCGCACGTTATTTGCCCCCTTGCAAAAACAGGATTTGGACGCGCAACTGGCGATATTGCTCACCCCGATAGACAACCAAGACCTTGAAGCGTTGATGACCGTCCTGCGCCAATTCAAGCAACAGCAAGTATTGAAAGTCGCCGCCGCCGACATCATGGGCGTGGTTCCATTGATGGTGGTCAGTGATTATCTGACCTATATCGCCGAAAGCGTGGTCGGGCAAGTCGTCAAACGGGCATGGCTGATGCTGACTGAAAAACATGGCTTCCCGCCGGTAAGCCAAGAAAGTGGCGAAGTTAGCCCTGGTTTTGCTGTCTTGGGACTCGGAAAATTTGGCGGTATCGAATTGGGCTATGGTTCCGATTTGGATTTGGTGTTTATTTGCGATTACGCCGATGGCCTGGCAATGACCGATGGTGCAAAACCGCTGTCCTGCACCCAGTTCTACGGGCGTTTAGGCCAAAAAATCAGGCACATCCTCGACACCAAATTGCTGTCCGGCATTTTGTATGAAATCGACATGCGCTTACGCCCGAACGGTGATTCCGGCTTGCTAGTGACCCACATCAACACCTACGAAGACTACCTCCGCAACCAAGCCTGGACCTGGGAACACCAAGCCTTGGTCAGAGGCCGCTTTATTGCAGGCGACACCCGTTTGCAAACGGGTTTTGAAAAGTTGCGCCATGCTATTTTAGGCTTGCCCAGAAACCTTGAAAACTTAAGGGCCGAAGTCCGCGACATGCGCGAAAAAATGCGCCTAGCCCTTGTGAACAACGAACTTGGGAAATTTGACCTCAAACAAGGCAACGGTGGCATCGCCGATATTGAATTCATCGTGCAATTTCTGATACTGGCCCATGCTGCAAACCACCCCGCGTTGACCGTTTACACCGACAACATCCGCTTATTGGAAAATCTGGGAAGCCAAGGCTTGCTTCCCGAAACCACAGTCACCACGCTAAAAACGGCGTATTGCGAATACCGGGATTTAGGCCATAAACTGGCGCTACAAGACAGCCTCGCCCTGGTTGATGAAAGGGAAGTTGCCGAATTGAAACAGTCGGTCGGGCACATTTGGGATCAAGTATTAATTTTCCCGTAAGTTTTGCATTCTTTAGCGTTGCGCTTGCCTATACAGTAAGCCAGGCTTAATGGAGATTTGCATTGGATTGCTGGCAATTTCCCGTGCCGCCAGAAATTGCGCGTAATAATTGCGGGAAGCGAATCCAAACGCCGGGCCGTTATAAGCCTTGACGATACGGACAAAATCCCGGCCCACGGTATTTTGCGCCCGTCTCATGCCGCCAACACCGTGGTTGTAGGAAGTAATCGCTGTCGGCCAATCCCCCAGTTTGCGGTAGGCGAAACTCAAATAACGGGCCGCACCAAGCGCAGATGCAAAAGGATCCAAGCGTTTGTCAACCCTATCGCCACCGGGCATGAAGGTTTTCGCCGCGCCTTTGGTGAATTGCCACATGCCTACCGCACCTGCGGAAGATTTGGCGGACGGTTGGAACGAAGATTCAACATGAGGCAATAAGGCCAATTCTTCCGGCAAGCCCGCATCACGGAATATTTTTCTAAATTGCCGTTCATAGCGGCGGCTTATCTCCAGCCCTTTCATAAACCGTTCCTGGGTGCCACGTTGTGGACGCACCCGTTCGGCTGCTCCGGTTAAAACACTGCCCAGTGGTCTGCCATTAGCTTGTAATTTGGGGATGATTCGCCTGTCGCTGGCATTCAACGGCATGTTATAGCGCAATTTATTCTCAAGGATTGCCAGTTGGGTTTTCCAAAAAGCGCGGCGTTGGCTGACCATTTCTTTTTGTTCGCTGGTCAGGCTTTCGCCGACATCCCCTGGCAACACCATCACTTCGTAGATCACATCCAAATAACGGTCATCGTGAAATGCCACTTCCGAGCGACGCCACTCCACATAGGTTTTGCGCCAGAATTCCACCGCCGGTTCCAGCTCACCGGGTTTGTGAAATGCATCGGAAAGGTTTGATTTATAGGAGCTTTGCGGAGGAAATGCCGGTTGGCTAATGGGATGGGAGGTGGCGATATGGTCACTTTTGATCGTTGGTTCCGTGCTGGTACAAGCATTCAACACGAACACAAGCACTGCCAAAAACCCAATACGCTTAATTAATCGGTTCATTATTATTCAAAGGGGCTGGATAAATAATCTGTAGAAAAATAGTTTTTGCAACACAACATACAAAAAAACCTGGACATTGACAAGCAACATTGGTGTCGCAGCAAATTTTCCGCAGCCACCCTTCTTCATCACCCAACATCCATCAGCAAAAGCGCAGTAAAATGGAAACTGCTTTAAGCGGGTTTGGCCGTGTCGCTTGCTTTGAAGCCCATCAATTATAATAACTGATGTTACGCACCGACTACGAACTATCAATAACTTACAGTTGTTTTTTGCTTTGTAAGTCATTGATTCTTCGTTGGCCTGCGTAACATCAGATAATAAGCCATTAAGCATTTGCCAGCCGATAAATAGACCTTCCTGATCTTTAAAAATGGAAGACCTATGATCCGCATTAACCCAACCTAAAACCAAGCCCATGCCCACCATCGAAATACCCATCTGGCCTTACGCTTACGGACAACCCGTCAGCACCGGAAACCTGCGCACGTTGCCAGAAGACTTCATCGTCACCGAACAACTCGCCTTTGAACCGTCCGGCGACGGCGAACATGTATTTCTTTATATCGAAAAAATCGGTGAAAACACTGAATACATCGCCAGGCTCTTGGCAAGACACGCCCAGGTCCGGCAACGTGATATTGGCTATGCCGGACTCAAAGACCGCCATGCCATCACCCGCCAATGGTTTAGCGTCTGGTTGCCTGGTAAAACGGGGGACGGGCCGGATTGGACCTTACTGAATGGCGATCAACTACACGTTTTACATACTGTCCGCCATGCACAGAAACTAAAACGCGGCGTATTGGCGGGCAACCAGTTCCAAATCACGTTACGGAACTGGCAAGGCGACACCGACACGCTGATCCGGCAATTGGAGCAAATCAAAACCCACGGCGTCCCAAATTATTACGGTGGGCAACGTTTCGGCCATAACGGGCAGAACGTCAACAAAGCCTTGGCGATGTTCGATGGTGCGAAAACCGGACGCGAACAACGCAGCCTTTACCTTTCCGCCGCCCGTTCATTTTTATTCAACCAACTGCTCGCCCAACGCGTCCAAAACCAAACTTGGAACCAAGCCGTAGACGGGGATGCTTACATTTTTGACCGTTCTAATAGTTGCTTCAAATCCACGCAGGCCGATGACGGCATCATCCGACGTTTAAGCCGTGGCGACATCCATCCTAGCGGGATGTTATGGGGCAAAGGCGATGCCGACGTCAGCAGCACGGCATTGCAACTCGAACACAACATCATCGCCGCGTACCCAGCCCTAGCCGAGGGTTTGCTGGCAGTTGGGGTAGATAGAAACCGCCGCGCCTTGCGTGCCAATGTCTTTGATTTACAATGGGCATTTATTACGGATGATGTGCTGGTTGTGAGTTTTAGCTTGCCTGCGGGTAGCTATGCGACGGCGGCGTTGCGGGAGTTTGTGGATTATGGGGAAAAGTAGTTCAAGAGCGGTATCGCTTAGGAATGAGCATGGAATAAATTCGCGGATCAAGACCTGTCAGGTTTCTTGTGCCCCAGAGATATAAGGGTATCAAAACCTGGCAGGTCTAACGAGCCGTTGCGGAAATTATTTCATGCCCGTTCCTTACCTAAAAAATTTGTCCAATTTGGCTGTAAACTGGGTAAAGATTAGTAGCAGCGGGCAGAAGCCCGCCGCCTAGCTATAATGAGTTTGAAGCGATATTGAACAGCTTCCAACGCATCGGAATGGGGTTGCTAACAAAACTTCATCCTGGTTACGGGATTATTTGTTCATTTTTCATCGTGTTAAGCAATTGGCGTGCTTGTGCCGTTTCTTCTTCGGTACCATGCAGGATTAGGACAAATTTATCCGCAATCAGGGCTTTTTCGTATTTGATGATTTCGTCTTCTTTCATGCCCATGCTGAATAACGCCGCACCGAGCGCGGATAATCCCGCCATGATCACCGAACTTTCCATAGCCGCCACCAGCGAGGTGACAATTGGGCCGGCGAGGGCCACCAAACCGACACCGGGAATAAAGAACACGGCGGGTGCAAAAAGCAATCCCCAAATGCCACCCCAAATCGCGCCGACACTCCCCCACGTTTTAATGCGGTCGCCTTTGGTATAAAAACCTACGGGGTGTTCTTCAGTTTGATAGCCTTTACCAATAATAGATAGGTTTTCCATATCGAAACCTTGCTTGTGCAAGGCTTTTACGGCTTCTTCTGCCTCGATGTGGGAGTTAAAGATGGAGATGACGGTATTCTCAACACTATTTTTTAAATTATCTAAAGTATTTTCTGTGCTCATGGTACATGTCCTGAAAAATTTGCGGGAAGTCGCTGTCGGTTAATCTACTTGATTCGTAAAGATAATCCACCGGACAGTTTAGGATTTGGCTAAAAACAACTTCCCTGAAGCATTCTTGAAATCCTAGACCTGACAGGTTTCAAAAACCTGTCAGGTCTTAATATCGGGAAGTTATTAATGGCCAAATCTTTAGCTTGAATTATCAAGGGATAATCCAAATCCAGTATACGCCGATTTTTCAAGCTGAGTTAATCCGTTAAAGTCACTCGTTTTTCAGAGCAAACGAGAAGAAGAACGCTCGATATTGCCCTGCTGGTGCTGGACTTTATTTTACAAAATCTGCGTGGGAACCCTTAGCAGAAGTTATTTTTTGCCACATCCTAAAGCACTCGATACCCTACAGAAAATCACCTTCTACCTTCTATCATCTTCCGTCATTAACCGTGCCGCGAGCTGATGATCAGAAAACGTTGACAAGGCTTCGCCTATTGTCCGGCATTGGCCTCCTTGCGCTTCATAATCCTCAGAAAAGTCATGGATAAACTCCATGACGGTATGATCAATCAAATAACCTGCTGTAAAATCAAAAATAATCGACCTGCCTTTTTCAAGCTTGGCGAGCGCCTGTTTTAATGGCAGGAAGTTGGAAAAAAGCGCGGAACCCAACAGTTTGACCACCAGCGTACCGTTAGTTTTTTGCTCAATCGTAAAATGGATTTTGAACAAATTGCTAAACCACACGCCGCGTAGCAAATTAATCGCCAGCTTTACAATTATGCCCAGAACGACACCGCTGAGTAAATCTAACGCCAATATCCCGATAATAGTGATGATAAACATCAACAGTTGTTCTTTGCCAATATCCCTGACCCTGGCGAAAACTTTGGGCGAGGTTAATTTATAACCGGTATAAACTAGGATAGTCGCCAGTGAAGCTAAGGGGATATTTTGTATCAAGCGGGTAAACAGCACGACAAACAGCAATAACAACAAGCCATGAAAGAAGTTAGCCCATGCCGTTTTCGCGCCATTGTTGATGTTCGCTGAGCTACGGACGATTTCGGCAATCATCGGCAAACCGCCAATTAAACCGCAAACCAGATTACCTATACCGACGGCGGTTAAATCGCGGTCAAGATCAGAAGAACGTTTATCCGGGTCAAGTTTGTCAACTGCCGCCGCACTCAACAAGCTTTCTAGGCTGCCGACCAAGCTGATGCCCAGTACCGCTTCCCAAAAAGCGACGGTGCTTATCTTGGCAAAATCGGGGAAACAGAAACTGCTCAAAAAATCATCAGGAATAGCCACCAAATAGCCCATCCCTTTTGAAGTTGCTTGCTTATCAAGGCCGAAATGCCAGGCAAAAAGCATCCCCACCAGCACGACAATCACAGGTGCAGGAATTTTGGTGTTGATTAAAGGCCAAAGTATCAGTATTTCCAATCCTAAAAAACTAATCAGCATGGTCTGTCCATTCATGTTCAATAGGCTATGCGGGATTTGCGCGACCATTGAAAGCAAGCCGCCGGAGTCCGGCGTAACACCTAGCATGACATGGGTTTGGGTGACCATGATGATCAAGCCAATGGCTGCCAACATGCCGTGGATGACCGAAGCGGGGAAAAAGGCGCTCAAGCGTCCCAGCTTAAAAACGCCCATCAAAATCTGCAACAGACTGGCGACCACTATCGCCGCCAAGGTATACCGATAACCCGCCAGCGCGTCGCCTTCCCCCAATGCCTGCACCGCCGCCAACACCACGACTATCAATCCGGCGGCCGGGCCGTTGATGGTCAAATGGGAACCGCTGATCCGCGAAACCAACACACCGCCGATAACCGCCGTGATAATGCCCGCCGACGGCGGAAAGCCAGACGCCACCGATATGCCTAAACACAAAGGCAAAGCGATTAAAAAAACCAGAAAACCTGATTGCAAATCATCACGCCAATGCGCTTTCAACTCAGCCAGGCCAGTTTTAGATAGAATACCTTTGTCCATCATTAATCCTCATGTTTATCGGCTTTGCGCCGATCTTTTATCATTTTATGCGCGTTTTTGAGGGGACAATTTACCCTCTGACCTAAGCTGTGCTTGAACCCAAATCATATCGGCTAACTTCCCCTTTTTTTAAACCAACCCGCTTAACTTTGTTCGCTATTGATTGTTTCATAGATGCTTGCTCAAAAAGCTGGGCGATGCGTTCAATAGGCAATGCAAGCATTTATGAAACACAGTATAAACGGGATGGATAAAATCGGGCCTATGATTTAATTCAAGCACACGTTCATTGGCTTAAATATTGCCCAATAAAAAAGCCCCGGTAGATAACCGTTATCTACCGGGGCTTTTTGCAGGCATCCGTCATCTCACCAACAACTCCGGCCCAAACCAATCCACAATGACATGCCGATAATGCTCGGCTTTTGCGGTTTGCAGATGTTCAAGCGGGTTGAGATTATCGGTGAGCAAGACGCCATTGCGCTTGTCCACCGGAAACAGCCGTTCTTTCAACCACGCGGATTGGCTGCCCAGCAAGGTTTTTGCATCCAAATCTATCGATTGTTTTTGGGTCGCCAAAAAAATGAAATCGTTGAAATCACGTCCGGGTTCGGAGATGAACACGGATTGTTGTGGAAACACTTCGGCTATGGTTTTAGATACGGCGGCCAAGGCATTGGCGTGTCCACCTTGGGCGAAGGCGACAAAATTCACGGCGAGTATGCCTTGTTCGGACAGCAAGCCGCGTAATTGCGCGAGGGTTTCCACGGTCAACAAGTGCGATGGTTCCGAACCGCCCGTGAAGCAATCGTGGATAATCAGGTCGTAAGGGCCGGACAAATGGCGGATTTCATACCGCGCATCGCCGACGATGGCTTTGCCGGTGGGCTGGTAGCCAAAATAATCGACGGCGGCATCGGCAACGGCGGGGTCGATTTCCAAGGTGTCGGTGACGATGTGGTAGCGCTCATGCAGGACTTTTGCCATGTGCCCCGCCCCCAAACCGATGATCAGGGCACGGTGCATTTTTTGCGGGGCCAAGGCGGGAATCAGGCCGACAATATCCTGATAACTCAAGCGGCTTTGTCCGTTGCTGAGGCTGGACGCGCCGATGGTTGACGCATCCGAAGTCAACAAACGCAAGTCGCGGGCTTTTTGGTCGATGACCCGCACCCAACCGTACAGACTTTCGCGTTCGGATTGGACCTGGAACTGGTTGCCGCCTGTATAACCATGCCCTGCACCGATAATTGCTGGCAACAAGGTCAAGCCGATAATGGCAAGGACGATGCTGGGCAGGATGGCGACGGAAACTTTACGTTTTTTCTGTTCATAAACCGCAATGGCGACCGCCAGCACCAGCAATAAAATCCCCGTACCGATCAAGATTTGCCGCGAACCCAACAAAGGGAACAAGAAAAATCCCAGCATCAAAGTGCCAACCACGCTGCCGACGGTGCTGACGGCATAAATTGAACCCGCGCTATTGCCGACCCCTGCCAATTGTGACGTTGCGAGTTTTATCGCAAAAGGCCCGACCATGCCAAGCAAGGTCAAACTGGGCGAAAACAAAATCAACGCGCTGACAAACGCCCCGCCGCGAAGCCCTAGCGGGTCGGTAGCCAACAGAACCGGTCGGGTCAGCAAGGGGATCAGCAACGTGAAAATAGCCGCCAAGGCGATGATTAGCGATAAACCTGTGCGTTTTGACGTATCCGCCCAACGTCCGCCGATAAAATAACCGATGGCGAGGGCGATCATGGTCACGGAAATCAGCGATGACCAGACGTAAAGGCTGGCCCCATAAAACGGCGCGATCATGCGCGTCCCTAGCAGTTCGATCACCATCACGGACGCGCCGGTGACGAAAACAGTGGCAAAGAGTCCGGTGCGGTGGAACAGTTGGGTGTTATGGGTCATTTTTGTCTGCTATGTGGTAGTTTTTATGGGGATTATCTATGACCAGCGAGTTGGGTTGTTCGTGGGAGGGAACGCGTATCTCCGGGGCATAAAGGCATCCTGCCCGCCAGTTGCGCTCAAGAGACCTTAAGCTCCAAAAACCGAAAACTTGACCGTTCAAAGCATATTTTCTATGCGGCAAACAACGAACCGCCCGCCCTACCCTCGACATCAAACCAATAATGCGGCAAACCCAGCGAATCCAACCACTCCGGGCCTTGGTCTTCCTTGAGCATGGCGATGGTTGACGCACTGCCGGCAATCACGCAAAAATCACTGACCACGCTGACCGCCGCCAAATATTTGACAGGCCAGCCGGTTTTCGGATTGAGGATGTGCCCGTAGCGGACACCGTCAATCAGGATGCAGCGTTCGTAATCCCCGCTACTGGCTAGTGCCCCGTGATGTAATGACACCGTATCGAGCAAGGCATTTTGTTGGCGCGGATGCCGTATGCCGATACGCCAGGGACTGCCGTCTGTACGCGGGCCGATGATTTTTATGTCGCCGCCGAGATTGACAACGCCATGATTTATGCCTTGCGACCGGCACAAGGCGGCGGCACGGTCTACGGCGTATTCTTTGACGATGCCGCCAAAATCAATTTCCATCCCGGCCACGGTAAATTCCAGCAGTGGACTTTGCCAGTGGACTTTGTGCCAACCGATTTTACCAAGCAGGTTTTGTATGGTTTCTTCATCGGGTAGTTTGCCTAGATCAAACCGCCACGCCTGCCGCAAGATACCTGAGGTTATATCAAACAAGCCTTCGCTTTGTTCATGGCAAGCCACTGCGTAATCCAACAATCCCCCTGTTTCGGCATCCACTTCGATACTGCCGCCAAGCGCCGCCACACGGTTGATCGCCGCTAAAAAACTATCGGGACGATAACGCGAATAACGGATTTCCAAGCGTTGTATGTCGGCAATGGCGGCATCAGCGACTTGCTTGGCTTGGGTTTGGGTTTTGGCAAATAGCTGAATATCACAAGGTGTGCCCATAGCCTTGAATTCAGCGCGATAAAATTCCATGCCAGCTAAAACATCACGCTCCAGGTTGCCGACAACGCCCCTTCCCTTTCCAGTTGATAGCCGTTGACATCGTCTTCAATGGGTTGCAGCCATTCCACTCCTAAACTATTGCCTTTTAAATCACCCGAAGGGACAGTGAAATTGAGACCTAAACCTAAATCCCAATAACGCCCGCCGTAATTGCCGCCAAAATCCATAGGCCCAGAACTGAAATTGGCTTTTGATCCCGGATTGACATTATTGACCAGCACATTGTCGACTACACCCGCCACCCGGTTGAATCTGCCGTCAATTTTGCCCTGCACGGTATAAATGCCCCGGACGGAAGCGGATAACCAGTTTGTCAAATGGTAATTTCCCCATGCCGTACCCTGAAACATATCGCCCAAGGCATAGCCGGAATCGTTTTTGCTTTCAAGGCGGTTGGTCGCACTGAATTGCGCCCCCCATGACCAATCATCCAACATACCTGTGTACGTCAAGCTGGGTTTAAAATCCCATGTGCCACTGCCAAGCTGCATACCGTAATGCAGCAAACCTTTATCATCACCGTGCATGGCTCTGAGTTTGATGTCAACATCCCCGGTAGGCGCACTTAAACCCAAGGTGGCATGGACATGATGATTACCTGTGTCAAACAATTTAAACAGCGCGTACATGCCGGTGTCGCCGACCCCGCCAGTGCGATGCCCGCCGTGCAAATGGTCTTGGAAAGCATTGTAGGAGACACCTTCCAATAAACGTAAATCCATGTCCATGTCCATAAACTGCGGCATGAGCATCAGGTTCAGCCAGTCGGTAGGGGCGTACATGATGTCCAGCATGTGCATACTCATATCCATATAGGTCGGCGTAACCCGGCAGTGTTTGGTGAAAGCCTGCAAACAACCGTTGTTCCTGATGGTTTGATCCGTAACGGCCTGGATGCCGTGTAGCGTATCCCCTGCCTGACGGCTGTACATATATCGGTAACCGAGCATGACATCGTTGGCTTGATCAAGCATGTGCCCAAACATAACACCCGCCGGGCCGTGGCTGCCGTGGTGCTTGCCATGATGGGCATGGCTATGGCCGGATTGGCTACCGCCCGTGTTTAAAGCGGCAAGATTGACGTTTAAGGCGGCATTCGCCAGGTAATAATCAAAATCGCTATAACTGCCTTCGCCACCACCGCCCATTTTTAAAGCACCGGCATGGGTATAGTATTCAAAGCCCGCCTCAATACTGACTGCTTTGGATAATTTTTTGTTGATGGTCACGCCGCCGCTTAAGGCACCAAACGCCGACAGACGTTGGTCACTGGAGAAATTGGCGGGCAATGTGCCGGGGTCGGCGAGGGCTTTGGCATAAGTCTGCTTGGAAATTAAATAAGGGTGATAAAAATCAGCGGCATCTTGGGAGTAATAACGGATTTTTGGTGTTATCGTCCAGCTTGGGCCGACAGCTTGCACCCAATCCGCTTCAAAGGTGTGGGCGTTGATACCCCAATCATCGTGAAAAAAGCGATAATCAAGATGTAATGCCGCATCGGCAAAAGCAATGTGCTGGATAAAACGGCTGCCTACCGTCAATTGGTTGCGCTCGTTAGGACGCTGCTCCAGAAATGCCCTGACATCACCGACAATGGAATTAGGATGATCTGGGTCCGTACCTAATGTTGCCGGATCGGCAAAGACAATAGTCATCACTTTGTAAGGATTTTCCAAATAACCGGTGCTGCGTGTGTAAGCAACACTGGTTTGGACTAAAGCACTCTTATTCAACACTTGCGTCAAGCCCAAACTGGTCGCCCAATCTTGGCGGTTGCCGTGCAATATCTGCATAGTGCCACTTTTTTCAATCTGTTGGGCAAATGCCTTTTTAGTGATGTAGGTTTCAGCATCATGATCCAGGATCGCCGAGTTATCGCTATTGGTATAACTCAAGCCCATATCCAAGGTCGTGCGTTTTTGGTTAAAATCCAAGCGACCGCTTAAATTACCAAAACGTGATTCATAATCATGTTCCACAGATAGGCCGCCGCCTATTTTGATGGCGGCTTCATCCCATTCATAACCCAAAGTGAAATCACCTTGTTTGCGTGTTTCAGGCGAAGCCATCGATAAAACATGCACAGGTTGTGCAGTTCTAAACAATTTTTTTCCTGGTACGGTTTTATCGTAAATGAGGATCGGGACAAACTTTTGGGTCAAGAACATCCGGGCGTTATTGATATAAGGCGACGCCCCCGTGATAATTGTTTCATTGTTTGCCGTATTCGCCTTAATCGCACGGTTGCCATTGGCTGCCAATGGTGCCGTGGTAATCGGCGTCGCCCCCGACCAAGTGTCCTGGATGTAATTAAAAGCAAATTTGATACGGTCAGACAAGCTGACACGCGCTTTCCCCACCACGCTTTCAACTTCGATGGGATTTTTGTTGTTCAGTACGTTGTATAAATTACGCTTGCCTTCTTCATAATGGCTGTATTGGAAATTGACTTCGTCATCTTCAGCCGCACCCGCCGCAGGCAAAATCAGTCCAGGTAAGGCCAAAGCCGCAAGCGTCAGGGCTTGAAGCGCAGGATTGGATTTAATAACAGCCACAACCGCCTCCACTGGCAGAACTGCTGGCAGACTCCGCTTCACGGCTACTGTGCGTATGTTCGCTCAAAGTATCTTGCATGGGGGTAGGCGCAGTCGCCATAGAGGGTTTGGCAAGTATCCCGCGTTGCCAAGGTGATACGGGGACGCAGGCTGACAGGGTAATGGCCGACACTATCAAGGCCACTAAGGTTGGGCGTGGTTTTGTACTCATTGTTGCGATTCCCTGTTAGGGTCCGGCCAGTAACTTGTCAACCAAACTTTTTAATTCTTCTGCTTCCCCACTTTTAAAGCCCAGATGCACATGACGCACCACGCCTTTTTGATCGATCAGGTAAGAAGAAGGCATTGCTTGTACAGCAAACTTTTCGGCACATTGCCCGTTAGCATCAGCGACAATAGTAAAACCAACCGGATATTTGGCAAGAAAATTCTGGGCATCTTCGGCGTTTTCATCCATATTCACCCCAATGACTTGCAAACCACGACCTTTAAGCCCGCTATTTAAGCTGTCCAAAAAGGGGAAAGACTTGGCGCAAGGGCCGCACCAGGAAGCCCAAAAATCAATATACAAGACTTTGCCTTGAAATTGTTTAAGCGATTGCGGTTCGGCATCGGGGAAAGATTTGAGCTGGCAATCAGGGGCTGTATCCCCAGGCTCTACGGCATGTGCCATTGGTATAAAAGAGACCACCAAGGCAAGAAATAGTAAAGAGAGGCTGCGTCTATTCATTTGCTGTTATTTTTTTTATAAATGAAACACTTAGCCGAGAATACGCAAAAAGGCATTATCCTCGGCCAGAATTATTGGATTATTGGTTTTGCACGATTTTGACGGCGATACCTGTAAGTTTGCCTACGCTGCTATAGCAATTCACATTCATTTTGTAGTTTTCAACACCAACGGCCGTTTTATTGACCCTGACATCGTAGACACCATTGCCGCTATTGATAGATTTAACATATTTTTTAGTAATGGGATTGTAGATCATGCCAGTAGGTATCGCTGTCGGACTAGGGGCATTAGTGGCGTCCCCATCGACAGCGTCTGTGGTGTTTGCCCCAAATACGCCTTTGACAGCTTGCACACTTATGAGAGGGGCGGCAACGGGCAATAAATCCAGCACATTGACTTTCAGATTATAGGTATCGCCGTTGGCATTTTTAGAGCAAGTCACCCGGTAATAATCGGTTGTTCCTCTACCAGCCCCAAGAGCACCCGTTACAGAATTTGCCATTGTCGTATGGGCGTGGGTTACTAGCCCCGTCAACAGGATTGTTGCCAACGTATTTTTTAAGGTTGTTGTGTTCATAAATTCCTCGACTATTTAATTGGCATTACTGGTTAATGGTTTGGACTATATCTGTACCGGTATGCCCGCCATCGCTTGCTTCGCAATGGTATTGCAAAGAGTAATTTACTGCTCCAACCGCAGTTTTATCGACTGCCAGATAAAAAAAGCCATTGCCGCCTTTATAAATGATAGTCGGGCTAAAAGTGGCGTTGCCATTTGCCGCATCGGTGGTATTGGTTGCCGTCGCAGGCAAGGTGGTGCCGGTATTATCATCCCTGATGACTTGGATACTGAGTTTTGGGATCGTGGTTGAATTATTTCTGACCGCAACATAAATGCGGTTAGTATCTCCAGACCCATCGCCAAAGTTGTAACAATGTACTTGATAGTAATCCATCGCGGTACTTGCCGCGCCTAAAGAACCGGTCAAATCATGGGCGAAGGCAAGGGTTGTTTGCCCTAAAGCCGTTAGCGCCAACAACGTGATCAAAACAGGATGTTTCTTCATTTTTTTCATAAAAGTCCTCATAATTTAATTATTAGCGGCAAAGCTGTTCATAGTAGCGTGTTTTTAAGCCGATTGACGCAGATTATTCATCCTTAAATGTGACCATCAATTGTGCTTGTCCACAACCAACATCTCATTGGGTTTTCAGGGCCTCTAATTTGGACGCTGCATATAATCTTACCGTTTCATCGCCATCAACTAGTGCCTGTTGCAACAAATCAGGATGATGACCGGCACTATCGACCACCATCAAGCGGACTGAAACGTCCTCATCTTGTAATGCGGATGCCAATCCGTCCGTAGCATCTGCGTCGTCATATTTAGACAAAGCGAACACCGCTTGCGCCCTGACCTCGGCAGAGGAATCTGATAAAGCCGACACCAAGGTTTTCCTAACTAACGGATCTTTATCGGGTGTTTGCACCGCCAGTGCGCCAATTGCATCTGCGCGGCTTCCAGGGTCATTAACTTGGGCCATCGCAAGCAATTTCCCCGTATCATTATTATTGGAAGCTTGCATTAAAAGCTTCTTATCCGCCTTATTTTTTAATGTCCCCTGTTTGCCGTCTTTAGCTGCCCCAAACACCCATATCTCTTCCAACACAGCAGGCTGTGCAGTAGCAGTTGCCTGTGCATAACGGAAAACCATATCAGCCTGTTTATCCAGCAGGCATTCAAGGAGTTGTTTTATATTTGATCCAGCACAAGCCACTGATACCGGCGCATCCGGCAAACCAGAAAAATGTATTATGACGCCGGTGTTTTTTGCTAGGGTATCAAGTACCTGTGCTAACGTTTTTTTTGACGCTTCAAGCTTAATCTGTTGGTCAGCATTGCTATAAGCGGTCAAGCGGATAGCTTCATCGTCCGCCCTTATTGCCAACGACACTAGCAAACCTACGCATATCACCAAAACTTTGCTTATCAACACACCCAGTTACCGAGTTTACATAAATGAAAAACCACGAATCCGAAAATTCGTGGTCAAAAGCATAAAACAAGTTATTTATAGTGGCATAGAGGTTGATAACATAAGAATAATTATCTAGCTGATACCAATTATTCCACAGCCATAATCAAATAACACACCAGAAGGCCAAAGCGAGGTTTAGTGTTACGTTATGATCTCTATCTTCTTGAAGGCCAATAGTGTTGTGGCGCACCGGCTGGTGCACGGCCACGCGGAATTGGCAAGTTGGCATCAATATCTGCATCCGCAGGCTCGATAGCCAAGTTATAACCGTCACCGCAAGCAGGATCAAGTGGATTAGCTACCAAATCACGGCTAATGGTCATTGTAGGCCAGTAGAACAAACCCTTATCCATATCGGCTTGGCTATAAGGCATGACTTGCGGATCATTGAATTTAGTTGTCATGTGACCAATCCAGACATCCATCCGGGCAGGATTAGTATCGTTGGCCTTGCCACTTAGACACCAGTTGGCGGCAGCTACACGCACTTTCAGGCTTTTTGCACAAGAAGTTGATGATTTTATAAAAGCAACTGGGCCAACATTGAACGGGCCATAGACAGAAGTACTGGTCACTGATTCCCACATGGGCGCAGACGCATAAGGTATTGGGCCATTATGACTGAAAAAGCCTCTATTTAAAGGCGTGGCATGTTGACCAACCAACGTGTTTTTATCTATCACGGGAACAAAATTAGGGAAGATATTAGGTTGCACCAAACCCAAACCCAAGTTAATAAAACCTTTGCCTGGTACGACACCGGCAATATCTCCTGATAAATCAGGCAATTCCCCTATTTTAAGCCCAGTTGTCGGATCCAACTTAGTGACTACCGCCATCGCAGGATCTGCGGCATTTGGAAACAGCACCGAAGATGCAATGACATCCAAGTGCTTGCCTGAAGTATCTTCATTACCGCTACAGCCATGAGTAATATTGAGTGCATTAAAAGACAGTTGGTTTTCCACAACGGCATTTCTGATACCCGTGTGCGCCAGTACGTTTTGGGCGGCAACCGAAACCAATATTGCGCCTGAAATCAGTGCCAGTTTTTTCGCCAGTGTTTGTTTTTTCATCAAGTCCTCCTGTGGACATTATTAGTTTTAAAAGCAAATCAAGAAAATGATTAGAACCTGCCCTAGATTTACATTAACTAAAGAGAGCAGTATGTATGCCACTTTCTTATATAAAGATTTCAAACTAATATGAATAGCAACACATTGAATTATATATTTTAAAAATTTTATTCAAGAAAAAATAACTTATAAAAAGCAGGGGATTACCATCTTTTTGGAACCCATTCCCTTCCTTAAAATTAACGGAGAAATGCCTGAAACCGCCGCTTTAAAAGAAAAACGTGTGAAATGCCGCAGATTTATTTTTTTGGCTTTAATTAAGCCTATGTTTTTATTAAATATAATAGAAACAGCGTCAAATGACACAATTAAATACGTTAAATAACATAGTTTAATTATATTTATAACGACGTGTTGGTATCCAGCTTCCATCTAACAACCGTGTTCCATTGCCCGGTTCGCCCAACTGACAACGCCATTACCGTTAAGCCAAAACAAAAAAGGCCGGAAACACAAATTCTCTTTGTATTTCCGGCCCTTGAGCTGACTAAATGGCTACCTACCTGCCATAGCCCATCATTGTAATGATAAATTAACTGATTTTACCGTGGCAATGTTTGAACTTTTTCCCGGAGCCACAGGGACAAGCATCGTTCCTGCCGACATTTTTAGTGTCAACGCCAGCAAGCAACGGTGCGTTGGCCTCTTCCTCATCGTCCACCGCCAATTGCGCCGCGTCATCAGCATCGAATAATGGCACTTGTGCATGCTGGAACTGCATGGCCCTTGGCGTTTGCATTTGTTCGTCCAACACTTGGGCGTCATGGTCTTGCCTGAGCTGGATTTTGAACAAGATGGTGACGACTTCGTGCTTAATATGTTCCAGCAGGTTATTGAACATTTCAAACGCTTCACGCTTGTATTCCTGTTTCGGGTCTTTTTGTGCATACCCCCGGAAATGGATGCCTTGGCGCAGATAATCCATCGCGGCGAGATGCTCTTTCCAATTGCTGTCCAACACTTGCAACATGATTGTTTTTTCAATATGTTGCATGATTTCCAAACCGATATGCTGTTCCTTGTCTTTATGGTTTTGTTCGAGTATTTCGACAATACGCTGACGTAATGAAGGCTCTTGCAAAGAATGGTCTTCATCCAACATTTGGCGGATCGGAATCTGCACAGTAAATTCTTGGTGGATATGGGACTCTAATTCCTCTATCGCCCATTGTTCAGCCATCGTTTTAGGCGGGATATATTCCGTGATGGCGTGGTTGACGACGTCTTCCCGTATCGCCGTGATAATCCCGGAAATTTCCGCCGCCGCCATGACTTCATTACGCTGGGCATAAATCACTTTACGCTGGTCATTGGCGACATCGTCATAAGCAAGGATTTCTTTACGGATGTCAAAATTGCGGCCTTCGACTTTGCGTTGGGCGTTTTCAATGGAGCGCGTCACCCAAGGATGCTCAATCGCCTCGCCGTTGCCCATACCCAGTTTTTGCATCAAACCGGCGACGCGCTCAGAAGCAAATATCCGCATCAAGTCATCTTGCAAAGACAAGTAAAAACGGGTGGAACCCGGATCACCTTGGCGACCGGAACGACCGCGCAACTGGTTGTCGATACGGCGTGATTCGTGCCGCTCCGAGCCAATGACATGCAATCCACCGCTGGCGATGACTTGGTTATGGCGATCCAACCAGCCCCCGCGTGTTTTGTCCTTTTCTGCATCGCTGGCCTCAGTGCCTAGAAGTTTCAGTTCAGCTTCAAGATTGCCACCCAGCACGATGTCGGTTCCGCGTCCCGCCATGTTGGTGGCAATGGTCACGGCGAAAGGCTGGCCGGCCTGTTCAATGATGTGCGCCTCGCGTTCATGCTGTTTGGCGTTCAACACTTCATGCTTGATGCCCATCGTATTCAAGAGCAGCGACACCCGTTCGGAATTTTCAATCGACGTGGTTCCAACCAACACCGGCTGCCCGCGACTGACGCATTCTTTAATGTCTTCAGCCACGGCTTGGTATTTTTCATCGGCGGTCAGGAAGATCACATCACCCAGATCGCGGCGTATCATCGGTCTATGGGTAGGGATAACCACCACTTCCAAACCATAAATTTTGTTCAGCTCGAACGCTTCGGTATCGGCGGTTCCGGTCATGCCCGACAGTTTTTCGTACAGACGGAAGTAATTTTGGAAGGTGATGGAAGCCAGCGTTTGGTTTTCGTTTTGGATGGTGACGTGCTCTTTCGCCTCTATCGCCTGATGCAGGCCTTCTGACCAACGCCGTCCGGGCATCACGCGTCCGGTAAATTCGTCAACAATGACCACTTCGTCATTGGCGACAATGTAATCCACGTCTTTCTTGAACAAGATGTGGCCCCGCATGGAGGCGTTCAGATAGTGCATCAAACGGATGTTGGTCGCATCATACAAGCTGGTGCCTTCCGCCATCAGGCCGTGTTCGACCATAAGCTGTTCGATACGCTCATGGCCTTGTTCGGTCAGATGGATTTGGCGGGTTTTTTCATCGACCGTGTAATCGCCATGCGGGCTGTCTTTTTCCTGGACGGTCAACAGCGGGACAATGTCATTGGCCTTGATGTAAATCTCGGTGCTGTCTTCAGTGGGTCCGGAAATAATCAGCGGTGTCCGTGCTTCGTCAATCAGGATGGAGTCCACTTCATCGACGATGGCAAAATACAAATCCCGCTGGACTTTTTGCTCCAAGCTGAACGCCATATTGTCACGCAGATAATCGAAGCCGAATTCGTTGTTAGTGCCGTAAGTGATGTCAGAAGCGTAGGCTTGGCGTCTTGACGGGGCATCCATCTGGCTCAGGATCACACCCGTGGACAAGCCCAAATAGCCATAGAGCATGCCCATGTTTTCGGCATCGCGTTTAGCCAAATAGTCATTGACGGTGACGACATGCACGCCACGGGCTGGTAATGCGTTCAGATACGCCGCCAAGGTCGCCATCAGCGTTTTGCCTTCGCCGGTTTTCATTTCGGCAATCTTACCGTCGTTCAACACCATGCCACCGATCAATTGCACATCGAAATGGCGTAGGCCGAACACGCGTGTGGACGCTTCGCGCACGGCTGCAAAGGCTTCAGGAATGAGAGTGTCCAGACGTTCTCCCTGAGCCAGACGGTCACGAAAAAACTGGGTTTTAGCTTTTAATTCATCCTCAGATAGTTTTTCATATTCCAAAGCTAAAGCATTGATCTTTTTGACCAGCTTTCTCTTTTTATTTATCAGCCTATCGTTACGGCTCCCTACAACAAGTTTAACTAGCTTACCGAGCATGTCTTTTTCCGGTGTGAAAGTGGTAAATGATTTAATCAAAGCTTCCGATTATATACCGTCTAGCTTATTAGTTACAGAGAAAACGCCCGATTGTTATATTCATCAGACGCTTGTGAACGGCTGGAAATTAACCGATAACTTGATATTTGTTGGTCATTGCCTTGGTCATTGCTGATGCAGCCAAGGCCCTTCTGCATTGATAAGCCACTGAAAATGTGAAATTAGCATATAATTGAACGCGTAGAATTGGTTTTTGACACCTACGGTCAAGGACGCTGGCCGGCACTTTTAGGTGTCCGTAAAACCAACAGGATGGACAATAATAATTAAACATCAGTATCCATGTAGAGAAAGTGCGTCTGGTTTATCCAGCACGTTCTTTACGGCTATTTACTGGCAACCACGACTAGAACGACAGAGGAATAAAATCATGCAACTGTTCACCAAAAAACTTTTAAATTATTTTTTGATCGGTATCCTAGCGATAATCCCCATCGTAGTTATTTTGCAAATCATTATTTTTATTGAGAAATTAGTTTCAGACCTGTTCAGCATCGTCTATGACTATGCGGATAGCTATGTCTATACGGCATTGTTTTTCACTGTCAGTTTTACGATTGTCGTGTCCATCGGCCAGAAAATCGTCAAGAAAGGCCGCCCTTGGGTGATCACCATATTCGACAAAATCATTGAAAGAATTCCATTTTTAAATACGGTGTACCGGGTGGTCGGCAAATTGATCAACATGTTCTCATCACATAACCAAACTATTGCCAAAGAAGTGGTTTATGTTGAATACCCCAGTGCGGGCATTTGGGTGCCGGCTTATGTCACCAACCGGCATGATGACAAGTATGTGTTGTTTATCCCAACCTCGCCCAACCCAACTTCGGGCTTTACCGTTATTGTTGACCAGGCAAAAATCGTTAAATCCGCAATGGATATTGAAGAAGCCACCAGCTTTATTGTCAGTGTTGGCGTCGATTACAATAAAGCTTCAGAAATGGCTGAACTACCTTAAGCTGTCTGTGAATCCTTAAAATCCACTTTACATAAACCCCATAAACCAATGAAATTTAAAATTGCCCTCATATTTTTATTGACCATTTTCAATATGGTCGGCTGTAGCAAAGAAAAACCGGCCGACGTCAATGCTTCTTCCGCCCCCAATGATCAAGCAACCGGTGCTCAAAACCCCCAGCTCGAAGCCCTCAATAGAGCCAAACTGGTGGAACAAGTGCTCCAAGAAGGGGCTGAACAAGAAAAACGACAAATTGATTCGCAAACAAAATAAGCTTCAAAGTCAATGTCGGTTATACCGGCGGTCAAGTTTTCGGTTTCTTCAATTCGTTGTAGGGTACGCTGTGCGTACCTTTTTCATTGATTTTTAATGATAATTTATGAAGGTACGCACAGCGTACCCTACCTAAAAAACCGAAAACTTGACCATTCTGAGAGTATATATTCCGCGTTGATAACATCTTGGCAGTGACCGTAACACACCAAAAACCTCCCGAATCTTACAAGCCAGGATATTTTTTATACAATTTAATGGCTTATGCTGTAATCGACGCAGTATACACCGTCAGTTTTATCCTACCGCCACCGCCCTATTCGCATCCCTAATCCACTCGCTCCAAGACCCGGCATATAAGCTGGAGCCACGCAAACCCGCATGTTCCATAGCCAACAGATTATGGCAAGCAGTGACTCCCGAACCGCAATTGTGTACCACTGCATCCGGTGAGTAGTTGCCTATCAAGTTGCTAAACTGTTGCCGTAACACCGCAGGTGGCAGAAACAATCCATCTTGAGCTAAATTTTGCTGGAACGGGCGGTTTAACGCGCCAGGAATATGCCCGGCGACGGGATCTATCGGCTCTTGTTCACCACGATAACGTTCGGGTGTCCGGGCATCAAGCAAGCAAAGTTTTTTAGTCGCCAAGCCATTTTCCAGCGCACGGGCATCCAAGCAGCCGCTGGTGTTCAGGTACGGCCTGAAAACAACCGGCTTAACTTTGGGCAAGATAGTGGTGATGGGCAAACCCAGTTGTTGCCAGTGTTTGCTGCCGCCATCCAATACCGCCACCTTGTCATGCCCCAACCAACGTAACAACCACCACAAGCGCCCGGCAAACGCGCCGCTGGCATCATCATAAACCACCACTTGGGTATGGTTGGCTATGCCCCATGTCCCTAATTTGTTTGCCAATGCCCGGACATCCGGCAACGGGTGGCGGCCTGTTTGGTCAGTGATTTGCGAGGATAAATCCTGGTTCAAATCGGCATAACGGGCGTTGGGGAGATGTCCGAACCGGTAAGCGCTGTGTCCGGCTTCGGTGTCAGCCAGTGAAAACCGGCAATCGACGACGGTCCAGTCTGGATTCGCCAAATTAGCTTGCAAATCGGCGGCGGAAATTAAAGTGGTGTAGTTCATGGAGAGACCTGTAGGATAATTTTGCCGATGTGCTGGTTGCTTTCCATCAGCGCATGGGCCAGCGCGGCATCGTTAAGGGGAAAAATACGATGGATAACGGGCTTGATTGTGCCGGACTCCAGTAAAGGCCAGACGTTTTTATAGAGTTTTTGGGCGATGGCGGCCTTAAAGGCATCGTCACGGCCCCGTAAGGTGGAACCGGTAAGGGTCAGGCGTTTTTGCATCACGGCCCACAGATTCAGTTCGGATTTGGCGCCCTGCTGCACGGCGATTTGCACCAGCCGCCCATCTGTTGCCAGGCATTTGATATTACGCGGCAAATAATCACCACCGATCATATCGAGGATCACGTCAACGCCACGATGTTGGGTCAATTGCAGGACTGCTTCGACAAAATCCTGTTCACGGTAATTAATCGCCGCCTCTGCGCCTAATTCACGGCAAAAGTGGCATTTTTCTTCAGAACCTGCGCTGATAAAAACTTTGGCGCCAAACGCCCTGGCAAGTTGTATCGCGGTTGTGCCTATGCCACTGCCGCCGCCATGCACCAGTAAAGTTTCGTTGGCATTTAAGCCGGCGCGGTCGAAGATATTGCTCCAGACGGTAAAAAAGGTTTCCGGCAACGCCGCCGCTTCGAGTAATGACAAACTTTCTGGTACTGGCAAACATAAGGCCGCAGAAGCCAAGCAATATTCGGCATAGCCACCACCCGTGACCAAGGCGCACACGGTATCACCGACTCGCCACGGCGTCACCGCATCGCCCACCGCCGCCACGGTTCCAGCAATTTCCAGACCGGGAATATCCGATGCGCCAGGTGGCGGCGGATATAGGCCATTACGCTGCATCACATCAGGGCGGTTTATCCCGGCGGCGGCGACTTTAACCAACACCTGATACGAAGCCGGTTCCGGTATGGCCCGTTCGGAGCTTAGTAAGGCATGGTTTTGTATTTCGATAACACGCATAAATTAATCCGCAATAAAAATGACCACGCTATTATATGCAACGCAAGCCAGTTTCCGGCAATCAAGGTTTGCAAGTTTTTAAATCCAGCCGATAGAAAAAATCAGAAAATACGGATAACACACAAACGCTAAGATTCTGATTGCCCGATAATTGACGCTGCCTGTAGTGGATGCTATCTTGCCGCCCAGCTATTTAGCGGCGGGATTTTAAGCCGCCACAACATAAGGATAAAAAATGATTAAGGCAGGTATTGTAGGCGGCACCGGATATACCGGAGTGGAACTGTTACGGATTTTGGCACGGCATCCCGATGTTGACGTGTCTGTCGTCACGTCACGCGCCGATGCCGGGGTGCGGGTAGATGCGGTGTATCCGAGCCTGCGAAAATTGCTGGATGCCTGCTTCACCCAACCGGAAATCGACACCCTGGCGCAATGCGATGTGGTGTTCTTTGCCACACCCAACGGCACGGCGATGCAAATGGCCGAAGCCTTATTGGAGCGGGGCGTCAAAGTCATCGATTTATCGGCTGATTTTAGATTACAAAACGTCGAAGAATGGCAACATTGGTATGGCATGAATCACGCCTGCCCCGATTTGATCAGACACGCCGTCTATGGCTTGCCCGAAGTCAACCGCGCCGCCATCCAGCAAGCCAATTTAATCGCTTGCCCAGGCTGTTACCCGACCGCCGTGCAATTGGGTTTTTTGCCGCTGATAGAAAACAAGTTGGTTGATCTTGGCCACCTGATCGCCGATGTCAAATCCGGTGTCAGTGGCGCAGGACGCAAAGCGGAATTGGCGGCCTTGATGAGCGAAACCGGCGAAAGCTTCAAAGCCTACGCCGTCAGCGGACATCGGCATTTACCTGAAATCCGCCAAGGTTTGGCTATTGCCGCCGGACAAGCCGTGCAATTGACGTTTGTCCCGCATTTGACCCCGATGATACGCGGCATCCACGCCACTTTGTACGCACAGTTGCGGGGCAATGCCAGCTCCTTGCAAGCCCTGTACGAACAACGCTATGCAAACGAGCCGTTTGTCGATGTCCTGCCGCAGGCTTCACATCCTGACACCCGTAATGTGCGCGGCAGCAACAATTGCCAAATCTCCCTGCATCAACCGCAAGACGGCAACACGGTGGTGGTGCTGTCGGTCATCGACAATCTGGTCAAAGGCGCGTCAGGACAAGCGGTGCAGAACATGAACCTGATGTTTGGCTTGGCAGAAACGGCAGGCTTGGGGACAGTCGCTTTGTATCCCTAACCGCCCATCTAACAATTGCAATCTTCATGGCAACTGGAAATTGAAAGGATTAGGCGATGCACCCATTGTGGCTATCGCCAATCCAATCACTGGCTGGGCAACCATTAGCTGCCTAACAAAGTCCCCCAGCATTTGCTGGAGCTTATCGATACACGCAGCAATCCATTGACGCACTTCCAGATTACCAACAATCCGTCTTCATCCGCGCCATCGCCAAAATTACAATGGCTTGCCCCCCATCTAAAAACCCATGCCCATCAAAATTGAACAACGGCATAGTATTTTTTGATGGTATTTCTTGATTAGGAAGACCTAGGCGGAAGGGTATGAAGCCCCTTGTGCCGCCCCCCAGACAAATACCCTAGGGCATAGGAGCGGGGAATACAAGACAATAGCGGCAACCGGGCCGCCTTTTCTTTGCCATTTTCTTTTCGACCGGGTGGATGCCACCACTAAAGGGTGGTCTATGGACAGAGCAGCGTAGCGGTGTGCCAAAGCACCGCAAAAGCAAGTGGGCCGCTTGCCCGTGTGGGAACCGACTTTAAATAATCGTCGCAATCGCAACTCAACTTCTGTTTCTTTTCGACAACCCAGATGTATCTGCGTAACATCAGTTAATCAGACTATCGCCATGACTTGCCGCTTCGGATTCTCCCCATGAAAAAACCTTACCTGATAACCGCCCTTATCCTTGCCGGACTGGCTGCGGTTTATTTTTATAAGCAGCCGCCCAAACCCATAGCAGTTGACGTGTATACCGTCGCCAAGGGCGAGGTTAAATCAACAGTGTCCAATACGCGGGTAGGCACGGTCAAGGCATGTAGGCGGGCTTTTCTGGCTCCGGCGACGGGCGGTCAGGTGGCAAAACTGCATGTTAAAGAAGGCGACCAAGTCCAGCAAAACCAGTTGTTGCTGGAGGTGTGGAATAAGGATTTACAAGACCAAGTGAAATTACAGCAAGCGCAAATCCGCGCGAACCAAGCTTCCGCCGAACAGGCTTGCCAGCTTGGCGCCAGTGCGGGCCGTGAAGCGGAACGGATCAACAAGCTGTATCAGCGCGACCGTTTTGTTTCTGAGGAAATGGTCGATAACAAAGTGTTCACCGCCAAATCCAAGCAAGCCGCCTGCAAGGCCGCACGCGAAAACATCAAAGTCAGCGAACGGGCTTTGGAAGCGGCGCAAGCGGCGGTTGAGCGCACCCTGCTCATCGCCCCGTTTGACGGCACGGTGGCGGAGATCAATGCCGAACTCGGCGAATATGCCACACCGTCACCACCAGGAATCCCCACCCTGCCTGCAATTGACCTGATGGATGTCAGTTGCCTATATGTGTCCGCCCCGATTGATGAAGTCGACGCGCCGCAGATAAAAACGGGCATGACCGCTTGCGTCTCGCTGGATGCCTTCCCTGAAAAACGCTGTTCCGGCACAGTGTCACGGATTGCCCCGTATGTGTTGGAAAAAGAAAAACAGGCGCGTACCGTCGAAGTGGAAGTGAAGCTGACCGACCCGAAAGACCTCAAGGAATTGCTGCCCGGCTACAGCGCCGATATTGAAGTTTTACTGACCAGCAAAGCGCAAGCGATCTGGGTTCCGGCAGAAGCCGTCATGGAAAACAACCGCGTTTTACTGATAAAAGCAGACGGTTTATTGGAAGAGCGCAGCTTTAAACCCGGCTTAAGCAACTGGAATACCATAGAAGTCATTTCCGGCTTGGCTGTCGGCGACAAAATCGTCAAATCCATCGGTCAGGACGGCGTGAAGGCAGGTGCTTATGTCCAGGAACGGCCATGATCCAGTTGGAGCATATCCATCGGTATTTCCAGGTCGGCGAGCAGTCCGTCCACGCCCTGAATGACATTAACCTCACGATAAACAAAGGTGAATACGTCTCGGTGATGGGCCCCTCTGGTTCCGGTAAATCCACGTTGTTAAATATTGTCGCCTTGCTTGACAGGCCCTCTTCGGGGCGGTATGTGTTGAATGATATTGATGTGATCCAACGCAGCGATGATGAACTGGCTAGGATACGCCGGGAAAATATCGGTTTTGTGTTCCAGTTTTTCCACGTCATCCCGCGTTTGACCGCCGCCGAAAACGTCGAAATGCCGATGATATTGGCAGGCATCAACCCCAAGGAACGCAAACAACGGGTGCTGGAAGCACTGGCTGCCGTCAGCTTGCAAGACCGCATCCACCATAAACCGAACCAACTGTCCGGCGGGCAACTGCAACGGGTGGCGATTGCCCGTGCGATGATTATGCGCCCCGAAGTGGTGTTAGCCGACGAACCGACAGGCAACCTAGATAGTAAGGCGGGCTTGGAAATTATGGAGTTATTGGAAAACCTGAATCGGCAAGGCGTGACCTTGATTATGATTACCCACGATCAGGTACTGGGTAGCCGTGCGCCACGGCGGATTAGGATTGTTGATGGGCAAATTGAATAATGGCGAATAGCTTTCCAGGTTTTTCGCTATTTGGTATTGATAGGTTTACCTCTTGTTTGAATGCTATCAAATCTAAGGCGAATGAATGTCTTCATTCAGCCATTAAGAGAATGGAATTTGAGATTTACGGCAAGTGAAAGCTTCAGAGCAACCGATCAACGTCTCACATCATCGGCAGCAAAAAGCAAAGCGAGGAATGAGCAGCACTTTTTGCTGTCCGAGTGTATGCGATTGTTATACGTCACGACTTCGACACTTTATTTATCATTCGACCAAGCCAAACCGGAGTCTTGGATACTCACCATACTTAGCAGCATAAACCATCACGGTATTGTAGGCATCGAAAAAGTCTTCCTCATTCTGGAGGTGCGCGCAGAATTGGTATAGCTCTGGATAGTCCAATGCTATACATGGAACTGCCTTATCTCTAAAAACTTCAAGTAGAAGTGGACTATATTCGCTATATTGATCATTAAATAACTCTTTGACCACTATCAATGCCTTAACCTCTAGCTGTGTGGTGTCGATAGAGTATTGCTTTCCATTAATTAGAAATTCTAATCTGCCCCCGATGCGGCGATAGTAGCCGATCGCTCCCTTCACCTGTTCAATAGCCTTCTTCAGCGCCCCCACCACATTGCTGCGTTTTCTTGATAGCTTCTGTCGGCTGATCCGCTTAATGTTCGGGCTATCTTTCGCTTGAATGATTAGCAACTTTGTATCGGTGATCACCAGAATATCGCATATCTCTTCTTTATCGTGTATCCGTTTGGGGCTGAGATAAATTTGTTCAGGCGAGAAAACTGATAAAAGGCACTGAATTATATCTTCTTCTTGGTAGCTTCCTGGCTCTTCTCTTTCTAATATGGTATGGCTAAATCCACGCGAACCATGATAAGAATGCTGTTCTGGCCGCAGATCTTGTATGAAAAGGTCTTCTCCATAGACGGACTCGTTCAAAGAAACACCAATTGCCCGATCATCATCCAAAGAAGTCCGCAATCCAAAAAAAGTTTCAATTTCATCCATCATTGCTCGGGCGTTTGGAAAAGAGAAGTCCAGCAGAGTGATTTCATCAATTTTCTGTTGTGTCTCATCAGGAATTGTGATGTGTGCGCGATACACCAAGCGCTCACGTGATAGCTCATCAAAAAAATGAACATTGATCCGCCCGTTTCGAAGCGATTCAAATAGCGTTATAGAAAAATCATCTGAAAACAAGGGGGTCTTAATAACCAAAGGTTCATCTTCATCATCGAAGAATGCTGTAACCAGTCCAAAGGTCTTTTGATTATCAACGATTACAGGCACTAGGTAGATTTTTAAACTTGCATTGATCTTGGCGGCAAGAATGTATTCCTTTGGTGCCTTAACTATGAATATCGGGCACTCTTCATCTTTCAAGAGGAGCGGCAAGATGCCAACGGGCATCTGCTGAATAATAAGCATTAAACTTGGGTATTGTAGAGTCAACATTGGTTGTTTCCAAAACTATGGTTTGCATATGACACACTAATCTTTAACTCCATCCTCATGCGGGCCGGGGTTTGCAAACCCCGGCCCTAACGTTTTAATGTGGCTGCCGCTATCTCTGAACTATCCGAGAAACTCAGCCGGACGCAGCATATTGCCCCCCGTCCGGCTGAGTTACAGGATCATTGTAGCCTCAAATCAGATAGGTTTTGGGTAGTCCTGCAATCGGAATGATTTGTAAAAAGTCAAGCCTACCGATTTATTGGGTCGAATGCCCGTACTTCAAGGCGTACAGTCATCGCAATATTTTATTGACAAATCTATTATCATTCCGATTGCAGGACTACCAGGTTTTGTTATAAAGGGAATTGCCTAGCACCTCATTGCCTGATGTATCATCATGGTGCATAATAATGTACGCTTAATGTGTATACAAAGGAGCACGGCCATGTCACAGACACACACCAGAGAAGCGGCTTCCGTTTCCATTAACATCCGAGCCAAAACCAGGCAACGTGATCTAATCGATCAGGCTGCTGATCGTCTAGGCCGTAGCCGGTCTGATTTTATGCTTGAAGCAGCCTGTCGTGAGGCGGAAAACGTGCTGCTCGATCAGGCTTTCTTTACGGTCGATGAAGGCACTTACGCTAAATTTCAGGCGCTGCTCGATCAGCCATTGCCACCAACTGACAAGTTACGCCGATTGCTCAAGACGAAAGCGCCTTGGGAGAAATGAACCCACTCGATTTTACCCCCCCTCGCCGATCACGGTTGATCACGAACTGGCAAATTTTGACAGTGGTGAATCATCTCTGAACGAATGGCTCAAAAAGCGTGCTTTCAAGAACCATTCGACCGGCGCTTCGCGCTGTTTTGTGTTGTGTGTAGGCGAAACTGTCATTGGTTACTACAGCCTGTCGGCAGGCGCGATCAGCCATGAGGCTGCACCAAAGGCGATGCGGCGCAACATGCCAAACCCACTGCCTGTCCTGTTGCTCGGTCGGCTCGCCGTCGATAAGCGTTACCATAACCAGGGAATCGGGCAGGCACTGCTTCGTGATGCGATGCTGCGGGCAGTCAACGTCTCGGGAGATGCCGGTGTGTTTGCCCTATTGGTTCATGCTATTTCTGACCAAGCCAAACAGTTCTACCTTTCGCGTGGATTCGTGGAATCACCTTTGCAACCGATGACGCTTCTGATGACGATAGAAACCATTCGATCAATTTTAGCCGAGCCTGACTGACAACAAAATTATGAAACTCGGCAGATGTGTCAAGTTGATATAGCACAGGAAAGCCTATTCAGAATGCAACGCCTGCAACGGCTCCAAACGGGACGCCCTGATTGCCGGTATCACGCCTGAAATGATGCCTATCAGTAAAGACAGGATGAAAGCGGCGGTGATGTAACTCCAGGCCAATTCGGTGGGCAGTGCCGGCACTAGCTTGCTGGTTAATCCAACGATGCCGATACCCGCTAAAACCCCGATCAGCCCGCCCACCGCGCTTAAGCTTAAGGCTTCAAACAAGAATAACTTGAATATGATGCTTCTTTCCGCGCCTATGGCCCGCAACAAGCCGATTTCCGACACCCGCTCCGATACGGCTATGGTCATAATGGTGATGATGCCGACTGACCCGACCAACAGCGAGATGCCCCCTAAAGCCGCCACCGCCATTGTCAAAATGTTCAGGATGGAATCCATGCTCGCCAACATCTGGTTTTGGGTGATTAAGGTAAAATCTTCAAGTCCATGCCGTGCCATGAGCAATTGCTTAATGCTTTTGAGTACCGAGGCGACCGAGACGTTATTGCCATACAGCAAATCAATTTCCATCAGGCTTTCCCGATCAAACAAAGCCAACGCTTTTGCCGCCGGAATATAGACGCTGTCATCCATATCATAACCCAGCATCTGGCCTTTTTTTTCCATCACGCCCAGCACACGGTAACGGTCAGTGCCAATGCGTATGCGTTTGCCCAAGGGGCTGGTTTGCCCGAACAACTCGCTTGCCAGCTTATCGCCCAGCACGGCGAAAGCGCGGGGATGGGCGTCTTCACCTGAAGGCAAAAACTGGCCTAATTGGGTGCGGATTTGCCAGACTTGGGGGACGGCGGCCCCCGCACCGATGACGTTGGTGCGCCGCTGTTTGGTGTCCGTTTCCACCCGTGCATTGCCTTGCACCACGGGCACGACGGCAAGTATCCCGCCTAATTTGCCCAAACTCGCTGCATCTGTCATAGATAATGGACGTACCGTGCTGATGGTCGCCCCGGATAATCCAAAAGTGGACTTTTTCCCTGGATGGATGCCAATAATATTCGTCCCAAACTGGGTGAATTCAGCGATCACCAAGCTGTGCAGGCCACGGCCTAAGGAGGTCAGGATAATGACGGCGGCAATCCCGATGATTAATCCTAACGAAGTGAGTGCCGACCGTAATTTATAGGCGGTGATGGTTCGGAATGACAGAAGCAGTATGTCAAAGAAATTCATAGTCATCGTTTCGCCAACGCGACTATCGGGTCTAGCCTTGCCGCTTTGCGGGCTGGCAACACACCGAACAATAAGCCAGTCAGGATTGAAACGCTGACGGCGGACACTAAGCCCCAGTCAGGCAGGGCAATAGGGAAATTCGGATAAATGATTTGTATGGCTGAGATGACCAATTGGCCGACGGACAAACCGACCAACGCGCCGACCCATGACAACAGCACGGCCTCAGCCAGAAAAAGCCACTGCACCTGGGCTTGTGATGCGCCCAATGCTTTGAGCAAGCCGATTTCGGCGGTACGCTGCGTGACACTGACCAGCATGACGTTCATGACCAGCACACCCGCGACAACCAGGCTAATGCCACCGATACAGGCCACGGCGATGGTCAGCGCGGTCAGGATTTTATTGAAGGCGTTGACCACACTGTCCTGGGTGATGACGGTGATGTCCTCTTCGCCCTCGTGACGAAGTTTGATGATCTTTTTGACGGCATCAACCGTTTTTAACATCGCGTCCCTGGACTTGGTTTCGATTAAAATTCGGAACAAGGAGTGGGTGTCGAATAAGGCTTGGGCGGAAGCGACAGGGATAATCACCATCTCATCAAAATCGACACCGACGGATTCGCCTTCCGAAGCCAGCACGCCGATAACCCGAAACCGTCGGTCATTTATGCGTAGCCATTGGCCCAATGCCGGCGTGTTGGCAAACAATTGTCCGCGTATCATTTGCCCGATGACACAAACGGACAGGGCGTTACCAGCCTCGGTTTTCGGTAAAAAACTGCCTTGCGCCATCGTCAGATGCCGCACCCGCAATAACGCATCCGTGGAACCAAACACATTGGTTTCCCGCTCCAGACCCGCAAAGGTGACCGGGGCGGCCCCTATCGTCAACGGCGCCACCGCCGCGACATAGGGGATGTGCGCCACCGCCCCGGCATCTTCCAGGGTCAAATCCCTGGGTGTTTCACCGAATAACGGCGGGGAGCCGCCCGTTGTTTCGGTACGTCCAGGCAATACGATAACCAGATGCGTGCCCAGAGCTTCAAACTCATGCACGATATAACTGCGGGCGCTTTCGCTGAGTGCGATCAACACCGTCACGGAAGTCACGCCTATGCCCATTGCCAAGATAATCAGCAATGTCCGCAACCACTGGGATTTTATGGAAATAATGGCTTGTTGGAAGATGTCCACAAGGCGCATTTCAACCTCCGTAATCTGTTTTTCGACTCTTGCTATTCCGTCCTGGCATAGCGAACTGGTAAATGGGCCATTTCACCTCGACCTACACAGTTAGTGCGGCGCAGATAAGATGGCGCGTGCGTCAAACATGATACCAGCCAATACTCTGGTGGTATATTGAAACGGCAATGATGCAGATATTTAGAGCATAGAACCCTCATCACAAGCACCGCCATCAAGATAGTCAAGCCTATTCGCCTGAAAAATATCGAAAACCGGTGATTATGCACATTCCCTATCGTATGGATAGCGGCTTGGAGGAAATTTAATTGCGTTCAGCCTTTACCGGATTTTCCACAATCATGCACTCATCTATAGACACTTAGCGCATAATTGTGCAATATGCGTGTCAAATCTGTGGTAGTTTGACCGCCTTGTACAAAATTCCACAACGAGATTACTGCCTGCATCTACAGCCGGGGAAAATCAACGCTGTAGGGGATTCCGCTAACACAACCATCAGGTAACAAAATGGCTTCCAACTCTAACCGGCCCACATCCCCGCATTTACAAATATATAAACTGCCATTGACCGGCATCATTTCTATCTCCCACCGGATCACGGGGGTTATGCTGTCTGCGGGTTTGCTGTTGATTGTCTATATCCTGTCGGCTGTTTCAGGCGGCATTGATAACTATGATGAAATGCAGGCGGTTATGAATAATTGGCTGATAACACCCATGTATTGGGGATTTATTTTCGCCCTGTTTTTCCATTTATGTCATGGTGTGCGGCATTTAATTTGGGATGCAGGCGAGACTTTTGCCAAGGAAACTTTGGATTATTATGCAAAAATCGAGCTTGGCGCGGCGTTTGTTTTAACTTTAATCGCTTTAATCTTCATTTGAGAGGCTGCTTTATGGATTTTAGACCCCCTTTAGCCAGGGCCTTAGGTTTAGGTTCGGCGAAAACCGGAACCTCGCATTGGTGGATGCAGCGTGTCACCGCTGTGGCCTTAGTCCCCTTGTCTTTCCCGCTCATCATCTTACTCAATCTGTGCATCAACGCACCCTATCTCGAAACCGTGTCATGGCTAGGTATGCCGTTTAATACGGTGTGCATCGTCGCCTGGATACTGGCGGTGTTTTATCACGCGGCCTTAGGTCTGCAGGTGGTGATTGAAGATTATGTCGCCAACGAAGGCGCGAAAATCATCGCGGTATGGGCGGTGAATCTGACCTTCCTGTTTCTGGCACTGGCGGCGTTGCTGGCGGTTTTGCGTATCATTTTAATAGGATAAGGCATGTCTACAAGTTACAAAATTATCGAACATGCTTACGATGTCATCGTCGTGGGCGCGGGTGGCGCAGGTTTGCGGGCGACGTTTGGCATGGCGGAAAAGGGTTTAAAAACCGCGTGTTTGACCAAAGTGTTCCCCACCCGTAGCCATACCGTTGCGGCGCAAGGCGGCATCAGCGCGGCCTTGGGCAATATGGGCGAAGATGACTGGCGTTTCCACATGTACGACACCGTCAAAGGTTCGGACTGGCTGGGCGACCAAGACGCGATTGAATACATGTGCCGCGAGGCGATCCCGGCGGTGATTGAATTGGAACATTACGGCGTGCCGTTCTCGCGCACCGCCGACGGCAAAATTTACCAACGCGCCTTCGGCGGCATGACCACGCATTACGGCAAAGGCTTGGCGCAACGCACTTGCGCGGCGGCGGACAAAACCGGACACGCGATACTGCATACTTTGTACCAGCAAGCCTTGAAGCATAACGCCGAATTCTTCGTCGAATACATCGCCCTGGATTTGATCATGCAGGACGGCGAATGCCGTGGCGTATTGGCCTGGTGCCTGGATGACGGTTCGATACACTTGTTCAAAGCCCATCAAACGGTGTTGGCAACTGGCGGTTATGGACGCAGTTATTTTTCCTGCACGTCGGCACACACCGTCACCGGTGATGGCAATGCGATGGTGTTACGCGCGGGTCTGCCCTTGCAAGACATGGAATTCGTACAATTCCACCCTACCGGCATTTACGGGGCCGGTTGCCTGATCACCGAAGGTGTGCGCGGCGAAGGCGGTTATCTGACCAATTCCGAAGGCGAGCGGTTTATGGAGCGTTACGCGCCATCGGCGAAAGATCTGGCTTCGCGTGACGTGGTCAGCCGCGCCATGACCATTGAAATCAGCGAAGGCCGTGGAGTCGGCAAACTCAAAGACCATATCTACCTGCATATCGAACATCTGGATCCGGCGATTATCCACGAGCGTTTGCCGGGCATTGCCGAAACCTCGAAAATTTTCGCGGGTGTCGATGTCACTAAAGAACCCATCCCAGTCCTGCCGACCGTGCATTACAACATGGGCGGCATCCCCACGAACTACAAAGCCGAAGTGGTGACGCTGGAAAATGGTAATCCTGACAAAGTTGTTCCAGGCCTGATGGCAATCGGCGAAGCGGCCTGTGTGTCGGTGCATGGCGCTAACCGCTTAGGTTCAAATTCCTTGCTGGATTTGATTGTGTTCGGACGCTCTGCGGCAATCCGCTGCGCCGAACTCATCAAGCCAGGGATCGCCCATAAACCGCTGAATAAAAATGTTTGCGAACCCGCCCTGGCGCGTTTTGACAGAATCCGCAATGCCAACGGTAGCCGTTCAACTTCTGATATCCGCTTGGATATGCAGCGGACTATGCAAACCAAAGCCGCCGTGTTCAGGACTGAAGCGACATTGAATGAAGGCATAGCCGCAATGGCGGACATCAGTGCCTCGTTTGCCGACGTGGGCATCAAAGACAAATCCATGATATGGAACACCGATCTGGTTGAAACCTTGGAGCTGGACAATTTGCTCGCCCAAGCCAGTGTCACGATCAACGCCGCCGGCAACCGCAAGGAAAGCCGTGGCGGTCATGCACGGGAAGATTATCCCAAACGTGATGATGCCAACTGGATGAAGCACACACTGACTTGGTTGATTGACGGCAAAGTCGATATTGATTACCGTCCGGTGCATTTGTACACCTTGTCGGATGATATTGAGGTGATTCCGCCGAAAGAGCGGGTTTATTAAGCGGGATTATTAATTGATTGAGGGAACTGCCATGCCAAACCCAGCTTATCAAATCGCCAGTAGCAATAAAGAAGTGGTCATTACCTTAAATCGTTCCTTGATTGCCCAAGAAAAGCTCGAACAATTTTTAGATTACCTAACCATCAGTGCAATCCAACAAAAAAGCCAACTGACCGAGGAAACCGCCTGGGAATTAATCAACGACATTGACAATACCTTGTGGGAAAAACACAAAAATTTATTCCTCTCATGAAACAACCTGTCATTGTCGATACCAACATCCTCTTTTCGGCTTTGTTAAGCAATCGTTCCAAATTTGCAGAAACCTTGTTAGCCACTGAAAATGCGTTTTTCGTCTGCGAAATGGTCTTGGTCGAACTTTTCAAACACAAAGAAAAAATAATTAAAATAAGCGGACTGAGTGAAGATGAAATCATCCAGCTTTATCCAATCTACTTAAAAAAAGTGCATCTGTACAAAGAAGAGCTGATTAGCATAGAAAATCGCCACCAAGCTTATCAACTCTGCCACGACATTGATAAACATGATTCCGCGCACATTGCCCTGACGCTTGAACTGAAAGGTTTATTGTGGACCGGCGATAAAGTGCTAAAAGAAGGATTAATCAAAAAAGGATTTACCCACTTTTTCGACTATTAGACGACACGCGCACCCCATTTCCCATGCCACCCCAATCAATCCGAGATTTTCCACATGGCTGAATTCACCCTACCCAAAAATTCCGTACCCACTAAAGGCAAAACCTTCAAAGCCCCTGCACACGCCACCAACATCCGCCGTTTTGAAGTGTACCGCTGGGACCCTGACTCCGGTGAAAACCCGCGTGTCGATGTTTACGAGCTGGACATGGACGATTGCGGGCCGATGGTGCTGGATGCGATTTTGAAAATCAAAAATGACATCGACAGCACCCTCACCTTCCGCCGCTCCTGCCGCGAAGGCGTGTGCGGCTCGTGCGCGATGAACGTCAACGGCAAAAACACGCTGGCCTGCACCAAAGCCATTGATGCTTATCCTGGCACCATCAAAATTTACCCGCTGCCACACATGTCGGTCGTCAAAGATTTAGTGCCGGACATGACGCATTTTTACGCGCAATATGCGTCGATCAAACCGTGGATAGCCACGCAAACCCCCGCCCCGGCCGATTCCGAACGCCTGCAAAGCAAGGAAGACCGTGCGAAATTGGATGGTTTGTACGAATGTGTGCTGTGCGCCTGTTGCTCGACCAGTTGCCCCAGTTATTGGTGGAACAGCGAGCGTTACCTGGGCCCAGCCGTGTTGTTGCAAGCCTACCGCTGGTTGGCGGACAGCCGTGATGAACATACCGGCGCACGTTTGGATGAATTGGAAGACCCGTTCAAACTGTACCGTTGCCACACTATCATGAATTGCACCGACACTTGCCCTAAGGGCCTAAACCCGGCCAAAGCCATTGCGGAAACCAAAAAACTGCTGATCCAACGGCAATAATGGAGCTGGCAAAGCTAAAATGGCAATGCCGACGTGGCAGCCTGGAATTGGATTTGCTACTCAAAAATTATTTCGACACGGTTTATTTGCAAGCGGATAACGAAGAAAAAACGCGGTTTGTCGAGATGTTGAAACTGGATGATGAGGTGTTATTGGAATTTTTTCTAAAAACGCACACAAACAAATAAAAGGCTATGAAGCACAGGACTCCCGGTTGTTGCGCTTCAATGCCTCCGGCACATACGGCAATATGGGGTTAGGCGATTTCCAAGAATGAATGTTCAAAACAAATGTAAAGCCAACATAATCGCATCTTCCCGGCCATTTTCAGCGGGGTAATAGCCTTTTCTGATGCCGATTTCATTAAAACCCATGTCTTCGTACAAGGCGATGGCGACGATATTGGACGGCCTGACTTCCAAAAAAATCGTCTCCGCCCTGCCCCTAGACGCGTCGATCAGATGCTTGAGCATTTTCCGGCCTATGCCTTGTTTCTGCTCGGCGGGGTCTACGGAGATATTCAGGATATGCGCTTCCCCCGCCCCTATGGTCAGCAGGCAGTAGCCCAAAACCCGGTCAAGTTCTTCACAGACCCAGCAGCTATAACTCCCTTTCAAGCAATCTTCAAAAATATCTTCTTCCCAAGGAAATGGGTAATTTTTTCGTTCAATGGCGAGCACTTGCGGCAAGTCGGCGTTGGTCATCCTTCTGATACGGAATAAATCCTTGCGCGGTACGGAATCAGGGAATACTTTGGCATAGAATTCCTTATCGGCATCGTAAACGACCAAGGTTTTAATTTTATCGAACAGTTCACGCATGGATAGCTTCCTTTTCTTATTATTGTTTTTGTAGGGTTTTTATTGCAAATTGCAGGTCTTGCCAAGCTTTGCGCTTTTCCAGCAATGACCTTAATAAATACGCGGGGTGATAAATGACAATGACAGGTATCGAATTTACGTTATGCACCCTGCCCCTAAGTTTGGACAAGGGCGCGTCAGTACCCAACAAGGTTTGCGCGGCGATACGCCCTACCGCCAAGATGATTTTTGGTTGGATCAACGCGATTTGCCGTTGCAGATAATCATGGCAACCCGCCACTTCATCGGCGTGGGGGTCGCGGTTATTGGGCGGGCGGCATTTGACGATATTGGTGATGAACACGTCTTCACGGCCAAGGCCGATGGCGCGGATCATTTCGGTCAACAATTGCCCCGCATTGCCAACAAACGGCAAGCCTTGCTCGTCTTCATGCTGGCCTGGGCCTTCGCCTATGAACAGCCAGTCGGCGTTTTTATTGCCGGAACCGAACACCGTATTTTTGCGGGTGCTACATAGGCCACATCGGGTGCAAGCGGCGACTTCGGCGGCTAAGGTGTCCCAGTCATCGCTGACCGGGACACTTTCCGGTCGGGTCTCTACACAGCTAGTAATTGCAACGCTTGGCAATTCCAGATGGGAAGGCGCAAGATGTCGGGGTATCCAAACATCAATACCCATTGCATCCAGATACTGCAAACGTAGCGCGTTATCCACAATGCTACCTGTTACACATCACCTTTCTGCGGATGCTGGCGCTTATTCGGATGATGCAGTTTGTTGACGGCGTTGATATAGGCTTTTGCCGAAGCCACCACTATGTCGGTGTCCGCACCCAAACCGTTGACGATGCGTCCCGATTTTTCCAGACGCACAGTAACCTCGCCTTGTGAATCAGTGCCGTTGGTGATGTTGTTGACGGAATACAAGGCCAAGGTCGCATGGGTTTGCACCAATTGCTCGATGGCTTTCAAGGTCGCATCGACAACACCGCCGCCTTCAGCACAACCGATGGCTTCTTTATTGTCAATGCGCAAAGTCACTTGGGCATTGGGGACTTCACCGGTCTCGGAACACACTTTCAAGGCGATCAATTTGACCCGTTCGTCTTCAGCTTCAATACTGGATTCAGAGATCAATGCCTGCAAATCTTCGTCAAAAATCTCGTGTTTTTTATCGGCAAGTTGCTTGAAACGTATAAACGCCTCGTTGATTTCTTCTTCTGAGTTGAATTCAAAGCCCAACTCGGTGATGCGGCTTTTAAACGCATTGCGGCCTGAATGCTTGCCCAACACCATCCGGTTCGCCGACCAGCCAACATCTTCCGCCCGCATGATTTCGTAAGTCTCGCGGCTTTTTAAGACACCGTCTTGGTGGATGCCGGCTTCGTGGGCAAAGGCATTCGCACCAACTATCGCTTTGTTCGGCTGCACCGGAAAACCCGTGATGGTCGAGACCAATTTTGAACAAGTCAAAATTTCGCGGGTGTCGATGCGGGTTTGGCAGTTGAACACATCATGGCGGGTACGCACCGCCATGACCACCTCTTCCAAGGACGCATTGCCGGCCCTCTCGCCCAAGCCGTTGATGGTGCACTCGACTTGGCGCGCGCCGTTCATCACCGCCGATAAGGAATTCGCCACCGCCAAACCCAAATCGTTATGGCAATGCACGGAAAAAATGGCTTTATCGGAATTGGGGATACGCGCCCTTAGATTGGCAATAGTCGCGCCAAATTGCTGCGGGATGCTGTAACCGACGGTATCGGGGATGTTCAAGGTAGTCGCACCCGCATCAATCACCGCTTCCAAAATCCGGCACAAAAAATCTTCTTCGGAGCGTCCGGCATCTTCCGGGGAAAACTCAACATCGTCAGTATATTGCCGCGCCCGTTTGACCGCTTTGACGGCATGGTCTATCACTTGCTCCGGCGACATGTTCAGCTTCATTTGCATGTGGATCGGCGAGGTGGCGATAAAGGTATGGATACGGCGGCGTTCGGCGTTTTTCAAGGCTTCACCGGCACGGTCTATATCTTTGTCCAAAGCCCGCGCCAAACCGCACACGGCGCTGTCTTTGATGATTTTCGCCACCGCTTGCACGGCTTCAAAATCGCCCGGACTGGCTGCCGGAAATCCGGCTTCGATGACATCAACCCGAAGCCGTTCCAAGGCCCTGGCAATACGGACTTTTTCATCACGCGTCATCGACGCGCCGGGACTTTGCTCACCGTCACGCAAAGTCGTGTCAAAAATAATTAAATGGTCTTTCATAAAAACTCCATACACGGAGAGCTATCAACTTAGGTGTTGACAGGAATAAATAAGGATGGATTGGAAAATGGAGATTGAATAAGATGGCTGCCCATCAGGGCAGTAATCTTAGGACGAGGCCGGACACTGCACACAAGCCTAGGTTGCCGGGCATTGTGCCGACCGAAGTGAAGTGTGTATAAAGTGTGTGTTTAATGGTGATCATGGCGGGGGACTATACGCGAATGAACAAAAGCCTTCAAGCCCATTTTAACCTTTACGTTCCTGCATGATGCGTTTGCGTTGCACCAGCGTAATCACCGGCCCTGAAATCGCATAGGCCAAAAACAGCAAAAACAACATGGTTTGGGGTTGCGCCATAACAAACGCGATGCCCAGCATCATGGCAATGGCGACAAAAAACGGCACTTTGCCTTTTAAGTCGATGCTTTTGAAACTCGTGTAGCGAAAATTGCTGACCATCAACAAGCCAGTTCCGATGGTGAACGCGATGGCTATATATTTCACCATGTCTATCGGATAACCATGTTCCAGGCAAATCCAGATAAATCCCGCAAGAATAGCCGCCGCCGCAGGGCTTGCCAGCCCTTGAAAATAGCGTTTGTCGGCCGTTTCCAATTGCGTGTTGAACCTCGCCAAGCGCAAAGCCGCGCCTGCGGTATGCACAAACGCGGCGAACAAACCCAAGCGTCCCAGACTGGGAAACGCCCATAAATACATGACCAAGGCCGGGGCGACGCCAAATGACACCATGTCCGACAAGCTATCGTATTGCGCCCCGAATTCGCTTTGGGTATTGGTCAGACGCGCCACACGCCCATCCAGGCCATCAAGGATCATCGCCACAAAAATTGCCACTACGGCGGTTTCATAACGCCCGTTCATCGCGGAAGTGATCGCATAAAAACCGGCAAACAACGCACCGGTCGTAAACAGATTGGGTAATAAATAAATGCCTCGGCGGCGTATGGAAGCCTTATCAGATGTCATACTTCAATTAATTCCTTGATGAAATGATTATTCGCTTGAATTATACAATGTGTATACCAAGCCATCGCTGATTATTATAATTTTTTACCTACTCAAGCTTAAATTCAAAACCGATAACATCAGGATAAATTTTAAATTAAGTCCATCCCAGCTATCCGCTTGTTTGTTTAGGATTACATTGTCGATTGATATTGCATTGCATTACAACGGCTTGATTGCGATAAAGTCGCTAATTAACAACAAATGGGCTTTGTTATTTGGACTTTATCCTTGTAGATGATTTTCCATTATGGCCGTCCACCGTTGCATAATAACGATGCGTTACGTATGATTCCCGTCAATACTTTATTGTGATAGGAAAAGGGAGACATGCTAGAAAAACGTAAACATCCAAGAGTGCCTACTGATCTTGATTTTTCATTTTTTCTTGACGGTCAGCAATACACGGGCAAGGTAGGGAACATAAGTTTAAGCGGCGCATTTTTATCTGCGCCAGAACCAGAATTAATTCCGTCATATATCGCGAAATCGGGTGATCTTACAATCCAACTGAATGATGAGTTGCTAGTATTAAAATCTGAAGTTGTTTATGCAGTAGGCCACGACAATGCGTTTTTCCCAGTCGGAGCAGGTTTGATTTTTAGCAAAACAGACGAAGAAACCCGACTTTCGATAATGAAATTAGCCACCTTGGAGCTTTAGTAAGCGCCCGCCATACGGCATATTTCTGGATTTTTATTTTATAGCCACGCCCAAATGAATCATTATTTTTACCATTTCCCTTATAAGCCCTCCCTAATTCTAACTGTCATCTTTTTGCTTTGGGGGTGCGACCAACCAACGGTACAAAAAATCAGTGGCGAAGCACAAGGCACAACTTACCACATCAGTTTTTGGTCCGCGCAAGCCACCGATATGCAAGCAATAAAACAGGCTGTGGATGGCGAATTTAAGCGTATTGATCAATTATTGTCAAACTACCGCCCTGATTCGGCGATTGAGCAGCTTAACGCGACAGTTAGCAGTGAACCGCAAGCCGTAAATGAAGAAATTATTGCTTTAATTGAGCAAGCCCGCATCGTCAGTATCGCAAGTGCCGGTTGTTATGATTTGACGATCAAGCCGCTATTCGATTTATGGGGTTTTAAAGCCAACAAGTTTTCGCCTCCCGCTCAGAAAACCCTGCAATCGACCTTACAAGAAGTGGGTTTTGAAAAAATTGAAATCTTGGACAAAAACCATTTGCGTAGGCTCAATCCCGAATTGAAAATTGATTTGTCCTCCATCGCCCAGGGCTATAGTGTTGGGCGTATCGCCGCTTTGCTGGAGCAACAAGGCATGGACAATTATCTGGTGGAAATTGGCGGTGAGTTGCAAACCCGTGGACAAAAACCGGGTGGGGAGGCGTGGCGGATCGCCTTGGAAAAACCGCTATCCGACGAACGCACCATGCAAAAAATCATTACGATTGAACAGGCCGAACCCATGACAGTGATGACATCCGGCACTTACCGGCATTATTTTGATGATCATGGTAAACGTTATAGCCATATTCTGGATGCCAGGAGGGGAATTCCCGTAGAGCATAACACCGTTTCGGTGACAGTGTTCCATAATGACCCGACCCAAGCCGATGCGTGGTCTACCGCTTTGTTGTGCTTAGGGCGGATGGCTGGTCTTGACGCTGCCAATAAAGCAGGAATCGCGGCCTTGTTTATCGAGCAACAGGATAAATCGTTTAATGAGTTCAATAGCACCGCCCTGCAAGCTCTGCATACAGTGACCATCAAATAATCGCTTGATTTGACTATCGCTTTTGTCATCAAAAAGCAATGCGCAAGTTGTTACGATATAATCATTTATTTTTTAGCCTTATAACTTATGTCGAGACTGAATATTCTTGTAGTTGAAGATGAAGATGCCATCAGAGGTATGTTGATGATGGTCCTTGAACAAGCCGGCTTTAAATCAATTGCCGCTGCCGATGCAGAGGACGCACAAAAGGTTTTGGATGATATTTCACCTGATTTAATTCTTTTGGATTGGATGCTGCCTGGTATTAGTGGCGTGGAATGGGCTAGACGTTTAAAAAAAGAACCCGTATATCGGGATTTGCCAATTATTTTGCTCACGGCCCGTGGTGAGGAAGAAGATAAAGTCAGAGGGCTGGAAATTGGTGCCGATGATTACATCACCAAGCCATTTTCACCAAAAGAATTGGTCGCCCGGATTCGGGCAGTACTGCGGCGTAGTGGTAAAATCCAGGGCTTGGCACAAATTGCTTTGGGTGATTTGATTCTTGATACTGAACAGCACCGGTTGAGCATTGGTGATAAACAACTGGAAGTCAGCCCTACCGAATTCCGTTTGATGCAGTTTTTCATGACCCATCCTGACAAAGTCTACAGCCGTACCCAGTTGCTGGACCAGGTCTGGGGGCGTAGCGTCTATATCGAAGAACGCACTATTGATGTGCATATCCGCCGCTTGCGGAAAATTTTGGGGGAACACGGGCGGGAAGACTTGGTACAAACTGTACGTGGCTTTGGTTATCGTTTTTCGCTGATGGAATGAGTTTCATGGACGCTTGGCGAAAAGAATTTATCAGCGTTCTATCGCTATTGTTTGCGGCATTTGTTATTGGTTCTGTAACGGATACCCTGTTTCCTGCTTTATTTTGGATGACCCTGTTTCTGCTGATCTGCCAATTTCGGCAAATCCGACGATTTGAAAAATGGATATGTGCAGGTGGCAAAGGTCAATATCCAAAAACGTCTGGTATCTGGGAAGAAATTTTTTACCATATTTATCGCATTAAAAAGAGTGATAAACGGCGCAAAAAGAAGCTCAGGAAATTAATAGAACAGTTCCGCCAATCTACTGAAGCATTGCCCGACGCAGCCGTGGTGTTACGTAGCAATGATGAAATTGATTGGGCCAATAAGACGGCCAGACAAGTCCTCGGCTTGCAACAAGCAGATAAAGGCCAACGGATTATTAATTTTGTCCGGTTTCCTGACTTTATCCGTTACCTCAAATCGGGTAATTACAGTGAGCCTGCCATTATACCGTCGCCGCTAAACAACCGGATCACCCTAGAAGTGCGTATTATCTGTTATGGCTCAGGATTGCGCCTGTTGCTTGCCCAAGATGTGACGCAATTGAAGAAAATGCAAACCATGCGCAAGGATTTTGTTGCCAATGTTTCACATGAGCTGAGGACACCGTTGACCGTGCTTAAGGGTTATCTGGAAACCTTACAGGATATGGACGATGACGCATCGCCCCTACTGACCAACTCCTTCAAAGAAATGCTGGGCCAAACTGAACGGATGCAACATCTCGTCGATGATTTGCTATTACTGACGCGTTTAGAAACTCAACAGAAAAAAACCCAGTGCATTGATGTCCCTGCTTTATTAAGCCAAATATGCAAAGAAGGGGACACAATGGAAAATGCTTCCAGACGCATTGAATTAACATTAGAAACCTCGGCACACCTTTACGGTGAAGAGCAGGATCTACGTAGTGCCTTCACCAATTTACTTGGCAATGCCCTGAAATATTCTCCTGACGATTCCGTCGTTAAAGTGCGCTGGTATCAAAATAAAGAAGAAATTATTTTGGATGTAGAAGATTTTGGGGAGGGTATAGCCGTATCTGAAATTCCGCGTATCACAGAGCGTTTTTATCGTGTTGAAAACAAACGCCGCAACAAAATCCCTGGAACGGGTTTAGGTTTAGCGATTGTAAAGCATGTGTTAATGCGCCATGACGCAAACTTGAAAATCACCAGTGAACTTGGCAAAGGCAGTTGCTTTAGCTGTCATTTTCCTGTTAGACGAAATTGCTGCAATTAAATCTGCCTAAAAGAGGTTAAGGCTATACGGACAAGGCGTCCATTAAATCAATCATAAATTCCATCTCTTCATCCTCCACTTTATCCCAAGCCCTAAAACCCAAGCTTTTTAATACATCCTGACCTTTGTCATTATTTTTCATGCCGACCAATAATTCCAGTATATCCATTTTACGATGCGCCAATTTTGGACCTATCATCAGGCCGTGATGGATAACACTGATTTCACTTCTAACAATAACCCGCAGCTTACTCTTAACTATATTGGATAGGCCATCATAAGCCTCAGCAAGAAAAACACCAACATCAGCATTACCTTTAAGTAATTGTTTTGCAACCAGAATATAAGCATCACAGCTTATTATAATGGTGTTGTTTAAGTTAAGGTCCCCCGCCTCTAGCATGATCATACCCATCAAGCGTATATCCGGGTCATCCGTAACGGCAATTTTTATACCTGAAGATAAGTCGGCCACATCATATATCAGACTTTCGGCATTTACGGCAATAATGGCTTCGTCAGAAACCCCGACAGGCCTCGCCAGCGGGCGGAAACCTTTTTTACGTACCAACATTGCGGCATCAAAGGGATTGGCGTAGATCAAATCTATACCGTTACTTTCAATTACAGCCTTTTGTGTTTGGAAACAATCGTACATTTCCAAATGGACTGCTTCACCAAGCTGTTTTTGTAGCCAGGTATTAAATATGTACCAGCCAGATAAATGATCGGGCGAGAAATCGGGACTTACAGTAAATTGATAAGGCATAATTTCCTTATTATTTCAATGTGGCATAAAGTCGTTTAGCATCTTCTACTTTGGTGCGCGAAGGCTTGCGTCGCACGGAAGTATAACTAACCACTTCATTGTTTCTGATATTAGGAATAACTGTCGCTTTTACCCAGTAATAGCCGCCGTCTTTACGCAAATTCTTTACAATCCCTTGCCAATATTCGCCTTTATTGACTGTATCCCACAAATCTTTAAAGGCTACGGATGGCATATCGGGATGCCTTAAAATTGAATGGGGCGATCCAATCAATTCATCTTCTGTGTAACCGGACATTTCAACAAAAGCTTTATTGACATGGGTAATGATGCCATTTTTGTCAGTAGTCGAGACGATGAGTTTTCCATCAGGATAAGGGATTTCTATATCCGTGTATAAAACCAACCTGCTTAACCCGCCGTAAAGCGCGAGCAGGGCTTCCTTATAATCGCCAATAACGTCTTCGGGTTTAAAATCACGCATTTTAAATATTACAAGAAGTCAGCAATACTGGCAGCAGCCCGTTTGACATCAAGAAAAATCAAGCCCAGTTTGGCATTAGGTTTTGCCAGAACCGTTAATACTGATTCCGATCCAGCATAAGTCATTAACACATAACCATTAGCACCTTTAATTAATACCTGCTCCAATGTTCCTCTTGCCAATTCTTGAGCTGTTCTGTCACCCAACGAAAGCATGGCGGCACTCATGGCTCCCACGCGATCTTCGTCCATGCTGGCGGGTAAAACAGAGGCTATCATTAAACCATCGGTTGAAATAATCCCCGATGCCTCAATATCAGCCGAAGTACCGTTAAGTTCTGTCAATACAGAAGTCAACATATTTGCACGCATATTTAATTTCCTCTTTTTCTTTTTAAAAATTTAATGTTAACGTTCAAATTAACGTTCCTTTGTTGCATAACGTATGCTTAACGCCCAAACCAGAGACACAAACTCGGGTTGATTAAAATGAGGTATCCCATAAATAGCAATTACAAAGCGGTTATTGGAAATAAACAAAGGCCAGAAACCCACTTCACTATTACCAAAAACATCGACTATAGACCACGATTGGCTCATGATCCCCATATTATTGACTAACAAACCGGCTCGTCTGTCGTGAACAGTGGCAATTTCCGCACTCAAAGCAGATAATTCTTCAGCCACTTCGTGTGGGAAGCCATGTGTTGCGAGATAAAATCCCTGCCTTTCTGCCAGTAAGACTTTACCACTTTCGGAAAATTTACTTAACAATCCTGGCAGGATGTCTTCTAGTGCACCTGTCGGATAATTTAAAGGCTCATTTAAGCCTTGGACCCAGCGAAGCTTTTGACAATGATGTAGTAATTCCAAGCATCTCTCTTGATCATCATGATTCATCAGATCCTGCAAGTTTTCAAGGTTTAATGCTTGGGTTTGTGGTTGCTGGAGTAGTTTTCTTAAAAATTGTCGGGGTTTATCAGTTTCCAAAGATGACACGGCATAATATGCACCGGCGGGAGTGGGATATAAATAGAGGCCTTCTGTCAAAGAATAGTCACTACTCATAGTTATCCCTCTAATCCTGGATCTAACGCATATAACAAAGCTTGAATCAATAAGGAAACATCACTTTTTACCCTGGCATCAACAGCAAAAACAGGGGGCTTTATTCCTAAGTTATTCAAATGGGCATGGTAGTCTTCAATGGTCGGCTTTGCACTCAAATCCATTTGTGTAACACCAATCGCCACCGTCGTATCTGAGATAAACTTATCAAACGTATCAAGGAAAAATTTCATATCTTGGAAAGGATCTGCCCTGGTATTGTCCAGTAACAAGACCAAACCAATGCCGCCTGTAACCAGAATATCCCACATAAAATCGAAACGTTCCTGACCTGGCGTTCCATAAAGATGAAGTTTTTCCCCACCCGGCAAATTCATAATACCATAATCCATAGCAACGGTTGTCGATGCTTTCCGCATTTTAGCCATATCGCTTGCAGAGGCATCAGTTTTTATCGGGGGAACATCACTGATTGAATGTATAGCTGTAGTTTTGCCGGCGCCCACTGGGCCGGTAAAAATGATTTTATACTGACTCATATTGATATATTGATTCCGCTATGCTTTCTTGCCAAGCAATGTACTGAGAATCCGACTCAGCAAGCCTTGGTTTTTGTTGGGTTTGATTTCAGGTGACTGTACTAATAAGTCAGCTTCTTTTATTACTTGACCAGCCAATCCTAAAGAACACGCCGCACTAATGAACACAAAAACGTACTGTGGCTTAATGTTAAGAACTTCAGCAACATTCGGCAAAGTTCTAGGGCATTGAATCAATAAGGCCGCAATACGTAAGGCGTGGGGTGTGACCAATAAACGGGTGAAGTTGGGCCAACTTTTCAGATAAACGGGTTTTTTTATATCAATTGTAACGGGGTAACGACCTTTTGATGCCCAACAAGCCACTTTCCACAAAAAAACATCCATGCTTTGAAACCTTTCCAAAGCCATGCCCCCCTTATCTACTATTTCCTGATTAAGCGGAGTCACTGACATTTTTGATCCTAAGGTACTTTTAATAGCTATGCCAGAAAAAGATCTTACTTGGCTTTCATCAACATCTAGCCATACCTCATTATTGCCGGGAAAAATAACGAGTGGATTCCAGCCAGAATTTAATTGTCTGTTTTGACCTTTTTCACGGCTTACTTTAAAAGCAGATTCAACATAACCTTGAAAATAATCTTTGGGATTGTAATTAGCTTTGGCGAATTGTTTAGGATCGTTTACATCAATACCGGGTACGTTGCCGATAAAAGCACCGAAACCTTTCTCGTTCAACTGCATTGCCGCCTGATGTTTAGACGTTTTTTTCTGCTCGTCAGAATCTATGACGTATTTTTTGAGGACAGGTTTTTCAGCTTCAATATCGCTAAATTCTTCGGTTTTCTTAGAAGAAGCTAAGATTGTATCGGTATTTTCAGCGATGTTTACTGAATTTAATAACGACGGCGACTTTATATTTTGCCCAAGCAAAGCCTTTGCCTTTGCAAAAACGGCAAGCATATCATCGGTTTTAACCGGCTTTTTGACACACAAGGCATTAGCCATTTGGGGGTGGTCATTAAGCGATAAGATAATGGCGGGGTTGATTGACTTGCTCTCAAAATGCTCACGCAACAGATTCTGTCCGGTAACAGAATCCGCATCAAAAATATCAACTTCTGCACTATTGCTGTTGACTACTAAAGCAACACCTTTGCAAGGCCCGCGCAAATACATTGCCATCATTTTGTAGCTACGTTCGTTCATCCCATGTAACGCAACTTTTAATGGATTTTTGTTTTTATCCATCGCTATTTTGACCTTTAAATAAATAATTCAATTGATTCCATTCATCGATTATATCGAAACCTGATTGCTTTAATTCATTTAGCATTTTATTAAATCCTTCGGGGTCACGAGTCGATTGATAGAGGGCTAACAATTCATGCTGCAGTTCAAATCTTTTGGGTTGTTTTAGTATGGCGTTTTCAAGCACATGTTTCGCCTCTTCTAATTGGCTATATTCGATATGATCGCGGGCTATTTCTAAAGGGTCATAATCAAGCTTTTCTGGTTTGTCGATATAACTGATCATATTGTTCACACCAATCAAACCTTTGGTAAAAATTGAATATTGATTACCGGTTAATAAGCTGAAACGGGCATGTTCGTCTTTTAAATAATCTTTAATCATCTTAAACTGATAGGCGTTCAAAATAGATTTTGCACCTATCAATACCCGCCAACTAATTGCCAGGCCTCGTTTATTTAAAATGACCAAAAAATCAACAATCGCCGCAAAAAGCTGTTCATTTAAATTTTTATGGAAACAAAAATAGATCCTTTGCAAATGGGGCATTAAAGCATTTGGTTTTCGCGCAATACGGAAGACCAGTTTCTCTAAAAAATCAGAATAATTTAACCGCTCTGGAGACCAGAGCATATTGGCATCTTGTAATGAAAAAAAACCGATGCCTTGTACAGGACTATTTTTTTTTTCGTTTTTACAAACAATCAGGTCAGTATCAACAGTCATTAATTATTGCTTCATTATTGATTACGGTTAGAGAATAGCTCTAAATTATCATTTTACAAGCGCATTGACCAATAAAATTGCTTGTCGGCAATATCCATTTTGAGCAACCATCAAAATAATCTAAGCCTGTTTACTAATTAATTATAAAATGGGCGTTTTTTTAACCCGCATTTATATAACGGGACTATTTATGAATGAAAACACTATAAACCTTATAGGGCAATACTATGCCGCCTTCAACAGTAACAACATGGATACGTTCCTAAACTTGCTGGCAGATGATGTAATACATGACATTAACCAAGGTAAACGTGAAATTGGCAAGGAAGCGTTTACCCAATTTATGGCTTGTATGAACCACAATTACAAAGAGCAATTGGTAGATATGGTCATCATGTCCACTGTCGATGGTAGCCGTGCTGCGGCTGAATTTACTGTGCTTGGTGAATATCTACAAACCGATGAAGGTTTGCCTGTCGCCCAGGGCCAAAAATATCATTTGCCAGCGGGTGCTTTTTTTGAAATCCGTGACAATAAAGTTGCGCGTATTACCAACTATTATAACTTGCAGGACTGGATTGCTCAGGTCAGTGCTTAATTAAATAGCGTACCGTCAAATGCAATCGACTGATATTTGACGGTAACCAACCATTACCACTCAATAACTTAATATCCGGCTTTATTCCTATCGACTAACAAAGGCAATGCAAGAATAACTAGGCATATCAGCCATTGTGCCAGTTGTTGATTGGTCAGCGTAAAACTGAGCGATACAAGCAATCTTTTGCCCAGCTCTGGATAAGCAAGAATCAAATCGCGGCTTTGCAAAAAAGCCAGCGTTTCCCCCAAAACCAGCGCAAAACCAGTCACTAGCAAAGCAAACCCTAAGCGTTTATCGTGTGTAAATGGTTTCTTAATTCCACCTACTAAGTCTGTCATGTTTAACGAACAGGGCCGTTTGGTTGCATAGTGGATTAACATTAATCCCAAAACTCCTATGACTGGAATACTGGCAGTAAGAATGGGGAAACTGATATAACGACCATTAATAGCCAAAAAAAACGTCTTGAACACGAAAAAACCGCAAAAAATCAAATAAAGCCGGTAGAGCCAATTACCGGGTATTTCGTTAGTGGCTTGCTTCGCCAGCATAATATAAGCCCGTTGCAATAATAGGCCCGCCAATACGGCATTGAGGGCGGCCACCAATAAAGTAAACAAACGTTGCCAAATGGTATAGCTGGTGTACCACAACAATTCAGCTTGGTTGGCCCACAACAAGGCAAGGATTTGCCACAATAGTAAAAAACCCGCCATAGGCAAAATCGGTAATATTCGCAACGGCTTCCAGCACACCGCAACTGCAAATACGAAAATTGCAATGGCAATCATCCATACTTTATACCAATGGGGATTTTCGTAAACCTTGCCCGTCAAAGGGAACACTTCTTCCCTGTCAATAGAGAAAAGCCCCCAATTGGCACCGACAACACCTTCCAACTCACTTTTCCAAGATTGGTTAATGGCTTCGACTATGTTGTAGTCAAAGCCATTGGCGTTGGCGACTTTTATCAACCCCCGGATAAATTTCGCTTCATTGACCACTCCCGGCACAGCCCAGCCACGTTGTCGGCCTTCGCTAGGCCAACCAGACTCACCGATTAAAATCGGCTTACTTGGCGCGATAGTTTCCGCTTCCTGCTGGACATGTTTATAAATACGTTCGATATGTGCCGGAGCCTCATCAACTGCAATCGGTTCATCTTCCCAATATGGCAGGATATGGATGGTTATAAAATCAACTTCTTTAATCAGTTCAGGGTATTTCATATACATCGACCAAACATCGGCATACGAAACCGGCTGCTTGACGGCTTGTTTTACCTCGCGGATGTATTGGATCAACTCTTCCGGCTCCAGATCACCGCGTAATAACACTTCATTACCGACTATCACCCGTTTGACCACGTCAGGATTGGCATTGGCCGAGCGGATCAGCTCATCAAGCTCCAGCTTATTGCCTTTTTTGACACTACCTAGCCAAGCACCCTGAATCATAGTCAAACCATATTTCCGCGCCAATGCGGGTATCTCTGGCATAGTACCTTCGGCACTGGCATAAGTACGGATGGAATGGGTTTTTTTACTCATCAGGTGCAAATCGGAATCTAATTGTGCAACACTAGGAAAAATCTCATCCATCGGCCCTTGCCCTTCCCAAAACGGCGCAAAAGACAAGCTGTTGAGCTTGCCTTCAGGAACATCCGGCCCGGCATCTTGTGGCTGGTTAATTGCCCAGCCAAACAAAGCGGCCAACAAAATAATAATGCTAACGGTTGAAACTATTTTCATAAAAAAGCTGGACTCAAAAACGTAATACACAAAAAGGCACCACGATTTGTTGATAAACTAAAAAATCCCTACAAAAAAACCGTAGCGTTCTCCCTTAAGAAAGACGCGACGGTTTCATAGATTTTTCATCAATAACAGCTTGCTAATATTGCTAAACCAAGCAAACTAAGGCATCTGTACAAAATCCCCTTACATTAACACCCCGCCATTCAATCAATTTTTGTTCTTGTCAACGATTTGGTTGGCTTTGATCCACGGCATCATGCTACGCAGTTGCGCACCGACCACTTCAATTGGATGCTCGGCATTTAAACGGCGTTTAGCGGTCATTTCTGGATAATTGGTTGCACCTTCCATGATGAATTGTTTGGCATATTCACCATTTCTGATGTTTTTCAATGCCTCACGCATCGCCCAACGGCTTTCTTCGTTGATGACTTTAGGGCCGGTGACATATTCACCGTACTCGGCATTGTTAGAAATAGAGTAATTCATGTTGGCGATACCGCCTTCATACATCAGATCGACAATCAATTTCAGCTCATGCAAGCACTCGAAATAGGCCATTTCTGGCGCATAACCTGCTTCCACCAAGGTTTCAAAACCGGCTTTAATCAGCTCAACGGCACCGCCGCACAACACCGCCTGCTCACCAAACAAATCAGTTTCCGCTTCATCACGGAAAGTCGTTTCAATAATGCCTGAACGTCCACCGCCGATAGCGGAAGCGTACGATAAACAAATGGCTTTGGCGGTACCGGAGGCATCTTGTTGCACGGCAATCAAATCGGGTACGCCGCCGCCACGGACAAATTCTGAACGCACGGTATGGCCTGGAGCTTTAGGGGCGATCATGATGACATCCAAGTCAGCGCGTGGCACGACTTGGTTGTACAGAATCGAAAAGCCGTGCGCGAACGCCAAAGCAACACCTTGTTTGATGTTGGGCAGGATTTCATTTTTGTACAATTGGGATTGAAACTCATCGGGTGTCAAAATCATGACAATATCAGCTGCCGCAACTGCTTGGGCGACATCCATAACCGCCAAACCACAAGCCTCGGCTTTAGCCACAGATGGCGATCCTGACCGCAATCCGACAACAACTTCAACTCCTGATTCCTTCAAGTTGAGCGCGTGGGCATGTCCTTGTGAACCGTAACCGATGATCGCCACTTTTTTGGCTTTGATGATGGATAAATCGGCATCTTTGTCGTAATAAACGTGCATGGTTTTTCCTGTCTTTTAGTTTGTAAAAATGTTTTGTGATTATAAGCTTAGGCCCTTTTCGCCTCTGGATATACCCGTAGGCCCGGAGCGGACGACTTCAAGAATAGTTTCCGGGGCGATGGCCGCGACAAACGCATCCAATTTTTCGGACGGCCCAGTCACCTCAATGACATAAGTCGTTGCCGTCACATCGAGAATTTTGCCACGAAAAATTTCTGCGAGGCTGCGAATCTCACCGCGCGTATGTCCGGTGGTCTTAATTTTGACCATCATCAGCTCACGCTCAATGTGGGTCGATTCAGCCAAGTCAATGAGTTTTACCACATCAATCAATTTATTCAATTGCTTGATAATTTGCTCGACAATGTGCTCGCTGCCTCGAGTCACCAAAGTCATCCTGGATAGACTCGAATCTTCGGTAATCGCCACATTCAATGACTCAATATTGTAACCACGCGCGGAAAACAATCCCGCCACGCGTGACAATGCACCGGACTCATTTTCAATCAGTATGGAAATGATATGTCTCATTATGCCAACTCCCTGTCTGTTGAGGTTCCCGTCGCCACCCTTAATTTCATGTCATGGTGGCCCTTACCGGCTTCGATCATCGGATACACGTTTTCTGTCCGGTCAGTGATGATGTCAAGGAATACGGTGCGGTCTTTCAAGGCAAAAGCTTCTTCCAATGCCGGCCTGACTTCTTCCGGTTTATCAATACGCATACCGACATGACCATAAGCTTCCGCTAATTTGACAAATTCAGGAATGGTATCCATGTAAGAATGGGAATAACGGCTTTCATACGAAAACTCCTGCCATTGCCTTACCATGCCCATGTAACGGTTGTTCAGGTTGATAATTTTAATCGGTGTTTTATATTGCAAGGCTGTCGATAATTCTTGTATGCACATTTGGATACTGGCCTCGCCAGTGACACAAGCCACATCGGCATCAGGAAACGCCAGCTTGACACCAATAGCCGCAGGCAAACCAAAACCCATAGTCCCTAATCCACCGGAATTGATCCAACGGCGCGGTTTATCAAAATGATAGTATTGTGCCGCCCACATCTGATGTTGGCCGACATCCGAGGTGACATAAGCATTGCCACGAGTCACGGCATAAAGTTGTTCAATGGCGTATTGCGGTTTGATCAACGTACTTGCACGATCAAATTCCAAACATTGTAAAGACCGCCATTGGTCAATCTGACGCCACCATTCATCCAACGCTTTCTTATGGGGTTTGGACTTATGATCCTTAATCATTCCAAGCATTTGTTCAAGGACGTTTTTTACTTCGCCGACAATAGCCACATCCACCTTAACGGTTTTTGAAATGGACGCAGGATCAATATCAATGTGGATGATTTTGGCGTATGGGCAGAACATATCCAATTTGCCGGTGACACGGTCATCGAAACGCGCACCGATGGCAATAATCAAATCACTTTCGTGCATCGCCATATTGGCTTCATAAGTGCCGTGCATCCCTAACATGCCGATGAACTGCTTGTCAGTAGCGGGATAGGCGCCCAAACCCATCAAGGTATTGGTCACCGGATAACCAAGCAATCGGCTGAATTCGGTCAATTCCTCGCTCGCCTCCCCTAAAATTACACCACCGCCAGAATAAATAACCGGCTTACGCGCTTCCAGCAAAAGCTCAACTGCTTTTTTTATCTGCTCCTTGTCTCCGTTGACAGACGGATTATAAGAGCGCATCACCACTTTTTTAGGGTATTTATAAGGAACTTTTATATTTGGATCGGTAATATCCTTAGGAATATCCACCACGACCGGGCCAGGACGGCCTGTAGTGGCGACATAAAACGCTTTTTTGACCGTTTCCGCCAGTTTGGTCACATCCTTAACCAAAAAATTGTGCTTTACACACGGACGGGTAATCCCCACCATATCCACTTCCTGGAACGCATCGCTACCAATCACGGGTGATGGCACTTGACCGGAAATAATGACCATAGGAATGGAATCCATGTAAGCCGTTGCTATCCCTGTCACGGCATTGGTCGCACCTGGCCCGGAGGTGACCAACACCACGCCCGGTTTACCAGTGGCACGCGCATAACCATCTGCGGCATGGGTTGCCCCTTGTTCATGGCGAACAAGGATGTGTTTGACGGCATCTTGTTGGAAAATCGCATCATATAAATGCAACACCGCCCCACCAGGATAGCCAAAAATATATTCTACGCCTTCGTCTTTAAGACTCTGAACCAGAATTTGTGCACCACTTAACTCCACGCTCACCTCAATAAACATAATTTTCGATTTGACTCGAATTATATTCGTTTTAAAAACTTCCTATAATGGGGATCAGTTTTAAAAACGGTTAACTATTTTTTAATGCTGTCATTTTCCTACAACATAATCTTAGGTATTCTACTAGGTTCTTAGTAAAATTGTAATTATCATCTAATCTGCTTGGGCTTTCGAAAAACTCATTACCAACTAGATTTTGTTAAACCACTAAAGAGGTTTTCGTAACAACCATGTCTAACAAATTCATTTTAAAATCACTTATTGTTATTTTTCTGACGGGTTGTGCTAGCGAACCAACACAACAAACCAATTTGCCGCAATCAATCAAAAAATCAATCAAAATAACCCCGATACCTGAACAATCAAATCAAGCCATTGAAAACTATAATGGTTACACTGCACCCAAAGCGAATTTCGAAGACTATTCAGCATCATTAATCACGGGTGATTACGCAGGTTATTATTCGGTACAAAACTTTATCCAATACATGGTGGGCAGACATGGCTTTTCAGAGAGCTATTTACACGGTTTATTCTCTCAGGCCAACCGCCTTGAGTCAGTTATCCGTCTTGAAAATCCTGAACCATCGACAACTCCAAGCAAACCTCGCTTAGGAAGCTGGACACGTTATCGCAACAAATTCCTGACTGAAGCCCATATAAACAACGGCGTGGAATTCTGGCGCAACCATGCCGATGCGGTTGATAGGGCGAGTGCGGACTATGGGGTTGATCCTGAATATATTGTCGCCATCATTGGCGTTGAGACTTACTTTGGCAAAAATATTGGTAAGACCTGCATTTTTGACGCTTTAACCACATTGGCTTTTGATACCCATAGACGCTCGAAGTTTTTCACCTCAGAATTGGAAAACTTTCTATTGATGGCTCGTGAAGAGGGCTATGAACCCAAACAACCAGTCGGTTCATGGGCGGGGGCGATGGGCTTAGGGCAATTTATGCCTAGCAGTTTCCGCCGTTTGGCAGTCGATTTTGACCACAATGGACGACGGGATATATGGCATCCTGAAGACGCGATAGGCAGTGTCGCCCATTATTTTTCCCGTAGTGGTTGGAAATTCAACCAACCCGTGACCTATCAGAGCGCTCCATCTAGCGATTCGACGGTGATAGAGTTAAGCACTTATCAAGGTAACGAATATTGGCGTGTCCATAGCAATTTTAAAGTGATTAAACGTTATAACAATAGCAACAAATACGCTATGGCAGTGCATCAATTGGCCCATGCCATCAAGCAGAGATACTATTGATCAACTAAATCATTTGGGGATAAACCCAAGTAACGCATTTTTTGATGGGCGTAATCATTCAAAGATTCGAGTATTTCAAGCTTAACGTCCAAACTATTTTCTAGTAACTGCAATTGGCTAAAAAACTCTTTTAAGCTTATGCCAAAATTATCTGCTTCAATGCCGGTTAAGCGATCAAGGCAAAACTGTTTCCATTTTTGGGTTTCTTCGGCATTTAACGTTTCTGGATAATTACGCCCTCGGTATCGAAACAACATCTCCGGCAAACGAACATCGCTAAACTGAAATTTTGCTGTTGCCAATGCCTCTGGCGTAATTTTACAAATTTTCGCCATCTGCTGTTTATCAAAATCTGTAAAAAAACCGCCACTATAAATTGCCAAATCCGGATCTGATATTTCCCTGGAATAAGTCCTATCATCGAAGACCTCCGCCAATTTTACCGGCAACTCAGGTGCAGATTTAATGGCAGCCAAATTTTCATAACATAACTTCAAATCTAGCTGCAAGCGTTCCGCATCTTCCGGTCTAATTACCGATATAGGGGCCAATACCGGACATTTGTTGATATGCACGGTTTTCAATGGTATCCGGCTAATCCCTTCAGGTAAGCCATCATTTGCCGTAAAAATCCGTTGCCGAATATCTTCAGCCGTTAAAGCCAGCATCGGTTCTGGATTCACGGAAAGATCATATACGATTACGCCGTTACTATTGCCCGGATGTTTGCAAATCGGCAAAACGATGGCAAGGCAATGTTTTATTGAAGGATATTTGCCTGAAACATGGACGACTGGACAAAAACCACCTAATTGAAGCAACTTCAAGGCGTCATTTTTGGCTCGGTGTTGCCAAAGAAATTGATAAAGTTTAGGTTGCTTGTCTTTGATAAGTTTAGCAATTGCTATGGTGGCATAAACATCGGCGAGTGCATCATGAGCGTTGTCATGGACAATGCCATTCGCTAAGGTCAATTGGTCGAGCCGAAAACTGGGTTTGCCTTGTCCGTCAACAGGCCATTGAATACCTTTCGGACGTAAAGCCCACGCCGCCCTCGCCACATCAATCAAATCCCAACGGGAGTTGCCATATTGCCATTCCCTTGCATAAGCATCATAGAAATTACGATAAAGGCAGTTTCGGGTCACTTCATCGTCAAAACGGATGCTGTTATACCCTAAAGCACAAGTATTGGGGTGTGCCAATTGTGTATGGATCAAGCGGATAAACTCTGCTTCACAAACGCCTTTTTGCCCGGCTAGCTGGGGAGTGATGCCGGTAATTAAACAAGCATCAGGATGAGGAAGGCTATCGGTGGCTAACTTACAATAAACGACAAATGGTTCATCAATGATATTGAAACCTGTATCGGTACGGATACCTGCAAACTGCGCGGGGCGATCCCGTTGCGGATCGACACCGAAAGTTTCATAATCATGCCAATAAAGGCTGGGCGTCATCAAATTTCAGCAACCTGATTCAAGCCCGGCCTTCTGCTTCTAGTTTTTTGCGTTTGTCGCATTTTTCTACACAGACACAATTGCTGTTATTGGCTCCACCGCATGAGCCCTTGATTGCTTTTCTGCCGAATATAACACCAATTGCCATTAATCCGACGACAATTAACATGAAAAAAAACGTCACTAAAAAATAAGTCATTTTCTTATCTCCCGAATTTTAAACAACCTGTTGGCCTTGGTTAATCACCACGGCCCAAGGTTTTAATTTCTTTTAATCTGCCATTTTCAAAACGCAGATACTGTTGCAACCGTCTACGACCAAAATCATAAATCCATTCTTCCACTAGCACATCCACTTCGACATATTGTTGTTGACCATAGGCAATTGAAGCACCTGGATATTGCCCCGACCTATTTCCAAAGTATCTTGATCCATTAGCAAAATTACTGGCACCTCTTCTTTCAATATGGGTATCAACTGATTCAGGTTCACCACATTTATTAAAGACATATTCCTTATTGTCGCCTAAATCGACTAACTCATGTCCACAACGTAAAGCGAAAATCGCTTGTGAAAAAAGCAGGGCGAAAAGAAGGAATGTTAATTTGATATGTTTCATAGATAGTCCCAATTGGATAGCGCGTTGTTGGTTTATCTGGCGATAAACGGGCTAGTAGCTTTGCGGGAATTTAACCTATGGACATGAATAGATACTGAATTCGTAAAAAAACAAACCCTCTTCTGTAAATATCTGATGAAATCCGGAAGAGGGTTTGTATGGGGTTTAGCCGCCGAAGTCGTCCAACATGATGTTTTCTGGCTCTACACCATTATCCAGCAACATCTTGATGACGGAGCTATTCATGATTGGAGGGCCGCACATATAAAACTCACAATCTTCTGGAGCCGGATGGTTTTTCAGATAATTTTCATAAACTACGTTATGAATAAAACCTGTATAACCATCCCAATTATCATCAGGCAACGGGTCAGACAACGCAACATGCCATTCAAAATTTTCATTTTCTCTGGCCAGCATATCAAAATCTTCAACATAGAACATTTCGCGTTTGCTTCGGGCACCGTACCAAAAAGTGATCTTACGTTTGGATTTTAACCGGCGCAACTGGTCGAAAATATGTGAACGCATGGGAGCCATACCCGCGCCACCACCGATAAACACCATTTCCGCATCAGTTTCCTTGGCATAAAATTCGCCATAAGGACCTGAAACAATACATTTATCGCCTGGCTTCAAACTGAAAATATAAGAAGACATGATACCAGGTGGCACATCTTCAGGTGCACGTGGCGGCGGCGTGGCAATACGCACGTTCAACATGATTTCTTTTTCTTCGGGGTATGAAGCCATCGAGTAGGCACGCAAAGCAGGCTCTTTAACATCTGACACATAACGCCAGAGGTTAAATTTATCCCAATCATCACGGAAACGCTCTTCTACATTGAAGTCACTATACTTCACCACATGGGATGGACATTCGATTTGAATATAACCACCAGCACGGTAGTTGATGGCTTCGCCCTCTGGTAGCTCAAGCACCAATTCTTTGATGAAAGTCGCCACGTTTTGGTTAGATTTAACGGTACATTCCCATTTTTTGACACCAAAAACGCTATCTTCAACTTCAATGTTCATGTCGTGTTTGACCGAAACCTGACAAGAAAGACGCTCACCTTCGGCCGCCTCACGTTTGGTGATATGGCTTAGTTCAGTCGGCAATATCTCTCCGCCGCCTGAATTGATTTTCACTTTGCATTGCCCACAAGTACCACCGCCACCGCAGGCTGATGAGACGAACAGGCCATTGTCTGCCAACGCGGTTAATAATTTTGATCCGACAGGCACATGGATTTTCTTTTCATCATTGATCAGAATCTCAACATCCCCCTCAGCGACCAGTTTACTTTTTGCGCCTATGATCATGAAAACTAGCGCGATCACGAAAGCCGTGAAAATAATAATGCCTAATAAAATTTCCAGCATTACGATACCTTCCTAAAGTTGGATTCCAGAGAAAGCCATGAAGCCAAGTGACATCAGACCCGCAGTTATAAAAGTGATGCCCAGGCCTTGCAAACCGACCGGTATATCACTGTATTTGAGTTTTTCGCGCACACCGGCCATGACGGTAATAGCCAAAGCCCAGCCTAAACCACTACCGACCCCATAAGTGACGCTTTCGCCAAAACTATAATCACGCTCAATCATAAATAAGCTACCACCTAAGATAGCGCAGTTGACCGTGATCAAAGGAAGGAATACGCCTAAGGCATGATACAAAGCCGGAAAGAATTTATCCAAAATCATTTCCAAAATCTGTACCAATGCCGCAATCATGCCGATACAACTTAACAAAGCCAAAAAACTTAAATCTACGCCAGTAATCCCTAGCCATGACAAAGCATTTTCTTTTAGCAAAGTGTGATAAACAAGATTGTTTGCCGGGACAGTAATGGCTTGTACAACCATGACTGCAATTCCCAACCCCATTGCTGTAGAAATTTTCTTGGAAACAGCGATAAAAGTACACATGCCCAAGAAGAAGGACAGTGCCAAATTTTCAATAAATACGGCTTTTACAAATAGACTGATATAAGCTTCCATTAGTGATGCCCTCCTTCACCATGAGCAATCGGCATTATTTTAAACTCCACTTTTTCTGCTTGTTCAGGCTTCCATTGACGCACAGCCCAAATAATCAAGCCGATAATGAAAAAGGCACTGGGTGGCAACAACATCAGACCGTTTGGATCATACCAGCCGCCATCTTTTGTTAGCTGGAAGACTTCCATTCCTAATAATTTACCGGAGCCCAAGGTTTCCCTAAAAAATGCCACGATAATCAATATCAAGCTATAGCCCAAACCGTTACCGATACCGTCCATAAAACTTTCCAAAGGCGGATTTTTCATCGCATAACCTTCGGCGCGTCCCATGACGATACAGTTGGTGATAATCAAGCCAACGAACACTGATAATTGTTTGCTGACATCATAAGCAAATGCTTTCAATAATTGATCTACGACAATAACCAATGAAGCGATAATCGTCATTTGCACAATGATCCGAATACTGCTTGGGATATGGTTTCTTATCGCACTGATTGCCGCGCTGGAAAATGCGGTCACCAATGTTAAGGCCAATGCCATAATCAGCGAAGTAGACATCTGTGAAGTCACCGCCAATGCCGAACAAATACCCAAAACTTGTAAAGTAATGGGGTTATTTGTCACCAAAGGCTCAACTAATACTTTTTTTGTTTCATCATTCAATACTGCACTCATGATTTAGCTCCTTTGACTGTTCTTACTTTACTCAAATACGGCGCAAAACCTTCTTTACTCGTCCAGTATCTGATTAAATTAGTCACGCCTGTACTGGTTAAGGTAGCACCTGCGAGACCATCAACTTGGTATTGTGAACCTGGTTTGCTGTTATCAACGACACCTTTAACTACACTTAATGCAGGCTCACCAATATCAGCTTCAGTAATCAAGCCTTTTTCCATGGATGGTTGATCGGTTTCAGCGTATACCTTTTTACCTTTCCATAAGGCACGCCAATTTGGATTGACTACTTCCCCACCCAGTCCAGGAGTTTCGGCTTGGTCATAAAAATTGATGCTTTGTACGGTTTGACCGTCTGGATTCAATGATAAAAAGCCATACAACGTTGACCACAAACCATAACCGTTTATTGGCAAAATGATTGACTTAATTGCACCATTTTCTTTCACTAAAAACACTTTCGCATATTTAGCTTTGAATCTGATGTGGGCAATGTCTTTTTCTTTGGGGATAGTCACGCTTTGAGCTGGATCTTTGGCCGCTTTGCGTTGATCATATTCAGATGCATTAATGCTATCGACATAATCACCCGATTCAAGATCGACGATTTTGGCTTCAATTTTTTCTGCGAAAGCCGCATCAATATCGCCGCCTTCCTCAAGCAAGCCAGCCACATCTAGGATATTTTGCTTCATGTCCAATTCTTTGTTATTGACTTGCAAAGGCTTTAAGGCGACAGCCGCCAAAGAAACCAAAACGGCGCAAACCAAACACAAAGATAAGGCGATTGCGATAGTCTTTTCTAAACTGTCATTGCCTAATGCCAGAATTTTATCGCGGTAGATTTTAAATTTTTCGTAATACTGGTTGAACGTTTCTTTATTAAGCATGGCGTTTTATCCTTCTTCTGATATTGGCCTGGATGACGAAGTAATCAATCGTGGGCGCGAACATGTTGGAGAACAGAATCGCCAGCATGATCCCTTCTGGAAATGCCGGGTTCACTACCCTGATCAATACCGTCATCGCCCCGACCAATCCGCCAAATACCCAACGGCCTGTGTTAGTCATCGCCGCACTGACTGGATCAGTCGCCATATAAACCATACCGAAAGCAAAACCACCTATTGTCAAATGCCAGTACCACGGAAGGGCGAACATGGGATTGGTATCGCTGCCAATAGTGTTGAACAACAATGAGGTTGCCACCATACCTAGAAACACACCCGCCATAATGCGATAAGAGGCAACCCGGGTATATAACAGGAATGCCGCACCGATGAGTATGGCGATTGTTGATGTTTCGCCCAGACAGCCTGGCTCAAAACCAAACAAAGTTTGCATCCAGGTGTAATTGGCTGCATGGACGGCATCAAGACCACCATTAGCAGCTAACCCTAAAGGTGTTGCTGCGGTAAAGCCATCAACCGCCACCCAGACAGAATCACCTGTAATAGAAGCGGGATAGGCGAAATATAAAAATGCCCGTCCGGTCAATGCCGGGTTTAAAAAGTTTTTACCGGTTCCACCAAATACTTCTTTACCGATAACGATACCGAAAGAGATACCTAAGGCAACCTGCCATAAGGGCATATCGGGAGGCATAATCAACGTGTAAAGCATTGAAGAAACCAGAAAGCCTTCATTGACTTCGTGACCGCGTACGGTTGCAAACAGAACTTCCCAAATTCCCCCTACGGCAAGCGTAGTGATATAAATAGGGAGGAAATACAATGCGCCATGGACAAGGCAAGACAGTGGGTTGTATGAATTAAATCCAAACACCATCATGGGCAAATTGCGCCAATTGTCAATTTTGTCCAAACCCATGGCTTCCATTGCCAAATTAGCCTGATAACCAGTGTTATACATGGCCATAAACACACAGAAAAATGTAGCTATCACTACAAAAGTCATTGTCCGCTTCAGGTCATTACCGTCACGGACATGCGTAGTGCCGCGAGTTACAGTAGCAGGTGTGTAGATGAAAGTGTCCACCATCTCATAAAGACCGTAGTACTTTTCTAATTTACCGCCCTTTGTAAAATGCGGCTCTATGCTATCTAAAAAATCTCTAGCCGACATTATCCTTCCTTCTCAATTTTAGTTAAATTCGCTCTCAGCACGGGACCAAAGTCATGCTTACCGGGATCTACAAACGTAAATAACGAAACATCTTCTTCGTTCAACTCCAAACAACCCAGTAATTGCGCTTGGTCTGAATCGCCTACGACCAATGATTTCAATAACGGTGTAGGTAAAATATCCATAGGCATGACCGCCTCATAAACACCAACAGGAACAATGGCCCTGTTGCTACCGTTTTTATCGGTTGTCAATGGAAATTTACGATTGTCTTTGCGATCAACGCTGGAGGTGTAAACATTCAATGCAGAATACTTATCTTTGCCAGGAACAATCCAGCCAAACAATTCACGCGCACGGCCTTCCTGCAATATTGAAACCTGATTGCTGTAAAAACCCAGGTAAGATGCCCAATCGCTGGCCTGATGACCGTATAAAATAGAACCTGAAATAACTCGATTTTCTACGGCATCATCCAGTTCAGAAACAACCAAGTCATCTGTGTTGGCCCCTGCACGGGTACGTACTAAGCGTGGATTTTTAACAGTAGGGCCTGCCAGGGAGACAACCCGTTCAACATTTAACTTGCCAGTTGTGAATAACGCACCAATTGCCATGACGGCTTGGTAGTCCAAATGCCAAACAAATTTATCAATATTGACCGGATCAATAAAATGGATGTGCGTACTCGGCAAACCTGCTGGGTGCGGGCCAGAAAATTCAGCGACAGTGACCGAAGCATTAGCCGTAGGAACATCACTGCCTGTTGCTTTACAAACATAGGTTTTACCATCGGTCAATTTGGAAATAACCGTCAAACCGTTTGTAAAATCATTGGCACGTTCTTTAATGATGACAGCCGGATCAGCAGCTAACGGATTGGTATCCATTGCCGTAACAAAAATGGAACTCGGTTTGCTGTCAATCGCAGGCGTTTTGCCATAAGGGCGGGTACGGAATACAACCCACAAACCAGAAGCAATAAGATTTTCCTTGATTTGCCCGGCGCTTAAGGCATTTAACTCGGCTTCATGGTAGCTTGCAAACGTGATTTCTTCATTACCTTGCAGTTCAATGATCACAGATTGCAAGACCCGTTTTTCACCACGGTTGATAGCCTTGACAATCCCTGCACCTGGAGCTGTAAAAATGACTCCGGGATTTTTTTTGTCGCTAAAAAGTATCTGGCCTAATTTTACCTTGTCCCCTTCGCCAACCATCATGGTAGGTTTCATACCTACATAATCCATTCCCAAAACAGCGACTGATTTAATGGGGTTACCATTTTCAATCACTTGCTTGGGCTCCCCCGTAATCGGTATATCCAAACCTTTTTTAATAGTAAATTGCATAGTTGAAGCCTACTCTCCCAACAAGTTGCGGCGATACCACCCTCTTTGTTTTTTGAACAAGGAGGCGCATTAAGACGTAAAACGGTTTCATTACATCACAAAAATAGCGTTTTCTCAACTCTACAAAACCAGACAAACCCATGGCCTGAATGTTTTTAAGCCCAAAAATAATTTTGATTTCAATATATTAAAAAACATACCGAAATTATCGGATTTAGCTTGTTTAACCTGGCGGCCACGTCATTTGACGGCCACCCAGCAAATGCAGATGCAGATGGTAAACTTCCTGCCCACCTTTTTTATTGCAATTGATATTGACCCTATAGCCGTCTTCCGCCAAACCTTCTTGCTTGGCTATCGCCAAGGTAGCCAGCACCAAATCTCCTGCCAGCGCGGGGTTGTCCAGATCGTTCAACGTCGCAACATGCTGTTTGGGAATGACCAGTATATGCACCGGTGCTTGCGGGTTTATATCCCTAAACGCCAACACATTGGCATCTTCAAACACCACATCAGGCTTGATGGCTCCTGTAACCATCTTGCAAAAAAGACAATCAGTCATAAATTTATCCTACTGTATTTAAAATACCTTACGATCATTAAACGCATGGGAAAGCGTCCCGCTATCAATAAATTCCAGTTCACCACCCATAGGGACTCCGTGGGCAATCCGACTGGCTTTAACTTGGTGTTTGCGGGCCAATTCGCCAATAAAAAAGGCGGTGGCCTCCCCCTCAACTGTCGAATTGGTGGCTAAAATCAACTCTTTGATTAGGCCCGAAGACAACTGTCGGCGCAACAAATCCAATCCCAATTCATCTGGCCCTATGCCATCCAAGGGCGACAAACGACCATGCAGGACAAAATAAAGCCCCTTAAACACCGCCGTCTGCTCGACCACCCAAACATCAGCCGAATTTTCTACAATACAGACCAAGCCAGGATCACGCCCGGAATCGGCGCAAATGGAACATAAATTGTCTTCAGTCAGTGTCCGGCATTGGGGGCAGTAATTGATATTGTCGATGGCAAGCAGCAATGATTCAGCCAGCCGCCTTGCGCCCTGCCGGTCACGTTGCAACAGGTAAAACACCATGCGCTGGGCGGTTTTGGCACCCACCCCAGGCAAACAGCAAAAACTTTGTATTAACTGGCCCAACAAGCCTTTTTTGGACATACTATTTTTTGGACAGACTAAAAAGGCATTTGGAAACCAGGCGGCAAAGACATGCCCGCAGTCAACGCGGACATTTTTTCTTTTTTCATTTTAGCCACTTTGTTGACCGCATCATTAATTGCCGCAGCAACCAAATCTTCAAGCATATCTTTGTCTTCACCCAGTAGTGAATCATCAATCGTCACTTTTCTTGCTTCGCGCTTTCCTGTCATGACTATGACCACCAGACCACCACCGGATTCACCTTGGACTTGCATAGCGGCAATTTCTTCCTGGGCTTTCTTGAGATCTTCCTGCATCTTTTGCGCTTGCTGCATTAAATTGCCTAATGGATTTTTCATTTTTATCTCCTCTCTTGCCTACACTGGCTCTATGGTTCCAGACAGAATCCTGGCATCAAGCCGTTCCCTTAAAGCCAACACATTTTCATCTGAATTTATCGCATCGACTGCGGCTTGCTGCTTGTCTTCGCGTTCCTTTGTCAATTGGATGGCGGGGGTATCAGCCGTTATTTTTTCGTTGTTAAAAACTAATTTCACGGGCTTGCCACAATAAGCCTGGATTGCTTTTTGTAATTTATCTTCCGACAAAGAACCCAGCAAATGTTTATGGCCAGGATCCAGCCTTAACACACAAATACGCTCATCCAGGCTTTCTAACACACAATTATTGGCAAGTTCCCGGGTCATGCCGCCTATCTTCATGGCCGCGATCATCCCCACCCATTGATCGGGGGATTTTTCTTTAATGGCTTCCCTGAGCGTCACAACATTAGCGGATTGATAGTTCCGGGCCGCCTTTTCTTGATATTGGCCCTCATTAATACCGACCCGTTCAGGCGGTGATTTGCTTGATACGGATTCAATCGCAACCGGCCTGAAAGCCAACATCCGCAAAACCACCATTTCAAAACCACTACGTTGGTCAGGGGCCAATTCCAAATCCCGTTGCCCTAACAGGCCTATTTGATAATACAATTGTACGTCTTCAGGATTAAACATTGCCACCAACTCGGCAATCATTTCATTATCGAAATCTTGCCCGATTGAATCCGGCAATTGCTGGACCAAGGCAATTCTGTGCAAAATTTGCAGCATTTGTGTCAGCACTTCACCGAAATCTGTTGTTAAACCAGCAATTTCTTTGATGGTATCGAGAATGCCCCGCACATCGTTTTTCGCTAATGCCAGCAAAATTTCAGCCACAGGCTGCTGGGCAATAGTCCCCAGCATCATCCTGACATCGTCAATAATGACGTTCCCTGCGCCAAATACAATCGCCTGATCCAGCAAGCTCAAACCATCACGCATACTGCCATCGGCGGCGCGGGCGAGCAATTTTAACGCGGGGGTGTCAAAGGCGATGTTTTCCTGCTCCAAGATAAAGCTCATTTGCGAGAGGATTTGTTCCGGCAATAACCGCTTAAGATTAAATTGCAAACAACGGGACAGGACAGTAACGGGGATTTTTTGCGGGTCGGTGGTTGCCAATAGGAATTTGACATGCGGCGGCGGCTCTTCCAAGGTCTTTAACAAGGCATTGAAACTATGCCCGGACAACATGTGCACCTCGTCTATCAAATAGATTTTGTAACGGCCATGATTGGGTGCGTATTGGGCATTGTCGAGCAAATCGCGGGTATCTTCGACTTTGGTGCGGGAAGCGGCATCAACTTCGATCAAATCCAAAAAACGTCCTTCATCAACTTCACGGCAAACAGGACAAACGCCGCAGGGGTTAAAATCCTGGAGATTTTCACAGTTGATGGCTTTGGCAAGAATTCGGGCGAGCGTCGTTTTGCCTACTCCACGAGTTCCGGTAAACAAATAGGCGTGATGGAGGCGATTGTGATGAAGCGCGTTGGTTAAAGACTTAACAACGTGTTCTTGTCCGACAACTTCTGTGAAATTATGGGGTCGCCATTTTCTGGCGAGAACCTGGTAATTCATTGCAGGCTCGAAAAGATGTTGCTTGATTGGGCGGTAACCGTACCAGCCACATCCCGGCACACGAATCTGCTGTTACCGTTGCTCCCTTCCGGGCCTGGCGGGGTTCACAGCGTATCGTTGCGGGAGGACCGGCACGATTACCATTATGTTCAGCCGTATCGACTAAAGGCCAACAATTATGAGTGAATAACATCAACAACACAAGCTATTATTGATAATTTTTGCTTGGCAATAAGAAAACATCATCACAACAAAAAAATAGGGGGAAACATAATCACTGCCAAGCAAACAATTAACTGGTGGTATCATATCTTCAACATTACCAAGCAAAATGTTGGCAACAACAGAACATTTTATTTGAAATTGAGGGCTTACCATCGCCTAGAAATTGCAAAATCCGATATTTATCATTCACGTCAAGTCATGACTAAAAAACATCTCGTTTTATTGGCCTTATTGCTTATGGCCTTAATTACCGCCGTTGTGCAGTTGTTCCCCAAAACCCTATCGTCCGCCGGGATTAATCCACCCCCAACTATTTACAGCCACCCCGAAGAAACCAGCAGCGTCGAAAAACCTTGTTCCAACGAACATCCTGAATGGCGGCAAGCGCAAACCATCGAAGGCGTGGACATCGCCCCTGCCCTTGCTTGCGAACCCGATAACCCTTACGAAGTGGCAACCTCGGTCAGAGGCACGAACAATGTCTCGATGATGACCTTGATGCAGACTGATCTGGCGCAAGATGCCTTAATCATGGGCGAGGATGTCGATAAGGATGGCGACCCCGATGAAATCCACATCAAACTGGAAGTGGTGGAACTGAACGGCGCTAGCCCCGATGGCGAATTCCTCATCAACACCTACCCTATTGCCCCCGGTATCCAACCTGGTTTATGGGTGTACGCGCCTAAATCACGCGGCATGGCTTTGAAGAACTTCAATTCCGTGGTCGCCATCCCGATGCTACGCGCGCCCTCCCCCACTATCCGCGTCGAGCAGGGCGACAAGGTTTTTATCACGCTCGAAAACACCCACTACCTGCCGCACACTATCCATTTGCACGGGGTTGACCACGCCTTCCACAATTCCAAAGGCGAAGATAACGATGGCACGGAAGAACATGCCGTGTTTCCAGGCAAAAGCCACACTTACGAAATCCAACCGCGCCATGCGGGGACAATGCTGTATCACTGCCACGTCCAAACCGCCCAACATTTTATGATGGGCTTGCATGGCATATTTGTCGTCGAAGAAAACCATCCGAACAACTGGGTGCAGACATTTAACGTCGGCGCAGGCCAAGTCCGCCATCCTTCTGTCGGCGTGAAAAACACCTACAGCCAAGAATATGATTTGGTCTACCAATCCATCGACAAAAAACTCTCGCAAATCATCCAGAACGCCAACGATCCGCGTTTGGTCGCACAACGCATGAGCCGCGATTACAACATGACCGAATCGTTTGAAAATTATTTTCTGCTCAACGGGCATTCTTTCCCTTACACCTTACGCGACGGCATAATTGCCGTCAACGACAATGAAAACGTCAAGCTGCGTATCGCCAATGTGCAACGCTCGCCCGTCGCCATCCATTTTCACGGCCACAAAGCCACTATCACCGCGTATGATGGCGTAGACCAAGCGGAAGCGGCCCGCATCACCCGCGATGTGTTCGACATTGCCCCTGCGCAACGGATAGATTTGCAGCTTTCCACCCAAAACAACGGCGTAAACAGCTATGGGCCCGGTTTATGGATGTTCCACGACCATGTCGCGACGGGTACGACTAGCGACGGCATGGAACCCGGCGGCAATATGGCGATTTTGGCCTACAAGCCCTTGCTGGACGAACAAGGAATGCCGACCATGCACGATGACTTGTTGAACGAAGTGTTCAGCAAAGATTATTACGCCAAAAAACAAGCATTATGGGCGCAAGGCGATTTTAAACACTTGCTGGGCGATGCTGGGCTGATTGTCCCGACCTATTGGCAAATTATTTTATTCGGGCTGGCGGCTGGTTTGCTGATCGGCCTGGCCTTAGTTTTTACCCTGAAACGTAAATGAGTCCAGAAATAGACCTGTCAGGTTTTAGTACCCTCTAGGGCACAAGAAACCTGACAGGTCTTCTAAATAACAAACAGCCGTAAAAACATGATGAACCACCCAAAACCAAACTACACCATGAAATCAATCCTGATTTTTAGCTTGCTGCTCGCCTCAAGTCTCGCAAACGCCGAAGGCCATCACCACACGGGCATGGTGATGGATGAAAAAGGCATGATTATGAACGACAACCCCGACAGATTGCCGCGTGACTGCACCAAGCTCTCGGAAACCGTCGACATCACCATCCATGCCGGACAGCAATATGCCACTAAATTCAACGGCAAAATGTTCGCTTTTGACAAGCAAGAATGGAATGTCAAACCCTGCGCCAAAATCAACATCACCTTCATCAACGACGACCAAATCCGCCACCAATTGATGATCCACGGCCTGCCAGGGTATTTGTACCCCGACGGCATGTTCCACCTGGAACTCAATGGCGCGGGAAAACTGCAAGCCTCGCTGATACTGCCCAGCCAGAAAAAAACCTATCTGGTGCATTGCGAGCTGCCGCAACACATGGAAAAAGGCATGAAAGCGCAACTGAAAGTCGATGGCGGCGATGGCGATTTGCCCAGCATCCCAGGCATCAGCGCGGCGGTGAATGCCGATGATTATCCAGTCGATTGGACACACACCAATCTTGCGATCCTTTTGCTGTGCGTGTTGGCGGGTTCCGCCTTACCCTTGTTGATTTTAAAACTGCGTTAAAGGATGCGCGGCCATCTTGTTCACCAATCAAAAACCAACGCCCACAAAAAAGCCCGTCAAACTCATTACAAACGGGCTTTTTGTTTGAATCCGGCTGGAGTTCCGGCGCAACGCCGGAAATACGGCAGATTTATTTGCCGTATTTTTTGCGGAATTTATCAACGCGGCCAGCGGTGTCAACGACGCGTTGTTTGCCTGTATAAAAAGGATGGCAAGATGAGCACACCTCAATTTGCAGGTCTTTCGCAATGACCGAGCCAGTGACAAAAGTATTACCGCAACCGCAAGTTACGGTAATTTGTTTATAGTTTGGATGAATATCTGGTTTCATATCGCTTCACATTACCCGCAAACGGGCTATACCTGAAAAAACTACCTATAATACGTTTTTACTCTAAAAACCGCAACCTGCAAATGACATTATGCGCATAATAAGCTTAAATACCAACGGCATCCGCTCAGCGGAACGCAAAGGCTTTTTCACATGGATGCAACAACAAAACGCCGATGTGGTGTGTATCCAGGAAACCAAAGCACAGTTACATCAACTTGCAACCGATATTTTTCATCCCGAAAATTACTACTGCTTCTACCACGATGCCGAAAAAAAGGGCTACAGCGGCGTGGCGTTGTATTGCAAAAATCAGCCGGATGCAATCAACCAGGGAATAGGCTGGCCTGATTTTGACTCGGAAGGCCGTTTTATTGAAGCCCGGTTCGGCAATCTCAGCGTGGTTTCCTTGTATCTGCCATCCGGCTCCTCCAGTGAAGAACGGCAAAGCGTCAAATTCGATGTCATGGCACGTTTGGCACCTTACCTGCAAAACCTCGCAGAAAACGGGCGCGACACCATTATCTGCGGTGACTGGAACATCGCCCACAAAGAAATCGACTTGAAAAACTGGCGCGGCAACCAGAAAAACTCCGGTTTTTTGCCCGAAGAACGCGCTTGGCTGGACGGTTTATTAACTAGCGGACGCTGGTACGACGCCTTCCGCTTGGTGAATCAGGAAGCCGGGCAATACACCTGGTGGTCCAACCGTGGGCAGGCTTGGGCAAAAAACGTGGGCTGGCGCATTGATTATCAAATCATCAGCACATCGTTAAAAGATAAAGTCCAAACAGCGGGCATTTATAAAGATGAACGCTTTTCAGACCACGCCCCGTTGATTATCGACTATGATTACCAGCTATAAAACAAATTTGCATAATTTCTGACCATCAAAACCTAAGCATTAAACCCCTTCCGCCAAACCGCTTTTCTGTATAATCAAACGCTTTTAACTGTTGTTATTCCTCCAGATGCAGATTCCTATCCCTTTCAAGACGATTGGCATTATCGGCAAGTCCAGCGACCTACGCATAGGCGCGACCTTGACTTTGCTTTATGGCTATCTGAAAGCAGCCCAACATACAGTGATTATTGAGCAAGATAGTGCTGGATTCATCGAAGATACCAAGGTAAACGCATGTCCAATTGATACCATAGGGGAACATTGCGATTTAGTCATTGCCGTTGGCGGCGACGGCACGTTTTTATCGGCGGTGCGGGCGGTGGTGGCTTACGATATTCCTATCATTGGCATCAACTTGGGTCGGCTAGGGTTTTTAGTGGACATTTCGCCAGACCAGTTGCCTGAGAAACTGCACCGCATCCTGCAAGGCCATTACACCGAAGAAAAACGCTATCTGCTACGCACCAAAATTATCCGTGACGGACAGGTCATCCACGAAGAGACCGCCGTCAACGAAGTGGTCGTCCATCGCTGGATCACACCGAGCATGATTGAAATCATCACCAAAATCGATGGGGTGTTTTTAAATTCCCAGCGTTCCGATGGCCTGATCATATCCACACCGACAGGCTCAACGGCTTATTCGCTGTCCGCTGGCGGGCCGATTTTATCGCCTTCGTTAAACGCACTGGTGCTGGTGCCGTTAAACCCACATACCTTGTCGAACCGCCCGATTGTGATTGCCGACAGTGCGGAAATTGAAATCAGTTTTTGTCAAACTAAGCAAATCAATGCCTTGGTGACTTGCGACCACATCGAAATTCCGAAAGTGTTGATCAGCGACAAGATTTTAATAAAACAGGAACCTAAACCCATTAGAATCCTGCATCCAGAAGGTTATGATTACTTTTACATCCTCAGGAACAAACTCAACTGGAGCAGTGGCTACCACACATCCCCGACATGTTAGTGAACCTTACCATTATCGACCTCGCGGTCGTCAAACTGCTCGACCTTGACCTAGACAAAGGCATGTCGGTGCTGACTGGCGAAACCGGTGCCGGCAAATCCATTTTATTGACCGCCTTAGGGCTGGCTTTGGGCGACAGGGCCGATTCCGGTTATGTACGGCCTGATTGCAAACGCGCGGAAATTAATCTGGAATTTGATTTAAGCGACGCGCCGTTGGCACAGCAGTGGTTATTGGACAATGAGCTGGATGACGAAGGGCAATGCCTGATCCGCCGCATCATCAACCAGGACGGACGCTCCAAAGCCACAATCAACAGCCGCCCCGTAACCTTGCAATCCTTGCAGGAACTCAGCGGAAAACTGGTGGAAATCCACGGGCAACACGCCCATCTGACCTTGCTGAACGGTGATGAGCAACGCCGCTTGCTGGATGTTTACGCGAAAAACCAGCCCTTGCTGGACGAGCTGAACAACGGCTTCCGTGCTTGGCAAAAAACCAATAAAGAATTGATTGCTTTACAAAAATCTGCCGCAGATCAAACCGAGCGTGAAGCCATGCTGGCTTATCAAATTGATGAGCTACAGCAATTGGAATTGGGGAGTTTCAATTACGCAGCCATCACCGAAGAACACGATAAACTGGCGAATCTGGGCGAAATTTTGACGATAGGCCAGGGTCTGGTCGATACCTTGTACGAAAATGACCAAGCGTCGGTCATCTCCAGGCTTGGGCATAGCCTGACGGAGCTGACCCACATTGCCCGTTATGCGCCGGAACTGAACGAGATTTCAAGCCTGTTGGCGGAAGCGAAAATCCAAACCGAAGAAGCGGCATTGCAATTGCGGCGTTTTTTGGAAGCCCAAGAAGCCGACCCGCTACGCCTGAATGCTGTTGAAACCCAGCTCGGCGTGATCCATCAACTCAGCCGCAAACATCATATCGCACCGGAAGAATTGCCCGCGCAATTGACCAAACTGGAACACGAGCTCGACAATCTGACGCACAGCAGCGAGCGTATCGAAACCCTAAAAATCCAAGCTGAGCAGTTATTTGCCCAATACCACCAGCTTGCCGCACAACTCTCCCAGCGGCGGCAGGAACGCGGCATCGAACTGCAACAGCAAATCTCCGCCGTGATTAAAGAATTGGGTATGCCCAATGGCGAGTTTTTGGTGTCAATCAGCCAACAAAGCAGCGATATACCCAAGCTCAACGGCATGGACAAAATCGAATTTCTGGTCGCATCCAATCCGGGCCTACCGCCCAAATCCCTGGCAAAAGTGGCATCGGGCGGCGAATTGTCACGCATCAGCTTGGCAATCCAAGTCACTACCGCCAACGACAAAACCACACCGACCATGATTTTTGACGAAGTCGATTCCGGCATCGGCGGCGGCATTGCCGAAATCGTCGGGCAAAAATTGCGCCGCTTGAGCCATAACCGCCAAGTGATGTGCGTCACCCATTTGCCGCAAGTCGCCGCACAAGCCCACCAGCATTTGTTTGTTTTCAAAAACCACCAAACCGACATCACGGCTTCCACCGTCCGTTTGTTGGACGGGGAAGAGCGCGTCAACGAAATTGCCAGAATGTTGGGCGGAGTCAATATCACCGCCAATACACTGGCGCACGCCCAAGAAATGCTAACCACAGGTTTCAATCCACACCCATCCACATCGGAAGGATGACATACGCCCACTAACTACAGCAGGTAGCTTAACCGCCCCGTTATCGGACGGTTGTTTTCACGATGGCACCATCCTAAAAGTTCCGTCAAATCCCCGGAAAAATTGGGTATTTTAAATTAATCGAGGAGTATCAATGACACGCTTTCCAGCCGAATGGGAAAAACAATCCGCCGTCTTAATCGCTTGGCCCCATGAAACGGGTGACTTCAGTAACCGTTTGGCAGCCGTCGAACAGTCATACGCTTTTATCGCCAAAACGATTAGCCATTACCAAACCCTGATTATCGTTTGCCGTGATCCAGCCCACGAACAACAGATTAGACGTTTGCTTGCGGACACTGCCAATATCCATTTTGTCCACGCGCAAACCAACGATATATGGGTGCGTGACACGGTATTTTTGACCGTGGAACAAGATGGAACCATGAATTTGCTTAATTTCATATTTAATGGCTGGGGCGAAAAATACCCGCATACACTTGACAATGCGCTGAACCATGCCTTGCTCGAAAAAGGATTGTTCCAAGATGTGCCCCATCGGGACATTAATTTTGTTTTGGAAGGCGGCAGTATCGAAAGCGATGGCAACGGCGCCATCATGACCACGCGGCAATGCCTGCTCAATCCCAACCGCAACCCCGGCTCGAACCAAGCTATCATCGAACGGCAATTGCGGCATTTTTTCGGTGCGGAACGGGTTTTATGGTTGGACCAAAAAAATCTTTCTGGTGATGACACCGACGCGCATATCGACACCTTGGCGCGGTTTTGCACCGCCGACACCATTGCCTACACCAGTTGCGACGACGAAACTGACCCGCATTACGCCGGCCTGAAAAATATGGAAGCGCAATTGCGGGACTTGCGCACCGCATCGGATGCAGCCTACCAGTTAATCCCCTTGCCTATGCCGCAACCAATTTTTGACGAGGATGACCAACAATTGCCGGCCAATTATGCTAACTTCCTGATTATCAACGGCGCGGTCATGGTTCCGGTTTATGACGACCCGAATGACATCATCGCCTTGCAACGACTTGCGGAGTGTTTTCCTGACCGGCAAATAATCGCCACGCCGTGCCGGCCGTTGGTGCATCAATATGGTAGTTTGCATTGCATGACCATGCAGTTTCCAGTGATCCGCCCAATTATCCACGATTGAATGTTTGTAGGGGGAGGTAACTCCGGGGTCTTGACCTTAGCACAGGGTTTTTTATCACCACGGATTACCCCTATGATTTGTATGTTGCCAAAGAATTCACTATGATTCGCCAAGTATTACAATCCCATAAATTCTTGCCTTAGTTTTATAGGAGATCGTGCAAAAACTTATGAAACAATTAATCTGGCCATCCTATCTTAAATAACATAGCATCAGGAGATAACATGAAACTAATAACTGCAATCATTAAACCGTTCAAAATGGACGATGTGCGCGAAGCCTTATCTGAAATTGGCGTGGCCGGGGTGACCGCCACCGAAGTTAAAGGCTTTGGACGGCAAAAAGGCCACACCGAATTGTATCGGGGGGCTGAGTATGTGGTTGATTTCCTGCCCAAAGTCAAATTGGAAATTGCCGTGGCCGATGACGTGTTGGAAAAAGCCATTGACGCCATCGTCAAAGCCGCCAATACCGGCAAAATCGGTGATGGCAAAATCTTTGTGACCAGCCTTGAACAAGTCATCCGTATCAGAACGGGTGAAACGGGTGAGGATGCCATTTAAAATGGCGGCAAGGATCAACAATATTTTTTAAAAATAATCATAAAAGCCTGCCCACAGGCTTGTTTCTCCTGCCCGAAATGGCTTGGGCGGATGGCATTAACCAAGCCAACACGGCTTGGATGCTAACGTCAACGGCGTTGGTCTTGTTTATGACGATCCCAGGCCTTTCGCTATTTTATGCGGGTTTGGTGCGCAGTAAAAATGTCTTGTCGGTATTGATGCAATGTTTCGCCATCACTTGTTTGGTGTCGATTTTGTGGCTGGCAGGTGTCCACAGCTTTATTTTCAGCAACGGTGGCGGGCTGCAAAAAATTATTGGCGGCGCATCCAAAATGTTTGTTGCAGGCATGGACACCACCTCGCTGAACGGCGACATTCCCGAAACGGTTTTTTTCATGTTTCAAATGACTTTCACCATCATCACCCCTGCGTTGATAGTCGGTGCGTTTGCCGAACGTATGAAATTTTCGGCGATGTTGTGGCTTAGCGCCTTATGGCTGATCATGGTTTATATGCCGATCTGCCACTGGATGTGGGGGGCGGTTGGCAGATATGGGTGCTCTGGATTTTGCTGGCGGTATCGTCATCCATGTCAATGCGGGGGGTGCCGCATTGGTATCGGCTTTGGTGCTGGGCAACCGCAAAGGTTTCCCGACCACTGCCATGCCGCCACACAATATGACGCTGGTCGTCACTGGCGAGGGCATGTTGTGGGTGGGCTGGTATGGTTTCAGCGTACAAGCCGCCACCATCTGGAGCGCATTGTCCAGCTATCTTATTTTGAAATTGCTCGATAGCTGGCTAGGTTTGCGGGTCACCCCTGATGAACACGAAGAAACCGGTTATCTCGATTTATAGTTTGGTTTAGACAAATAGGCGGCATTTTATCTGTTTGGATGCCGCCTTTTTTGTTTATAATCAATCACAATATTACAATCCCATAAGTGCTTGCTTGTTTTACTAAAAGAACGGGTAAGCACTTATGGGATTGTAATACCCATTCAACAAGATTATGTGTGTTCACAATTACTTGCTAAAAAGCGTGGGCGGGGCGTTCCCTGTTCGATGCAAGCACTTATGAAGCAATTAATAACTGCTGAAAAATCCGCCGCTTATGAATAGCCGACCTGTCTTCTTTACCAGAAAACCCGTAGTCATAGCTATTTGTCTGCTAGCTGCGGGGGTTATAGCGGTTATTTACAGCTTACCGGCATTGCTAACCAGCGAATTAACTGCGTTTATCGAGAAGAATACCGGAAGAAAAGCAACAATCGCAGCAGTGAAGCTACAGTTAGATCCATTGACAATAGGCTTAAAAGATTTTGTCATCCACGAAAAAAATGCCGAAAATTTTATAGCTTTTGATGAATTATTAATAAAAATTAACGTCGTCCAATCCATTCAAGATGCGGCATTGATCATTGATGAGCTATCACTGCAAAAACCCGTGGTGCATCTTGCCAGGCAAGCAGACGGTAATTTCAATTTTCAAGATTTGCTCAAAAATCAAAATGATGCTGAAACTAATCATCAAGGCAAATTCTCAGTAAACGTCGTCAAACTGTCTCTAAGTGATGGCAAGCTGGTTTGGAACGATGGCAAAAACACCCCGGCGTGGTCAGAAACACTGGAATCCTTACAGTTAGGGCTTGAAAATTTTAGCACCCGGAACAACAAACCCGCCAACGCCCAACTCGACTTCAAACTCCAATCCGGCGGCCATATAAGCTGGACGGGCACCATTGGACTAAATCCTCTAGCCTCACAAGGCCATCTCAAACTAGAGCATCTGAACCTGTCCAAATTTATCAAAACTTTTGCCCCAAACAGCGGCCTAGCCAATATCAGTGCCGATAATGCCTTAGATGCCGACTACCAAATAAGGTATGTTAATGGCAAACCCAGCCTGTCCATCCCTAAAGCCTCTGTTGATTTGCACGATATTGAATACACCCAATCGGGACAAACGATTAAACTTGCCAATTTTAAACACGAAACCGCGTTAGGCTTCGATTCTGCCGATCAGAACTGGCAACTGGACGCCAAAACCGCCAAAATCCAAATCGACGATCTTCGTCTCCAAGATAAACTACAGGGCAAATTAAACAAATTAGCTATTGAAGCGCCTTATCGGATCAGCTATGACAATAAGCATCTGGATATTGCCATCCATGAGGGTTCCCTGGAAGGCAAGGAATTGCGTGTATCGGATCAGGAAAAAAATCTCGCATTTTTTCCGGCATTGGCTTTGCACGGTGTCCAAGTCAACCTCGATAAGCACATCTTGAAAGCCAGCTCTGCATCACTGGATAATGCCAATCTAAACGTGTGGCTAAATGCCGACGGCACAAGCAATTATCAATCCTTGATGCCGGTTGCCGGTGCCCCAATGCCTGTGCCAGCTTCACCTTCCGTAGAAAACTGGCAAATTAACATAGAAAACATTGCCTTAAACCAATGTGCCATCAATTTTGAAGATCGTAGCTTACCCAAGCCAACAACACTGGTGCTAAAGCCCGTTAATTTGAAACTAAATGCTTTTAGCAACCAGCCAGCCACGCGCTGGCCTTTTGAGCTGACCGCCGGAGTCAATGGAAACGGTCTGATTGCATTGAAAGGGAGCACCTCTTTGACACCATTTGCGGCAAAAGCGAATGTCGAGGTCAAGAACATCGAGCTGGAAAAATTCCAACCTTATTACGATAAATTTATCCGTCTGGATCTGATTGACGGAATGCTAAATATCGACGGGGAATTATCCTTGCAACAACAACCAGCCGAACCATTGGATGTGCAATTCAGCGGCAACAGCAGGGTAAACGACTTATTGATCCGCGACCAGCGCGTCCATAAAGACTTCCTCAAATGGGAGGATTTAACCCTTAAAAATCTGGCGGTCGATGTCTTGAACCAGCGTTATACCGCCGCCGAATTGATCATCAACAAACCCTATGCGCGGGTCACTATCAGAAAAGACAAAACTGTCAATTTTTCTAACTTGCTTATCACCGGCAATAACCAAGCGAAGACGGATAATCCCAGAAAAAAAACAGCAGCCAAACAGCCTTATTTCAAACTGGGCAAAATCAAAATTATCGACGGCTCTTCAGACTTTACCGATCTCTCACTAATCTTGCCTTTTTCCGCGTATATCAAAAGCTTGGACGGAGGGGCCAGCGGTGTATCGTCAGACAAGAACAGCCAAATCCAAGTCGATTTAAAGGGGAACGCCTACGATTTGGCACCGGTTGACATTATCGGCAAAATCACCCCCTATTTGGGTGAATACCAAACCAAAATCAATTTTAATGGCTTGCCCATGCCGCTGGTTTCGTCTTATATGGTGCAATTCGCCGGCTATAAAGTCGAAAAAGGCAAAATGACTTTAAATCTTGATTATCAAATCGCCGACAAAAAACTGACCGCATCCAACCATTTTTTAATCGACCAATTCGAGCTGGGGGAACGCGTCCAACATCCCGATGCGGTTTCCCTGCCCATTAAACTGGCTGTCGCGTTATTGAAGGACAGCAACGGTAAAATAAAAATTGATGTGCCAATCTCTGGCAATCTTGACAATCCAAAGTTTAATATCGGCGCCATCATCGCCGATGCCTTGCTCAATTCCCTCAGTAAAATCATCAGCTCACCTTTTACGGTTTTGGCTTCGCTCATAGGCCATGAGGACGCAAGCTTGAACACGGTCCATTTTAAAGCGGGCAGCGCGACATTGGCTAGCAGCCAACAGGTAAAACTGCATGAAATCGCCGCCGCCTTGCAAAATCGCCCAAAATTGATGTTGGAAATTAGAGGCGCAACACTGGAGACATTGGATTGGCCTGCCATCAGTGATGACGCGCTTTACGACCAATTGAAAATTCGCCGGGCTGCGGAAATCAACCAACACACCAGCAGGAAAATACGCGCTGAATATGTCGAATTGTCAAACGAAGAATACCAGCGTTTGCTCGCCGATATGTTCATCGAAAAATTTCCGCTATTGGCAGAAAAATCTTTCTTGGGCGTTCCGCAATTAAAAAACCCTAAAACAGGGCAACAATTCTATGAGGTCGCCAAACAAAAGTTACAGGATATTATTAAACCAGAACAGGAAAGGTTAAAAGAACTGGCAAATAATAGGGCGCAAACCATCGCCAAGTATTTTGTGCAACAAGGCAAAATCGCCCAAGAACGTGTTTATATCTTGGATTCAGTCGTCAATGCCGATAAAAACAGCAAAGAAATCGTCAGTTTATTATCATTAAAAGTAAATTGAGCCGTATCGAAAAATGACCCGGCCGTATCACTCTTTTCGATTTACCTGTTTAATGGCGATTTTTCAGCTAGAATTATCGATAAAAGCTTTGTTATTTAGTTTATAAGTAATCACATACCAAATTATTTATAAGCCTTCAGGTCATTTTTATCGGAATCGCTATTTTATTAAAGACCACGCCATGTAAAATAGCCGCTATCTGACCCAAAGTTAAATAGTTGTAGTCAGTTTTCTTAATACTCCGAAGTCAATCGCATTATTTTTTATGCATCTCTTGAAAAGGCTACTATACTTTTTTGAGTTGTTATTTTGTGGTCGCGCTAAAAGCAAATCAAAACAGGTGAATGTTGTTGTGCAAACAGAGGTGTCATCTATGGATCACATTAATGGTCATGTTTTTAAGGATAAGTTATGGGATTGTTTAGTCATAAACAGAACACCGTTCTGAGTATTGATATCAGTACGGCTGCAGTAAAAATGCTGGAGTTAAGCCGTTTGGGTATCCGTTACCGGGTTGAAAGCTACGCCGTCGCCCCCCTGCCAAAAGATGCTGTTATTGATAAGAATGTTGCCAATGTCAACATGATTGCGGACACCATCAAAATCGCTTTGAAACAATCCGGCACCAAATTAAAACAGGCAACAGTTGCCGTGGCCGGATCTTCAGTCATGACGAAAATTATCACTATGGATGCGTCTTTAAGCGAAGATGAAATGGAGGAGCAAATTATGATCGAAGCCGATCAATATGTGCCCTATTCGCTTGATGAGGTCAATTTTGATTTTGAAGTACAAGGCTTCAATGAAAACAACCCCGAAATGGTTGATGTGCTGCTTGCCGCGTCTAGACGGGGAAATGTCGAAAACCGTGTCGAAGCCTTAGCAAAAGCCGGTTTAAAAACTAAAATCGTCGATGTTGAAGCTTTCGCAATGGAAAATGCCTTTTCCCTGCTTGCCGAGCAATTTGCCGATTCAGTAGACGGGCAAACCGTCGCAATTGCTGACATAGGCGCCACGATAACAACGCTCAATGTCCTTCATAATAGCCGTAACATCTATACACGGGAACAAGGTTTTGGTGGCAAACAATTGACTGAAGAAATTCAACGCCGTTACGGGCTATCTTACGAAGAAGCGGGCTTGGCTAAAAGGCATGGCGGCTTACCAGACAATTACACCACCGATGTGCTGGATCCGTTCAAAAGGGCGATAGTCCAACAAATCCAACGTTCATTGCAATTCTTTGTCTCTTCGAGCGCGAACCGAAGCATCGATAGGATGATATTGGCGGGGGGCTGTGCCTCAATACAGGGTGTAGACCAATTGATTGAAAAAAATTTAGGTATCCCTGTTTACATCGCCAATCCCTTTGTGAATATGAAGTTATCCAATAAAGTAAAGCCTCAAACCTTGAGCAACGATGCACCGTCAATGATGACTGCCTGCGGTTTGGCATTAAGGAGTTTTGACTAATGGCAAAAATCAACCTGCTGCCTTGGCGAGAAGAGCTGCGCAAGCAAAAAAAGCAGGATTTTTTAAATTCTCTGGCTCTGGGTGCCCTCGTTTCGATAATGATCCTAGGTATCATCCACTCCTATTACGAAGGCTTAAAGTCTTATCAAGAGCGCAGAAATAAATTATTACAAGACGAAATAGCGTTGCTTGATAAAAAAATCACCGATATTAACAGTATTGAGGAAAAGAAAAGCAAACTTTTGGCGAAAATTGACCTGTTGCAAAAACTTCAGGAAAGCCGCCCTGAAATTGTGCATTTATTTGATGAAATCCCAAAAATCACACCGGATGGAGTCTTCCTTACCAAATTTACCCAACTGGGAACAGATTTGGCTTTTGAAGGAAAATCCCAATCTAACGCACGGGTTTCTGCGATGATGAGAAACATTGAAGCTTCCCAATGGTTAAATTCCCCCTCTTTAAACATCATCAAAGTACCCGATAAGGCCAACCTTGATCTCTTAAGCGACTTTACCTTACATGCTAAACAAGGAAAAAAAGCCGTCGACCCACTAAAAAAGCCTGAAGACAATATAACCAAGGCTTCAGCGGCACCAAAGAGAGGCAAATAATGAATCTGTCTGAAATTAATTGGGATTTTAATGCAGCGGGACAGTGGCCGTGGCCTGTAAAAGCCGCCGCCATTTTTATTGTGAGTGCCACAGTCCTTGGTTTAGGGGTTTATTTTGATACTGCCGACCAAGTTAAAACATTAAATGCGGCGGAACAAAAAGAGCTGGAATTGAAAAACAGTTTTGAAGCCAAGCAAAAAAAGGCCGTCAATCTTGCAGACTACCAAGAGCAGTTAATGCAAATTGAAGCAGAACTGTATGAAATGATCCAGCAGATGCCTACTAAAGAAGAAGTGGCAAGCTTACTGACCGACATTTCCCAAACGGCGTTAGCCAGCGGTTTGGAAATCAGGTTGTTCAAACCCAGCCCGGCCATTAACAAAGACTTTTATGCCGAATTGCCTATCAATATCGAAGTCATTGGCAAATATCAGGAACTCGGTTTGTTTATCAGCGGCCTAGCTTCCTTACCAAGGATAGTCACCGTACACGATGTTAGCATTCTGCCTAAAGACAAGGAAAAGGACAGCAAAATTACAAAGGACAACAAAGTGCTTAAAACAGGTGATATGCTGATGAAAGTAACGGTAAAAACCTATAACGAAAGCACCGAATCGGCGGCACCGACAAAAACGGCGGCGAGTAAAAAAAGAGGTAACAAGTAATGATGACGCGAAATGAATTACCTTGCACTTGCCGCAAACTGGCAAATCCACCAAACAATCCAGTTTTATTCTTATTGTTAATATCAAGCAGTTTACTATCGGGCTGTGGCAGCAATGATATAGTCGATTTAAAAAAATACATCGAGGAAGTTAAGGCAAGACCCAAAAGTGCTATTGAAAAATTGCCGGAAATTAACATGGTAGATCCCTTTGTATTCCCGGTAGATACCCTGCGCGACCCGTTTAAGCCATTGGAAGAACCCGAAACATATCAAGGCGGGGGTATGACTGTAGGTAATGGACTAAAACCTGATTTCACCCGACGTAAGGAAGAACTGGAAGCCTTTCCATTGGACGGTTTAAAAATGGCAGGGACTATCGTAATGAAATCAAAATTATGGGGATTGGTGAAAGCCAGTGACAAGACTATACACCGCGTTCAAGTAGGGAATTATATGGGCAAGAATTTTGGAGAAATCATACGGATAAGCACTGAAAAAATTGAGTTATTGGAAATAGTGCCTGACAAGCCTGGGACATGGCGAGAGCAACAATCTTACTTAGCGTTGACACAGTGATTTTGGGGACACAGAATGAAAAACAAACAAAGTAGCATAATGTTAAAAATGGAGCAGTCTTTATATGCTCTTATGAGCGTAGGTTTATTGCTATGTATCTTTCAAGTCACCCCGGTTAATGCTGGTGATCCTACAATCTCCGGCTTGGATATTTCCACGCTGGCAGGTGATAAATTACAGATACGCCTGGATATGAGCCAGGCCGCCATCACCCCAAAAGTCTTCAAAACCGATAATCCAGCCCGTATCGCCTTGGATTTTCCTGGGGTCAAAAATGGCTTGGGTAAAAAAATATTTCCCATCAACCAAGGTATCGCCACCAATATCTATATCGCCGAAGCGGCGGATAGGGTTCGAGTCGTCCTGAATCTCATCGAATCGGCCCCCTTTGAAACCAAAGTAGTTGGCGACAAAGTCTACCTGACCTTAAGCAGAAGCCGCTCTGCGTTACCTGCAAATTATAATCCGGTCAAATCCAAAACCTCGTCCACACGGCCTTCATCGACCAGGCCCTTGGGTAATTCGGCAATAGCCAGCCTAATGCCGCAACAAACCATCAGCGGTTTTGATTTCAAGCGCGGCGAAAAAGGCGAAGGGCGCATTTTGATTTCTTTGGCCAATCCGAACACCATCGTCAATACGAAAGAAGAAGGTGGTAAAGTCATCGTCAGCTTTGTCAATACCCAGCTTAATGAGAATATGGCGAAACGCTTGGACGTGTCCGAATTTGCCACACCAGTCAAATTTATTGATACGGTTTCAAAAAACCAGGAAACGACCATGACGGTCGTCATGCAGAATAATCTATATGATTACTCGCTGTTGCAATCTGAAGGCCTGTTGACCGTTGAATTCCGCCCCTTAAGCAATGAAGAAAAAGAGGTGCTGGAAAAATCCCGTGTCAAATACGCTGGCGAACGCTTAACCTTAAATTTCCAAGAAATTGAAGTCCGTAGTGTCATAGCGATATTAGCCGAATTTACCGGACAAAACGTGGTGGCAGGCGATGATGTCACCGGTACAATCACGATAAAATTGGACGATGTCCCTTGGGATGAAGCCTTGGACTTCGTTATGATGACCAAAGAATTGGGAAAATATGAAACCGGTAACGTCACGCTGATTTCACCATTGGACAAAATTAAAGACTACAAGAAAAAACAAAAGGAAACCGAAGCGGTAGTCGAGCAACTCGATCCATTGGTTACTGAATATATTCAAATCAATTACGCAAAAGCTGAAGGTTTTAGAAATCTACTGTACGGAATGGATACTGGTCAGTTTGGTAATTGCAGTGTCAGACAACGTGTAGGTAGTTCAGCGACTAGCGGGGGCGGAAATTCATCGCAAAGTGGCCAAGGTCAAAGCCAACAAAGCTTTAACCCTAGCCAAGGCCAACGCTCAGGAGGCCAGGGCCAAGGTGGTTCAAGCGGTGCTACTGATGACAAATATAAACTGCTTTCAGAACGTGGTTCCGCGGTTGTCGATGCCAGAACCAACACCTTGATAGTCCGTGAAACGGCAAAACGCCTTGAAGAAGTCAAAAAACTGATCCGCAAACTTGACGTGACTGTACGGCAGGTGATGATTGAATCAAGAATTGTGGTCGCCACCAATACTTTTGCCAGGGAATTAGGAGTCAAGTTTGGCACCACCAAACAGGTTAATCTTGGTGATAACAGTAGCTTTGCCCTAGGCGGTCGCGGAACTAAGAGCAACGCAAACGCACTGCCTGACTCCAATGGCAATATCGGTACCATATCTGACCAATTGGTTGACCTTGGTACATCGTCAACTCCTTATGGCGCATTAGGCATGACCTTGGTGCGCGGTGCTGACTATGTCCTTAATCTTGAATTATCTGCCTTACAAGATGAAAACCGGGGCGAACTGATTTCCAATCCCAGGGTGATGACCTCCGACCGTTGCCAGGCCAACATCAAACAAGGGGTGCAGATCCCTTACCAAACCTCAAGTGCCAATACCGGCGTCAATATCCAATTCGTTGATGCCGTGTTGCAGCTTGATGTAACCCCGCAAATCACACCGAACGGCAGTATCATCATGGACTTGTTCATCACCAAAGATGCTGTAGGAGCGGTCACTGCTGGCGTACCGAGTATTGATACCCGCAACATCAGGACTATGGTGCGTGTCAACGATGGTGAAACCGTCGTCTTGGGGGGGATTTTTGAAGGCACTAATAACAATATCCTCAACAAAGTCCCGTTCTTTGCTGATTTGCCAGGTATTGGATTTTTGTTCAAACGCACAGAGAATACGGATGAGAAAAAGGAATTGTTGATTTTTGTCACGCCAAAAGTGATGAAAGATGACATAACACCTAATTGACCGCTTCCCGTCACTGTCAAAAGGGGGCATAATGCCCCCCTTTTTTATTTTATCAACAAGTATTGAAAGGCTCAGTCCTGATAATCCGTTTATATTAATCGTCGCATAAGTTCTTGCATGGAATAAAGCCTGTAAACCTTGTTATAACCGGGTACTGGGAGAGTCAATATGCGAAAACTAAAAGAACGATTAATACAATACTTTCATTAATTATTCCCAGATTTGGGGAAATCAGACCAGCAAGGTATTTTGATGACAAAATCAGAAAACATATATTTAGTTGGCCTTATGGGTGCAGGAAAAACAACAATAGGCCGGCAATTGGCCAAAGCTTTGGCAGTGCCTTTTTATGATAGTGACAAGGCCATTGAAGAACGGACTGGCGTAGATATCCCGACCATTTTCGAATTTGAAGGCGAAGAAGGATTTCGGGATCGTGAGCAAAAAATGTTGCAAGAATTGACAAAAATGCAAGGCATCGTGCTAGCAACTGGCGGCGGCGTCATTCTCCGTGAGGAAAACCGTAACCTGCTCATCAAAAATGGCTTCATCGTCTATTTACAGTGTTCAGTAGAACGGATACTGGAACGTACCCGCCGTGATACCCAACGGCCTTTGTTAAGGGCAGAAAACCCCAAGGAACGCATAGAGTCTTTATTCATCCAGCGCGAACCGCTGTACTTGGCCTGTGCCGATTTTAAAATTGACACCGGGATCATGCAAAGCAAAGAAGTTGTTGAGCAAATCCTCGCCGCCTACCGCGCCATAAACCACTAATATTGATGAAAAATCTACTTGTTGAATTAGGTGAGCGCAGTTACCCGATTTATATAGGTTCCGGTTTGTTACAACAAGCGGAAATCTTAACAAAACATATCAAATCCAAACAAGTCATGGTGGTGACCAACACCACCATTGCCCCGTTGTATCTCGACACCGTACTAAAACATCTGGCGGATTACCATGTTGAACAAACCATCTTGCCAGATGGCGAACAATATAAAAACCTTGAATTTTTAAACCACATCTTTGATAAATTGCTGGCCTGCAAATTCAGCCGCAATGCCACCTTAATCGCCCTCGGTGGAGGCGTTATTGGTGATATGGGCGGGTTTGCCGCCGCCTGCTACCAACGGGGCATACCTTTTTTACAAATTCCCACGACTTTATTGGCACAGGTAGATTCTTCCGTGGGCGGTAAAACCGGCGTCAACCACCCACTCGGTAAAAATATGCTGGGGGCCTTTTACCAGCCCCAATGTGTCATCGCCGATGCCGATGTCCTAGATACACTCGATAACCGCGAACTGTCCGCCGGACTGGCTGAAGTCATCAAATACGGATTAATCCGGGACTATCAATTTTTTGAATGGCTGGAACAAAATATCGCGTTGTTACTGGCCCGCGACAAAGCGGCCTTGGCTTATGCGATTGAGCAATCCTGCTTAAACAAAGCTGCCATTGTTGCCGAGGATGAAACTGAAACCGGAGTCCGTGCGACCTTAAATTTAGGCCATACTTTTGGACATGCGATAGAAACCGGCACGGGTTATGGCACTTATCTGCATGGTGAAGCCGTCGCCATTGGCACTTGCCAGGCCGCCGACCTTTCCAGAAGAAAAGGCTATTTGAACGATGGCGATGTCAAGCGCATTATCACATTATTTACCAAAGCAAATTTACCCGTCACCCCACCCGCACAATTAGATACCGAACGTTTCCTGGATTTGATGGCCGTTGACAAAAAAAATGTCGATGGAAAAATCCGCCTGATTTTATTGAATAAAATCGGCCAGGCAACACTTCCTAACTATATCGACCCGGAATTACTTGAGCTGACCTTAAAAAACTATGGTAGACAGTGATAACTTTAACGAACAGCTAAAGTTATCGAAAAGGGACTCAACTTATCCAGACCATTATTCTTTGATAACCTTAGAACGAACTGAAAAACTTGACTTATTGATACACCTGATCAACCATCTCAGCTCGTCTATTGTGGTATGCGGGCCTAAAGGCATAGGTAAATCAACCCTGCTTAATGCCTTGCAGGAACATCCGTCGGCATCATGGCAATGCTGTGCCATATCAGGAACGCCTGAGCTTGACATGGAAGCCCTGCAACAAACCATCCAACAACAAGCAACAACGACCGTTACCAAAGCGGCCGCCACCGCCAACAAAAAAACCGTTCTGCTTATCGATGAAGCAGGTTTTTTAACACCAGGCCTAATCACGTCAATCATCCAATACAGCACTGGAAAGAATCAATTACGGATTGTTTTTGCTTTAACACCTGATGAGCTGTATCTAAAAAACCATTCTGACAGCCTGGTTAATGAATGCTATGTCATCGAAATACCCGCCTTATCTGAAAAACAGTGCGGGGAATTCCTCCAACTCTTGGCAAGCAAGCCCGGTGGACGTATTTCAAACACCGGACTAAACGACACCGTTGCATCAAGCATGTACCTTAAAACCCATGGGGTGCCAGGCAATATAATCGCCAACTTGCCCTATATCGCCCATACCCAAAAAAAAGACCGTACACTTCCTATATTGATTGCCGCTGTCATTTTACTGGTCACATTAACACTGGGCATCCAATGGCGTAGCCAGATAACAACGATCTTTAGCCAATTTATTGGACATAACCAGACCAACCCCTAATGCACTGAACATGACACTCTTAAAAAACGATATATTTATCAAAGCCCTGTTAAAACAGCCTATAGACCGGACACCCGTATGGATGATGCGTCAGGCCGGACGATATTTACCAGAATACCGGCAAGTGCGTGAACAGGCGGGCAGTTTCATGAATCTTTGCACCAACCCTGAATTGGCCTGTGAAGTGACCCTGCAACCCTTGCGCCGCTTTGCCTTTGACGCGGCAATTTTGTTTTCGGACATTTTGACCATACCCGATGCAATGGGTCTGGGCTTACACTTCACCGAAGGCGAAGGCCCCAAGTTCACCCGTCCAGTCCGCACTGCCGCCGATATCCACAAATTGCCCATCCCTGAACCCACTGCCGAATTGCGTTATGTCATTGACGCCGTGGCGTTAATCCGCAAAAACTTGCAAAATAACGTACCGCTGATTGGATTTTCTGGCAGCCCTTGGACATTGGCGACTTACATGGTCGAAGGCGGCGGCAGCAAAAGCTTTCAAAAAGTCAAAAGCCTGATGTACGAACAACCCGCCTTGATGCATTTGATGCTCGACAAACTCGCCCAATCCGTCGCCGTTTATCTAAATGCCCAAATTGATGCCGGTGCACAGGCGGTCATGTTGTTTGACACCTGGGGAGGCATGTTAAGCAGCGAAGATTATCTGGAGTTCTCCCTGCGCTACGCCAAACAAGTCAGGGTCTTGCTGAAAACCGAAGTGGACGGGCAAACCATCCCCACCATCTTGTTCACCAAAGGTGGCGGTTTGTGGCTGGAAGCAATGAGCGATGCGGGCTACGATGCCTTAGGTTTGGATTGGCAAACCGACATCCAGCAAGCCCGCGTTAGGGTCGGCAATAAAGCCGCCCTGCAAGGCAATATGGATCCGGTCGCTTTATATGCCAAACCGGAAATCATCCAAGAAAAGGTCAAAACCGTATTGGCAAAATACGGTGCTGGCTCCGGGCATGTGTTCAATCTCGGACATGGTATTTTGCCTGATATTAACCCGGACCATGTCAAGGCAATGGTGGATGCAGTGCATAAGTTCAGTCCGGCTTATCATCAGGCATAAATCGGCGCAAAATGGGTCTTTCCCTACATGAACCCTTCAACACACTGCCCAAAATAGGCCGCAAAGTCATTTCCTGCACAACTTATATCTTGGCGATGACCGAGGCCACGGGTTCTTCCTGTGGATTGGGCCTATCTAAATCGGAATAACCACCTTCCTCAACCCAAACCCAATCATTTAGCCCTAAGGTTAAAAAACGGTCGTGGATACGCTGGTCATATTTCCAGCGCAGGTAGCGGACGTGGCGTTGGATGTCCTGGTTTCTGACCCGCTGGGTATTGGCACCACCTTCGATGTATTGCAAATACCCCGGTATCGGAATCCTCACCATAATAGTGTCTAAAAAGGTGCGGATCAGCAATTCGAAATCATTGGCGACATGCAGGAAACGGTTACCTTACACACCACCCTAACGCGATTGTGGCCAGTTTGCGTGAAATCTTGTATCTGCCTTTAGATGGCTTGCTTTATGTCACTAAAACCATAGGCACTGAAAACGTTCCGGCTCGCGCACTGGGCGGACGTTTCACAATAGCGGAAATGTTCTCCTGCCCGATAGCTTCACTTTCGATTATCCCCCATAATCTGTCGTGCAGAACGGCTTATTCCACCCGACCTAACCCCGACCCTGTTTCGCTTAACCAATGCCAAGGCTTTTCTTCAAACCCATTCCTAAACAAAATCACCCATGAATCCAACTACCCCAACTACGTCAATCCTTCCCGACGCATCCACCACCCCATCCGGGCAAGCTCCTGTTGCATCGGCTACACAACGCAACAATCCTTTGCACGGCATCACCTTGGAGACCATCGTCACGGAATTGGTGGCGCATTATGGCTGGGTTGAATTGGCGGGACACATACCCATACGCTGCTTCAGCAGTGAACCCAGCATTTCCTCCAGCCTAAAATTCTTGCGTAAAACGCCGTGGGCGCGTGAAAAAGTGGAGGGGCTTTATTGTGACATGCCGCGTGGGACAGGACATGACACGCGGATTTAGGTGGGCCTGATGCTGCTAACAGATGAAACAATCCTGGGTTATGGCACGGCGCTAGGCATCGGCCTACTCATCGGCACCGAACGCGAACGGCACAAAGGAATGGGGGCTAGCCGTGCACCGTCGGGCATCCGCACCTTCGCCACGGTTTCCCTGCTGGGTGCGGTGAGTTTGACGCTGGGCGGCTCTATGCTGCTTGCCGTGATGGCATTGGCGATTGCGGGGCTCTCCGCGATGGCTTATAGCCGCAACCAAGAGCAAGATCCCGGTTTGACGACCGATGCCGCATTGCTGCTCACACTGCTGCTCGGCGGCCTGGCGATACGCGAACCCGCCATGTCATCAGCCCTGGCTGTTATTTTGACTATCTTGCTGAACGCACGGACTTATCTCCACCGTTTCGTCAGCACCGTCCTTAGCGAGGCCGAACTCAACGACACGCTGATTCTCGCCGCAGCGGCCCTGGTGCTGCTGCCCCTGGCCCCCAACCACTACATCGGGCCTTTCAATGCCTTGAACCTACGGACGATCTGGATAATTGCCATCCTCATCATGGCCATCAGCACCACCGGCTACATCTCGCTACGCGTCATGGGGCCGCGTATCGGCCTGCCCATCACGGGACTCACCTCCGGCTTTGTGTCGAGTGCCGCGACCATCAGCTCAATGGGCGCCAGGGCGGCATTGGATCCAAAACTCTTGGCAGGCGCCGTAGCCGGCGCAGTTTTATCCACCGTGGCGACCGTCATCCAAATGACGCTGATCCTGGAAGCCACCAATCAATCCACCTTCTTGGCACTTTGGCTTCCGCTAGCCTTCGCCGGCGTCACCGCAATGGTCTATGGCGCGGTCTTCACCCGAAGGGCACTGCGTGAAAATGTCCTGGAAACCGTTGACTTGGGACGGCCATTCAGCCTTAAAACAGCATTGGTCTTCGCGGTGACCGTTTCAACGGTCATGTTGCTCTCCGCCGCCCTGGAGCAATACTTGGGCAAAGAAGGCGTCATTGCCGCCGCAGCGGTTGCCGGATTTGCCGACACCCATTCCGCAGCGGTCGCGGTCGCGTCCCTCGTAGCCGCCGGAAAAATCAACGCTAACGAAGCGGTGTTGCCCATACTTGCCGGCCTGACAACGAACACCATCACGAAAATAACGCTTGCCCTCCTCAGCGGAGACCGAAGGTTCATCATGGCGGTCATCCCTGGGCTGATCCTGGTCATACTTGCGGCATGGATGGGCGCGGTATTCAGCTTGGGATATTTTTAGCCATAGCCACACTAAGGAATGTGCATAGAATAAATTCGCGGATCAAAACCTGTCAGCGAGTAGCCCGTAAGGAGCGAAGCGGATTACGGGTTTTTCCAACTTCGATATGGCTGATGTTTTTCCTTAAGTTGATGCGTATGGGGTCGCCTAATGCGCCTACTGTTGGTAGCGGTAGCGCTTGTGCCCTATGGGTAAATCCGATCTCAATCGATCAGCTTTCAGGTGGGGATGACATATCGGAACTTTCGATTTCTTCCAAGAATTGGCTAACCCAGCGTTCGATGCGCGGCAGGCAACCATTCAACGAGGCCTGTTTTTCTGGGATGGCAAAATAATCAGGTTCATGGAGATAAGGATTTCTGATCCTTCCGACATCAATGGCATCGTGGCTGAGGTCGACGATACGCCCGCCGATAAGATTATATTGATGTTCATAATGACCGCAGATCGACCCGCCGAATATCTGGTTCATAAACAGGCTTCCATACTTGCAGGATCCTGACAAATCAGTTGGCATAATGGCTCCACGCTCGGCGGCTTGTTCGCACCATTTACGGAACACAAAAACCTTGGCTTGTGCGAAACGTTCGTAGGAATAGGCAAGTTGTGCCTCCCGGTTTATAGTCCAATCAGTCATGTTAAGGGCCTAAGCAAAGCAGATGTTGGCCCTCCTGACGGACAAGAGGGATATGGCGGAGATGCGCGGTAAAATCAACTAATACCCCGCTCTGTTTAGGATACCGCGTGAGGCTGGCAATATCAAAAAAAATAGACAGGGCTGTTCTTAAAAACGATAAGCAAACCCTGTTTTTAGCTACCTTCCCTGCTCCTGCGTTTTAGCCCGTGCCAAAGCATGAAGTTTATGGCGATGATTTTATCGGCATCGCCCCAGCCGAAGAGCAAGCCTGAAAACTCTGGGATTGCGCCACAGGAACCTTACGCGCCGTGGCTGAAACTAAAGGCGGTTTGCATGAGGATAAATGCAATCCTGAATGAAGGCGGGCGTTGTTGAAGTTGGGACGATAAGAACCAAGAAAGCCCCCTATCATTCGCGAATGATAGGGGGCTTTTTCAACCAACTTTAATCAACTAATTGCTGATTTTAGTCAAAACCTGATTCGAACTGACAGGCATTGCTGTCGCAGACCGAATCAGAGCGGATGCTGCAACTTTAGCATTGCCGTTAGGTATGGCAGGAATTTTCACGTCGACTTGAACATTGCGGACTGCATCAGTATCCAATCTTCCCAGGGTAATGATGACCGTCTTACCGACCTGGACGGCAGCATCACCCAGTTTGCTAACCAATTCAGCATGTTCTGGTAATGTCAATACGGCTTGTGTGCCGTTAAGCGCATAACCGGTATTGTTTCCGATACTCAGCTTATAACTAAAGGTATTTCCAGCTTTGGCGTTATAAGGAGCTATCAGCTTAGTCTTTAGCGTATTGGCTATTACCGGCTTGGTTACGGTGAACATATCCAATAATGCTGGTTTTCCTATGGCTGGTGGGGATACCACGTCTCCAGTAATCGGATCATTTAATGGCACAAAGAAGCATCAAACTGATTGCTTACGGAATAGTTGGACGCTAAAAACAGTATCAAGAGATTTTTGTTTGAGTCCGTCTTGGAGTCAAAAAACATGTTTTTTTACTCCACATAATCAATAGCTTAACAACTACCAAGATAGTAGAATCCCGCTTCTTCGTATCTTAAAATAGCGTCCAACTATTCCGTCAGCGTTGCGTTTTTTGGCGTAAAGTATTCCGTAAGCAATCAATCAAACCCTTCTGCTGGCAGGCCCGGCCCGGTAACATGATAGTAATAAGTCTCGTCGTATTTTAAGCCAGTCAATGTGGCATAGTAGTTCACATGCGCGCCTGAAGCAGTAGGAGGCACGGGTAGCGCAGGGTCTGCGCTCAAATAATCGTCAACAACACGGCCTTTTACGCTTGCTTTTCTACCTAAACGGGGAGTTAAACCGTATTCGACTGTATAAGAAGAAGCCTTGGGTGTCGCCTCATCCGTCTGCCAGGCAATAACTTTAAGGTCGCTGAGTTTGAATGCGCTCGCGTCACCTGGCTGCATGTAGGGTTTATAAGTCACTTCCAAAGCAAGGGAGGACATGGCGCCTGTGGTTAAAAATGCAGACGCGAACATCATCGCGACCACTTTTTTTCGTAAAAACATAACTTTCTCCAAATTAAGAATTAAGGTTAGTATTTAGCTTGCGAGAAAAGGGAATTAAAAAATTGTCAAATTGCCCCTGTCTCAAGCAAGCACCCTAAACGTCAATTGTTATATTTTGAAGTACTTGGTATTACATATTGGTGAAAATATTATTTTTAAATAGACACTTCGTCCTTATTAAGTTGCCTTAAGGCTTGGTAATCTACGCGACAACCTGCCAATTTGGAATCTGGCTCTTGGCATTTAAAACGGCGAAAAAACTGGCGGTCTAGTCAGTGCCAACAAACATAAGGTTCACTAAAGCACCATAAAAAACGGGGGCAATACGCCCCCGTTCATTTGTCACCTTGGGAAACTCGCCGTTTCCCAATAGTGCTATACCAGACTAGCTTATTTCCAATTGGAAAGTTTCACGATAACGCCATGACCCGTAATATTGTGCTGAACGCTGAAATAGTAGTTTTTACCGTCAGCATCAAAAAAACCGCCGGTAGATTCTGCTGTCAGGTCATTCAAGCTAACGATACGGACACAACCATCGGATAACGTATCCACATCATAGCCGTCTTCCAAACATGTCCAAATATCATTGTTATGTGGATTTGTTGCAAAACCAGGTGCATCACCATCTTCATTGATGATCCAGTTGCCGCGGCCTGGTTGGTAGGCGATATTGTCCATCATGGCAAATTCTGAAGTACCAGTCACCAATAATTGGACTTCAGGAGTGGCGGTATTGGCAGCAGCTTCTTTCACAGTACCGTCAGTAATACAGATAGTTTCGCCCCAATATTTATCCGCTTCTTCGTTGCCGGTGTTGTTGGCGCAGAAACGCACTTTACCCTTGGCGAGGGACATAGGGTCCATGTTGGCGTCTTCAGGACGGTAGTAACCAGTCAATTTAAGATTGGCGGCGGCGGCACGCAAATCAGCGCCGTTTGAATTGTCCACCTTCACCCAAACGCCCAAGCCAGTGTTTGTGCCTTGACCGTAATCAGTCTGACCAGAATTCATGCCAACACGCAAGCCGTAAACCTGACCGGAAACCAAAGGCGATTGGTCAAGGCTGGAGATTTTGCCGCCAGTCCACAGGGTATCCGGGATATATTTAAAATAAGCACCGCCTGCTACACCTTTTGATGGACGCAACTCATCGCCGTAGTACATGACACCGTTAGGATAAGCAACAACCCCTTCGAAAGACAAATGGCCGATGGCATGACGAATAGCCACTTTACCGGCATCAGTGCCGCTCAAAGTTTGTGCAGCACGGTCATAAACAACACCGGTAGTGTTCAACGGATCGATCAATTCCAAGACTGTACCCGTATTGCCTGCTTCTTCACCAACGATGACAGTGCCCCAAGCCGTACCCTGAACTGGATCACAAGAAACGGTTCCGCTCAAAATAGTTTCAACGGCACCGTCTGAAAGACGTATGCGTTGGACACCAGGATCGGATGCGCCTTGTTCGTTACAGGCGATGATGTGAGTTGGTTTTTCTTGTGGCCATAACGCCATCATGTCGATGTTGGGAGCCAAATTAGCGGCGGCAGAAACGACTGTGGCACGAAGAGAACCGGCGGTTTTAACCAGAGCGACAGGATCAGCTTCAGCAGTAGCGGCATTTAGGCTATCAGTAGAAGATCTGGCCAATGTCCCCCTAACACCAAAAAGTTGCAGGGAATGCTGACGCAACATCTTATCGCGAAGTACGCCAAAGCCTTTGTCAATTTCAAGATCTACAGAAAAAGCAGGTGCGGAAAGGGTAACAGCCAACGCCATCCCGCCAATAAGTAACTTGGTTTTCATATTTTCCTCCGATAAAGTCAAATAGCTTAATTACGCAACACAATGTTGCGTGAGATTATGATAAAGCTGTTTTATTACAGTTTGATTTTCTAGCCCGCAAAACTAGGTGATTTTTGTGATAGCATTTGTAATAGCAAACGACCTACCCGCAATATCAATAACCTATAGATTAAGCGGCTACTACAAGTCCGTACCCTCATGGCGCCGCAACGCCCACCGCACATGCTCCCTAACTAATTCAGACGGATGTGCCAGGCGTTTTTTTAAAACCCCGATTATTCCGGCAGAACCGGATGCATTGCCCAACGCCACGGCGATATTACGCAACCAACGTTCATGCCCTATCCGCCGTATCGCCGAACCTTCGGTCTTGCTCAAAAATTCCGCTTCATCCCACGCAAACACATCCAATAATTGCCGGGTGTCCAGCCTATGCCGTGGGTGGAAATCTGCTTCATCACTGAATTTTGCAAAACGATTCCACGGACACACCAATTGGCAATCATCACAACCGTAAATGCGGTTGCCAATTAACGGGCGCAAATCTTCAGGGATAGCACCGTGCAATTCGATGGTCAGATACGACACACAACGGCGGGCATCCACTTGATAGGGCGCGACTATCGCCTGCGTCGGGCAAATGTCCAAACACGCCGTGCAGCCGCCGCAATGGTTTTTGGCTGGCGTATCAGCAGGTAAGGGTAAATCCGTGTAAATCTCACCCAGAAAAAACCACGACCCGGCTTTGCGGTTGATCAGATTCGAATGCTTGCCTATCCAGCCCAAACCGGCTTTTTCGGCAAGGGCTTTTTCCAACACCGGCGCACTGTCTACAAACACGCGGTAGCCCAATTCGCCGTATTGCGCTTGGATTTTGTCGGCGAGTTTTTGCAAACGGTTGCGTAGGACTTTGTGGTAATCCCGCCCCAGCGCGTAGCGGGAAATATACGCGGCGGCAGAATCAGCCAAGGTTTCGTGCATGGCGGGGGCTTCCGGCAAGTAGTCCATGCGCACGGAAATGATGCTCTTCGTACCTTCTTGCAGCATCGCCGGACGGCTACGCTTTAACCCATGCCGCTGCATATATTCCATGTCCCCATGAAAGTCCTTGGCTAACCAATCGTGCAGATGCTGTTCCGCATCCGCCAAATCGGTGTCGCTAATGCCAACTTGCTGGAAGCCTAGCTCCAGGCCCCATTGTTTGATGTCATTGGCAAGGCTGCTTAAGGTGTTTTCTGTTAAATCCATAGAGGCATTGGGCAAATAAGGCTATTGGGCTTAACTAAAACCAGACTAAAACCAGCAAAAAGAAAATTTGGAATGTCATATTTCAATGTTAGGCTACGGAAGCCCTATAATCTTGGCTCAAGCAATATTAACTTACAGGTATAAAGCCTATCATGAGCTTATCGCCCATCCTGCTTCAAGCCAGTGAGCTTGGCATCCGTCTTGAAATTGTCAATGGCTTGCATATTTGGGAAGCCCAGCCTGTTTACCGCCACCAGAAACATATTGAGCGTATCGTCAACGGTATCGCCAAATCGAGTGATCATCAAACTGAGTGTGGATGTGTCCACGCCGTCGATGTGTATATCCAGTTCCCCAATGGCCTAAAACGCCCTGATATTTCCATTTTTTGCCGCGAACCCAGCGAAGAAGAACAAGATTCTGCACTGACTATGATTCCCGAAGCGGTCATCGAAGTCGTCAGCAAAGGCTATGAAGCCAAAGACCTGGAAATTGGCCCGCCTTTTTATTTGTCGCAAGGGGTCAAGGACGTGATTGTCTTCGACCCGCTGACTTTATTAGTCCTGCATGTCCGCAAAGACCGGACGACACGGCAGGTGTCGCCCGTTATCATTGAGTTGGAATGTGGTTGTCAGGTTATGGCTTGATTATCAGCTTATTAACTGATGTTACGCAGACATTTTCTACGATTTGAAAATAAATAATGAAGAGTCGCTATCGCGACGTTTTTTTAATCGGGTTCTCGCACCCGAAGGCGAGATACTTTCTTTTGCTCCGCCAAAAGAAAGTATCCAAAGAAAAGGCGGCCCGGTTGCCGCTGATGTCTTGCGCTGGGCAGGACGGGGTTTGTTACCGTCCGTAACATTTCAAGATACCTACGGGCATATGAGCGGGACGGGATTTGCAATCCCGTCCCAAACGTTTCAACAATGCTCGACAGTACGGCAAAACGTCAAGGGCGGGTTGAATAACCCGCCCCGCATTCAGCCCCCCCAATTGCCATACTTGAAGCGGGGAGGAGTTTTGTAATAACGTTTTGAAATATCGACAATCAATCAAAAACGTTATGGAACGGGTCGCTTAAGGCGTCCACTGTTGGAACAAACCCGTTCCAGCCTCAGCGGACGGGTTTTCAAAACCCGTCCGACTTGGGGCAACAATTCTGTTGCACTACAAAATGCTTGCACGATATGGCTTATTCCGTTTATTGCCTCTTCTCCAACCAATCCACCAATCTTTCCCCCCATAAACGGCTCAGTTGCAAGGCGCGTTTCAGCAGGGTTTGTAAATGTGGCAAGCTCGCTAAGGTGAGATTGTGGCATTTATCTGTTAATTCTAATGCCCCGGTTTTTAGCCAATCCCAACGCACTGGGCGGTCACGCACCACCCCGCGTTTATGTAGCCAGTGCAATAAACCGCTGACATAAAAATACGCCGGACACAACCCTGCAATAAACCACGCAAACCGCCCCATCTCGCCCAAGGCTTCGCCGGTATGCAAAGGCCACATCCAGGTCATCAGTCTTTCGCCGGAAGAAAACAGGCCAGGGTCGCGGACGCTTTTGATTTGCCCGCTCCAGCGGTCTATCCAGACCATTGTGAACGGGTGTTTTTGGTTGGCTTCGCCGGATTGGCGTAGGTTGATGCGGTAAGTGCCATTTTCGCCAACGGGCGTGGTCACCCGCCTGAGCGTGGCCCTAGGAAACGGGCCACGAGCCATGAATTCGGCGGCTTCCAAAGGCACGGGGCGGTTATTGGGCCGTGCGGTGCTTAATACAGGTCTGCCGTTGTTGCCGTGGCCCATATCTTGTGCGCCTGTCAAGCCTTCCAAGATTTGCGGATAGCTCAATTGCAAGCCGGTAAACGCCAGCACCAACAACGCGCCAGCACTCAGCAAACCCAGCCAGCGGTGCAAATCCATCAACAAGCGCATCATGCCTTGGTTGACACGCAACGCGAACGCTTGCCGGAAACCTCCCGCCGCAGGCCACCATAAATACAAACCTGTGCAGATGGAAAGCATCATCAGCCCACCCAAAACGCCAACCGCTTGCCAGCCGAATTGGTCCAGCTTCAATTGGGTATGCACATCCAGTAACCACGTCATCGCCGTACTCCCCCAAAAACGGCTGTCCACCACTTCGGCGGTGTAAGGGTTCACCGACACCATCAGCGGCGCGTAGTAGTCAAAATAGGTTTCTTGCGGCTTTTCAAACCAGGCGGTGAGCATTTCATTAGGCGATTGCGGCATCTCCAGCGTCCAACTGCCGTGCCGGTCCGGGTGGGCGGCTTTCACGGCGGCGACGATTTTGTCTAAGGATTGGTATTGCCCTTGCGGGTTTTCAATCACCAGCTTTGGGTTCAGCAAGGTGTCAAGCTCGGCACGGTAAACGTTCAGGCTTCCGGTCAGCCCTATCAAGGCAAAGAAAAACCCGCCCCAAAGTGCGATATACAGATGGACTTTAAGCCAAAGTGCGCGGGTGAAATAGTTTGCTAATCTGGGCATGGGAAAGTAAATGATTGAAATCGTGGAAGCCAGACCTTTCAGGTTTTAAAAACCTGAAAGGTCTTCAATGGCATAATAACAGCAAACGTGTTTGCTTACCCTGTGTGATACCTGATGGATACCCCTCCCTTATTTTACCCCAAAGATTTTATCGAAACCGCCGAAGGGCTGTTATTTGCCGTGGTGGCGCACGGCATTGAAGACGGCAAGGTCTTGTGTTTTTTGCGTTATGTGTTGGAAGATTCGGGCTGGAAGAAATACCCCACCCATGCCGCCAATACCCATTTGCAAGCCCATCATCCACATTATCTGCATTTTTCCACGCGCCTCGCCGCCGATTTACACGCGGTTGCCATTGAGAAAATCACCAAGCACTACCAGCCGCGCAGCCGTTTGGCAGCGATTATGCAAACGTCGCCAGACAATGCGGTGGAACAGGATGTCTATCAACTGGGGCGGTTATTGCAACAACACGGCTTGGATTTGGCGAATCTGGGCGTAACCGGTTCAATACTCGCAGGTGTACAAAACGCCGCCTCGGATATTGACTTGGTGTGTTACGACCGCACGACCTTCCAACTTTGCCGTACCTTGGTGCGCGATTTGATCGCACTAGGCAAATTGGCTGATTTGACGGAAACCGATTGGCAACAATCCTACCAACGCCGCGAAGCCGATTTAAGCTACGAAGAATATCGTTGGCATGAACGGCGCAAGCATAACAAGGCGTTGATTAACGGACGAAAGTTTGACCTTAGCTTGCTCAATGTTGATGACGGCGAAGAAGGCGATTGCCAGAAACTCGCGGCAATCACGGTGCAATGCCAAATTATTGACGACACTTATGGCTTTGATTATCCGGCACGATTTGTGGTTGACCATCCGACCATCCAAACCATCATCAGCTTCACCGCCACCTACATCGGTCAGGCATTTACTGGTGAATGGGTTGAAGTGTCCGGTATTTTGGAACAAACGGCAAAGGGTTTGCAACGGATAGTCGTGGGTTCTAATCGGGAAGCGCGGGGGGAGTATATTAAGGTTAAACGTTAATTTGGAATTGCCAAAGAACAGGTTAAGCAAGCTAACAGCTTGATGATGAAATTTTGATGGTGAAATAAAGAAACCCGGCCTGTTTGCAAACAAGCCGGGCGGTGTTGTTATCAATCGTTGTTAAAACGGTGCTTGATTCGAATATAAGCCAGTTTTACTGTCACGAATTTGTGCCAGTGCCTTTCCAGTGGTTTTTTCGATGCCTAAGACAACGATTTCACTAGCACCGTTTCCATTTGCATCAGGCGAAGCACTAATCGCTTTGGCCTTGAAAGTTGAGTTCAAAAAAACGAAATTTTTCAATACAACGGCATTATTTTTGGCATCTTTGATTTGAACGACAGGCACTTCCACACCGTTGGATACATACGTATATAACACACCAATTTCCGGTATGCCATTGGCATTGATATCCTCCAACGCCACCAAACCTTGCGGTGGCAAAAAATTGGTCGCAAAGGTCAAGGTGCTCAATACCAGGTCGGTCAACGGGTCTTTGATTTGTACCGTGTGTTTGCCGGTTTTGTAATCAACGAACAAACCCGCAATTTCATCCACACCATTTTTGTTTAAATCGGGAACCAGCGCGGTGCCGATATAGTTTTGGGTGCTCCATTCGCAGATGTAGCCAAAATCTTCAGCACTAGAAAAAGTGTCATACCAACCACCTTGAATTCCGCTCCATGTACCACCTCGCATTGCAAGATAATCTTCGCCATCCCTGTCATCCGGTTCTTGATAACCCCAGTGTTCATAACTAAACGGCTCACCCGTAATCCATCCCCAATTAAATTGGGAAGCGGCATCAGTGCCCCCAATGTGATACCAGTTATTGGTGCTTCGATCTGCTAGAAGTTTACTATAGATAAAACCTTGCTCCTCTTGGCTAGTGATGGTCGCCAAATGTCCGCTGAGGCTGGCACAGGCTGTTTTGGCATTGCTCCAAATGACGGAACCGCGTTCAAAACGTTGGTAATAATGCCCGTTGGTGTTCCAAAGAATCTTGGCAGAATCCGCCGCTAGGACGCTGTTAGTGAACAATACGCCAACGACTATAGCCCCCCCCCCCAGTGCAATTTTTCTAATCGCCTGAGCCAAAATAAGCCCTGCTGACACATTGATTTGTTGTTTACTAAGCATAATTTTTCCTTGTTGGTTTTTAAATACGGCGGAATGGTTTACTTATGAAGAACAGGCGGCAATCTTGCGAACAAACTGCCGCACCCGAAAATTCTTCGTCACTGACACTAACAGATGCAGTTAGCACGGTCAATATCATTATTGTGTAGGTAGCCGTTGACTTTGAATGTAAGGCGGCTTAAATCTATATATTTTGGGAGTACAAACCTAGTACTCAGTCATTTTTAGTTTGACGGGTATTTCGTAGGCCGGAATAAGCCCGTTCGAGCGATAGCAAGAACGGGTGTTTCCGGCAAACATCCGCTTCTAATGCCGGAAACATCCACCCTGCGCTACGCACGGGCGGCCTTATTTATGCCCTGCGGGTATTCCGGCCTACGTCAACCCGACAATTCAACACTGACTGAGTACTAGGTTTGTACTCCTCAACAGTTATTCTTTAAACGGTCAAGTTTATTTCGTCCCCACGCTACGGCGTACCCGCAGGGCATAAATCACTGCCCACAGTTAAGAGATTATTACTATTTTTCAATAAGATAATTATAGGATGTGCCGACGACAGGAGGCGCATCCATCGCGTAAAAACTCGACAGATGTGCTTCGTTCCTTTTATGCCCTGTGGGTACAGCACATCCTATATCTAGGTTCAATCAATTATTCATAACACCATAATTATTAATAACTTCCCTTAACTGTAGGCAGTGATTTATGCCCTGCGGGTACGCCGTAGCGTGGAAACGATAAAAGGGCTATCGCTGCCCCCCCTAATCATCATGAATATCCGACAAAACCCGCAAACACTTGGGAAGCCAGCAAAAATCTGTAAAATACCCGCTTTTTATTGGCAAACTGTAATCATCATGCACACAACCCAGTTCCCCCTCAACACCGTCAAAGAAACTCCTGCCGATGCCGAAATTATCAGCCACCAACTGATGATACGCGCCGGGCTCATCCGCAAACTCGCCGCCGGGCTGTATACCTGGCTGCCGCTGGGCCTGCGGGTGCTGCACAAGGTCGAAAAAATCACCCGCGAGGAAATGGAAAAAGCCGGGGCGTTGGAAGTGCTGATGCCGACTTTGCAACCGGCTGAATTGTGGCAGGAAACCGGACGCTGGGAACAATACGGCCCGGAATTGGCGCGTTTGAAAGACCGCCATGACCGTGATTTTTGTTTAGGCCCCACGCATGAGGAAATCATCACCGATTTGGCGCGTAACGAATTGAAAAGTTACAAACAATTGCCGATCACCTATTACCAGATCCAAACCAAAATCCGCGACGAAATCCGCCCCCGTTTCGGCGTAATGCGCTCGCGCGAATTCATCATGAAAGACGCCTATTCCTTCCATTTGGACCAGGCTTCCTTGCAAGAAACTTACGAGGTCATGTACCGCGCTTACACCAATATCTTCAACCAGTTTGGCCTGAAATTCCGCGCGGTGATCGCCGATTCCGGCTCGATAGGCGGGGCGGTGTCGCACGAGTTCCATGTCTTGGCGGATTCCGGCGAAGACGGGATTGCGTTCTCAACGATAAGTGAGTATGCAGCGAATGTCGAAAAAGCCGAAGCCCTTGCACCCACAGGCACACGCCCTGCCCCAACTTCGGAAATGGTGTTGGTTGATACGCCTGAGCAGCACAGCATTGACGAAGTCTGTGCGTTTTTGTCGATTCCGGCGACCCAATGCCTGAAGACCTTGATCGTCAAAGGCGAAGCAGAAAACACTTTGGTCGCCCTGCTACTGCGCGGCGACCATGAATTGAACACCATCAAAGCCGAAAAACTCGCGGGCGTATTTTCACCGTTGACATTCGCCAGCGAAGCAGAAATCATCGCCGCGTGTGGTTGCAAACCTGGCTCTATCGGCCCCATCGGCTTGGCTATGCCCATTATTGCCGACCGTAGCGTACCCTTGATGGCGGATTTTGTCTGCGGCGCGAACCAAGACGGCAAACATATTCAAGGTGTCAATTGGGAACGTGACCTGCCCGTACCCGAAACCGCCGATTTGCGCACCGTGGTGGAAGGCGACCTTAGCCCCGACGGCAAAGGCCACCTCACCTTGGCGCGTGGTATCGAAGTCGGGCACATCTTCCAGCTCGGCACCAAATACAGCGGTGCCATGAAAGCGGGCATCATCAACGAAGGCGGCAAACACCAAATCATGCTGATGGGCTGTTACGGCATCGGCATTTCCCGTGTCGTCGCGGCGGCAATCGAGCAAAACCATGACGGGCGCGGCATCATCTGGCCGAAAAATCTCGCCCCGTTCCAAGTCGCCATCTTGCCGATGAACATGCACAAATCCGAACGCCTGCGGGCTTTGGTGGAAACCTTGTATCAGGATTTGCAAACCGCAGGCCTGGAAGTGTTGCTGGACGACCGCAAAGTCCGCGCCGGCTTCATGTTCTCGGACATGGAATTGATCGGCATCCCGCATTGCATCGTCGTGGGTGACAGAAGCCTGGATGACGGGATTGTGGAATACAAAAGCCGGACTTCAAAAGAGAATGAAGAGTTTGCTTTGGTAGATGTGCTTGAGTTTATTAAGAGCAAATTAGCCTGAGTTGTTGACGGTTATACTTTAACCGGCCAGGTTTCGGTTTTTGGAGCGTGGTCATCTTGACCGCAACCAGCGGGCAGGATGCCCGCGCTCCTTGCAAGGTATTGGCTTGTCCTTTCCAAAATAAGATGTGCTGAACGCAAGTAAAGCACATCGGCGGACAATCCTTACCAGTCCGAAACAACTCGTATAAGGCAAACCGTCTATTATCCCATCAACAGCGCCTTAATTTCCGGCACACACGAACCGCAATTCGTGCCGGCCTTCAAGCACTTACCCACGTCCTGCGGAGTTTTCAAACTTTGCGTTTTTATCGCATCGCAAATCGCCTTCTCACCGATGTTAAAACACGCGCAAACGATGGCGCCGACATCGGCGACACCCGGCGGCGGCTTGCCCGTCAACAGCGCGAGCCGCTCTTGGCGGGTTAATTCCTCTTGTGCAAACAAGCCGGTCAGCCAGTTGCGTTCGGGCAGATTGGCGTGGGCGGCAATAAAGACTATGCTGTCCACGCGCTTATCAATAAATCGGGCGGCGCGGTACAACCCCAGGTTTGGGTCTTGATATTCCTGCCACTGCGCGTTTTCATCGTCGTCTAATTGGCTTTGCGCCCAATCTTGCCAATTCGTCGGCACAACTTTGCCGGCCAATTCGTAGCGGTAAAACTGCTCGCCTTTGATTTTTACCCAATAATCGCTGTTTAGACCTTTCAGGTTTGATAAACCTGAAAGGTCTGCTATTCCCAATTCCCGCCGCGACAACACAAAACCATACCAAGCGGCGGCATAAGGTTTGATGCGGACTGGCGTGTGTTTGCATTCCGGCTGTTTGGACACCGGATCAACAACGGGATTGACCAACGCACCTACACGCCCGTCGCTGGCGAGTTGCTGCGTCCAGTGCATGGGTACAAACACATTGCCGCGCTGGATGCTGTCGGTAATTTGCACACGCACCGTCATGCCGCCCCAGCGAGTTTCCAGGCTAGCCAAGCTGTTGTGCATGAGCTGGAAAACGTCCGCATCATCGGGATGCACTTCGACAAACGGTTCGGGTTTGTGTTGGTTGAGTTTGGGCGCAAGCCCGGTGCGGGTCATCGTGTGCCATTGGTCGCGCAACCGGCCCGTGTTTAAAATTAACGGATAATCGGCATCGGGCGGATTGACAGGCGGCCTCGGTACGATGGCGATAAACTGCGCTTTGCCGGACGGCGTGAAATAACGGGCATCCTCAAACAGCCTCGCCGTGCCATTGGGATGCTGTGCATTGACAGGCCATTGCACGGGTTGCAGCGCGTCATAAGCTTCGATGGAAATGTCGGCGAACGCGGAAATGTCAAAATCGCGGCTGCCATTGTTCTCAAAACCGGACAAGGCGGCATGTTCGCGGAAAATCTCCGCCGGATGTTGGAACGCGAACGCCTCTTTAAAGCCCATGCGCCGGGCGACTTGGCAGATGATCCACCAATCGGGCTGGGCGTTGCCCGCGCCCCCCAGGGATGGGGGAAGTGCGGCGGCGGGTAGGGAACCCGCGCCGCCGACCCCCACGGACGGGGGAAGTGCGGCGGCGGGTAGGGAACCCGCGCCGCCGACCCCCACGGACGGGGGAAGTGCGGCGGCGGGTAGGGAACCCGCGCCACCGCCCCCCAGGGACGGGGGAAGTGCGGCGGCGGGTAGGGAACCCGCGCCACCGCCGTTGAACAAACTGCGTTGGCGGGAAATGCGCCGTTCGGAATTGGTCACCGTACCGTTTTTCTCGCTCCAGCCTTGCGCGGGTAGCAGGACGTGCGCGAAGGCAGCGGTGTCGGTGTCGGCGATGCAATCGGAAACGACGACAAACGGGCAGCGTTGCAGCGCGGTTTTCACTTTATCGGCGTCCGGCAAGCTGACCACCGGATTTGTCCCCATAATCCACACGGCTTTGACTTTGCCGTTGTAGATGGCATCGAACAAGGCCACGGCGGGTAGGCCGCCTTGCTGCGGGATATTGTCGGTCTGCCAAAACCGTGCGACTCGGTCAATGTCGCCCGGCGTGGCAAAATCCATGTGTGCGGCGAGCTGGTGCGCCAAACCGCCGACTTCGCGTCCGCCCATCGCGTTGGGTTGTCCGGTCAACGAGAACGGCCCCATGCCGGGTTTGCCTATGCGTCCGGTGGCGAGATGGCAGTTGATGATGCTGTTGACTTTGTCGGTGCCGCTGGTGGATTGGTTGACGCCTTGGCTGTACAGGCTCAGGACTTTTTCGGTGGCGGTGAACCAGTCGTAAAATTGTTGCACGGCTTCGGGGGTGAGTTGGCAAGTTGCCGCGACATGTTCGAGAGTCGCGCCGCTAGAGGCGGCTAGGGCGAGTTCAAATCCTTCGGTGTGGTTGTCGATGAAGTCGGAGTCAATGTAGGTTGGGTTGAGTGTGCGAACCCCGACAATAATACGTCCTCTGTTGGGGTTAGCACACTCACCCCAAGCTACCAAATAATTCAACAAACCATTAAACAAGGTCGTATCGCTACCCGCCGCCAACGGCAAATGCAAATCGGCAATATCACAAGTGGCGGTGCGGCGAGGGTCGATGACGACGATTTTCAGATTCGGATTGGCCTCCTTCGCGGCGCGGATGCGCTGGAAACTGACGGGGTGGCACCACGCGGTGTTCGAGCCGATCAGCACGATCAGATCCGCCAATTCCAGGTCTTCGTAACAGCACGGCACGGCATCCGCACCAAACGCCCGTTTATGGCCCGCCACCGACGACGACATGCACAAGCGGCTGTTGGTGTCGATATTAGCATTGCCGATAAAGCCTTTCATCAGCTTATTGGCGACGTAGTAATCCTCGGTCAACAACTGCCCCGAACCGTAAATGGCGACGCTGTCCTTGCCGTGTTTTGCCATCGTGTCCAGCAAAGTGTTGGCGACTAAATCCAGCGCGTCTTCCCAGCTAGTCGCTTGACCGTGGATGTGCGGTTCCAGCAAACGGCCTTGTAACTCAACCGTCTCGCCCAACGCCGAACCCTTGGAGCATAACCTGCCAAAATTGGCGGGATGGGTTTTGTCGCCTTTGATCTGGACTTGGCGGTTTCCAGCACCGACCGTGGCGGTGATGCCGCAGCCTACGCCGCAGTAGGGGCAGGTGGTTTGGATGGTTTGGGTCATGAAGATAAAGAAAGTGTCATAACAATTGGATGCTGGCATGTTTGCCGAGGCGTTTGTCGAAAGTGTGTAAAGGCGCGTTAGCGTCCAAGCTCTCAGCCAAAATCAGGCAATCGGCAAATCCCGCTTGGCTTTGTTTAAACAAATCTAGTGCAGTTTTAAAAATGGCTTGGCGTTGCAAAATAAAAGCGGGATTAAGTAGCAAATGCTCCAACACTCCCAATAAAGCTGCTTTGTCTATTTTGTAGGTTTTTGTCAGCACCCAAATTGTTTCTACTTGCACGATTTGCGGGACGTACACACTTTCGGCATTTTCGACCAACTCGCGGGCAATTTTAGTTTGTTCAGTTTGTCCGGTATCCTCGACAATGACGCGGACTAACACGTTGGTGTCAATCGTTATCACGCGTTGCTCCGGCGACGATGCCTTGCTCAATGTCTTCCAAGGTGGCAGTAAGCGTTGTTTTCACCAAACCAAATGCCGAAGCGGCAGTTAGCTGTGCAACATTATGTGACTTCGCCAAATCTTCCCCGGTCAAACCTTCAGTAAGATTTGTCAATAAAGTGTTAAGGCGGGTTTGATCGGGTGGTGTAACGGATTCATCCAGCAACACCAAAACCCGTAAATTCACGCCATCGGGGATAGAATTTGGAAGATGGATGATGTGGTTTTGGGCAGTGGCTTCAAATTCAATGGCTTGCATGGTTCTTCCTGTTGTTGATCAGTATTGTAGATACCGTCTTAAAACCCAAGAGTCAAGGCTGTTCATACGCCGATCCTAAATTAAAACCCCGCCAACAAAAAATCCACCGCACCGACAATCTCATTTCGATAGCTCGCAAGATTGGAAATGGTTTTACCTAATTCCTTTCTCGGTATGCTGGCAAGCTGTGGCGTTAGCAGCAAATAATTTTCCCCGTCAATTTCCACCTTAGGTGTCAGCCGCGTCATGCCGCGTGTCGGTGTTCCGGCTGGACATAGCGGAATAACCACAGTGCTTGCCAGATCGCCCAGCAAATCGCTTTGCACATCCAATAGGTAAGGAACCAAGCCCTTGGTTTTGGGGTTGCGGTTTTCGTACAAGTCGAATTGCGGCATCAGAAACTCCGCAAATCATCGGCGAAGGTGCCATGTTCCTCAACGTAACGGTTGTATTCAGTTATTGCGGCTTGGTTTTCGGCAAGCCACGCGGCACTTTGTTTTTGCCGGACCAGCTCGACCAGTTTCTGCTCCAGTGCGGCGGATAGGTTAATGTCCAGTTCTTTGGCTTGTTTCAACAAATCGCTGTTGACGGTGACGTTGGTTGGTTTTTTGGTGGCGGATACGTTATATAAAGCTTGCATGGCATAACTCCTGTGCATTGTTTGTGTTGGTTATTATGCGCATTATTATATCTGGTTTTGCCCAAAAATCATCCCTTCCCGCATCCAGGTAATATCCTCACCTTTTTCCAATAATTCCTGATACCAAGACCCATCCGCCGTATCGCCATACAACACTGCCCCGACCAACTTGCCCGCCTTAATCACCAGCTTTTTATAAATCCCCAGGGCCGCGTCGGTGAAATGGATGGTTTCGGTTTGTGCGTCGCCCCAAAAATCTCCTACCGAGAACAAATTAATGCCCGTCACTTTCAATTTGGTGGACGTGGGCAGGGTGATGTATTGCGCCACACCGTGTGCGCTCAAATGATTGGCGCAGACTTTCGCCTGTTCAAACAAGGGCGCGACCAAGCCAAACGTGTCGCCGCGATGCTGGATACATTCGCCGACCGCGTAGATGCTGGGGTCGAAACTTTGTAGCGTGTCGTTGACGACGATGCCGCGCTCGCAATACAGGCCAGATGCTTGCGCCAACGCGATATTGGGACGCACACCGACTGCGGTGACGAATAGGTCACAAGGCAGTCGGCCACCATCGGCAAAGGCCACGGCGCGGACATGCCCGTTATCATCCTCCAATAATGCCTGGGTCTTCGCCGCCATTTTGAATTTGATGCCGCGTTGTTCCAAGGCCACCTGCAAGAGTTTGGCGGCGGGCCTGTCAAGTTGGCGGTTTAGCAATATCTCGTTGTTGTGGATCACGGTCACGTCCATGCCGCGTTGCACTAGGCCGTTGGCGGCTTCCAAACCCAACAGGCCACCGCCCAGCACCACGGCATGGTTATGGCTTTGGCTGTAGGCGAGCATGGTTTCCACGTCAACCATATCGCGGAAACTGACCACGCCATCTAAATTGTTGCCGGGGATGTCCGGTCTGACCGCGTTGGAACCGGTGGCGATCAACAGGCGGTCATAGCTTGCCACCGTGCCGTCTTGGGCGTGGACTTGTTTCTTGGCGCGGTCTAGGCGCACCACGGTTTTGTTTTCCCCGGCATGTAGGCGGATGCCGTTATCGCTATACCATTGGCGGTCATTGATGACAATATCGCCAATATTCTTTTCTCCGCTCAATACCGATGACAGCAGGATACGGTTGTAATTGCCATGCGGTTCGGCACCGAACACGGTGATTTCATATTTATCCGGCGCGGCGGCGAGCAATTCCTCTACCGTGCGCATCCCCGCCATGCCGTTGCCGATGACGACTAATTTTTGTTTCACATCAATACCTGTAGGGTACGCTGTGCGTACCTTTGATTGTTGTTCAAATTAACAATGGTACGCACAGCGTACCCTACGCCTTGCTAGTTGCAACCAAGATGGCCACGATCCTTACCAACTGATCTGCACCCGTCCGTTCACTATCTGCGCGGTATAGGCCGGAATCTGCACGGCGGCATCTTCCAAACATTGGCCTGTTTCCAGATTGAAATGCTGCTTATATAACGGTGAGGCCACGACAGCTTGTCCGCTAATGTCGCCAATCAGTCCACGCGATAGCACGTTGGCTTGCCCGAATGGATCAAAATTGCTGATCGCGTAAACCTTTTGGCTGTTGGCAAAATAAAACACCGCAATTTGTTGGTCTTGCACTAGGGCGCAGATGCCGGAATCCGGTTGCAAATCTGCTGCGCCACAGACATCAAACCAAACCATCACGCCACCTCCAGGATTTTGAAATGTTTACGTTCATCTTCATTGGCGGGGCGGATTTGCCCGCGTTCTTCAACAAACACCACATTGTCGTCGGGCTGGTCGCTGTTGATGAAGTGGCGGAAGCGTTTCAGCTTGTCTTCGTTTTCTATCGTGGTCTTCCATTCACATTGGTAAGTGTCTATGACCCGCGCCATTTGCTGCTCCAGCTCACCGCACAAGCCCAGCTTGTCGGTTATCACCACCGATTTGAGATAATCCAGGCCGCCTTCCATGTTTTCCATCCAGACGGACGTGCGTTGCAGGCGGTCGGCGGTGCGGACGTAGAACATCAGGAAGCGGTCGATGTATTGGATCAATGTCGCTTTATCCAAACCCGTGGCGAACAAATCGGCGTGGCGCGGTTTCATGCCGCCATTGCCGCAGACGTAGAGGCTCCAGCCGTTTTCGGTGGCGATCACCCCGACATCTTTGCCTTGCGCTTCGGCGCATTCGCGGGTGCAGCCGGACACCGCGAACTTGATTTTGTGCGGGGAACGCAAGCCTTTGTAGCGGTTTTCCAATTCGATGGCGAGTCCGACCGAATCATCGACACCGTAGCGGCACCAGGTGCTGCCGACGCAAGATTTTACGGTGCGCAAGGATTTGCCATACGCGTGTCCGGTTTCAAATCCGGCATCTATCAGCTCCTTCCAAATCGCCGGCAATTGCTCCAAACGCGCACCGAACAAATCAATGCGCTGACCGCCGGTAATTTTGGTGTAAAGCTGGTATTTTTTGCCGACTCGGCCCAGCGCAATCAACATATCTGGGCTGATTTCGCCGCCCGCAATGCGTGGCACGACCGAGTAAGTGCCGTCTTTCTGCATGTTGGCCAAGAAGGTGTCGTTGGTGTCCTGCAAGCCCAGATGTTCTTGCTTGAGGATGTAATCGTTCCAGTGCGAGGCCAGTATCGACGCAACCGCTGGTTTGCAAATCTCGCAGCCGTGGCCTTTGCCGTGTTTGCCCAGCAATTCGGCAAAGCTTTTGATTTCGCCGATGCGGACTAGGTTGTACAGATCCTGGCGCGTGTAGGCGAAATGCTCGCAGAGGTCAGTGTTGACTTCATAACCGTGTTTGGCGAGTTCGCAATTTAAGACCGATTTCAACAACGGCACACAACCGCCGCAGCCTGTGCCGGCTTTGGTTGCGGCTTTCAAGGCGTTGAGCGTGGTGCAACCCGCCTCAATCGCCGAACAAACCGTGGCTTTGCTGACCTCGTAGCAAGAACAGATTTGCGCGGTGGCGGGCAGCGCATCGGGACCTAAGCCTGCGGGTTCGCCGGATAGACGCGGCAAGATCAGCGAATCGGGGTTCTCTGGTAATTCGATACCGTTTTGGCAATACTGCAACAGCGTGCCGTATTCGTTGGCATCACCGACCAACACCGCGCCTAGCAAGCGTTTGTTGTCGGGGCAAACCACCAAACGTTTGTAGACCTCGCTGGCACCGTTTTGGTAATGGTAGACCAACGCGCCTTGGGTGCGGGCGTGGGCGTCGCCGATGCTGGCGACATCCACGCCCATCAGTTTCAGCTTGGTGCTCATGTCCGCACCCGTGAAGCTGGCTTCACCGCCCGCCAATCCGGCGATGACGGTACGCGCCATCGCATAACCCGGCGCGACCAGCCCAAAAATCATGCCGTTCCATAACGCGCATTCGCCTATCGCGTAAATGTCCGGGTCAGAGGTTTGGCATTGGTTGTTGATGACGATGCCGCCACGCTGTCCAATCTCTAATCCACAGCTACGGGCAATATCGTCACGCGGGCGGATGCCTGCCGAGAACAGCACCACGTCCGTTTCCAGCTCTTCGCCATCGGCAAAACACATTTTGTTGACGCAGTTGTCGCCATCCACAATTTGGGTGGTATTTTTGTTGGTATGCACGGTCACGCCCAAGGCTTCGATTTTGCGCCGCAACACCGCGCCGCCGCCTTCGTCAATCTGCACCGCCATCAGGCGCGGGGCGAATTCGACGACGTGGGTTTCAAGACCTAAGTCTTTTAAGGCTTTCGCCGCTTCCAACCCCAACAAACCGCCGCCGACCACCACGCCGATTTTGCTGGTAAGTGCCGCTGCCGTCATCGCTTCCAAATCTTCGATGGTGCGGTAGACCAGGCAGTTTTTGCGCTCATGGCCTGGCACGGGCGGCACGAACGGGTAGGATCCGGTCGCCAGCACCAGTTTGTCATAGTGCACCGTCACGCCTTTTGCCGAGATGACGGTTTTCGCTTCGCGGTCTATGGTCGCGGCACGGTCGCCCAAATGGAGGGTGATGCCGTGGTTTTCAAAAAAACCTGCTTCAACTAACGACAAGTCCTCAGCGGTTTTGCCCGCGAAAAATTCCGACAAATGCACACGGTCATAAGCCGGGCGCGGCTCTTCGCAGAAGGTGATGATGTTGTAAGCGGACACGGCGGGACTCGCCACCCATCCAGCCAAGAAATTTTGGCCGACCATGCCGTTACCGATGACCACTAATGTCTGTTTCATAACAACCTCTTAAGGTTTTTCTGGATTGCCTTTTGAATAGGAAAATCGAGCATTAGACCTTTCAGGTTTTTGAAACCTGAAAGGTCTGAATACGCCTTGTCTAAAAAGCAGCCCGTTTTTCAGGCAAAAAAAAAGGTGTCTTCGTGCATAAGCTTAGGCTTACGCGCAAAAGACACCTTTGTCTGATTGGTTCCACTTCGAACCGTAATTTATAACTCCTGCTTTGGAGTTTGATTTAATTAAAGCAAATTGTATGCCTAAATTTATTGGACATTGGGGAAGCCAGTGTTAATGGCTTCTGACGGCTTGCATAACCTTATTCAATCTGCAAAAAAGACAGAATACCCGATTATTTTGTGCTGTTTTGGTGCGTAAAAAATCTATTTGAGTGCAAATGACAAGTATTGGTTTGGTTTGGTTTTGTTTTCGGTTTATCCCTTACGCAAAACCGTCAATGGAGCCTTGTCCAAGACTCCGCGCAAACCCCGGCATCCTGCCAAACCCACGCACACTGCGCCCAACAGCGGAATCACCAGCCAAACCCTGTAATTCGGCTGGTAGCCCATGCCCATGACCCGCGTGTATAGCGCGTACAAAACCGCTTCTGACATCAGCACGGCAACCACGCCGGCAATAAACCCTAAGCCTGCAAATTCAACGACTTGGTTATTGCGCAAGAGTTTACGATTTGCCCCCAAGGTACGCATCAACGCGCCTTCATAGATGCGCTGGTCCAGCGTCGCGTACACGGCGGCGAACAGCACGGTGAATCCTGCCAGCAAGGCAAAATACAGCAAATAATTAATCGCTTGCGTCAATTGCGTAATGATGGTTTTGATTTGCTGCAACACGGCATCGACTTCCATGACCGTCGTGTTCGGATATTTTTTCACTAGCGCGTTGAGCTTGTTTTTGTCGGCGCGGGGCAGGTAAAAGCTGGTCAAATAGGTGCTGGGGAATTTATCCAACGTGCCTTTGGAAAAAATCATGTAGAAATTCGGCTTCATCGTATCCCAGCGCAAGCTCCGCAGACTACTTACAGTGGCGGTGAATTGCCCGCTGCCGACGGTGAAGGCCAGCACATCGCCGACCTTGATTTTCAAGCTATCGGCGAGTTTTTGTTCCACCGACACCAATCCCTTCGTCTCTGGCCGCCACGCTCCGGCGGTGATGTTGTTTTCGTCCGGCAAAGTGTCCGTCCACGTCAGGCTCAATTCGCGGTGCGTGGCGGCATCGCCTTGGCTGTCTTTGCTGACGCGTTTTTGCACCGGGATGTTGTTGATTGCCACCAAGCGTCCGCGCACCACCGGATAAAACTGGCTGCCGCTGATGTGTTGTCGCGTCAATTCCTCAGCGAATTCGGCTTGTTGTTGCGGGAAAATGTTTAGGGCAAAATGATTGGGCGCGTTGTCCGGCAATTGTTGTTGCCAGTTGTCCAGCAAATCATTGCGCACCGTGAAACTTAAGATCATCGCCACCAAGGTCAAGCTAAACGCCAGGATTTGGCTGACGCCGGCCTGACGGTTGCGCGCCAAATTTTGTAGGCCAAACCGCCAGTGCAAACCGGTCACGCGCAAGCGTTTGAGTCCACCCAACAATGCAAACACCAGCAAACCCAAAATCAGCACCGCCGCTGCTCCTACGCCCAGCAAAGTGGCGGTCATCGGCAAATCATCGGTGTATTGCCAGATCAGCCAGGCGATTAGGCCCAAGGCCAGGCCATAGACCAGCCACGCGCTGGCGGGCATCGGTTCCAGGTCGCGGCGCAACACGCGCAAGGGCGAGACTTTTTTCAAGCGCAACAAAGGCGGCAAGGCAAAACCTAGCAACACCGCCAAACCGATGGCAAAACCAAACGCCAGGGCAGGCCAGCCTGGCGCGGCGAGCTGTTTCGGCAACAAATCCTTTAATAACGCGAACAAACCGTGTTGCGCAACCCAGCCCAACAAACAACCCACGCCACTCGCGCCCACACCCAGCACGACAAACTGGCTGGCGTACAGCCACAAAATCTCCTGTTGTTTACAGCCCAAACAGCGCAACAAGGCGGTGTTGTCGAAATGGCGTTCGGTGTAACGGCGGGTCGCCATCGCAATCGCCACGCCGGAAATGATGATGACTAAGGTGCTGGATAAACCCAAATACCGTTCGGCGCGGTCCAGTGCCGAACCCAGTTCGGGGCGGTCTTCGTGGATGTCCAGCAGCCGTTGCGACGGGTTCAATTGCGGTTTCACCCAGGCTTTAAACGCCTGTAAATCCGCAGTTGCGCCGATGAATTGGAAAAAATAATGCACATGGCTACCCGGTTGGATGCTGTGCGTGGCGGTTAAATCGGCGTCGTTCATCATCACGCGCGGCGAGAAGCTGTAAAAATCGCCTTGTTTGTCCGGTTCGTAAGTGATGATGCGGCTGATTTTTAGGGGTGACTCGCCCACGGTCAGCCTATCGCCCAACTGCAATTTCAAGGCAGGTAAGACGCGCTTTTCCACCCAGACTTCGCCTGCTGGCGGGCCTTGCGGCGTGGCGGTTTCTTGTGCGTAATCGGCGGCGGTGGTTTTCAGTTGCCCGCGCAAGGGATAATTGCCGGTCACGGCTTTGATGCTGGCTAGCAGCATTTCGTCGTGTTCGATCAGGACACTGGAAAACTCGACGGTCTGCGCCCGCGTCAAATGCAGTTGTTTCGATTTTTCTGTCCAGCTTTCCGGCATCGTGCCGGAACTGGTCACCACCAAATCCGCCGCCAGAAATTCGGCGGTTTGGTTTGCCATCGTGCGTTGCAAACGGTCAGAAAACAGCGCAATCGCCGTGGAGCTGGTCACGGCGATGATCAACGCCAGCAATAAAATTGTCAGCTCACCGGAACGGCTATCGCGCCAGAGCATACGCAAGGCAAGAGCGATGCGGTTCATACCAGTTCTCCGGCTGACAAACGGATGGTGCGCTGGCAACGGGCGGCAAGGGCGAGGTCGTGCGTCACTAAAATCAACGTCGTATGGTTTTCTTGGTTTAATTCAAACAGCAAATCAATGATGGTCGCGCCGGTTTTGCTATCGAGATTGCCCGTGGGTTCGTCGGCAAACAGCACCGCCGGACGGCTGGCAAACGCCCGCGCCAAGGCCACGCGCTGTTGTTCACCGCCGGACAGTTGCTTGGGCGTGTGCGTCAAACGCTGCGCCAGGCCAACCCGTTCCAGCAAGTGGGTCGCCAAGGCCTTCGCTTGCGGGTTGCCGTTCAACTCCAGCGGCAGCATGACGTTTTCCAGCGCGGTCAAGCCCTGCAACAATTGGAAAGATTGGAAGACAAAGCCCACCGATTGGCTACGCACCGTAGCGCGTCCGTCTTCATCCATCGCCGTCAACTCTTGTCCGTTGAACAAAATCGTGCCGGTGCTGGGCGTGTCCAAACCCGCCAACAGGCTGATTAAAGTCGATTTTCCTGAACCGGATTCGCCGACGATGGCAATGGTTTCGCCCGATTTGATTATCAGGTTTATTGCTGACAAGATATGCAGGGTTTTATCGCCCGCAGTGACGGCTTTAGCTAAGCCTTTCGCGACGATAATGTTGTTTAACAAGTCTGATTGAAGGTGCATAATGTTCCGATTTTTAGGGATTGTGTTGATGGTGGCGATGCCGATGTCCGCGATGGCAAAGTCGATTCTGGTCTTGGGCGACAGCATCAGCGCCGCCTACGGCATCCAAGTTGACCAGGGCTGGGTGGCTTTGTTACAGGATAAACTGAAAATGTCAAAAAACCACAGCGATGCCATCATCCACAACGAAAGCATCAGCGGCGACACCAGCGGCGGCGGTTTGGCACGGATAGACCGCGCCCTGGCCTTGCATAAACCCAGCATCGTGTTGCTGGAACTGGGTGCGAACGACGGTTTGCGCGGACTCTCGCCCGTGACGATGAAAAGCAACTTGATAGAAATCACCCGCCGCGTCCAAAAAACAGGTGCGAAAGTCCTATTGTTAGGCATGAAAATCCCGCCAAATTATGGCAAACGTTATATCGACTTGTTTTATAACGTTTATCCGCAATTGGCGGAAGAGCTGAAAATCCCCTTTGTCCCGTTCATCCTCGAAGAAGTCGCGCTAGACCCTGCCCTGATGCAAGCCGACGGCTTGCATCCCAACGCCAAGGCACAACCGCTTATCGCTGACAAAATAGCCCCCTATCTTTTCCCTTTACTGTAAACATGAGCAATAACCATGAATAACCTGACCCTGCTAAACGCTAACCAAATCATCAACCACGTCATAGAAGTCGCCCGCGAACTCAATCTCGCGCCCTTGACCGTCGTCGTCCTGGACGCCTCTGGACACCTCAAAGCCATGCAGCGCGAAGACGGCGCCAGCATGATCCGCCAACAAATCGCCACCGCCAAAGCCTGGGGGGCGGTCAATATGGGCGTGTCTTCACGCAACCTGGCGGTGGTCGCCGAACAACGCCCCGACTTCATGAACGCGCTCATCACCATCGCCGACGGCAAAATCATGCCGGTTCCTGGCGGTGTGTTGATCCGCGATGCCGACAATAATTTACTGGGCGCGGTGGGGATTAGCGGTGATAAATCGGATCAGGACGAACGGTGCGCGATTGCGGGGATTGAGGCGGTGGGGTTTTTTGCGAGTATTTGATTAGGATGGATAGTTAGGATGATTCGTTAGGATGCACTGACGACAGGAATTGTCTGGTGGCCGCTGACCGGAAAATGGCGGCAGGCGTTGACGGTCAAGGCCAAGGCCAGCGCGGGACGGCTGAATTTTGACCTGCATAAAACGGCGGGGTTTTACACCACGGTGGTGCTGGTTCCGGTGTTGTTTTCTGGCGTGTACATGAACATACCGGAGCGTGTTGTTCCCGTGTTGGAATTGTTCTCGCCCGTCACTTACCGCTATTGGTTCAAATCGGCGCCGCCAGCCGATAACCAGCGCATCACGATGTCCGAAGCCGTGGCGATAACCGGACAACGCTATCCCACAGGCCGCCCGGATTGGATTTATGGCGCAACCCAGCCGACCAGCACTTACACGGTCTGTAACGATGGAGTGGCTGAGCAGGGCAGTTTGCTGCATCGCCGCTGCGTGGTGATTGACCAATACAGCGGCAAAATTTTGGATGTGGACGACCCCGCCATCGGCACGGCGGGCGAAGCGTTCACGCATTGGCAATGGCCTTTGCATTCGGGGCAGGCGTTCGGTTGGACGGAGTCGTAGTGTCCGAAAAATGATATTGACTAACTTGTTTCATGCTCATTTCTAAGTGTACTTCAAACGATCAAGTTTTCGGTTTTTATTGAGAGGAGCGTGCACCTCCACTTGACCACGATGCCCATCAGTCTTTGAAATGAGTTGAGCCACTTTTTCAAAACCCTCAAACCGTCAAATACTGCTTCACCATGCCTTCGCTCAATTCCCCCATCGCGCCTGTGGCGACGCTGCGCCCCCTGTCCATAATGCAAAAGCGGTCTGCGACTTTTTTGGCGAACGGCAGTTTTTGCTCGACCAGCAACACGGTCACGCCCAGTTCTTGGTTGATTTTGTTGATGGCCTCATGCACTTCGCCTAAGGCGTTGGGATTCGGTTTGGGCATCGGTAATGGCGTGCCGCGTGAACGGTTGAGGCGGATGATGACATCGCCGATTTCGCTGACGATGTTCGGCTGGATGCCTTCGGTGGGTTCGTCGAGGATCAGCAGGCGCGGGTTTAAGACCAAAGCGCGGCCTATCGCCAATTGCTGTTGCTGGCCGCCGGACAAATCACCGCCGCGCCGACGTAGCATTTGTTTCAGCACGGGGAAGATGTCGTAAATAGAGTCTGGGACTTTTTTGATGCCTATTTTGCTGGCGGCGCGTAAACCGGTTTTGAGGTTTTCTTCCACGGTCAACAGCGGAAAAATCTCCCGCCCTTGCGGCACATAGCCAATGCCCAAAGCGGCACGTTGTTCGGCTTTGCCATCGGCTAGCGGTGCGCCGTCCATCGTGATGCTGCCATCCCTGACCGGAATCAGGCCCATAATGGCTTTCAGTAAAGTCGTTTTACCCACGCCATTACGGCCCATTAGGCACACACAAGCACCTTTGGGCACGTCCAAATCCAAATCCCAGAGCGTGTGGCTTTCGCCGTAGTATTGTTGCAGTTGGTTGATTTTTAACATCTTTATTATCCAGATTTTATCCTTCCCACACCCTAGTGTTAGAAGAATACCCAATGGGAGTTCTTAGTACGTGAAAGCTTTCAACTTTATTGCATTATTTTTTTGATACACGAACGTTCTTACCGTCTTCGATAAACCAACCTTCTTGTTTATTCGATCCCATCACAAGCCAAGCTCGAAAGTCCTTGCCATATCCCATGCGGAGTACCTTTACAGTCTCTCCTGGGAGAATCTGACCCATTGCAACATTGATTTCTGGATAATTCTGAGGAGGGTCCTTCAAAAGCGTAATCAATGCCAATGCTTCCAGTTTATAAGTTTTGTCTGATACAACGTCATGCCACCAAAGCCAAAATAGAAAACCCAGCACTATCAATACAGGAAGAGCTACTCGGATAAATCTATATATTTTCATCGTGTCTATATAGGATTGTCTTGGAATCTTATTAGAACAACCATGATAAGACTAACGAGTCCGTCCTGCCACAAAACATATCACCCTCCAAGATATACTTGTATTACACGCGGGTCATTCTGCACTTCATCCATCGTACCTTCGGTCAACACCGAACCTTCGTGCAAGACCGTGACTTTACGCGCGATGGAGCGGACGAATTCCATATCATGCTCGACTACGACTAACGAGCGTTCGCCTTGCAATGACAACAGCAATTCGGCGGTGCGTTCGATTTCCTGATGGGTCATTCCCGCAATCGGTTCGTCAACCAGCATCACTTTTGGCTCTTGCATCAATAACATGCCGATTTCCAGCCATTGTTTCTGCCCGTGCGACAGGATGCCCGCACGCGAATGCGCCAAAGCCGTTAAGCCCACGGTGTCCATCACGTCACCTATGCGGTCTCGTTGTTCGCCCGACAAACGGAAAAACAAGGTGTTCCACGCGCCTTTATCGGTTTGTAAGGCCAGCTCCAGATTTTCAAATACCGACAAAGCATCAAAAACGCTGGGTTTTTGGAATTTCCGGCAAATGCCCGCTTGGGCGATGGCGGGTTCGTCCATTTTCAATAAATCGATGGTTTGCCCGAAAAACACCGATCCGGCGTCGGGTTTGGTTTTACCTGTTATCACATCCATCATCGTGCTTTTGCCCGCGCCATTGGGTCCGATCATGCAGCGCAATTCGCCCGCATCAATAAATAAAGATAATTTATTCAATGCCTTAAAGCCGTCAAAACTAACGCTGACATCTTCCATGTACAAAATCGGCCCGTGGCGGGTATCGACTTCGCCTTCCACAAACAAGGTGCTGACGTTGCTGGCATCGACTTCATCAGAATAACTTTCTGCCCAGGTTTTCATGCTTGTTTCTCCTTTAACTTCCGCCGCATCAGGCCGACGATGCCATCCGGCAACAGCACGGTGATGACCACAAACAAGCCGCCCAGAATGAACAGCCACGCATCCGGCATCAAGCCGGTCAGCACCGTTTTACTGTAATTGACCACGACCGCGCCGATGATTGCGCCGTATAAGGTACCGCGCCCGCCCATCGCCACCCAAACGACAATTTCCAAGGAGTTCAGCGGCGTGAATTCGCTAGGGTTGATGATGCCGACTTGCGGCACATACAAAGCCCCGGCAACCCCGGCGAGCATGGCGGCGAACACGAATATCCACAGTTTGAACATTTCCACGCGATAGCCTAAAAAGCGGACGCGGGATTCCTGGTCGCGGATGGCGGTGACGACACGGCCTAATTTGGTGCCGGTTATCCAGCGGCACAGCAGGAAGGCGATGATTAACGAGAAACCTGAGAGGAAAAACAGCACAGAGCGCACGGCTTCGGATTGGATGTTAAAACCTAAAATGTCTTTGAAATCGGTCAGGCCATTGTTGCCGCCAAAGCCCATTTCATTGCGGAAAAAAGCCAGCAACAGCGCGTAAGTCAGGGCTTGGGTGATAATCGACAGATACACACCCGTGACGCGGGAACGGAACGCCAGCCAACCGAACACAAACGCCAACGCGCCAGGCGCGAGGACGACCATGAGCATGGCAAAACCAAAATTATCAAAGCCAAACCAGTACCACGGCAGTTCTTTCCAGTTCAGAAACACCATAAAGTCAGGTAACAGCGGGTCACCATAGACACCGCGTGTACCGATTTGGCGCATCAAATACATCCCCATTGCATAACCGCCCAAGGCGAAAAACGCGCCGTGTCCTAAAGCTAAAATGCCGCAATAACCCCAAACTAAATCCAACGACATGCCCAAGAGCGCGAAAGTCAGGTATTTGCCGATGAGCGACACGGTGTAGGCGGAAAAATGCAACGGCGAATCGGCGGGGGTGAGCAAGTTGCACAGCGGGATGATAAGCGTCACCGCCGCCAGCACCATCAGCACCGTGGTGCAGGTTTTGTCTTGGGTTGCGAGTGTCAGGAGTTTCATGTTCAAAACCTTGTTAATTTTTCTACTACAGAATGTCCACGAAAAGCACGAAAAGCACGAAAAAAGAGCGGTGACTGAGATGGACGGAGTTTTAGTTCTCGTTTCCAAGCTCTGGAGACTGTGAAAGTATTCAAGAATTTCCCGAATGTCGTACTGTAACGCATTGATTTTTATAATTCAGCGGAGTAAAAAAACATGTTTTTTTACTCCAAAACCGAATACTTTCACAATATTTCTGGCTTGGGAATGAGTCAAGACTCGACTTCTTTTTGCTTTTTTTTCGTGTTTTTCGTGTTTTTCGTGGACAAAAACCAATTAAGAATCCGCCGCCCTGCCCTTTTGCGGGAACAAGCCACGCGGGCGTTTTTGGATAAATAAAATGATGAACACCAGCACCAGGATCTTCGCCAACACCGCCCCGGCGAAGGGTTCTAAAAACTTGTTGGCAATGCCTAGCGAGAATCCGGCAACCAGTGTGCCTAGCAAATTACCGACACCGCCAAACACCACAACCATGAACGAATCGACGATATAGGCTTGCCCCAAATTCGGGCCGACATTGGTGATTTGGCTTAAGGCCACGCCTGCGACTCCGGCGATACCGGAACCTAAACCAAAGGTCATGGCATCAACGCGGGCGGTGGGTATGCCCATCGCTTTCGCCATTTTGCGGTTTTGCGCGACGGCGCGCACTTCGAGACCTAAGCGGGTGCGTTTGAGGATTTGCAAGAGCAGCACGAACACCAGCAGGCAAAACACCAGGATGTAAAAACGGTTCCAGGTTAAGGATAAAAAATCATTGATTTGCCAGGAGCCGCTCATCCATTCCGGCGTGGCGACACTGCGGTTGAGCGGGGAGAAAATCGAGCGGACGCTTTGTTGCAAGATCAGGCTCACGCCAAAGGTTGCCAGCAAGGTTTCCAAAGGCCGTCCGTACAGGAAGCGGATAATGCCGCGTTCGATGGCGATGCCAACCAGCGCGGAAATCACAAACGCGGCGGGGATGGCGATTATGACCGACATGCCCAAATAATTGGGCATCAGTTGTTGGATGACGTAAGTCGTGTACGCGCCCAGCATCATCAACTCACCGTGCGCCATGTTGATAACCCCCATCACGCCGAAGGTGATCGCCAAACCGATGGCGGACAACACCAGCACCGCACCTAAGCTCAGGCCAAAAAACACGGTTTCTATCGAGCTGTACAGTTGCAAACGCTGGTTGATGTTAGTCAATGACGCTTTGGCAAGGTTGCGGACATCGGCATCCGGCTCCAAAAACTCCCCGTTTTCGTCTTTTTCCACCATCGCATTCAAACGGTTGGCGGCTTCTTGGCTGTCGTAGGCTTTCAAGCCTTCTATCGCCATGATGCGCACGGCTTTGTCTTCACTATCCATATCTTGCAAGAGCAAAGCCACTTTAATCGCTTCGCGGACGGCTTCGTCCTGTTCCTTGTCGGCACGTCCGCGTAGCAAACTGATGGTTTTTTCATCAGCCTCCTTTGCCATCGCCTTGACAGCTTCTAGCCGTACTTTGGGGTCATCCGCGCCCAGTTCCAATTCGCCGATGATTTTCCTGAGCGTGCCGCGCATTTTGTTAGTGAGATTAATCTTGGTCAGGGCATCATGGTCAACCGCGCCTAGAGACGCGCCGCTGACGGCATCACTGATGTCAAAACCTTGATGGTTGTCTGTGCCGATGACGAGTTTGGCATCGGTTTTGGTGATAAAGAGCTTGCTATCGAGCAGGGCTTGCAAGATCGCCAGATTGTGCGCGTCCTTGATGTCGGCAAGCTGCATGATGGCTTTTTCACGCTCCGGCATCGAGCCTTGTTTGAGCGTGTTGAGCGCGTCCAGCCAGGGCTGGGGCGCGGGAGTCGGGCCACTGTACGCCACCAGCGAAAATACCAGCATCAGTAGCGCGAGCAAGGCTTGGCGGCGCGTGGGATTGAAGAGGGTCATCATATTTCCTTTTCAGGTTGCGGGCGATGTGAAGCCAGGAATGCAGGATGGGCTGTACCCAAAGGGCATAAAAGGCACGAAGCCCATCGCTGGTTTTACCCAATTTGATGGGCTTCCTTGCGTCAGCCCATCTACGATTAATCAAATCAATAGTTCTGCCCAGAACACTTTTTGGTTTTGGTGTTGTAGTTGCCGCAGTTGATAGGTGGTGTCCAATCGGCAATGATCGGCTTGCTTTCTGGCAGGTAATCTGACCAAGCATCGCCATCGACCAGTTTGTTGGTTTGCCAGACGGTGACGAATTGGCCGTCATCTTGGATTTCGCCGATCAACACCGGTTTGCTGATGTGATGGTTAGGCAACATCCTCGACATGCCGCCCGTCAAGTTGGGATATTCCACACCGATGATGGCTTTTTGCACGGCGGCGGGATCAGTGGACCCCGCTTTTTCCACCGCTTTCACCCACATATTGAAACCGATGTAATGCGCTTCCATCGGGTCGTTGGTGACGCGTTTGGGATTTTTGATGTAGTCTTTCCATTGCTTGATAAAGGCCGCGTTTTTGGTGGTGTCAACGCTCATGAAATAGTTCCATGCCGCCAAATGTCCCACCAGCGGTTTGGTGTCGATACCTGACAATTCCTCTTCACCCACTGAGAAGGCGATAACGGGGATGTTTTCCGCCGATATGCCTTGATTGCCCAGTTCTTTGTAGAACGGCACGTTAGCGTCGCCGTTGATGGTGGAGACCACGGCGGTTTTCTTGCCCGCAGAGCCGAATTTTTTGATGTCGGCAACGATGCTTTGCCAGTCGGAATGCCCGAACGGCGTGTAGTTGATCATAATGTCCTTCTTGGCGACCTTTTTGGATTTTAGGTAGGCTTCCAAGATTTTGTTGGTGGTGCGGGGATAGACATAGTCCGTCCCTGCCAATACCCAACGTTTCACGCCCAAATCGTTCATCAAATAATCAACCGCTGGAATGGCTTGCTGGTTAGGTGCCGCACCGGTGTAAAAAACGTTTTTCGAGGATTCTTCACCTTCGTATTGCACGGGGTAGAAGAGAATGCCGTTCAGCTCCTCAATGACAGGCAGTACCGATTTGCGCGAAACAGAAGTCCAGCAACCAAAAATCGCCGATACTTTGTCCTTGGTCAGCAACTCACGCGCCTTTTCTGCAAATAGCGGCCAGTTGGACGCCGGGTCAACGACGACCGCTTCCAACTTTTTACCCAGCAAACCGCCTTTTTTGTTCTGCTCGTCTATCAGCATCAGCATCGTGTCTTTCAGCGTGGTTTCACTGATCGCCATCGTGCCGGATAAAGAGTGCAACACGCCGACTTTGATGGTGTCTTCGCCGTAAGCACTGGAGAATAAAGCCATCATCGCGGCGGCGATGGGGGCTAACAGCAGTTTTTTTGCAGATTTTTTAGAAAAATTAAACATGGTTAGATTCCTTAGCGTTTATATTAGAGGATGGCCTAGATTTGTAGCTGCACGCCCAGCTTGATCGCGTTGACGAAATCGCCGTTAGCCGCAGGGTTCCAGATACCGCCACCACCAGACAGGTCGCCGCCTTGCCACAACAGGGAGACACGCGCGTTATGGCCGTCGATGATGTAGTTGACCCCCGCTTCATATTCGCTTTGATCTTGTGCACTGGTAAATCCTTGGCGGGTCATGACTTGGGTATACATCACATAAGGTTGGAATTGTCCGATCCACACTTTTTGCGGAATTAAATACAGCAAGTTGCTGATGATGGAGTCGCCTTGGAAGGGGTTCATCAAACCACCGCCACCGCCGCCCACCAAGAAATTATTGGTGCTGCTCCCTAAGCCAGGTGCACCGTTGTGATAGTCAATACCAAAGTTTTTATACTCCGTGTTGACTGTCAGCACCCCCTTATCCGGCATCACTTTTTCAAATTTCAAGTCGCCACCAGCCATCAAGACATCACCCGCTTTTTCATAGCTTCCGGCACCGTCTTCTTGGTATTGGGCAAAACCCGCTATCGTCAAGACATCGCCATCAGCACCATAAGCCGTACCGCCCGTGTAATAACCCGGCGCACTTTCGGTGTTCAGTATGTTGTAGGCGATACGGGTGGCGTACATCAGGTTACCGTCAGCATTGGCGGTTTTGCCTGGGCCTGAGTAGTTGCTACGTTTCAAGCCCTCGAAAATACCAAACACATATTTCAGGTGACCATCCAGCGCGGCCCCCCAAAAATTGACCCCCTCGTCACGACCGAAAGTACCTGCATCCGGCCCTGGCAACACATTCTGGATGGTCGAATCGGAGGCTTCAAAAGGCGTTTTAAAAGGCTCGTAAGTCGCGCTGTAAAACGGCCCGTTCATTTCAATACGGCCTTCAGGCACTAATTGGCGACCCAACCAAAGATTGGCATAAGGATTGACTTCAAATTGGGCGATACCATCCAAAATACGGATGTCTCCACCATCCCCGCAATTGGAACATTCGGTATTGAAGGTGAATTTAATGTATTTATGAAGCTGACCGTTCATGTATAGACGAAGGTTGTTCAAAGCAAAATCAGTGGACCATTTGGGCTCGCCCGGTCTGCCGTTGTGATCTTCCACCGATGAGAAACTCGTCCTCAAACCAGCCCCGACACTGACCCATTTGGTATCATCAATTTTAAACGTCGCCCCGGCTTCAGAAAGGGAAGAATGCCCAGCCACCAAAGCCGTTAAAGTCATCATCGGCAACCATCCGACCCGGCGGATTGTTGCTAAATGCTTGCTTGAATTGTTCATGTTAAGCCCCTTTGATCTTAAGCTTGCGTTGATTGATACATCAAGCCTCGCTTGATGTAGCCATGCGATACGGCTGGAGAAGATTATTTGGCTTGTGTGAATATTGCACAATGCGTCATCTGACTCATCAGTCAAATGACGTATATCGGAAAAACAGGGGGATTTTTAAAGTAGCACAAGGGCTTATCAAAAACCTTTCAGGTTTTGAAAACCTGGAAGGCTTGGCAAAACGGACATTTTAAGGCGATTGACATAAGCCGTATTGGCTGTAAAGATTCAGATTATGAAACACAAACAGCTAACATCCCTTCAAATGATGTTAGCTGTAACGATGGACAGCACAAACTTGACAAACACTTTCCCATTAGGAATTACATAAATGAAAACTCCAACTCCGATCATTTTCTTGCCGCTCATCTGTTTGCTATTGGGCATAAATATCAGCGTTGCACAACCGTTGGACAAATCCGCAATCAAAGCGATAGACCTGCAAATTGCCCCTGCCGCCAAATTGAGTTTGCCGGAAACTAAAACCCTACGTGCGGCGGTGATTGCCAACCTTAGCCAATGGCGGTTTCCGCTTCGTGCTGAAAACGGGCACGCTTACACCCATACGCTGACCGTCGAAGTTGGTGACAGCAAATATGACCAAACACCCGTAGGATTTTCTTTTTCTAGCGGCAACTCCGACCCACGCGCACCAGGCTTCCAAAAAGCCTATGTCATCCCCATCCAATGCCGTTTAACTGATAACGCCAACCCTAAACAGGAAGAACAATTGGACATGACTTTTTCCGCACCGTCTGCCTCGACCGGCAGCCAGAAATTACAAGAAACTTTGGTTGATAACATCAGCAGCGTGTGTTTTGACCTGCTCGATAGCTTGAAATTTTTACCGCCGCCAACTCCGGCAGAAACGGCGGCATCCGTCACCAAACCAAGGTGGATGCCCAGTGTGCAAGTCGAAACCGTGCCAGTTCCACAACCCCAACCAAGAGCAGAAAACGTACCTGCCGTCACTTTACCCGCGACAACCGCTCCTGTTTCCACTGCCCCGACCACTATTGCTTCCCCAGTTCCTGCCACCACCTCGCCAGCAACAGCAGGACCGCAAGAAATCCGCAAACAACTTATCATCCATAACCAAGGCACACCCGTGATTATAAAATTTGGCTATGATCGGAAATAAACGCGATGAGTTTTGGCGGCTTAAATTCTATGTGGATTATTGTTATGTTTGACTTACCCACGGATACGCCTCAAGCCCGCAAGCAATACACAAAATTCAGGGGATTTTTACTGGACGATGGCTTTACCATGATGCAATATTCGGTCTACATGCGCCACAGCAGCAGTGACGAAAACGCCAAAGTGCATATCAAAAGGGTAAAGGCAAAATTGCCGCCGGATGGCGAGGTGCGGATTATAAAAATAACCGACAAACAGTTTGGCAAAATCGAGGTATTTTATGGAAAAAGGCGTAAACCCATTGAAAAAACACCTGGGCAACTCTCGCTTTTTTAACCTAAAAACGCGAGTTACTCAAGGTTTATCAAAAACTTATTCATGGGATAAGTGTAACCGACTAAAGCCTACCCACAAATCACAACTTAAATTGCCAATGCGCTGATTAAATCCAGCTCAGGTTCTGGCGCTTCATTTTTCCCTTCCAGACATTCAGCTAATGGAACCATGACCAATTGACCATTATTGATCGCAGTGACATGCGCCTGGAGACCTTGGTGAAGCGCATGTGCCGCTGCATAACCCATTCTGGAAGCAATCAGGCGGTCTAATGCCGTTGGACTGCCGCCGCGCTGGATGTGCCCTAAAACACAAGCATGGACAGCAATAGCATATTGGTTCATCAGCACCTCTTTTATCTGGTAGGACAAACCGGATTTTTCCCCTTCGGCGACGATGATAATGGATGAGGTTTTGCCCCGTTCCGCGCCTTTCTTGATATCGCCTGCGATTTTGTCATAGTTGATGACTTGATTGGATAGGACGACATGTTCGGCGCCGGTGCAGACACCCACTTGCAACGCGATGCTCGATGACCTATGCCCCATGACTTCAATCAAAAAAGTCCGTGCATGGGCCGATGCGGTGTCCCTGATTTTATCGACCGCATCTACCGCCGTCTGCACGGCGGTGTTAAAGCCGATGGTGTATTCCGTGCCGGAAATATCATTGTCAATCGTCCCTGGAATCCCTATCACTGGAACACCATGCTCGATATGCAATTCCATTGCCCCCGCAAAAGAGCCATTCCCGCCGATAACGACCAAGCCGTCAATATGTTTTCTGGACAAGATATGTGCGGCTTCGAGCCTGATTTCCGGCGTATGGAATTCAAGGCATCGTGACGTGTCGAGGATAGTGCCGCCACGCTGGATAATATTGCTGACCGATGTCAAACCTAGCCTTTGGATATTGCCTTCCAACAAGCCGGAATAGCCTTTGTAAATACCAAAAACATCTATACCCAGACCGATAGCGGTCCTGACTACAGAACGCACCGCCGCATTCATGCCCGGGCTGTCGCCGCCGCTGCAAAGCACGCCTACTGATTTAATTGATTTAACGGTAGTATCCACAGTTGATTATCCCCTTGGTTTTGTTGGATTCATTGTAGCTGATTTTAAATAATCCTTCCCTGTACACGACAATAAAACCCCGATGACATGTTCAAGCTATGGGGGTTGCAGCAAACAGTCCAAGACGGGCAAGCAATTTAAGTAGACAGGCAATCAACACAATCCTGCACTATTGCTATTTTTACTTAGCATTTGTAAGTGTCAATGCGACAATTAGTCTATTGAAATTTTGTGGGAAAACATGATGACGACGCAAACGAATGCCCATGAGCCATCCGGCGGCCTGCTGGCCTTGATGTTGGGTGCTATCGGTGTGGTTTATGGCGATGTGGGGACTAGCCCGCTGTACACGATGAAAGAAATTTTTAACGGCCCCCATGCCGTTGCGGCAACACCGGAAAATGTGCTGGGCATACTGTCGCTGATTTTCTGGTCGTTGATACTGGTGATCTCGATCAAATATGTGTTGTTTGTCATGCGTGCCAACAACCGTGGTGAAGGTGGCATCATGGCCTTGATGGCCTTGGCGTTGCGCCACCGCAACCAGGAACGGCAACGCAATATCATTATCGCCCTGGGCTTGTTTGGCACGGCCTTGTTTTATGGTGATGGCATCATTACCCCGGCTATTTCGGTATTAAGTGCGGTCGAAGGTTTACAAGTTGCTACTCCGGCGTTGCAAGCGTATGTGTTGCCGGTGACGATAGTCGTGTTGATTATTTTATTTTTGTTCCAGAGCTATGGGACGGCTAAAGTCGGTTTGTTGTTCGGGCCGATCATGATGGCCTGGTTTGGGGCGTTGGCTTTGCTGGGATGGACGAGTGTCTACCAAACCCCTGATGTGCTGGAAGCCTTGAACCCGCTTTATGGGCTACATTTTTTTCTGGAACACGGCTGGCATGCGTTTGTCGCCTTAGGTGCGGTGGTGTTGGCATTGACTGGAGCCGAAGCCTTATATGCCGACATGGGGCATTTCGGCAAACGCCCGATTCAAATGGCATGGTTTTCGATGATTTTACCGGCACTGGCGTTAAATTATTTTGGTCAGGGGGCGTTGATCTTGCGGGATCCGGCGGCGATACTCAATCCGTTTTATCTGCTGGCACCTGATTGGGCCATGTATCCGATGATCGGTTTGGCGACCTGCGCCACCGTTATCGCCTCGCAAGCGGTAATTTCCGGGGCATTTTCGATTACCAGCCAAGCGATGCAAATGGACTATATCCCGCGTATGCAGCGGGTGCATACGTCGACGGAAGCCATCGGGCAAATTTATGTGCCGGCCATGAACCGGATGTTGCTGTTGCTGGTGATCTGCACCGTGCTGGGTTTTGGTTCTTCAGGAAATCTTGCCGCCGCTTATGGTTTGGCGGTGACGGGAACCATGATGATTACGACGCTGTTGACGCTGATTGTCGCCTTGGATAGTTGGCAATGGCGGCCCAAATGGGCGTATTCGCTGGTGTCTTTATTTCTGGTCATTGATGGCTCGTTCCTGGGGGCCAATTTATTAAAAATCCCCCAAGGCGGATGGTTCCCGTTGATAATGGGCGGCCTACTATTTTTGATGATGTCCACGTGGCGGCGCGGACGCGAAGTCATCACCTTTCATTTGCAAAAAGCCGCCATGTCCCTGACCGGATTTATTGCCAACCTCAACGCCCATCCGCCATTGGCGAGGGTGCCCGGCACAGCGGTTTACATGCACGCACGCAATCTCAGCATGCCCAATGCCTTGCAGGTCAATTATGCCCATAACCAAGTGCTGCACGAGAGGATTGTGCTGTTGACCATCGCCACCGAAGACATACCTGTCATAGCGGATAATGGGCGTATCAATATTGATGCGTTGGAACAAGGCTTTTACCGCGTCACCGCCCGTTATGGTTTTATGGAAACGCCGAACGTGCCGCAGATAATAAGCTTGTGCAATATCCAGGGTTTGGAAATTGATTCTGGTAGCGCGTCATTTTTTATCGGCAGGGAAACCCTGATTCCGTCCGACAAACCGGATTTGAACCCCTTGCAAGAGAAAGTTTTCCTGATGATGTTCCGCAACGCCTCTTCACCTATCCAGTTCTTTAAGATTCCGACGGAACGGGTGGTTGAATTGGGTGTGCAATTCGAGGTTTAAGTAGAAATAATGTGCAACTGGAAACCAACACAGAGAGGCTTATGAAAATACTGATTTTGGGTGCGGGCAGGACAGGTGCATCAGTTGCCGAAGCCTTGGCTAGTGAAGCCAATGAAATTGTCGTCATTGATGTCAACTCCGTATTGCTTGACACCTTAAAAGAACGCCTGAACATCACCACCATTTTCGGTAATGCCGCGCATCCGCATATTCTGGAACAAGCGGATGTCCGCAACACCGATCTGGTCATTGCCGTCACTGACCGCGATGAAACCAATATGTTGGCCTGTACCATCATCAACAAACTCTACAGCCGCCCAAAAACCATCGCCCGCATCCGTGCCATTGATTATCTGAAAAACCCGAAATTGTTCGGGCCAGAAGGCATCCCTATCGATATAGTCATCAGCCCCGAACAAAGCGTGATGGAATCCATCCGCAATCTCATCGAATTGCCTGGTGTGCTATATGTTTCAGATTTTGCAGGTGGCTTGGTGCGTTTATTTTCGGTGAAAGTGATGGCGGACGGCTTTTTAACCGGCAAACAAATTAAAACCCTGAAAGGCCGCTTGACCGAAGGCAAAATCCGCGTAGTGGCTATTTTCCGTGACGGTGTCGCACTACCCGTAAACGGCGAAGCGATGATGGCGGCCGATGACGAGGTGTTTTTCTTCGCCCCCCGACTGGAAGTGCGGCGTTTGCTGAAAGACTTAGGATGCCTAGAGAAGCCGCTTAAACGCATCATCATTGCCGGTGGCGGACATATCGGCAAACGTCTGGCGCAGGCACTGGAAAAAGACCATTATGTCAAAATCATCGAGCGTGATGGCAAACGCGCCAAAAAAATCGCCAATGATCTGGAACGCACGATTGTGATACACGGTGATTGCGGCGATGAAACCCTGCTGCTGGAAGAGTCGATAGATAAAACGGATTTATTTTGTGCGATTACCGAAAGTGACGGTGAAAACATCATCTCCGCCTCGTTGGCAAAAGCCCACGGCGCCCGTAAAGCGATCTGCATACTCAACCATTTATGTTACAACAAATTATTGCCCGGCACCGGCATTGACCTAGCGGTACTCCCTAACGTCGAAACTTTAGGCAGCATCCTCAAGCATGTTCGGTCTTGCGACATTGCACAAATCAGCCTGCTATGCAACGGCACCGCCGAAGCCATTGAAGCCGTTGCCCATAAAGGCAATGGGGAAAACTCAGTGGTCGGGCGCAAAGTGGATACCGTCAAACTGCCGGAAGGCGTGGTCTTAGGTGCGTTAATCCGCGATAACGAAGTCATTTCGATACACCATGACAGGGTTTTTGAAGAAGGCGACCATGTCGTGATGTTTACCCTGGATAAAAAACTGGTGCCCAGTATTGAAGAAAAATTCCGGTCACTGTCTTATCTCCATGACCGGAATCTCAATTGAGCACCCCGCCATACCCATTGCGGATGCAAGTGCTTTTTTAGCAGATGCCAAACAAACTTATTCCTGCTTAAGGGCCAACGCTAAAAAAGTTTTCAGGTGTTTTAACTACCTAACAAGAGTACAAAAGCCACTGCATTCACAGCCATGTGCCCCCGAAAATCCTGGCGCACCTGTGAAAATCATCAAACTGCTAACCGACTTTGCCAAACAATCCACCCCCAAGGAGCCTTGATGATGCAAGAGTCCTCAACCCGATATGGCGCTATCCCCACTTTGGATAGCCATCCCCCAGCCCCGGCAGCATCGGTTGCCCACTCGCCACCGTTAGACGAAAATGCCGTGCGCGGGACCTTGGACACCCTCTACCGCACCGAATCACGCCACGTCCTTGCTACGCTAATCAGGCTGCTCGGCGACTTCGATGTTGCCGAAGAGGCGTTGCACGATGCTTTCCGCGCGGCACTGGAACAATGGCCTAGTGCCGGCCTGCCTGCCAACCCACGCGCCTGGCTGGTTTCGGCCGGGCGTTTCAAAGCTATCGACGGTATGCGCCGCCGTGCCCGCTTCGATATGCTGGAAGATGCCGATGCGCTGGCCGATCCCGTCAGTGAGCTTGCCGAACCTTGGGACGATGAGGGTGTCGAGGACGACCGCCTGCGCTTGATCTTCACCTGTTGCCATCCGGCACTGTCGCCGGACGCGCAAGTGGCGTTGACCTTGCGCGAGGTTTGCGGCCTGGCGACCGAAGAGATTGCACGCGCCTTCCTGACTCCCTCGCCGACGCTGGCCCAGCGTATCGTCCGCGCCAAAGCCAAGATCCGCGCTGCCAGTATCCCTTATCAAGTGCCCACCCACGCCGACTTGCCGGATCGCTTGGAATCGGTGTTGCGCGTGGTTTATCTGGTGTTCAACGAAGGCTACTCCACCTCATCCGGTGCGTCGCTAACCCGGCACGAGCTGTCGGAAGAGGCAATCCGTTTGGGGCGGCTGCTGGTTGAATTGTTGCCTGAGCCGGAAGCGCAAGGCTTGTTGGCGTTGATGCTGTTGCACGAATCGCGCCGTGCCGCGCGGTGCTCAGCAACCGGCGAACTGGTCTTGCTGGACGCCCAGGACCGCTCGCTCTGGAACCGCGGGCAGATTGCCGAAGGTTCGGCGTTGGTGGAACAATCGTTAAAATCACGTCGGTTCGGCCCCTACACCTTGCAGGCCGCCATTGCCGCCGTGCATGCCAATGCCAGCACTGCCGCCGCCACGGACTGGGCGCAAATCGCCGCTCTTTATGATTTATTGATGCAATCAGAGCCATCGCCGGTGATTGAACTGAACCGCGCCGTAGCCGTGGCGATGCGCGACGGCCCAACCGCCGGGCTTGCCCTCGTCGATGCTATTTTGGGGCGCGGCGACCTCACCGGTTACCACCTGTCGCACTCGGTGCGGGCGGACTTGTGCCGACGGCTGGGTAAAACGGCGGAGGCCCAAGCCGCTTACCGACAGGCGCTCAGCCTCGTGCGGCAAGAACCCGAGCGGCGTTTTCTTGAGCGTCGGCTGCGTGAACTCACGGCCTAGAGGGGCTATCGGCAATTTGCAAAGTGCGTTGTACGGGCGGCAAACAAGCCGCTCGGCTGATGGGCGCTGATTGCTTGTGCCAGAATGTATAAACCCTTGTTCAAGGCATTGGCTGAATAGCCTGATACACGGTCTTCCAAACGCAATTTGCATCGCCTAACTATCCTGTCATGACCGTCTTGAGCTTGATTAATCATAACCATTTGGTTGTTCGCCAGGCAATTTCGAAAAAATTTATCGCGTGTGGCACTTCATGTCGAATTAACCATTCTCCAATCGACTATAAGGCGTAAATCCTTTTTCCTCACCCAACCGGAGATAAACCATGAAATACCTATGCCTGATTTGCGCCGAAACTGTCATGGAACAGATGGGCGACGACGTTGCCGCACAACATTTTGAAGAATACGCGGAATTCACCAAAAACATCAGGGAAAACGGCCATTATCTGGGCTGTAACCGCTTGCTGCCGCCCAGCACCGCCGTTACGGTGCGGGTGCGGGGCGGCAAGGTCTCGACCACCGACGGGCCCTTCGCGGAAACCAAGGAACAGTTTGGCGGCTACTACCTGATCGAAGCCAGGGATTTGAACGAGGCGATCCAGATCGCCTCGCGCATACCCGGGGCAAAGCACGGCTGCGTCGAAGTGCGTCCAGTTGCCGATGACGAACAGACGTTGCGGGCGCTCGGCTTTGTCGAAGCCTGATATCCGGTGTTGGCAAGAGGTGACGTTAAAAATCCACCCGCCCAAACACTACTGACAACACGTTGTCAGGAAGACTGCCTTACCATAGCAACTAACCAACATTTGCCGCCCGCAAATAAAAAATCCGGCGGCATGTCGATTCAGGCAGCCGCCATTCGACCAAGAGTGCAAGCACCGTTTTACATCCACTTAACTTTAAACAGGAGCACCATCATGACCACAACCATCAACCCCATCCCAGACGGTTTCCACACCTTAACCCCTTACCTGGTCGTCCAAGGCGCTGCTGATGCGCTGGAATTCTATAAAAAAGCCTTCGATGCCGCCGAACTGTTCCGTCTTGACGCGCCCGGCGGAAAAATAGCCCACGCCGAATTCAAGATGGGTGACTCGATCTTCATGCTTGCGGACGAAAATCCGCAGTGCGCCGAAATTTCGCCGAAAACCCTGGGCGGCACCCCGGTCAAACTGCATCTCTATGTCACCGATACCGACGCCGTTTTTGCCGCCGCCATCAAAGCCGGGGCCACGGAAACCATGCCGCCCACCGATCAATTCTGGGGCGACCGCATGGGTGCGGTGAGCGACCCGTTCGGCCATCATTGGTTGATCGCCACGCATATCGAAGACATCGATCCAAACGAGCTTCAAGGCCGGATGGAAGCTTTCTTCGCGGCGCAGGCAAGTTGCGCCGAATAACCAAATTTGAGCGCATCCCGCCCAATCACGGACGGCGGGCGTTTTTGCACAGGCTGGACTATCGCCAACATTTTTTGTTAGTTTTATATCAACCAAACTATTAGGAGAAATTATGGATAAGCAATGCCAAGTTCACGGTGCGTTTAGCTGGTGCGAACTGCTGACCACCGACACCGAATCCGCCAAGCACTTTTATGGCAAGCTCTTCAACTGGACGCTGGAACCCGCGCCCATCACCGGCCTGGACTATACCTTGGTGAAATCCGGCGGCGAAAAAATGGGCGGCATGATGGCGATACCACCCGCAGTTGAGGGGGAGCCGCCCTGTTGGGGCGTGTATGTCACCGTGGACGATGTGGAAGCCACCGCCAAACTGGCCGTGGAGATGGGCGGCAAGGTGCTGATGCCCCCGCATGACATCCCCGAAGTCGGGCGTTTCAGCGTGTTGCAAGACCCACAAGGTGCGGTGATCAGCGTCATCACTTATTTGCCCAAAACCGCTTGAGGAACCGCCATGCCTAAACAAATTTTCGTGAATCTGCCGGTAAAAGACCTTAACCAAGCCAAGGAGTTTTTTAGCCAACTCGGTTTTGCCTTCAACCCGCAATTTACCAACGAGACCGCCGCCTGCATGGTCGTCAGCGATGACATTTTCGTCATGCTGTTGACCGAGGAGTTTTTCCAAACGTTCACGCCCAAAACCCTTTGCGATGCGACGACCAGCACGGAAGTGCTGATGTGCTTATCTTCGGAAAGCCGGGAACAAGTCGATGACATGGTGCGTAAGGCTGTTGCCGCTGGCGGCAGTATTTATAACGAACCGCAAGACCACGGATTTATGTATGGGCATGGCTTTCAGGATTTGGACAGCCATATCTGGGAATTTTTCCACATGGGGCCAGATGCGGCCTGCCAAGGCTGACAACGCAAGCGCGGAGCTACCGATGAAATACCTATTGCTGATTTATTTTGATGAAAAAACCTTAAGCGAAACCGACCGGGAGAGCTGTTATGCGGAATCCACCCAACTTACGAATCAACTCAAAGCGAAGGGTCAGTTTCTGGCAGCCAGCCCGTTACAATCCACTGCGATGGCGACCAGCGTCCGGGTACGCGAAGGCAAACGCTTCGTCACCGACGGCCCGTTTGCGGAGACCCGCGAACAACTGGGCGGTTATTACCTGATTGACGCCAAGGATCTTGATGAAGCCATCGGTATCGCCGCGAAGATTCCGATGGCGTGCAAGGGCGTGGTTGAAGTCAGGCCAGTGATTGAGTTGCCGGGCTTGCCGGTTGATTGACCATGAATATATACTTCAAACGGTCAAGTTTTCGGTTTTTAGTGGGATATTGCAAGTTGGGGGCGCGCGTACCCTGGGGCATAGAGGCATCCTGCCCGCCAGTTGCGGTCAAGAGACCTGCGCTCCAAAAACCGCAAACCTGACCGTTCAGAGTATAGACTGAAATGGATGATGAAAACCGAACCGCAGAAAGAACACGCATGTCAACTTGCCGAGTTGGTTGCGGGCTTGTGGCCTAGACACGCGACAACCCAGCCGGATCAGGCATTACCTTTAACATTATGCAGGAGTAAACCACCATGCAAAAAATCACGCCATTTTTGTGGTTCAATGATCAAGCCGAAGAGGCGATGAACTTTTACCTGTCTATTTTTAAGAACTCGAAAGTCTTGAGTGTCAACCGTTATGGTGATGGCGGGCCGGGATCGAAGGGCACGGTGATGACGGCCAATTTCGAGCTGGACGGGCAAGTGTTCACCGCGCTCAACGGTGGCCCGCTGTACCAGTTCTCGCCCGCCATTTCGTTTGTCGTGCACTGCGAAACGCAAGCGGAGGTGGACGGATATTGGGCAAAACTTTCTGAAGGTGGGAAGGAAAACCAATGCGCCTGGCTGGACGACAAATTTGGCGTGTCCTGGCAGATTGTGCCTAATGTCCTGATTGAATTATTGGGCGACCCCGATCCGGTAAAAGCGGGAAGAGTCATGCAGGCCATGCTGCAAATGACCAAAATCGACATCGAAAAGTTGAAGCAAGCCTATGAACAATGATAAAAAGTTGCAGGATTGTTTTAATCAGGAGGAAACCATGAAATATCTGTTCCACGCCCGAAAAGAAATCTGATATGGGCACTTTACAGATTGGCTGGACTTGAACAGAAATCGCTAAAAATCGTCAGCGTTATAAACATTACTGACACCACGCTGTCAGGAGGGCTGTCATACCATAGCCGCTCGTCAACACTTAATGCACGGAGATAAAAAATGAACAATGTAGCAAGCTGGTTTGAAATTCCGGTAACCGATATGCAGCGGGCCAAAAACTTTTACCAAAACCTGTTGGAAACAACTTTTAAAGATGAGGAAATGGATGCTTATCAACTGGCGATTTTCGCGGGCGAGGAAGGGGCGGTCAGCGGTATGCTGGTGCTGGGCGAACATTACCAGCCCAGCCAAACCGGTGCTGTCGTTTACTTTAACGGCGGCGAAGACTTAAGCGCACCGCTGGATCGGGCCGTCCAGAACGGCGGTAGCGTCCTCCTGCCCAAAACGCCGATCCATGACGGCGACTGCGGTTACTTCGCGCTGTTTTTGGATAGCGAAGGCAACCGCGTTGGTTTATATTCACCGTCTTAACCCTCCTTGAGTTTTAGGCGGCCAATACCTTGGCCGCCTTTCCAAAACGATGCGCCGCGCTGACCGTCTTTTTCAAATTGTCCAAATATTGCGCAACAAACGCTTGGTCACCGCCAAAGCGCTTGCCGAGCGTCTGGAAGTGTCCGAACGGACTATTTATCGGGATATTCAGGATCTTAGCCTGTCCGGCGTTCCGGTTGAAGGTGAAGCCGGAGTCGGTTATCGGTTGCTGCATACCATCGACATTCCCCCGATCATGTTTACCTCGGACGAAATCGAGGCATTGGTCGTCGGCGCGCGGATGGTCAAAACCTGGGCAGGGACCGAGCTGGGTTACTCGGCGCAATCGGCGCTGGACAAAATTACCGCAGTGGTTCCGGCCGGGTTGCGGCATAAGACCGAAGACAGCAAACTGTTTTCATTACGCTTCAACCAGCGCCAGGATATTGATATTCATCTGGATATTTGCCGCAAAGCCATCGACAGCAAACGCCTGTTACAGATGGGCTATTGCCGTGCTGACGGCGAACAAAGCCTGCGTCGTATCCGCCCGTTGGGCCTTTATTTTTGGGGAAACGTCTGGACTTTGGTCGGCTGGTGCGAACTGCGTGACGATTTCCGTAATTTCCGACTTGATCGGATTCAAAGCATCCAGCTGGAAAATGGGACATTTACAGACAGTGAAGGCCAAAGCTTGCAGGATTTTATCAAGCGGATGACCTGTATGTGATGCGGATCACACACGATTTTATTTTCCGAGCTGCCAGTTCAAAATTGGGTAATGGCGGAACAAGAGTACAAACCTAAATTTGTACTCTTGTTCCGCCATTACCTGCTGAAAATTTATTCTAAACTACGAAAGATCTTATTTAAGTTGCTGATAAAAACTAGCCAGCTCCTTGATTTCCGCCTCGCTTAATTGTTGTGCAATCAAGCGCATACGGCTGTAGACATCATTGTGGCGTTCGCCGTTTTTATAAGCCAGCAAGGTGCTGGCGAAGTAATCGGCCTGTTGTCCAGCCAATGCCGGAATATCCATTTTCTCGCCCTGACCACGGCTACCGTGGCAAACCGAACACGGTGGCAAAATGCGTTTGCCGTCGCCTTGGCTGACCATTTTTTCCGCCCTGGCGGAACTTTGGCCAGCCGCCTTGTGTTGCGGCATAGGCAACGACGCAAACCATGCCGCCAAATCCGCCGCATCCTGTTCACCCAAGCCTTTGGCAATGGCGGTCATGGAATCATGGCTGCGGCTGCCGTCAAAATAATCACGCAACTGTTTGTAGGTATAAGTGGCGATTTGGCCCGCCAAAGCCGGTATGGCGGGGATAGTCTCACCATCGCGGTTTTCTGCCGCTATGCCTTCGCCTTTTGCCCCATGACAGCTTTGGCAGGATTCAGCCAGGGATTTGCCTTTGTTCAGGTCGCCTTTTTTCACCAGACTTAAGGTTTCTGGTGTCCAGGCAATGTTAGAGGCCGGCCCGGCATGGCTGGCAAGTGGCGCAAGCAATGCGACAGCTAATAATAAGTGTTTCATGATTAATATCCCCACGCGCTTGAACCAAAGGTTTTCATAAAAAAGAATTGTAAGATCGGATATCCAAAGCTGACCGCCATCAACACGGCAATCACTTTATTCCAAAGTCTTAAGCCATTCAGATACTCAGGCAGTGTCGTGACGGCATGGATAGGTTCGGCAAACTCAATCTCTTCGGCAACAACGGTTTCCGACGTAGGATTTAACTGGGTCTTGACCAGATTGTAGATGAACAAACAGGCGGAACCGAGCAGGATCAGGCCACCAAAAATCATCATAAACTCATAAGGTTTCCACGCCAAAGTCAGCAAGTTATTGTAAACCACGCTGGATATACGGCGCGGTTGGCCCAACAAACCCAGGACATGCCAAGGCGTAGTCAAAATTGCCATGCCGATGAACCACAGCCATAATTGGGTCACCGCCATGATGTTGGAAAACAAGGCTTTTCCGGTCAGCAGCGGCCACAGGTAATAGGCGATGGCGAAATACATGATGATGGTCGTGCCGCCAAAAATCAGATGGAAATGCCCGGGCACCCAAGCGGTGTTGTGGATCATCGCGTTCATCGCATAACTGGCGTTGACGATGCCGCCGAAGCCGCCAAAAATCAGCATCAGCAAGGCTAAAATCACCGACAGCACCATCGTGTTCGTCCACGGCAGCGTCAAAATCCAGCCAAACAAGCCCTTACCGCCACGCAAGCGTCCGGCGATTTCCAACGAGGCGATCACGGTGAAACCCGTCACCAAGGTCGGCAAGGCGACCACAAAGGTGCCGATGCCATGCAGCAATTTCCAGCCGCTGGCTTGTTCAGGGTCCATGTACAAATGATGGAAACCAATGGGTAAAGCAAATACCGCAAGGACGATAAACGCAATCCGCGCCATTTCGTCACTGAACAAATAGCCGCCCGCTTGTTTCGGCACAAACACATAAAATGCGGTGTAAGCCGGAATCAGCCAGAAATACACGATAGGATGCAAGGTCCAGGCGAACAAAGTCCGCGCAAGGCCCGGGTCTACGGTATCTATCCAACCCAAAGATAAAGGGATCAACTGGAACAGCACTTCCAAAGCCACACCCGCGCTAGTCCATAACCACAACATGGCATTGGCGGCGGTGGCGAACATAGGAAGCGGCACGGCTTGTCCAGGATTGGCTGTTTTCCATTGGCTGAACATCACCAGCATGATGGCGCACCACACCCAAGATCCCACCACCAACAAGGTCGCGCCGATATAAAACGCGGCATGGGCGACAATCGGCGGATAAAACGTATACAGCACCGAAGCTTTGCCCGTCAGTAGCGGGATCGCGGCTAGCACCACACCGACCAACGCCAGCCAAAATCCCCCCCAAGCCAGCGGCTTGTTCCAAACGGGTTGCTTCAGGCTAGTGGTGGCGATGGTGTAACCAAAACCCATGATAAAAAAAGTCGTCAAGACAAACGCCATGAGTACGCCGTGGGTGCTGACCGAGGCGAAATAAACAGGGGCGGAATCTAACACGGGGAAAAAGCCGCTACGTTCCAACACCTGATATTCGCCCATGAAACAGGCCACAATAAAAGCGGCAAACGCCACCCATAAATGGCTTAACGCAAGTTTTCTTGTCGTAGCATCAATCATTATTGCTCTCCATTGGCTGGCGATTTAACCGGAGCTTTCCAGTCTTCTTTGGCGATAACAGAAATATTGCTCCACATGTGGTTATGGCCTAAGCCGCAATATTCATTACACAGTAAGGGATATTCACCCGGTTTTGGAAAAGTGGTGGACACTTGTGCAACATAACCTGGCACAATCATCGTGCTCATATTGGTCATCGGGATATGGACACCGTGCAAGACATCCATACTGACCCAACGGAACGTCAATGGGGTCTCGGCTGGCACATCGATGTGCTTAGGGAAAAATGAATAACGTCCGGCGACCATGCGGATGGTGACGGCACCTTTTCCATCGACTTGTACACCGAGGTTGTCTTCGGCAAACTCTTTACTGAGATGCAGGCTGGCGGAATCAATCGTTTCAACCTTGCTGGGCGGATTAACGCCATGAAAGAAAGCATCCAGGGTAATAATGCCAACTAACAGGCCAACAACCATCAAGGAAATGGTAATCCATCTTTTTTCCAGATGGTCGATATGGATTGCGTTAAACTGTGCGCATAAACTTTGTATGAGATTCGCGCTTTTTGAGGGTTCTGTTTGCATAATAAAATCCTATCCCCGTGGCAAAAATACGCCGTAATACAGAAACAGCCAGGCGACGACCATACCGCCAATCACCGCTGACATCAGGGCAAAAGTGCCGACTGGCGAACTTTCAAGAATATGTTGACGGTCTTCTTCACTCATTTGATCCATACTATCCTCACTCTTTCGTAGTTATGACCCTGTTGGGCGATTGTGGATAAACGGCACAAAGAACAATGACAACGATTCTTAGGGCAGATTTTCAGATTCGCACAACATCGTCCGTTTAGTTCAATACCATTATTATGGTGGGGTGATTATAGAGACAAAGCTAAATTTTGTCTGTTTTAATAAACAAAACCCCCTGTTATTGATGGACTTATCCAATTGCACCAGACAATCCGCCATCACCAACCCTAAGCTGTAAGCAAACACCGCCACAACACCACAACTAAAAGCATGGACATTATTTTAAGAGAATACAGCCGCGTTATCTGGCAGAAAAAAGGCTATTTTCTACTGGCGTTAATTGCCTTGACGGTGGAAGTCCTGCTGGATTTATCTGCTCCTATCTACTACAAAAACATCGCCAACGGTCTCGCCGCGCCTTATTCAGATGCCACACTGACTGTGTTGCTGGATAGCCTGAAAACCATCGCCTTGTTGTATGGCGGCATCTGGCTGGCTTGGCGGTTCCTGGAAACCGCCATTATTCCGCTGGACGGTGGCGGTGTTAATTTGCTGGAAAAACGCTGTTTTGACGTGCTTAAAAAACAAAAATATGGCTTTTTCGAAAACCAGTTTTCCGGCAGCCTGATCAAACAAGCCAACCGCTTCTCGCGTTCGTTTGAAATTATCATGGACTGGTTTTTGTTCCAGTTTTTTATGAACTGCATTGCGGTCAGCATTTCATTCGCCATTTTTTACCAGCAACAACCGGAGTTTGCCTATTATTTTTTGGTCTGGGTGGTGCTGTTTGTCGGCTGGAATATTGGGTTTTCGATCTGGAAACTGCGTTTTGATGAAGCCGTCGCGGAAGGCGATTCCAAAGTAGGCGGTTTGTACTCGGATGCCATCAGCAATATTTTTATTGTCAAAAGCTTTGCCTTGGAAAACCGCGAGCAGCAACGCATCAACCAAGCTTCGGATGTAGTGTACCGCAAGAAAAAAATCGCCTGGGCTTTGCTGTTTGTTTCCTTTGCGATCCAAGGCATGATGACTTTTGGCATTGAACTCTGGCTGGTGTATTTGATGATAGAAAAATGGCGGGCGGGCAATTTTCAGGTCGGGCAATTCGTGCTGTTCCAGTCCATCATGATTATGCTGATCCAACGCCTGTGGGAATTTGGCCGCAACTTCCGCAATTTTTTCACCGCCCTAGCCGATGCGCGGGAGATGACCGAGGTTTTCCGGCAGACAGACCTGGAAACCGATCCGCCCGACGCGCGTCCGCTAAGCATTGCACGGGGCGAAATCAGTTTTAACCGCATCAATTTCAGTTATAACCCGCATTCCCCGTTGTTTACGGATTTTTCCTTGCATATCAAAGCCGGTGAAAAAGTGGCGCTCGTCGGGCAATCCGGTTCCGGCAAATCGTCATTGACGAAATTGCTGTTCCGTTTTCTGGAGCCGCAATCTGGCGCGATCACGTTTGACGGCCAAAACGCAAAAGCCTTTACCTTAAGCGCGTTGCGCGGGCAAATATCCATGGTCCCCCAACAACCTGAGCTGTTCCACCGCTCGATACGCGAGAATATCACGCTAGGGGCGGACATCCCTGAAGTGCGTCTGCGGGATGTCGCACAAAAATCGCGAAGCCTGGATTTCATCGAAAAACTGCCGGATGGTTTTGCCACATTAGTGGGTGAGCGCGGAGTCAAATTATCGGGCGGCGAAAGGCAGCGCGTCGCCATCGCCCGTGCATTTCTCGAAGACGCGCCGATAATCGTGCTGGATGAGGCCACCAGCGCCTTGGATTCACTGACCGAACAACAAATCCAAACCGCCATTTTCGAATTGATCGAAACTAAAACCGCCATTGTCATCGCCCATCGCTTATCGACGATTTTATGTATGGACAGGATAGTCGTATTGGAGCACGGGCATATTATCGAGCAAGGCACCCATCAGGAATTACTTGATAAACAAGGAAAATATTACGCAATGTGGCAACATCAAAGCGGTGGGCCTTGGCTTGACCCTTAATTTCAACCTATCTTGTGATGATCGTTTCCTTGCCACACCTGCATATGAAGGCTAGGTCTCTTGACCGCAATAGGCGGAGGCGGGCAGGATGCCTTTATGCCCCAGAGGGTATGCGCTCACTCCCACTAAAAACCGAAAACGCGCCCATTTTGTGCCCATTTAAAGTATATCCGCAAAAAAAATTCCACTATTTGCAAAACTTGCATTTTTATTTTGACTGATAAATCAGGAAAGCACTTGTTTTTAGCATTATGTGTTTTCTGATTATCTTTCAACTTACCAACTGATGTTACGCATTGTCCACGACCCGTAGAGCGCGAAGCGAAAAGCACGAAAAAAACTCACTAACGCCTTCGAGGGCAAATAAGCGGCAACTTGACGTGCCCCCCCTAGCCTTTTTTCGCTTTGTAACACAAGCCGGAATGGGTTTGTTCCAACAGTAGACGCCACGGCGACCCGTTACGTAACGTTTTCAGTACCTATCGCGATTTTGGAACCCAGTCCCGTCCCGACCAATCAAAGCCAAATAAATGCTCAGTACCCTTTCGTGCTTTTTCATGTTTTTCGCTTCGCGCTCTACGGGTCGTGGACAAAAAGGAAGTCGTGCGTAACATCAGTTACCAATAAAAATTTACTGCGGACAAAGTTGTTTAAAATTATTTGTAAGGTTTTCATTTTCATCCCGACTGATGGGTCAGGAAAGCGGTTGGCCCTCCCAATCAGTTTTTCCTAACTTACTTTTAACTTAAAAAATGAGGATTGACCATGAACAAAACAACCTTGGCCTTGACTTTCGGCGGCATCATCGCAACTGCTTTAAGCGCATCCCCTATCGCTTTTGCCGACAACAACCCCTTTGGCATGAAAGAAATCTCCGGCCCCCTTGTGGTGGCCGAAGCGGATCAAGCAGGCACTGAAAAAGCCCAGGAAGGCAAATGTGGCGAAGGAAAATGCGGTGCAAAAAAAGCAAAAATGGCTGAAGCCGCAGGCAAGGACAAAACGGCGGAAGGCAAGTGCGGGGCAGGCAAAATGGCTGCTGACAAAATGAAAGAAGGCAGTTGTGGTGGCAATAAGAAATAAGACCTTGTAGGACAGTGGCCTTTGGAACCCCAGCGGTTTTAAAGGTCCGGCCACATCCATCTACTTTTTTAACGGGAAGCCATCATGACTTCAGAAGAAACCACTTATTGCCAGTGCCTGGCCCTGCAAACCAACAAGTTACTGGCTACAACAAACCATTGGCTCGAAAACAACACGTCCGGCTATGCCCCGATTTTCCTACGTCTGGTTTTGGCCTATGAATTTGCCGAAGCGGGATTAGAAAAATTCATGGGCGAAAATTGGTTCGGCGAATTGCCTTTTCCGTTTCCATTTAATTTGCTACCCGCTGAGGTCAGTTGGAATCTTTCGATGGGGCTTGAGTTGATAGGCCCCATCGCCTTGGTTCTCGGATTAGCCACGCGTTTTTTTAGTTTCGCTTTGATCATTTTGACCGTGGTCGCCATCGCCGCCGTGCACTGGCCTGCCGAATGGCATACTTTGGGGGAATTGTGGCAAGGTTATGCCATCACCGACAAAGGCTTTGGCAATTACAAATTGCCGCTATTGTATTTATTGATGCTGGCTTCGTTGTTTTTTAGCGGGGCGGGCTGGTTAAGCCTGGATTACTGGGTAACCCGCAAACTGTTTAAGCACTGATGGTAAGCGAGGGAAATATCCACGGAAAGCACAAAAATTACTTCAAACGGTCACGTTTTGGGCTTTTAGTGGGAGGGAGCGCGTACCTCTGGGGCATAAAGGCATCCTGCCCGCCTGTTGCGGTCAAGAGACCTAAGCTCCAAAAACCGAAAACTTGACCGTTCAGAGTATATCTTGGACTGTCCATTAAACCTTTTTCGTGCTTTTTCGTGCTTTTTCGTGGACAGTATCATTAGCCAATCATCTTAATCCCATCCCTTCGTTTTTCCTGCCAACTTTTCCTTAATCCGCAATCTAGCCGCTTCCGGCAAGGGCATCGCCTTACCACGCCCTCCAGCCAACATTTTTTGCATGAACAGCAAGTGCCGGCGATAACGGCGGCAAGTCACACAAACCATCAAATGCAGCTTCATCGCCCAACGTTTGGGCCAAGGCAACCGTGTTTCGAGGCTGTCAGAAAGCAAATCAGTCATTTTTTTACAGCTCAGCATCTTCTTATCCTTGATCAAACCATTGGATTTCCAGGCATTGCCTGAGTTTCAAGCGTGTGCGTGATAAGGCCACACAGAGTTGGTTGGTCGTTTCTATCGCCAATACCTTACAACATTCTTCACTCGACAAACCTTCCACTGTCCGCAAAATAAACAAATCCGCCATGTTTTGGGGCAAGCGGGCCAAACAGCGGTAAAACACTTGCCAGAATTGTTCATCGTTTATCGACTTATCCGGCGTCCCCCAATCAATCAGCTTGATTTTCCAATGCCCGTCGGCATCGAAAGAATGTGCCAGTAACTCATCAGTATCTTCAAAATCGTCCAACGATTCGGTTTCGTGGCTATATTTGCGGAAATGGTCGATGATTTTGTGTTTCATAATGCCGATCAACCAGGTTTTTACCGATGATTGCCCGTTGAATTGGGCAAACGATTGCCACGCCGCCAATAGCGTTTCCTGCACCATATCCTCGGCCAGCGGTTCCGAGCGTACACGCAACATCGCGTAACGATAAAGCGCGTCACCATAATCAGCGAGCCAAGCTGCGGGGTCACCCGTTAATTGCGTCATAAAAATCATCTACCCGTTTTGTGGTTTCTTTTCAGCCAACCGCTTACTGATGTTACGGATAACATCAGTAATGAGAAAAACTCCAGTGCCTAAGACCAGCCGTTTACCAATGCAAGGCCCGTAACCTGGAAAATTTTTTCCGTTGATGTTCCTGCATCCTGATCATCACATTCACCAAAGCTTCGATAGCATCCAAAATATAGGGGCCTTTGTTCAACATCACGCATTCCGCCCGCACCGCCATTGCGGCATCGGTAAATTCCGGCCTGGAGCGCACCCCTTTCTTGGCGATGGATTCCAGCACCTGCGTCGCCCAAATCACGGGTACATGCGCCGCTTCGCATAGCCACAGCAATTCTTCCTGAATTTCCGCCAGCCGCGCACTGCCTAGCTCAACCGCCAAATCTCCCCGCGCGATCATAATGCCCAGCGTGTGCCTGCCTATAGTGCCGAGAATAATATCGGGCAGGTTTTTTACCGCCAGATTGGTTTCGATTTTGGCGATGATCGGCAATTCGGTGGCATTGCGTTTCGCCAACTCATCCATCAAATAGTCCATGTCGGCTAAGGTTTCGACAAAGGAAAAGCCTATCAAATCGGCGTGTGTGCAGGCAAAATCCAAATCCTGCAAATCTTTTTCGCTTAACGGTGACAAGCCCAACTGGGTATCTGGGAAATTGATGCCTTTGTCGCTTTGGATGCCAACACCGCTGCTACGCACTTGATTCACCCGCAACAACGCGCCCTGTCCGGTGAGAGCTTCCACCACGGCACCCAGCTTGCCATCATCAATCCACACGGGCTGGCCTATCGCCAATTTGGAACTGAACGCCGACAAGGTGCAGCCGATTTGTGCAGGCTGTATCAAATCGCCATTGTCATCGTATTCGGCGGGTTTGCCGAGAACATCATTTTCGGTCAGCAATAACAAATCATTTTTGAAACAACGTATTTCCAGCGGCCCGCCGGCAAATTCGCCCAGATTAAACCGCTCATTGACGTTAGTGTCTTCGGTAGGTTCAGAAGCCAACACGTCCACCTCACAACCGGACTCCAGATAACTGCTTTGCCCGCAACTTGCCAACCACGCCTTGTCGGATACCGCTTGCTCGATTAGCAAATACCGCTGCTTTCCCCGTGCATCAATAAATCCTAGACGGCAACCAGGGCTTAGCCGCTGATGTAGGGCATCGGGGATGCTCACCCGGAACAACAACCCCCCTTCCATCAATCCAGATGCTTGGGTTGCATCACCGGCTATCAAGAGCAATTGCCCTTTGGCGATGACATTGCCGCGCACATCTTTTTTTACTTTGATATGGTGGACAGGCAAACCCAAGGCAATGGCGCCGGTGCGGATTTTATGCCCCGCCAAATCCATCAAGATACGGCAGATTTTGCCAGTTTCGGTTTCGGCGCGGCGGATATTGCGTATCATGTTGCGCCAGACAACTTCATCATCATGGGCGCAATTTATTCTGGCGCAAGTCATGCCTTTTTCCAGCAAGGCCAAAATCAATTCGTAATTCCATGCCGTTTCGCTAGCTAAAGTGACCATGACATGGACTTTGCTATGTTCGTGAAATGGTCCGAACAACTCGATGTTATGCTGTTCCAGCAATTGCAACCCCCGGTTAAACCCCGATTCGCTAGGATTTTTATCATCCAACGAATACGCTTTGTCAGTCGCCCGTTTGAGCACGTCGATCACCGCATCCAACGTCGATAACACCGAGGCTTCCGACCTGCCCAGTGATGACAATCCGGCTTGGGCGAGCCTATCTTGCAAATGGCGCAGGTCGAACTGCCTCAAAGCCAAATAATAGGCAAGGTTCAACGCACTTTTGTTAAACGCTCCGGCGCGGTAATAAGCTTGATATTTGTCCAAACGGCTAGCTGCATGGGCGGTAATTTTTTCGCGTAAATCTGCAACATCAACCAATAGTTGCTTTAGGGTGTCGTCGTAGATGTCGTGGTTGGTCAATTCAGTCATAAAAGTTCAACAAGTGTTTTAACAGTAAGGAGATTCCAGCTCCTTTTTAGCTTAGCTGAAAAAAAACGCTAAGGTCATAATTTAAATAGTTATGCTGGTATATTACTATCCCATCAGTTCTTGCTTTAGTATTATTAGATTGTAATATCCATTCAATTAAGTTATTGATTGTTTCATAAATGCCAAATAAAGCATAGGCGGTGAACTTATGAAACGATTAATAAACGGCGTTTTTGAAGAACGCTTTCTCAAAATTAAAAATAATGCCAAAATGTCAAAAAAAACACGAGAACATCCATGAAACAACAAACATTCAAAACAAAACCGTATTTACCAGGTTTCCCAGTTATCACAATGGTTGTCACAATAGCACTCAGTGGTTGTGCCTCTACGGGGAATGATCCGTGGCAAGGCTGGAATCATGGGGCACAGTCATTCAATGACAGTATCGACAGAAATGTGCTTAAGCCCTTGGCCCAAGGTTATCAGTGGGTGACGCCTAAGTTCGTTGACGATAGCGTGACCAACGTCTTCAGTAATATGAACGATATTGGTGTCACTATCAATGACTTGCTGCAATTCAAACTGCTCCAAAGCGGCATGGATTTCAGCCGTTTTCTGGTCAATACCACTATCGGCATGGGTGGACTCCTTGATGCCGGGGAAATGATGGGCTTGCATAAGCATATTGAAGACTTCGGGCAAACCTTGGCTGTTTGGGGTGTACCTTCCGGGCCTTATCTGGTGTTGCCGTTTTATGGCCCCAGTTCGCCTAGGGAGACACTGGGCTTGGTCGGCGACGCGTTCCTGAATCCGCTCACCTACCTATCCATATTTGGTACGACGGATGCCGCCGCTTCGACGGCGGGCGCGAAATTTGTCGAAATAGTCGACAACCGGGCGCAATTGCTTTCAACGGGGAAAATCGTCGATGAAGCGACTAATTCTGACCGCTATGAGTTTATTAAAAACGCTTACCAGCAACGCCGTGAATATCTGATCACCGACGGCAAAAGCCAAAAAGATGATGCTGACTTGGATAATGAGCTGGATGCCATTGAAAAAGAAGAGGTAAAGTCGGCAGAACCTGCTGTGACAAAACCTGAACCTTAGGGTGTAGAACAGCTATTTAAGGGGCAACGTTATTTTATGAAAAAACGCCAACTGAATTATGCCGTAGCATCCTATCTCCCGCTAAGCAGAAACACCCAGCATCAGTTTGCCCAAGCTTTTGCCCTACGTATTTACCGTAGCAACAGTGTTTATAGTTTCATCCCGAAAAATGCTTGTTCCACGATGCGGGTATCGTTGGCGATGGCGAATGGTTGCGTCGATAATCTGGCAGATTTTAACTGGATACATTGCAACAACGACACCTTTAAGGCGGATCTCGCCAGCCTGATCCAGGCCGAATACACCTTTGTTATTCTACGCTGCCCGTTTGCACGGCTGGCGAGTGCCTATCTGGACAAAATTGTCGATACGACCGGCGTTGCCTGGGAACTGTATGATGCCGTGCAAAGAAAAATGGAGATTGAAGACATGACGTTTAGAATCTTCGTCAATACCATCACTAAAGCCACTGTCTTACGCTCGAATATCCACTGGCAACCCCAAGTGGATTTTTTGGTGTACAAGGAATACGACGACTATTTCAACCTGGAAACTTTCGCCACCGCGCAAAGCACCATAGAAACAAAAGCCCGGATTGAAATTGTCGATGCCCGAAAACTCACCCGCCACGGTATTGACCGTTTTGAATTGGTCGGCAATGACAATTATGCCGATTATCTGCCGGATGCTATCCGCACCATGAAGAAAACCGGCAAAGCCCCAAAACCCGCCGCGTTATACGATGATGAACTGGTTGCCAAAGTCAGCAAAATTTACAAGAAAGACATTGCCTTATATAAATCCTTGTTCGGCGACAAAAACTTGATGTTTCCGTAGCAAAAACCTACAACCTCTCCTAGTGGCTAACAATCATGTCCGTATTCCTTCGCTGTATTCGGGCAGTCATATTTTTTCATCTTCAAGTGTTTTTATGAAACAGCGCCAACTTTTATACTCCGCTTCTTACCTGCCTTTAGCTGAAAACCATCAGCATCAGTTTGCCCAATCACAGGCGTTGCGTATTTACCGAAGCAACAGCATTTATAGTTTTATCCCTAAAAATGCTTGCACTACGATGCGCTTGTCTTTGGCGATAGCCAATGGTTGTATAAAAAGTGAAGCTGATTTCAAGTGGATACGTCATAACAGCAACACTTTTACGACTGACCTCCCCAGCCTGATCCAAGCCGACTATACCTTTGTCATTTTACGTTGCCCATTTGCACGGGTAGCCAGTGCTTATTTGGATAAAATTGTCCAGATGAAACCCTTGGCGTTGAAGTTGTATAACACCATCAATAAAGCCGTGGAAATTGAAAACATGTCGTTTAGATGCTTTGTCAATTCGATCACCCAAGCCAATGTATTACGATCAGATACCCACTGGCGCCCACAAACTGATTTTTTAGTTTATGAAGAATATGACGATTATTTCAACCTGGAAACATTTGCCACAGCCAAAAGCAAAATTGAAAGTAATGCCCTGATTAAAATTTTTGATGCGAGAAAGCCCTATAACCACAGTTTGAGCCATTATGCACTGGTCAATGACGGTCATTTTGCCGATACGCTTCCAGGGACTATTTTGGCCATGATGAAATCAGGGCAAGTCCCTACCCCATCGGCGTTATACGATGACGAACTGGCAACTAAAGTCTACGAAACCTATAAAGACGACATCGCTTTATATAAATCCTTGTTCGGCGACAAAAACTTGATGTTTTCGTAATTCACGTCCTAAACCACAACGCCCCCCGCACACACCGCAAAATCTCGTAAGAATATTGCCCTTCAAAGTGCTCAAAAACGGGTTTGAGGGCATTTTTCTGCTCTTCCGGCAAGGCCAATAGCACTGCTTCAATTTGACTTATTTCCGCTTCCGGCAATTCCACCACATCACCCAACATCAACAAACCCTGCTCCAAGGCTTGCGCCAAGTGGGTGTAAATTGTGCTGGCTTTCAAGCCGCGTTTTTCGGCAACTTGCGCGACGGTGAAACCTAAACGGAATAAATTCAGCGACTCGCTGGCCGTATCGGCAAGATCATCATCAACGCCAACAAATTGTTGGATCACCGCCAAAAACTGCTCGCCATATTGCTCCAGTTTGCGGGTGCCGATGCCGGAAATCATCGCCATTTGCTTGAGATTGGCAGGTTTGGCTTCCATCATCGCCATTAACGTCGCGTCATGGAAAATCACATACGGTGGCACGTCTTGGGCTTCGGCGATTTCCTTGCGTTTGGCGCGTAAGGCTTCCCACAACGAGCTTGAATCGCCCTGCGTTTTGCTGGTGCGGCTGGCTTTGATTTTTTCCGGTTTCACGTCTTTGCGTAACATCAGCTTTTGCTCGCCGCGCAAAATGGGGCGGCTGGCTTCCGTCAATTGCAACGCGCCGTAACGGTCAAAATCGACGCTGACCAAGCCCCTCGCCACCAATTGCCGGAACACCGAATGCCATTGCTGTTCGTCCAAGGCTTTGCCGATACCAAAGGTCGATAGCCCCTGATGCCCGAATTGGCTGATGCGCGTGGTTTGTTTGCCCAGCAACACATCAATCAGATAGCCGACTCCAAAGCGTTGTTGGCTACGGTAAATGCACGACAAAGCCTGTTGCGCCGCCAAGGTGCCATCCCAAGTTTGCACGGGTTCCATGCAGATGTCGCAATTGCCGCAAGGTTTTTCTAGCGTATCGCCAAAATAACTTAACAAATTCTGCCGCCGGCAATGCACTTGCTCGCACAAAGCCAACATGGCATCGAGTTTGTGGAATTCCACCCGCTTACGCGCCTCATCGGAAGGCGATTCGGCCAGCATTTTCCGTAGCGTGATCACATCCTGCAAACCATAAGCCATCCAGGCATTGGCGGGCAAGCCATCCCGCCCTGCCCTGCCCGTTTCCTGATAATACGCCTCGACACTTTTCGGCAAATCCAGATGCGCGACAAAACGCACGTTGGGCTTGTCTATGCCCATGCCAAAAGCAATCGTCGCCACAATGACCAAGCCTTCCTCCATCAAAAAGCGGTGCTGGTTCTGATAGCGCACGTCATTGCTGAGTCCGGCGTGATACGGCAAGGCCCGGATGCCTTTGCTGGTCAGCCAGATGGCGGTTTCTTCGACTTTTTTGCGCGACAAACAATAAACAATCCCCGCATCGCCCGCATGTTCGGCCTGGATAAAGCTCAGCAATTGTTGTTTGGCGTTTTGTTTTTGCACTATCCGGTAACATATATTCGGGCGGTCAAAACCACTGCGGAACAATTGCGCGTTTTCCAAACCCAAGCGCACCGTGATTTCCTGACGGGTACGGTCATCCGCCGTCGCCGTCAGGGCGATGCGCGGAATGCTCGGAAAACGCTCATGCAGCATCGACAACTGCAAATAATCGGCGCGAAAATCATGCCCCCATTGCGAAACGCAATGCGCTTCGTCTATCGCAAACAAGGCGATGTTGATCCGGGCGAACAAGGCGCGGGTGTATTCGGAAGCGAGCCGCTCCGGTGCGACATAAAGCAAATCCAGCTCGCCATCGAGCAATTGCTGTTCGATGCGGCGGGCTTCCGGCAAGGCCAGTGTGGAATTCAAAAACGCCGCTTTCACGCCCAATTGCAGCAAGGCGCTGACTTGATCCTGCATCAGCGCGATCAACGGCGAGATGACGATGCCGACACCGGATCTTAGCAAAGACGGAATCTGGTAACACAAGGATTTGCCGCCGCCCGTCGGCATCAGCACCAAGGCATCTTGACCTGCCAGCACTTGTTCTATCACCGCTTGCTGATGGCCCCGAAAATTCTCATAACCAAACACCGTTTTCAGGACTTGTAGCGGCGTGTTTTGTGTGTTGCTCGTCATAATCATTTTTGCAGGATTTGGTGGAAGCCTAAGCCACCACTGTGTTCATAAAAATAAAGGGGGGATTTTAACACAATGCAGTAAAGCTTAATTTGGCAGGCAAAAAACGATGGTGGCAAACTTGGTGTTTGGAACACTTGCCTTGGCTTGAACTGGAGCAAACAGGTTTGCACTCCACGTTTTTAAATGGAATTAAGATTTAACCCACTACCGCAAAAACCATTAAACTTACGGCGCAGTAGAAGAACTTATGGGAATATTAAAAAAACACATCAGGAAAACATCATGAACAACCCATCCCCATTACGCTTTGGAATTTTGGGCGGGGCACGCATCAACGAACGTATGCTGCCCGCCATAATCGAAGCCCACAATGCCGAACTCATCGCCATCGCCAGCCGCCGTGAAGGTGCGGCGGCAGAAACTTTGGCACGTTATGCACCGCAACAACAAGGTGTCAAAACTTACCACACGCTAGACGGCTTGCTCAACGACAGCGATGTGCAAGCCGTGTACATCCCGCTTGCCAACCACGAACACGCCGAATGGACACTACGCGCTATCGAGCACGGCAAACACGTCTTGTGCGAAAAACCGATGGCCTTGGCCGTCAACGACATCCTCGCCATCCAAACCGCCGCCCGCCGCCACCAGGTCACGGTCATGGAAGGTTTTATGTACCGCTTCCACCCGCAACATGCGCGGGTGCTGGAGCTGATCCAATCAGGGCTATTCGGCGACATCCGCTCCGTCCGTGCCACTTTTTCCTTCATGATGCGCCCCGAACGCATGTACCGCCTCGAAGAACCCATCAGCCGTGGCGGCGGGGCGATGTGGGATATTGGCTGCTATGCCATCCACACATTACGGATGTTTTTCCAACAAGAACCCATCGCCGTGACCGCCCTGTCCCAAACTGTAGCCAGCGGCGCCGACATAGCCGCCAGCGGTGTGCTGGATTTTGGCGACGGCAAATACGCGCAATTCGATTTCAGCTTCGCCCGCGCCCGCCGCTGTGAATATGAAATCATCGGCACCAAAGGCGGGCTGGTATGCCATGTTGTCTGGCAACTTCCCGGTGATGTGCCGATGTTGACGTGGTGGACAGATGACGGACGCCAAACGGAAGAACGCTTACCGGCGGCAAACCATTTCCGGCTGGAAGTGGAACATTTCAGCCAGTGTGTGCTGGCAGGCACCGAACCGAAATTATCCTTGGACGATGCCGAAAGCAACTGCCGCACAATAAATGCCGCGTTGCAATCGGCGCAAGAAGGCTGGGTGGTTAGATTGGCGGGGATGGGTGGTCAGGAATAAAACTAGGCACTAGACTGGGCAGTTTTTGCGCCGTAACGAAGTGCGGGGTGGATGTTGAATAACAGGCAATATCTAAACGGTTTCATAAAATATACTTCAAATTGCCACATTTTCGGTTTTTAGCTGGAAGGAGCGCGTACCCTTTGGGGGCATAAAGGCATCCTGCCCGCCAGTTGCGGTCAAAACGCCGACAGCCTCCCAGGGCTACCTCATTAAAATATTTTTATAAAATAATTGGTTATATATTTTCGTTTTATCGATTTAACGCCAGTGATTTTTTGCAATTTGTAACTTATTGTATTCACCAATGAATTGCTTATAGATTTAGAAACGGTTTAAAAAACCCATATTTGAACACAAACTGCAAATTTTTAAATAGCTGATTATATTTATATTTTTAATGAGGTGGCCCTGGACAGCCTCCCAAAAAACCTTACTGCTTCTTTTGGTATGTGCCGATTAATTCAGCTTTTGCCAGAATATGCCCTCGCATGGCTTGCTCCAATTGCACTTTAGTGGGCGTCCCTAAACCATCAGGCAGCTTCACATCCAACGCATATAGCTTATGAAAATAACGATGGCGTCCAATCGGCGGGCAAGGGCCGCCATAACCCGTTTTTTTCCAATCATTTAAACCCTCGCCTGTACCCGCAGGCAAATCCTTTACCGCTTCCGGCAATCCGGTGCTTTCCACGGGTAGGTTGTATAAAACCCAATGCACCCAGGTTAATTTAGGTGCGACGGGATCAGGTGCGTCCGGGTCATCAACAATCAACACCAGACTTTTGCTGGCGGCGGGTATTTGTGACCACATGATAGGCGGCGATAAATTAGTCCCTTCGCAGGTGAATTGACTGGGGATTTCTCCTTGATGTTGAAAAGCAGGGGATTGTATGTTCATGGCAGTATCCTTGGTTTCCGCTTGTACAAAAAGGGAGATGAATAAAGCAGTTAAAAAAATTATTAATTTTTTCATGATATTAGCGTCTGTCTAAGATTGGGGAGCTTGTATTCTACTCCCAAGATGTCTTCAAAACTAAACCGCCAATTTCAACAGGAATGTTATAAGAAAGCAGCCTTAATCTGTATGGGGGTTTAACTGTCCATTACTTATACAAGGTTTGTTTTATTTGGTAACATGGAATCTGGCATTCCCCATAACATTGAGGCGATATAACATGGAAAAGCAAACTGACAATACGCTGGATAGTGGTTCAATAAAAATAATTGCAGCAAAACATCACGACCCTTTTTCCGTGCTGGGCCGCCACCCCCACGAAACAGGGCTTAAGGTGAAAGTCTATTTACCTTATGCGGAATCTGTCAGCTTTGCTGACGGTGGTGCAAAAATCCCCCGCATAACGGGCACGGATTTTTTTGAATACACCGCACAGCAAAATGAATTGCCCGAGCATTATCAACTGGCTTGGATTGATAAAGATGGCGGTCAGCACCGCCATTACGACCCTTACGATTTTGGCGTGCAATTACCCGAATTTGACCGGCATTTATTTGCTGAGGGCAAGCACTGGCATGTCTACCAGAAAATGGGCGCACATCTGCATACCGTTGACGCTATCGCCGGGGTGCTGTTTACCGTGTGGGCGCCGAATGCTGGCAGGGTAAGCGTTGTTGGCGACTTCAACCGCTGGGACGGTCGTTGCAACCCTATGCGTAGCTTGGGTGGCAGCGGTATTTGGGAGCTGTTTATCCCAGGTCTGGAAGTGGGCTGTCTGTATAAATTTGAACTCTTGAACCGCCAAAGCAATGAGGTGTTAAGCAAAACCGACCCTTACGGACAACAATTTGAATTGCGCCCAAAAACAGCGTCAATTGTCGTGCAAGAAAATACTTACCAATGGCAAGATGGGGCATGGATGAACCATCGCGGCAGCCATGACTGGTTGCACGAACCCATGTCAATTTATGAAGTGCATTTGGGTTCATGGCGGCGTGGCGATTTTGCCCGGTTTCTGAATTACCGCGAGCTGGCTGACCAGCTCGTCGCCTATGTTAAAGGCATGGGCTTTACCCATATCGAATTGATGCCCGTCACCGAACATCCGCTGGATGCGTCCTGGGGCTACCAGACCAGCGGATATTTTGCGCCCACCAGCCGTTTCGGCACTCCCGATGATTTCCGCTATTTTATGGACACCTGCCACCAGAACAATATCGGTGTGATCCTGGATTGGGTGCCTGCACATTTTCCCAAAGATGCTTTCGCACTGGCCCGTTTTGATGGCAGCGCGCTTTACGAACATGAAGACCCGCGCAAAGGTGAACACCGGGACTGGGGCACACTGATTTATAACTACGGACGCAATGAAGTCAGGAATTTCTTGTTGTCCAGCGCCGTGTTCTGGATGCAAGAATTCCATATCGACGGCTTACGGGTGGATGCGGTCGCGTCGATGCTGTACCTGGATTACTCGCGCGAGGATGGCGACTGGGTCCCTAACATTCATGGCGGTAACGAAAACCTTGAAGCCATAGACTTTTTCAGGGAACTCAACACGATCACCCATCAGCAATTCCCCGGCTCCGTCATGATGGCGGAAGAATCCACCGCCTGGCCGCAAGTCACCCGACCAACTTGGGTCGGGGGCTTAGGTTTTTCAATGAAATGGAATATGGGTTGGATGAACGACATCCTGGCTTATATGCAAGAAAATCCCATCCATAGACGTTTTCATCATGACCAATTGACTTTCGGGATGCTGTACGCGTTTACCGAGAATTTCACCTTGCCTTTTTCGCATGATGAAGTGGTGCATGGCAAAGGTTCTATGGTCAATAAAATGCCTGGTGATGAATGGCAACGCTTCGCCAATTTACGCCTGCTTTATACGATGATGTTCACTTACCCAGGTAAAAAACTGCTGTTCATGGGCTGCGAGTTTGCCCAAGGCACCCAGTGGAATTTCAACCAAACCCTGGATTGGTATGTGCTGGACTACCCGCTGCATCAAGGCGTCCAAGCCCTGGTAAAAGACTTGAACAGCCTTTATCAGGCGCAACCGCCCTTGTTCAAGCTGGATTTTGTCCATGATGGTTTTGAATGGATAGACTGCCATGATGTCGCACAATCCGTCATCAGCTATCGCCGCAAAGATGGCGGCCAGGAATTAATTATCGCCCTCAACTTTACGCCCGTGGTCAGGGAAAATTACCGGATTGGTGTGCCTGAAGCAGGTAGTTATCAGGAGATTTTTAACTCCGATGCCAGCGAATATGCAGGTAGCAACGTCGTTAATGGCGAGCGGGTGTCCGAAGCCATCCCCTGGATGAATTTGCCGCACTCTATCAGCCTGACACTCCCGCCGCTTGCGGGGATTATTTTAAAATTGGCTTAATTCTTTGTGTGGACTGGGACGTCCGTACTGAGTCGATAGTCTGGTGTTAATAACTGATGTTACGCACGACTTAGGATTTGGCTAAAAATAACATCCCGAACTGCCATTGCCGAAACCATAGAGACCTGGCAGGTTTTTGAAACCTGCCAGGTCTTAAATCAGGAAGTTAATATTGGCCGAATTCTTACTTCTGTCTACGAACCGTAGAGCGCGAAGCGAAAAAAAGGCGTTAGTGCATTTTTTTCGTGCTTTTCGTGGACAATGCCTAACATCAGTTAATAATCAAAGTCAACTAGGATCTAGTGATGGCATCGAAAACAACAGAGGATTTCCTCTCGTTAATTACGGAAGATTTTAGTATCCAACGGGGCCATGCTTTACCTTTTGGGGCGACCATTGAACGTGGGGGCATAAATTTTTCGATATACGCCCGCCATGCCACGGGAGTCATTCTGGTGTTTTTTCTTCCTGGCGAAGAAGACGAAATAGTGGCTTTTCCTCTGGACAATAACATTAACCGGACAGGCGATGTCTGGCATGTGTTTATAGCCGGTTTGAACCCGGGGGTCGAATATGCCTATAAAATTGACGGCCCGCAAATCCTTCCGCATCGCTACGATGCCAATCTGCTCTTGGCCGACCCTTATGCGATTGCCTTAAACGGGCGGTGTGTTTGGGCGGATTCCAGACACAACCATACGCCATTTCGTCGGGCTATCTTAGTCACTAAGGCATACGACTGGGAATTCGACCAACCTCTCAATCGCCCGCTTGCCGATTCAATCATCTACGAGTTACATGTCCGCAGCTTTACCCAAGACACGTCTGCACAAGCCAATCATCCTGGCACTTTCCGTGGCCTGATCGAGAAAATCCCTTATTTGCTTGAACTGGGCGTCACCGCCGTGGAATTGATGCCAGTCACTGAATTCGACGAACTGGATAATGGGCGACTTAATCCCGATACGGGTTCAGGGCTGCACAATTTATGGGGTTACCATCCTTTATCTTTTTTTGCCATTAAATCAGCTTATGCGGCGGATAGTATTCCAGGCGGCGAAATCAATGAATTTAAAGACATGGTCAAAGCCCTACATGCCGCCGGTATTGAAGTCATTCTTGATGTGGTCTACAACCACAGCGGCGAAGGCGATCACAGAGGCCCGACTTATTCGTTAAAAGGCATTGATAACAGCAGCTATTACATGCTGGCTAAAGATGGCAGTTACATGAATTTTTCCGGTTGCGGCAATACCATCAACTGCAACCATCCCTATGTGCGGAACTGGATTATGGACAGTTTGCGTTATTGGGTGATGGAAATGCACGTCGATGGCTTCCGCTTTGATTTGGCTTCGATATTGGGACGGGACCAACAAGGTCGGGTATTGGACAGCCCGCCCTTGTTGGAACAAATCGCCGGAGACCCGGTGCTTGCCAAAACCAAATTAATCGCCGAAGCCTGGGATGCCGCCGGCTTATACCAAGTCGGCAGTTTCCCCAATTGGGGCAGATGGGCGGAATGGAACGGACATTTCCGCGATGATGTCAGGCGCTTTGTCAAAGGCGACCCGGGCATGGTGGGAAGCTTGGCTAACCGCATCGCCGGAAGTTCCGATCTTTACCAATTTGGGCGCGATCCCAGCCACGGCATCAATTTTATCACCAGCCATGACGGTTTCACGTTACGGGACTTGGTCAGCTATAACGAAAAACATAACCGGGCCAATGGCGAAGGCAACCGCGATGGCGACAATAACAATCTCAGTTGGAATTGTGGTGCTGAAGGGGAAACATCCGACCCCCATATTAAGCAGTTGCGCGAACGCCAAGTCCGTAATTTAGCCACCTTGTTGTTAATATCACGCGGTGTGCCGATGATTCTAGCTGGCGATGAGATGGGCAGGACGCAACAAGGCAATAACAACGCGTACTGCCAGGACAATGGCATCAACTGGTTAAACTGGCGGTGCTTAAGTGAAAACAAAGAGCTATTCCGGTTTTTTCGGTTGCTGATCGCGTTTAGAAAATCCCATGAATTACTACGGCACGACAGTTTCACGATTAAAGAAGGCCAGGGGCTGAAAATTGACTGGCATGGGCACCGGCTTCAGTCACCCGATTGGAGTTATGAATCGCGTAGCATCGCAGCGCACCTGTTTGGCGGTAATTCTAAAAGGCTTGCCGCCGATATTTATTTGATAGCCAATGCCCATTGGGAAACGGGATCATTTCAACTGCCACCCCTCAAGCACAAAAAATGGCATCGATTTATCGACACCAGTTTGCCTGGGGAACTGGCAATTATGGAAGACGAACAATTGCCAGTTTTAGATGATCAGGATCATTACCTGGTTGGAGCAAGGACTGTGCTTGTGTTAATAGGCAGGTAGCGTTTTGAAAAACTTGACCTGTCAAGGAATATAAGCATTAACCGTCACAGCCTGTCATCAAGCTAAGGAGAAAACTCATAATTTTCATGATAGTTGTCCACGAAAGACACGAAAAAAATGAGATAAATTTTCGTGTTTTTCGTGTTTTTCGTGGAAAAACACCTTAGCTTGATGCGTGTGATCACCGGCACCTAAAACCCAGCTCAAAAAAATCCCCACACATTTCTTTTGCCAAGAAACGCCATCCACAGCCAACCGCCACATAGGGGCGTTTTCCTTGGTTTTTTGTTGTAAATACGACAATTCCACTGCTTACCTGACTATTTAAAAGCGTCCAGACACTGAAAAGATTGAGTTATACCAATCCCAATAAGTTTCTATGACAACACCGCCCAGCTCCGAGAGCAAAGGGATCGAATGGCGTCCGGTTGCAAAGCAAATTTATTCCAAGCCTGACAGCAGACATCAAGAATGTCGTCA
>NZ_JAQTZU010000027.1 GCF_028687615.1 Methylovulum sp.
CGCGCTTGCCTAAGCCGCCGCTTGTGGACATTATCTAGCCGCTATTTCGAATGACATTCAAAAACCTGTTATCGTTAAAATCCCTAATCATCCTCGGCTTTGTCATTGCCGTTATCCCGTTGTTTCTGGCGGTGATTTATGCCGCTTTGGGGTTGCGGGAAACCTCGGCATTGGGTCGGATTATCAACACCCAAGTGTTTGAACAAACTAAAGTGGTGCGCTTGGTTTTGCAAAAGACCGCCGATATTGAACGCAAAGCCCGCTTGTTCGTGTTGTTGTCCGACCCGGCGGTGCGCCAGCCTTATGAGCGGCAATCCTATGAAAGTACGCGGGCGGCGTTTAAACAAGCCTTGGGCGAGTTGTTAAAACTGCGGGTTGATAACAAAATCGCTTTGTTAGTCAATGAATTGTCTGAGAAAGAAACACTCATTTATCAACAGATCATCAGTTCAACAAGCGGCACTAATTCTAGCGTGGCGATTGATGAAGCGTTCCAAGGCTTGCGCGATTCTTCGCATAATCTGTCGCGTGAATTTGAAAACCATGTTGACCATGAATTCAATGCCTTGCACCAGCAATCAGAAACCCTGGAAGAAGGCTTGTTAGTGAAAGGGGCGGTGTTATTGTCAGTTTCGTTTGGGGTGATCGTGACCTTATTGCTGGTCATTTCGCGTTCCTTGCGCCAGCTCGATAGCAGCATACGCCGTCTGGGTTCGGGGGAATTGGCGGAAACCATCGTGGTGGCGGGCCCTTCGGATTTACGGTATTTGGGCAACCGTTTGGAATGGTTGCGTAGCCATTTGCTGGAATTGGAAGTGTCGAAACAGCAATTCATCCACAATGTCGCGCGTGAGATTGAGCAGCCTTTGGCAAGTATCCGCGAGAGTGCGGAAATGTTGATCACCAACGCGGACGCGGACAATCCGCAGCAGGAAATCGCGCAACGCTTAAGCAATACGGTCGATAAGCTGAAAACCGTGTCTGATGAATTGATCCGCTATAGCCAAATCAACACCAAACCGGACAGCATCCGTAAAGGCAACGTCAATATGAAAGCCTTGCTGGAATCGGTGCTGGAGGATTTTCAACCCCGTTTGCAAGACAAAAATCTTAGCGTGAAAAAACTGGTCAGGCCTGTAGAAATTGATGGGGTAGCAGAGCAATTACGCAGTATCATCGAACAATTGCTGGCGAATGCGGTGAAATATTCGCCTACGGGCGGCGAAATCCGCATCATGTTGCGTGATTCTGGGCAGCAAATGGAATTGGAAGTGGAGGATGAAGGGCAGGGCGTTGCGCCAGAAGATCGGGAACATGTCTTCGAACCGTTTTTTCGTGGCGAAACGGTCAATGCCGATGATGCAGGCCCGGGCTTGGGTTTGGCGATAGTCCGCGAATATGTCGCCAACCACCAAGGCAAAGCCGAGATTATTGACCCTAGGGAAGACCAGCAAGGCGCACGGTTTCGTGTGCAAATCCCTTTGACTGGAGATGCTTAACCACAATGGACGCAACATTAATGGACGCAACATTTTCTATGCTAAAAATCAGTTTGGTATCCAGCCTATTCCTATTAGTTGGCTGCGCCGAATTTACCCAAAATTGGAACGGTAATTCCGCTACTTATTCAGAACCTTATGCCCAAGCCGATTTTGATGAATTGCTGGCGTTCGGTGCGACGATGGCAAAAGTGCCGTCGTCGTCACGCGCCGAAGCTTGCCGTACCTTATTGAAACGTCAACAAGAATCGCCAGGTGCAGGGTTTCAGTTGCACTTGCTGGTCGGGCGTTTGCTGTCCGATAGCTGTGGCGACATTCCCAAAATTCTGGACGGTATCAATGCCATCCCTGCCGAAAATCTGGGTGATGAACGCTTGCAAAAACTGCTGGTGCTGGATACAGAAATATTGAAACGTATCAACAGCCAAGCGAACAATACGCCGGTTTGTCCAACGAAAAAATCCACGTCGCAAAAGCGTAAACAAAAATCCAGCCAACGCTCAGTTGAAAGCAAAGAGTCCGACGCCGCGTCAAATGACGAAGCCCGTTTGCTGCGCGAAAAACTGGAAGCCATACGCTCGATGGAAAAGCATTTGGATGAAAGCGGCGGCGGAAATTAAGCCTTATGTTCCGTTTGCGTTTGGCGATAGTCATTATGGTGTCGTTGGGCTTTGTCTTGTTTTTAGGCATTGCCCTGTATTGGAGTTCCAACCAAGTCGCTTGGTATTTCCAGCGCAGCCAAACGGCGTATGACGCGTTCGATCATTACGGACGTTTGTCCCAAGAAGCTTACCGCCATTTCAAACAACGGCTGGACAGGCAAATCAGCGATACGCCAGCCGCACAAGCAGGTGTTGAAGCCTCCAAACAACGCCTTTACCAAGCCATGCAGGAACTGCGCGACATCGCCGTCAAAACCGAACAGGCAGGCGACGAATCCGACAAATCCGCCGAATTGGAACGGGTCGCCCATTTCACCGCTTTTTTGGATGCCAGCGAATACCGCTTTGACGACATCGAACGCCTACGCCAACAAGGCAAGCTGGACTTGGCGATGCAAGCCTTATCAAAATTCTCCGAAGAAGAAATTGACGGCAAATTCCAACCGCTGATTGATGCCGCCATCAACGCCGAGCGCGGGAAAGCCAGCAAAGCCAAGCAAGAGCTGGAAGATTTGGTCGCTAGGTCGCGTGGGTTGGCTATTTTGGCATCGGTGTTGGCGGCGATTTTTAGCCTGGCAGCGGGGATATTTTTGTTGCGCGGCTTTAAAAAACCTGTCGAAGCCCTGATGAAAGGCACGGACGAAATCGCTTCCGGTAATTTGGATTACCGGATTAGTGTCGATAGCCATGATGAATTCGCCTATCTCGCCAGCCATTTCAATCAAATGGCGCAGGAAATCCATAGCCAGCAAAACAAATTACGCGAAGGCCGTGCGGTGCTGGAAAAACGGGTCGCCGAGCGGACGTTGGAGTTGCACCGCTTGAATGAAGAATTAAAACGCATGGACACGGCGCGGCGGGAATTTTTGGCGGACATCAGCCATGAGTTGCGCACCCCGATTACCGTGATCCGTGGCGAGGCGGAAGTGACCTTGCGCGGCAAAGACCGTGCAGCCGAAGAGTATAAAGACGCCTTGCAACGCATCGTTGAATTGGCGATGCAATTAGGGGCTTATGTTAAAGACTTGTTATTTTTGGCCCGCGCCGACACGGCCCATCTGCAATTTGAATGGGATAGCTTGGATTTGACAGAATTGGTGGGCAGCGCCGTGGAAGATTTCCGCTTGATGGCGGAAGAAAATGGCAATCCCGTAGCTTTGCTTGCACCTAGCGATCCGCTGTGGATTTACGGCGATAGGCAACGGCTACGGCAGTTGCTGTTTATACTAGGCGACAACGCCAGCCGCTATTCCAAGCCCGCAGGCCAAATTACCGTCACGTTATGGCAAGAAGGCGAACAAGCCTTTTTCAGCATCAGCGACCAAGGCATAGGCATTCCAGCACAAGATCTGGAAAAGATTTTTGACCGCCGTTTCCGCAGCCAAAACGCCCGTCACTCCTGCGCGGACGGCAGTGGTTTAGGTTTGCCGATGGCAAAATCCATTTTAAACGCGCATGGCGGGGAAATTAGCGTGGCTAGCGTAGAAAACTCTGGCTCGACATTTACCGTTAGGTTGCCGTTAATTGCACCAAATGATTTTCAGTGATAGAGGCAACTTCTGCTGGTTCCCAAGCTTGAGCTTGGAAACCAGCAAAACCAGCAAACCAGTGAAACGCACAACTCAAAAAAGGTAACGCGGACATGCAAATACTGCTCGTGGAAGACGATGAACGGATTATTGATTTTGTCCAAAGGGGCTTAAAGGCAGAAGGCTATGTGGTCGAAGTCGCCCGCAATGGCTTGGACGCGATTGCTTTAGGTAGCGAAGGCCAGTTTCAAACCATCATTCTGGATTTAGGCTTGCCTGATATCAACGGGCGGGAAGTCTGCGAGCGGCTGCGCAAAGCGGGCATCGACACGCCCATCCTCATGCTAACGGCACGCGATACCGTACAAGATAAAGTCAGCGGTTTGCGCTCAGGCGCAGACGATTACCTGACCAAACCGTTTTCTTTTGAAGAATTGTTGGCAAGAATCGAGGCGTTGATGCGCCGTCGTGGCGGCGGGCTGAAAGCGGAAAGCAAAACATTGCAGATAGCCGACCTCGTCTTAAACTTAGAAACCCATGAAGTGCATCGTGGCGGCAAACGGATTGAGCTAACGCCCAAAGAGTTTACCTTGTTGGAATGCTGTATGCGGATGCCCGGCAAAGTCATCAGCCGCACCCGTATCCTGGACCAAGTTTGGGGTTACAGCACCGATCCGATGACCAATGTCGTGGATGTCTATATCCGCCAATTACGACGGAAAATTGATGATGGTTACGAATTGAAACTACTTAAGACCGTGCGGGGATTTGGCTATAAATTAGATGGATTCTAGTCGGAGCGCGGGCATCCTGCCCGCTGTGCGGCCAAGATGGCCGCGCTCCAAAAACCGAAAACTTAACAGTTTAAAGTCTCTGTATTTTAATGTTGTGCCGGTTTTTCAATGCTTTTTACCGTCTGGATTTGCATGGCTTAAAGCAGCAGTTTCAAGCCGACTAAAACCGTGATGATCTCATAACTGCGTTTAATCCATTTGTTGCCTTTTAAAATCGCCAGATGCGCCCCCAAATAGCCGCCAACAAAAGAACCCAATAACAGCACTGGAATCCAACTCCATTTCACCTCTGAGATGAGCGCCAGCACCACCGCGCCCGAACCGTTCCAAAACAAGCCGACGATGATTAAGGTGTAAGCCACGGCGCGTTTATAGTCCATGCCGAACCAGCGTATCAATAACAAGGTGGCAAAAAGGCCGGTGCCGGAAGCAATCGAACCATTTAAAAAGCCAATTAAAAATAACAAACCACCGCCGATGATTAGCCCTTGTTTATCTCGATGCTGCGGTGCGTAGTGCTGGCCTAGCTGCTTTTGAAAAAAAGAATAAATGCCTAAGGACATCGTCAACAGCCCTAATGCCAATTTAGCGACGCTATCGGGAATGTGGATCACCGCAAACGAGCCTAGGACAACAGCGGGCACACCAACAGAGAACATAAACCCGGCGAAGTTTTTTTCCACGATGTCTTCTTTCAGATAACGCACCGTCGCACCCACGCCTAGGGCAACTGAAGCGACTTTATGCGTGGCTAGGGCGACGCTAAAAGACAATCCCAAAAAAATGAGTACCGGAAATTGGATTAAACCCGCACCGCCACCTGCCAGTGCAGAAAACGTGTTGGCAATCAGGGACGCGATAAAAACGATGAGTTGTTCAATGAGAGGATTCATAAAGGTTTAGGCGGGTAAAACGGGGTGTTTGCTAAAAACGGAAGAAATAGGGGACAGCAATCAACACCACACCGACCAAAACCAGCACAACTGCATTCGGCATAAAATACGGGTACGCCATTAATGCCAGGCCGCACACAAGCGGGATAAGCATTGACTGTTTCTTGCCATAGATAAAGAAACCAAAACCGATAGAACCAAACAACACACTCCAAAGAAGTCCCGATTCGCCACTCATTTGCCCCCCTTAATTTATCATCTGACCCGTTAATTTCTTAGCAATCGCCCTCAAACAAGTTTAAACGAAATCCAAAAAAGTAGTAATTGTGGAGTCTAGACTAATAACGACGGGTTGGACATTTAAAACGATTTTGTGGAAGCCAGGAGAAGCCTGGATGGTTTTTTTGATGAAATCTGGCAGAAACTTTGGGGAATGGGTACAAGAAACTATTGGCCGCATAAATGGACTTAGGATTTGGCTAAAAATAACTTCCCGGAACCATTCTTGAAACCCTAGACCTGACAGGTTTCAAAAACCTGTCAGGTCTTAATATCGGGAAGTTATTAATGGTCAAATCCTTACCCCTATCTGGCGGGAATTCTAAGCTGAATGGTGGGCTGACGCATGGGATGATGCGCGTGATGCGGCGGAAAAGGAAACGGGGGGTGTCTTACGAGAAATTTCCTGAATAATGCCCTTGGACTGGCGAGGATATTTTGTCGGACACTGGGTTTGCGCCGCTTTTTGAAAATCATTAACCTGTAAAGCGCGATAGACCATAGTCTATCGCGCTTTATGGAGTTGATTAATCCCGCAACAACTCATTAATCCCCGTCTTGCTGCGCGTCCTTTCGTCCACTTGTTTGATAATCACCGCGCAATACAGGCTGTAGCTGCCATCAGCCGAAGGCAGGTTGCCTGACACGACGACAGAACCTGCCGGGATGCGCCCGTAAGAGACTTCGCCGGTCATGCGGTTGAAAATCTTCGTGCTTTGGCCGATGTAAACGCCCATAGAAATGACGCAACCATCTTCAACGATCACGCCTTCAACGATTTCAGACCGTGCGCCGATGAAGCAATTGTCACCGATGATGGTCGGGTTGGCTTGCAAGGGTTCCAATACGCCGCCGATGCCGACACCGCCGGATAAATGCACATTTTTGCCGATTTGTGCGCACGAACCGACCGTCACCCAGGTATCAACCATCGTGCCGCTGTCCACGTAGGCGCCGATGTTGACGTAAGACGGCATTAAAATCGCGCCGGGGGCGATGTAGGAGCCGTGGCGGGCGACGGCGTTTGGCACGACACGGACACCCGCTTGGGCAAAGTCTTCTTCGCTGTAAGTGGAGAATTTGCACTCGACTTTATCGTAATAACGGGTGTTGCCGCCGTCCATCAGGCGGTTTTCGTTGATGCGGAAGGACAACAGCACGGCTTTTTTCAACCATTGGTGCGTAACCCAGTCGCCGTCAAGTTTTTCGGCGACTCTAAGTGTGCCGTTGTCCAGCAAGCCCAACACTTCGTTGACGGCTTCGCGCACTTCGGTGCTGGCGTTGGCTGGCGTGATGTCGGCGCGGTTTTCAAAAGCGGTGTTGATGATGTTTTCCAAGGTGTCAATTGAATAGTCGTTCATGATTTTTTCTTTTTATAAAGTGTTGAGGAAATTTTTAATGCGATGGGCGGATTTGATACATTCATCCAGCGGTGCGACCAAGGCAATCCTGACATGGTTTTCGCCTGGGTTGACGCCGTTAAATTCGCGGGATAGGTAACTACCGGGCAGGACGGTCAGGTTTTCATGCGCGAACAGTTTTTGGGCGAACTCACAGTCATCTATCGGCGTTTTCAGCCAGACATAGAAACTCGCGGCGGGTTTGTTGATCGTGCAAGCTTCGGACAAAATGGTGATGAAAGCGGTGAATTTGTCGCGGTATAGGCGGCGGTTTTCAAGCACATGGTGTTCATCCTGCCAGGCTTTGATGCTGGCGTGTTGCGTCGGCAACGGCATCGCGCAACCTTGGTAGGTGCGGTATTGGAAATAGGGTTGCAAAACCTCGGCGTCACCGGCGACAAAACCGGAACGTAGGCCCGGCGCGTTGGAGCGTTTGGACAGGCTATGGAACACCACGCAACGTTTGAACGCGCTATTGCCGATGCGGTGGGCGGTTTCCAGCAAACCCACGGGCGGCTGGGTTTCATCGTCATACAGTTCGCTGTAACATTCGTCCGAAGCGATGATGAAGTCATATTTATCCGCCAGATCCAGCAGTTTTACATGGTCGGCTTGGCCCATCACCGCGCCGCTGGGATTTCCAGGCGAGCAAATATACAACAACTGGCAACGCCGCCAAATGCGTTCCGGTACGCTGTCAAAATCCGGCAGATAACCGGTGGCTTCGGTGCTGTTGACGAAATACGGTTCCGCGCCCGCCAACAAGGCCGCGCCTTCGTAAATTTGATAAAACGGGTTGGGCATGATGACCACCGGTTTTTCGCCACCGCTGGCGTCAACCACACATTGGGCAATCGAAAACAAGGCTTCGCGGGTTCCGCTGACAGGCAAGACTTGGGTGTCTGGGTCCAGCGCGTCCACAGGAATTTGGAAACGTTTAGATAGCCAGCCGGCTATCGCCATGCGCAGTTCCAATATGCCTTTGGTGGTCGGGTAAACCCCCAAGCCTTGGATATGCGTCAGTAAGGTCTCTTCAATGAAATGTGGCGTTGGATGCGTGGGTTCGCCGATTGATAATGAGATATGGGCTTTGTCATGCGGTGGCGTGATACCGTGTTTCAATTGTGCCAGTTTTTCAAACGGGTAGGGGTGTAAATATGGTAGGTTTGGGTTCATTGATCGGGACTGACGCATTAAAAAGGTGTGGAATCCAGACAAATTTGGATTCCAGGGGGTTTCTCAGATTAATTGCAATGGGGTTGCCTACCTGTTGCCTGGGCTTGCTGGAACTGCGCCATCGCTTGTGGCATGTGCTGTTCCAGATTCTGGATACGGGTGGCATCGGAAGGATGCGTGGACATAAATTCGGCGGGTCCCTGGCCTTGCGATGCTTGCGCCATTTTTTGCCATAAAATAATGCTTTGTCTAGGATCAAATCCCGCTTTCGCCATTAAATCCTGGCCGATAATATCGGCTTCGCTTTCTTGGGTGCGGCTGAACGGCATCAGAACACCATATTGTGCGCCCAGACCCAATAATCCCAAGGTGGTTGGATTCTGCCCAAGCGTTGTTTGCTTGATGATGCCCATACCTTGTTGCATGACCATTTGTTGCGATGCCCGCTCGTTGCTATGTCTGGCCAAGACATGGCCGACTTCATGACCGATGACCGCCGCCAACTGGTTTTGGTTGCCGCCAACCATTTCAATCAATCCTGTGTACACACCGATTTTATTGCCGGGCAAAGCGAAAGCGTTGAAAGATTTATCCTGAAAAACCACCACTTCCCATTTACCGCCCGTTTGCTCCGTGATCGCATTGGCAATGCAATGGGTGAGTTTGTTGTATTGAGGGTTGTGGCTAATAGGTTTTTGGGTTTTTAAGGCGCTAAAGGTTTGCAAACCCATTTGGTCCATTTGCGCTTCGGGCATAAAAATAAACTGGTTTCTGCCGGTAGGACTGGTGACACAGGCGTTTAACAATCCAGCCGCCAGTAAAACGAGGAGATTTTTTTTCAACATAAGCAAAACCAACAGGTGGTAAATAAAACCGCCATTCTAACGTAACTTGTTATTGGAAGTTTGAAAATTGTGCGGTCGATGAAGGAAATAGCCGTCCTAAAAATGACGCTTAAACGGCATTTGCTGAATTATTCCGCCAAGGTTTGAATGCGGTAAAAACCGGCTCCGTCTATTCCTAAGGTGTCCGCAAGCCAAGGCAGCGTGGTTTGCATTTCCGCTGGTAGCGTCCAGGGCGGATTGATGACAAGCATCCCGCAAGCCGTCATGCCAGGGGCTTGTGAATCTTCCTGAACGCCCAATTCAAACAAGTGCATATTGGCAATGCCGCTACGATGCAGGGCGTGTTCCAAAGCTTGGGTGCGCCGACGGCTGACCACCGGATACCACAGCGCGTAAGTGCCGGTGGCAAAACGTTTGTGCATTTTTATCAAGGTTTCAACAACTGATTCATAATCGTTTTTTAGTTCATAAGACGGATCGATCAATACCAAACCGCGCCGTTCATGGGGGGGCAATAACCCAGATGCGTGTTTTAAACCATCATCAGCGATGATCGTGGCCCGTTTGTCTCCGCCAAGGCTTTTTTGCAGGATTTTTTGTTCTGTCGGATGCAGTTCATATAAAAACAGGCGGTCTTGTGGACGTAGCAGAATCTTCGCAAACCTTGGTGAACCAGGGTAATGGCCAAGCTGCCCGCCCGCGTTGGCTTGTTTAGCGAGTTGGACATAATCGGCGACGCAGGCGGGTGTGTCATCGCGTTGCCATAAGCGTCCAATCCCGTTATCGAATTCACGGTTTTTTAAAGCGTATTCGCTAGTCAAGACATAATCGCCAGGGCCGGCATGGGTGTCAACATAGCAAAACGCCTTGTCTTTTTGGCCTAGATAGCGAAGGATTTGTACCAAAACGGTGTGTTTCAAAACATCGGCGAAATTGCCGGCATGGAAGGCGTGGCGATAACTGAGCATGGGGGTGGGTGTTGGATGCGATGGTCACGATTGCACTGGAGAATTTAGGCGGTACCACAACAAGCCTAAATATTCGTGCAGCACTAAAAAAGTCTTCTCCAGCGCGTTTGCGGAGGGGATGAAGCGTAATGGCGATTCGGATGGAGAGCCGCTGAAAAAGGCGGTTGGGGCGGCCAACACTTGGAAACCGGCGTTCTGGAATGACCATACCGCGCGGGGGATGTGGAAAGCCTGGGTGACCAGCAAGATTTTATCCATCGCCTGGGTCTGTAAAAGTTGGCGGCTAAATCGGGCGTTTTCAGCCGTATTGCGGCTGCTGGGTTCTTGCCATTTTACGGGGATGTGGAATTCATTTTGCAAAACCTCCGCCATGAGCTGTGCTTCTGGGGGGTATTCTTCTTGAAACACTTTCCCGCCTGAAACCAAAACCGGCAATCCTGTGTCACGGGCTAGTTTCGCGGCATAGCGCAACCGCAACAGGGTGCGTTCGTTGACTGTCCGTGCTTGATGGTATTCCAATCCAGAATTTTCACCGCCACCGAGGACGACGATGGCTTGCGGTTTGAATGCGGTGATTTTATCGGCGGTCACGGGTGGATAAGTTTCCAAGGTGCCGGCGATAATCTCAGTGACCACTGGCAGGCTTAGCGTGGTCAGGATCAATAAGCCCGCCGTCGTTAAAGGCAAGCCCCAGCGGTATTTACGCAACAGCAAGCCTGCCATCGCCATGAGCAATAAACTCGCCGGTGGCAGCATCAACAATTTGATAAAGTAAATAGCGGTTATTTCCATAAAGCGGAAAGTGCCCTAAAACACTTTATCTACTAGCGTCATGGCAATTTCAAAGGCAATCAGACCGATGATGATCAACTCCAAGATCGACGAATGGCGGTGTTTTTGTTCGTCAGCCAACATTTCAAACAATTCGTGGATGGTTTCCAGTTTTTTTGACAATACCCGTGTGCGTGGGGCAATTTCCAAATATTTCGCGGTGATGCTGTAATAATCCTCGTATTCGGGATATTCCCAAAAGAAATCCGGCGTGTCCAGCAAATCGTAATTGAGGATGATGTCGCTCTTGGTCAAAAACAATTGCCCGCGGATTTTGGCGATTTTATGGCGGCTGAGTTTGATCCGTCCGTCTTCCGCCAGGGATTTGGGGATGTAATTGGTGTTGTTGATCGTGGTGATGGCGTTGGTTTCAAACGAAGCCAATTTAATCGATTGCGCCATGCCTTGTGACAATGAAAACAATAGGATAGGGTCGGATGATTCGACTTCGATATGGTCTTCAATAATGCGTGTGCAGGGGCAGTCCAGCTCGAAAGTGAAATTATCTTCTTCAACGGCAAGCAGCGGATTTTCGGCATGGGCGAGGAGCAGTTGATGCAGTTTGCCTTGCTGTTCGGTGCTGACATTCCAATGCACCACCGCACCATAAGAAAACACCACTGACCAAGCGTTATTGTCTTCGATCAACAACGCGCCTTTAATGATGCGGATCAGCGTCGTATCAGAAATCAGCTTTGCCAGCGCACTAATATCAAATCCTTGTGCTAGGCAAAATGCGGCGCATTGCTTTGCAGGTTGTTCAGACATATTAATTGTTTCATAAATGCTTGCATTGGAAATGGGATTTTTTCGCTAACATTGTTTCAGCAAGCACTTATGAAACACACATAGCTTATTGAGTGGATACTAATAAAGCACCCGTAAATAGATACAGCCGTTGTATTTTACGGCGTGTGCGGACATCGCGGCAGTTTTTTTCCAGATTTTCCGAAAATATTCGTCTTTAGTAAGGAATTTGCCTGCCGCTTATGTGGCAAAACTGATGCCATTCGTACAAAGACCGGCATCTGTTTGGGTTTTTCGAAAAAACGACGGGGAATAAGCCATACGCATCAAGTTTCGTAGGTTGGGTTAGGCGGTAGCCGTAACCCAACAGCATCGGAGCGGCACACCGCTACGCTGTTGGGTTACGCTATCGCTACCAACAGTAGGCACTTTACGACAGCATGGATGCAGGAGGTAGAGCAATGCAGGAGCAGCGTAGCGGTGTGCCGAGGCGACACGAAAAACACGAAAATTCATCTAGTTTTTTTTCGTGATTTTCGTGAACACTAAGGATTTGGCTAAAAATAACTTCCCTGAACCATTCTTGGAACCCTAGACCTGACAGGTTTCAAAAACCTGTCAGGTCTTAATATCGGGAAGTTATTAATGGCCAAATCCTAAGCTTGATGCGTATGGGAATAAGCCCTTGCCACTTAGAGCCTAGGCCAGATTAACCAGAAATCAAGACCAACCAACCGTCTTCACCTTCACATTGTGGATATTTGGCATTGACCCGGATATTGATACGGGCGGCGGTATTGCGCAAACTGGCTGGCAATTTGGCCTTTATCAAATAGAAAGGGGCTTTGAATTCGCTATCAAATTCAACGCTTATTTCTTTGATGGTGATGGATATTTGGTCAGGGTTGTCTATGTTTATAATCTTAAAAGATATTTCGCTTTCAGGCGCCACTTTGGCTAGATGCCCTGGCGTAAAATTCGACAATCTGGGCTTCATACATGCCCCTGCCGAACCGCCGCCACCACCTTGGCCACCGCCATGACCGCTGTGATGTTCTGCGGCATAAGCGGTAGTCATTGAAAATATAGCCACCAAAAAAGTAGCTGAAATTAATTTTTTCATAAGATATTCCTCCCCTCTTTAAGTTATTGTCTGTTTTCCGCAGAATTATTATCTTTTTAGTTATTTTAAAATCCGCCGCTTATTTTTATGGTTTAACGCAAGCAAAGCCAATTGCATCCGTCAACGAACCAATATAAATGAACTCAAGAAAAACACCAATCCTAGAGCCAATATTTTCAATTGTGTTTTCAATTGTGGTTGCCTTGGGCTTTTAAATCATAACATGGGCACAAAATATCTAATATTCGATCAACTTTGGACTACCAACTTAAGGCGGGACAAAAAGACCCGATCTAGACCTGTCAGGTTTTTAAAACCTGACAGGTCTAGAGTCCTGCGGGTAATTGGGAAGTTACCTTTGTCCCGCCTTAAGTTGGTAGCCCAACTTTGTATGCCCGTCAGCGATAACTGACGACAGCTTCCAATGAAATCGAATAGTTTGCCAGCCCTCTTCGGAATGATTATGCGGGGGCTTGGTTTGCTGGAATACACAGACTAAGAGGCTTTTGCTATTTTCGCTCCATCCACGAGTGTTACAATATCTTTAATCAATCACGCCTGTATGCAGAATATCAGTGAATTCAACATTTTCCCCTTTGTCTTCCGATGTGTCGCCAGTACGGCTACGCGAAATTCCTTATAACTACACGTCTTTTTCTGACCGCGAAATCGTCATCCGTTTGTTGGGTGCGGAAAGTTGGCAAATAATCGAATCGTTGCGTGGCGAACGTATCACAGGCCGCTCCGCCAGGATGCTGTTTGAAGTTTTGGGCGATATTTGGGCGGTCCAGCGTAATCCTTACCTTGAGGACGATTTATTGGATAACCGCAAACGCCGGTTAGCCTTGCTGGAAGCGTTACGCCATCGGCTGAAGCAAATGAAAAATCGCCTGACCGAACATGAAGGCGAAAATACGGATCGGGCTAAGCGTGTCGCGCTATTAATCACCGCCGCCCATCAGGCCGTCAATGTCTTTGCAGCCCATTTTGACCGTACCCGTGAGATGCGCCGCAAAACCTTGGCTTTGTTATCCAAGCATACCCGCAAAGACAATATTTGTTTTGACGGCTTTGCCCGCGTGTCCCATGTCACCGACGCCACCGATTGGCGGGTTGAATATCCGTTTGTGGTGCTTTATCCGTGTACGGAAGACGAAGTCGGCCATTTGGTGCGTGATTGCATCAAATTGGGCCTGACCATCATCCCGCGTGGCGGCGGTACCGGCTATACCGGCGGCGCAGTGCCGTTGACGCCTTATTCCGCCGTCATCAATACGGAAAAATTGATTGAAATAGGCCGCGTCGATCCTGAATCCCATTTGCCGGGAATCGAACAAACCTATGCCACCATTTATACCGGTGCCGGTGTGGTGACACGGCGGGTGATGGAGACCGCTGAAAAGGCGGGGCTAGTGTTTGCCTGTGACCCGACTTCCGCCGATGCGTCCTGCATAGGCGGCAACATCGCCATGAACGCGGGAGGCAAAAAAGCCGTGTTGTGGGGGACGGCACTGGACAATCTGGCGTCCTGGCGCATGGTCACGCCCGATGGTTTGTGGTTGGACGTGGAACGTCTCAACCACAATCTGGGCAAAATCCACGAACAAGCAGAAGTGACCATTGCCTTAAAACGTTTTGACAGCAAACGTAAGGTGTTGCTTTCCGAAGAGCAACTGGTCATTCCCGGCCCCGCGTTCCGCAAAGGCGAATTGGGCAAGGATGTGACCGACAAATTCCTAGGCGGCTTGCCGGGCATCCAAAAAGAAGGTTGCGACGGCATCATCACGTCGGCGCGGTGGATTTTGCACTCACTGCCGCCACATACGCGCACGTTTTGCCTGGAGTTCTTCGGGCAAGTCCGCGAGGCCGTGCCGGCTATCCTGGAAATCCGCGATTATCTGGCGGCCTTACCCAAAGACGGCCCACAGCGCGTGATGCTGGCGGGTCTTGAGCATTTGGATGAACGTTACGTCAAGGCCGTGGGCTATGCCAGCAAAGCCAAGCATCATGGCCGTCCGAAAATGGTGTTGATCGGCGACATCGTCGGCGATGACGATAAACAAGTCGCGTTGGCGGCATCCGAAGTCGTGCGCTTGTGCAATGCCCGTAACGCCGAAGGTTTTATTGCCGTCAGCCCGGAAACCCGCAAGACTTTTTGGTTGGATAGGGCGCGTACCGCCGCCATCGCCAAACACACCAACGCCTTTAAAATCAATGAAGATGTCGTGATTCCGTTGCCGCGCATGGGTGATTATTGCGATGGCATCGAACGCATCAATATTGAATTGTCGCTACGCAACAAATTGCGATTGTGTGATGCACTTAGCCAATTATTGGCAGGTGATTTACCGCTACGCGCTTATGAAGACACTATCGACAAAACCGAGCTGTTTGGCGACCGCCGCAGTTCCGCTTTAGCGGCGATCACTACGGTGCGGGAGCGTTGGCAATGGCTTTATGACAACCTGGATTTGCCATTGCCACAAGCGGAAGCCTCGTTCAGCGGGTACGGCATCAGCGTCGGCGAACTGACCAACCGGACTGAACAGCCAACCTTGTTCCATCGCTTACAAGACTATTCATTGCGCGTATCCTGGAAGCAGGAATTGTTGCCACTGTTAAAAGAGATTTTCGAAGGCGACACGACCGCCCCCGTCATTAAACGCATCGAAGCCGTACACAAGGAAATCTTGCGCGGACGGGTGTTTATCGCCCTGCACATGCACGCGGGCGACGGCAATGTCCACACCAATTTGCCGGTCAATTCCGACCATTACGAAATGCTCCAGGAAGCCAATGCGGCGGTTGCCCGCATCATGGTGCTCGCCCGCGACCTGGGCGGCGTGATTTCCGGCGAACACGGCATCGGCATCACCAAATACGAGTTTTTAACGGCTGAAGAACTCGCCGATTTCCACGATTACAAACAGCGCATTGACCCGGAAGGCCGTTTCAACAAAGGCAAGCTGATGCCGGGGGCAAATCTCAGTACGGCTTACACCACGTCGTTCAGCCTGATGGGCTACGAATCGCTGATCATGCAGCAAAGCGACATCGGCGCGATTTCCGATTCGGTCAAAGATTGCCTGCGCTGCGGCAAATGCAAACCCGTGTGCGCCACGCATGTGCCTACAGCCAATCTGTTGTATTCGCCGCGCAATAAAATCCTCGCCACGTCGTTGCTGGTCGAAGCCTTTTTATACGAGGAGCAAACCCGACGCGGCATTTCCATCACCCATTGGAAAGAATTCGAGGATGTCGCCGACCATTGCACGGTCTGCCACAAGTGCTTCAATCCCTGTCCGGTCGATATAGATTTCGGCGAAGTGTCGATGAACATGCGTAATCTGTTGCGCAAAATGGGCAAGCAAAGTTTTAATCCGGTGAAAACGGCGGCGATTATGTTTTTATCCACCAGCCATCCCAATAGCATTAAAGTGATGCGTAAGCTGCTCATCGAATGGGCTTATAAAGCGCAACGTATCGGCAATATCCTGTTGAAACCGTGGAACCGGAAACAATTGGTGCAACCCCCGTCATCGACTGGCCAACCCGCCATGCGCGAGTATGTCGTCCATTTCACGAACCGGAAAATGCCTGATAACGTGCCTGCCAAAACGGCAAGGGCGTTGCTGGGTATCGAGAGTGACCAAATCGTACCGATCATCCGCGACCACAACAAAACCCGTGCCGATTCGGAAGCGGTGTTTTATTTTCCTGGTTGCGGTTCCGAACGCTTGTTCTCGCAAGTCGGTTTGGCGACCCAAGCCATGTTGTATGAAGTGGGAGTGCAAACGGTCTTGCCGCCCGGCTATTTATGCTGCGGCTACCCGCAACGCGCCGCCGGACAATATGACAAGGCGCAGAAAATCACCACCGATAACCGGGTGCTGTTCCACCGCGTCGCCAATACCCTGAATTATCTGGATATTAAAACTGTCGTGGTCAGTTGCGGGACATGCCTTGACCAACTGCTAGATTACGAATTTGACAAGATTTTTCCTGGCTGCCGCATGATCGACATCCACGAATATCTGCTGGAAAAAGGCGTTAAGTTGGCAGGGGTGAATGGGGCGCGTTATCTCTATCACGACCCTTGCCACAGCCCGATGAAACAACAAGACGCCATGAAAACCGTCAACGAGTTGATCGGCTCGCCCGTCAGTAAATCCGAACGCTGCTGCGGCGAATCGGGGACTTTAGCGGTGGCGCGTCCTGATATTTCTACGCAAGTGCGTCATCGTAAAGCCGCCGAATTGCAGGATGACACGGCTAAGCTACGTGCCGACGGATTTGACGGGCCAATCAAAATGCTGACATCCTGCCCATCGTGTGTGCAGGGTTTGAAACGTTTTGATGACGTGGATGCTATGGAAGTCGATTACATCGTCGTGGAAATTGCCCGGCATGTGTTGGGCAAGGATTGGATGAAAACCTATATCAAGCAAGCGGGAAAAGGCGGTATCGAGCGGGTTCTGTTGTAAGGGCAGGGTGGGCGTTTTTAAAATTTGAAAAACTGTTTTGAAGCGGATTATCCTAACCTTAGCCAATCAACATTGCTTAATGAACGCCATATTTACACCGCTTCCATGCTAACGTATCCTATTTTGATCAATTGACCCAGCTTCCCGATTAGGGTTTACACTCGCGCTTAGTGTGGTCGTGAATTTTTAAGTCATTGTTTAAAAAGGAAAATAAAACACTAACCGCTGCAACCAGTGTTTTGAACAAAACATCACAGTACGCATACTACTTAACCCTTGTGGAATTTTTATGGCTACCTGGCTAGAAACCTGTCAACAACAACTGATACGCTTGGAAAAAACTTCGGTGCTGGTCGATAAACTCGATACTTTGTGCAGCAAAACACTTGCTGATTTGCCCGCTGAACTCTTGCAAAAACTCAACATCGAGCATCAACGCCTGAATAACCAATTGGAACGTTTACGCGCCAACCGGTTTGAAGTCGCCGTCATCGGCTTGGAAAAAGCCGGCAAAAGCGCGTTGTTAAATGCGTGGTTGGGCCAGGAAATCCTGCCATCGGCGCGGGAACGCTGCACTTTTACCAGCACCGAAATCTGGTCGGCGCAAACCGAACATGATCAAATGTTGTTGATTGAATATTACACGAAAGAAGAAATCGCCACGTTGCAAGGGCAACGCCACGAGGCTTTGGCTAGCAGTTTGTTGAGCGACAAGGAGAAAAAGGAAATCCAGGAAGATTTGGAAGACACCGAAAAACATTTGGAGGCCATCAAAGAATTCACCAAGCTAAAAAACGGCTTTAGCCAGTCGTTTATGGACATCAGCGAAATCAGCGAGCATTTGCAGTCGGCGATTTTCAAAAACCGCGCGCAATCACTGGCAATCAAACGCATCCAACTGAAAACCGTGCGCCTTAGAAGCGACCGCGACATTATTTTCCACGATGTACCAGGCTTCAACTCCGGCATTTTGATGCACGCCGAACAAGCCATTGACCGTCTGAAAAAATGCGATGCGATTATTTACGCCAAGGAAATGAAACAGCCATCCATCACCGGGCCCGAAAAAGAGATGTTGATGGTCACCGATGCCGAAGACCCCGCCATCCGCGTCGCCGACAAAGTGTTTGTCGTGCTGACGCAAATTGACGCGCTTGATGATCCGATTGATTTTAAAGAAACTTACGAAAAGCATAAAAATTATTGGCCCGCCGTCCCGGAACGGCGCTTGATTCCGGTTTGCGCACGGGCGCATCTGGTCGAATTTGGCATCCCTTCCGAAGACACGCTAAGACGTTCCAAAAGTGCCGATGATAAAGGTAAGTTAAAAAAACTTGGCATCACCGATGGCGTACCGATTTTGAAAGAATCGGTCAGTTATTACATTGATAACGAACGCGCTTCGGTGCTGCAAAAACGCTGTGACGCGCTGGTCAACAATATGCGCCAATACGCCAGTGAAATTCTGCAAAAACTGGAGCCGATTTATTCCAGTTTCGCCGACAGCGACAGCGAAAGCCACGAAGACAATTTGCTAGGCAAGGAATTTAACCAATGGTGGGGACGCGAATGGCAGCGCATCAAAAAAGACTTTGATGTTTGGTACGCAGAAAGCATCCAGGGCCGCACGGAGGCGGACGCACTAGGTGCCGAACATCAGGAATTGGCGGCCTTGCATGATGCTTACGACGGTAAAATCGAAGCCTTGTTGGCAAATTTGTCCACCGCGCAAGCCGATGAACTGAAACGGATTTACACGGCTGGCGGCACTATTTCGATGCCGGATGCCCGCGAAGGCAATTACAAAATCCGCGAAGAGCTGTTCCGCGAAATCCAGCAAAAATTTGAGACCGAACTGACCGACGAACTCGCCCAAGCCTTGCAAGCCTTGATCGACCAGATCGTCCGCAAGACCCAAGAATTGTTGTGGGAAACCGAAGACGTGCGTAAAACCCTGTTGCACTCGCAAATGGACGAAACGATTGAACAAGCGCGGATACGCCACGGATTTCAGGTGCTGTTCCTGCGCTTTGGGCGCGTTGCGGTGGAAGCCTTCATCGCCAAACCCTTGCAAGCCCGTGAACGCCTGCTGCATGAACGCGCCGCCGAAATCAAAACCCTGGAAGCGTTTTATGCCGGAGACAATGACCAGCACAAACAAGAAGGCCGCCTGACCCATTATCTGCGTTACGGTTTGTGGGAAAAAGCCGTCAGCCGGATTCCGGTTGCCATCAATAAAGCCACCCGTGCAACCAAAGCCGCCAATGCCCTGGAATTGGCAGAAACGGTGGCGGATGCCGCCCCGGCAGTGGCGGGCAGAAGCACACGCACGACCAAAACAGCGGCAATACATGAGTTGTCCGAAGCGGCAACAGCAATTGAAGAGCAAGAACGCTCACCCGAACCCATCAATTTTGAACAAGTGGTCGAAGAGATCAACGGCGATTTGGCGGCTTTGGAAGATTATCTAAAAAATAGCGTGTTCTATGCGGCGGGATTCATCACTTATTGCAACCAAGAGTTGGAGCGTATCCGCAACCGCTTCAAAGAAATAGAAGACAACGAACGGCAATGGATAGGCATTATCCGCACCGCCGTCAAATACGAGAGGAATCCCCGCATCCCTTACAACATCTCCCATTCCAAACGCGATTTTCGCCTACGTCGGGAAATCGCCTTGGAATTGAAAGAAGTCCGCGAGACTTATACCCATCTTTACTGATCATCAAACATCTCAGAACGTGTTTTAAAAGCGGTTACGCGGCGTTGCGCGGTGCTCGAAATACTCATGTACGTCCAGTACACTCCGGTTTCTGCATTCCGTGCGCCTTGCACTCGAACCGCTCGCGACGCTTAAAACACGTTCTCAAGAATCAAATAACCGGTAACAGGCTGGTTACCGGTAAATCATTTGGCATCAGAGTGTGCGCCCAACGTTCCAGCTTCGATAAACCACATTGTCTCTGCGTAATAGTTGACTATTTCACTAGGTTAAGTATAGTAATTCTTATTCAATTAGATTTATTAAGGATATTCCCGTGCGCTTAACCACTAAAGGCCGCTATGCAGTGACCGCCATGCTCGATCTGGCTTTCCACAGTCAAATTAAACCGGTCACCCTGACGGAAATTGCCGCCCGTCAAACCATTTCGTTATCTTATCTTGAACAATTATTTGCCCGTTTGCGCCGTGCCGGAATGGTCAAAGGTGTGCGTGGCCCTGGCGGCGGGTATACCTTATGCGGCGAAGCTAGCGAAATTAATATCGCCGATATTATTGCCGCCGTCGATGAGCAAGTCGATGCCACTAAATGCGGTGGCGAAGCCAACTGCCAACAGCATCAGGCCTGCTTGACGCATGATTTATGGATGGGCTTGAGCGATCAAATCAGGGAGTATTTAAAAGGCATCACCTTGGCGGAATTGCTTGAAAAACACCATGTTCAAGAAATTGCCCAACGCCAAGATCAAGATGTGCAACACATCATCGAAATCCATCGCTTAAGTGAGGTGGGTGCCGAACTTGCATGATCTACCTCGATCATAATGCCACCACCCCGCTGGACGGGCGGGTAGTGGAGGCGATGTTGCCGTTTCTTAAATCGTTCTATGGCAATCCGTCCAGCTTATACCGTCATGGCCGATTGGCGAGAAGTGCGCTGGACACGGCACGGGAGCAAGTCGCCGCCTTGGTCGATGCCAATCCCGCAGCGGTTATTTTCACCAGCGGCGGTACCGAAGCCAATAATTTGGCTTTGGCAAGCCTGCCAGCAGCTTGCCGCTTGGCTATTGCCGCCACCGAACATCCTTCCATCACCGAACCAGCCAAACGTTTGTCCCGCCAGGGGCATGGGCTGTCAATTATTGCCGTTGACGGCAATGGTTTGCTTACCGAAGCCGCCCTCAGCCAACTTATGGGTTTCCAGCCCACGTTGGTTTCGCTAATGTTGGCGAATAATGAAACGGGCGTTGTGCAAGACGTCGCCGCTTATGCAGGGCAATGGCGCGAATCCGGGATAATCGTCCATACCGATGCCGTGCAGGCGGCTGGCAAAATCCCCGTCTCATTTAAGCGACTAGGTGTGCAGATGCTGAGCTTATCCAGCCACAAAATCTACGGCCCGAAAGGATGCGGCGCCTTGGTTTTTGATAAATCCGTCCCCATTAATCCGCTCATCGTTGGTGGCGGGCAAGAGCAAGACTTACGTTCGGGTACGGAAAATGTCGCCGCGATAGTGGGTTTTGGTAAGGCGGCGGAATTGGCAAAAACCGAATTGGCAGAACGCGGCAAGCACTTGTTGGGGTTAAGGACGTTGCTTGAAGCCAATCTGGAGGCGATCCCAGGCTTAAGCATGTTTGCCAAAAATGTCAATCGCTTGCCCAATACCGTGCAGTTTGGTATTGACGGCGTTGACGGCGAGATGTTGCTGATGAAGCTGGATAAAAAAAATATCGCCGTATCCAGCGGTTCCGCTTGCGCCAGCGGCGGCGGCCAGCCTAGTCCGGTTTTAATGGCGATGGGTGTCAACCCGACACTTGCCAAAAGTGCGATTCGTATCAGTTTGGGCATAGCCAATACTGAAGCGGAAATAGTGCAATTTATTCATGTAGTAAAAGACTTGGTCAGCCAAGCATAGGAGTTTGTTATGTCTGTTTCATTAACTGAAAGTGCCGCCCGTCAAATCCAAAAACAATTGCTAAAACGCGGCAAAGGGATAGGTTTAAAGCTGGGTGTCAGAAAATCCGGCTGTTCCGGCTACGCTTACGCACTCGATTATGCCGACCAATTGGACGAAAACGATAGGGTGTTTGAAGGCTTCGGCGTTAAAGTCATCGTCAAAGATGAGGATTTGCAGTTGGTCAACGGCATCGAGCTGGATTACCGGCGCGAAGGCATCAACGAGGCGTTCCAGTTTAATAATCCGAACGTGGCAGGGACTTGCGGCTGTGGCGAGAGTTTTGCCGTGAAGTGACATCAAGGCTTTTAGATAGACGCTTATTGATGGGATATTCTTCTAAACAAATAAGGAATGAGCCTAAAATAATTTAGGCAACTTATAAAATTGTTGCCTCAGGCATGGCGACATAATTCCATTGCCCCAGATACTGATCAAATACGATTCGCATGGATTCTTTAAAGCCTTCCACAACTTTTCTGCCCGTTTCATAAACCTTGTTAAAAATACAGGCAAAGACCTTTAATCCCGCTTTTGTTGTTGTCTTTTCTATTAGCTCTTTCATAAAGGGATGGCTGGTTAAAATCATGCCGGCTAATTCGCGGGTAATATGAGGAAATACCCGATGCTCAATGGGATTCCACACGACATGTACGGCGGATAATGCGCTATCCGTATTTCAATGCCTATTTCATCCACCAAAGCCTGCAAATCCTGTTTGAAAATGTAGTGTCTGGAGGAGTTGCCGCCACCGCCATCCATCAATAATAAAATGGAGGTTGCCAGAGGATAGTAGATGATTCCGTAGGTGTACCACCAGTGGCGAATCGAATCACAGGAAAATTCGCTGGTGTCACGGCTCGTGCCAATGTTGACGTAGGCTTCGTTGCGCTCCATATCATAAAGCGCATGGGGCACTGCGACACCTTCGGCTACTGACCACAGGCGTACCCGCAGGACTTTAGACCTGTCTGGTTTTTAAAACCTGCCAGGTCTAGCCCAGGTATTTTTGTCCCGCTTAAAGTTGGTAGCCCTAATTTTCCATCGCCCACCATGCCCGCCGCGTATCATTTGACGGTCAACGGCGTTATGGTGCTATAAACTGGCGTAATTCCGTATGCAAAGAAACCAAATAGAATTACATCTGTCTGGTTCTGGCATTAGCACAGCATTTTTATAAAACTGTTATGATAAAATACGCGGCTTGCTTACCCGTTTAAATCGCCACTATTTTTATAAACCATCTAAATCAACTAATGGCCTACGAATCACTGCTGCATGCACTCCAAACGAAAGGTAAACTGTCGGCTTCGGAATTGAAAAAAGTTGAACGGGTTAAAAAAAGTGCGATGGGCGACAGTCTGCCGCAATTGCTGGTCAAATTGGGTCTTTGTTCCGAGGCGGATGTCGCCGATGCCTTTGTTGAATCCGGTCAGTTTGAGAAAGTGGTTGCTGACCAATATCCTATGGAAATGCAGTTGCCGGACAGTGTGTCCTTACGCTTCCTCAAACAATTCCATGTCATCGGCTTGCATCAGGATGAGCATGAGGTCACGGTCACGATGATGGATCCTGAAGACCAGTTCGCCATTGATGCTTTGAAGTTGGCGACGGGCAAGAACCTCATCGTCAAAGTCGGTTTGTTATCAGAAATTGATACCGCGCTGGAAGTGCAGTATGGCGAAGGCCGCTCACAAATGGACAAAATCGTCGATGGCCTGACCATGGAAGACATAGGCGAAGAAGATTTGGAGCATCTGAAAGACCTCGCCAGTGAAGCCCCGGTCATCAGAATGGTGAACCTGATTATGCAACGGGCGATAGAGACCAAAGCCTCGGACATCCACATCGAACCATTTGAACAGACCTTGAAAGTTAGGCTGCGTGTGGACGGCGTGTTGCAAGAGATTGAGGCACCACCTGTCAAATCCACGGCGGCGGTGATTTCGCGGATCAAGATCATGGCGAAACTGAACATCGCCGAACGCCGTCTACCGCAAGACGGGCGCATCAAAGTGCAAATGCTCGGCAAGGAATTGGATTTGCGGGTTTCCACGATACCGACCATGTACGGCGAAAGCGTCGTTATCCGTTTGCTGGACAAGGAAAATACCGTGCTGGATTTCCAGGCACTGGGTTTTGCCGGTATCCATCTGCAACGTTTCCTTGATGTCCTGGCCTTGCCGCATGGCATTATCCTGATTACCGGCCCGACGGGTAGCGGTAAATCGACCACGATGTACGCGGCCTTGAAACAGCTCAACACCTCGGCGCGGAAAATCATCACCGTCGAAGACCCCGTCGAATACCAGATGGAAGGCATCAACCAAATCCAAGCCAAGCCGCAAATCGGCCTCACATTTGCTTCGGCCTTGCGCTCCATTGTCCGCCAAGACCCGGACGTGATCATGATCGGTGAGATGCGCGACTTGGAAACCGCGCGTATCGCCGTGCAATCGGCGCTGACCGGCCATTTGGTGTTGTCCACCCTGCATACCAACGATGCCGCCGGCGGTGTCACCCGTTTGCAGGACATGGGGCTGGAAGAATATCTGCTCACCTCCACGGTCAACGGCATCCTCGCCCAGCGTTTGGTCAGAAAGCTTTGTATTCATTGCAAATTGCCTTACACCCCTGCACCCGAAGTCGTTGCTGAATTGCGTTTGCGCCGTTTCGCACCCGAAGGTGACATTGTCTTGTACAAACCCGTCGGCTGTGCGGCTTGTAACGGTATGGGTTATCGCGGACGTATGGCGATCATCGAATTCCTGCCCATGACCGACCCGGTCCGAAAATTGATCCTGGCGCATGAGGAAGCGGGCGCGATCCAAAAACTGGCGGTAGCCGAAGGCATGCAGACTTTGTACGAAAACGGCCTGGATAAGGTGGTGCAGGGCGTGACGACCTTGGAAGAAGTCATGCGCGTGACTTCGGAAGCGTAAGATGCCGCTATTCACTTACAAAGCCATCAACGCCTTGGGCGAAACCGAGGAAGGTTTGCGTGACGCGCCCGATGAGGCGCAGTTAATCGCCGCGCTGCAAGCGGAAAACTATATCCCCATCAAGGTCAGCACCGCCAGCTCCCGCTCGTTTTTGGGCTTTGGTTTAGGTGCGAAACAAAACAAACTCTCACAAAAAGACATTTTGCTGTTCACCGGGGAATTGGCGACCTTGCTGGAATCGGGTTTGCCGATAGACAAGTCACTGATTGTCCTGATGGATTTGACTGAAGACAATGAACGGCTCACCAAGCTGATTTCTAAGGTTCTGGAAAAAGTCAAAGGCGGCACATCCTTGGCGGATGCCTTGGAAATGCAGGCGGGGATTTTCAGCAAGTTTTACCTGAATATGATCCGTGCCGGCGAAGCGGGCGGCGGTTTGGGCGAAGTGCTGAACCGTTTGGGCGAATATCTGGAAAGTTCGCAAGAATTGAAGGACACGGTCAGCACCGCGTTGATTTATCCGGCGATTTTGCTGGTCATGTCGCTGGCTTCGGTGTTCATCATGCTGACGTTTGTGGTGCCGCAATTCACCGAAATGTTTGAAAGCGCGGGCAAAGATTTACCGGTATCGACACAAATTGTCGTCGGTATGGCAGAATGGCTGCAAAGTTATTGGTGGGCCTTGCTGGGCGTGTTTTTCGGCGTGTCCAGTTACATGAAATTCCAAATGGCGGATCCGTTGCGTAAAAAGGTCTGGGACGGGCGGTTTCTGAAATTACCGCTGTTTGGTGAAGTGTTGTTGAATAAGGAAACCGCCAACATCAGCCGCACCTTGGGAACTTTGCTGGGCAACGGGGTTTCCATCATTGCGGCGATGGTGATTGTCCGTGAAACCGTCGATAATCTGGTCATCGCCGATGCGATAGGCGAAACCGAAGAACAGTTGAAACAAGGCAAGCATTTGTCCGATGCCTTGCAGGAAAAAGCCATCTTCCCGAAAATGGCGATGCAAATGGTCAAGATGGGCGAGGAAACCGGGCGCCTGGAAGAAATGCTGCTGCGCGTGGCGAAAATTTATGACAAACAGCTTAGGGTCGCCATCCAGCGGATGCTGGCTTTATTGGAACCGGCGTTGATTATCACCTTAGGCTTGATGATTGCGGGGATTATCGTCTCCATCTTGCTGGCGATTTTAAGCGTCAATGATTTGGCGTTTTAATTTTTACACATTGTCCACGAAAGCCAACAGTAGGCGCGTTAGGCGACACGAAAAGCACGAAAAAACGCAAGGAAATTTTGTTTTGAAGTAATCGTAGGTCGGGCCGCCTTGAATTTTTCGTGCTTTTCGTGTTTTTCGCTTCGCGCTCTACGGGTCGTGGACAATAAAACAATATCAACACATTACATACAGGAACACATCATGAATAAAACCAAAATCCAGCCCCAATCCGGCTTCACCTTGCTAGAATTATTGGTGGTGTTAGGGATCATCGCCATGTTGGCCGGCATCGTCGGCCCGCAAGTCATGAAACACATGGGCGAATCCAAAACCAAAGCCGCAAAAGTGCAAGTTGAAGATTTGTCCGCCACTTTGGATATGTACAAATTGGATTTGGGCCGTTACCCCAGCACCGAAGAAGGCCTGAAAGCCTTGATCGAATCGCCCGACAGCGCCAAACGCTGGAACGGGCCTTATCTGCAAAAAAATAAAATCCCCTTAGATCCTTGGCAAAACGAATACCACTATGCCGCACCCGGCGAGCACGGTAAATTTGATCTGTATTCTTACGGCGCAGACGGCAAGGAAGGCGGCGAAGGCGAAGACCAAGATCTGGTTAGTTGGGAATAATGCCGATAATCTCCGTGCTTTTATATCATTCGCTGCCGGAACGGGTTTGTTACCCGTTCCGTATCGTTTTGAATACTGATGGAAGCGGTAAAATCTAAGGGACGGGGTTGCAAATCCCAGGGCTTTACGCTCATCGAACTGATTGTCGTGCTGGTGATTGTGATTTTGGGTTTTGCCGCAATCGGCATCAGCCTATCTTCCGGGCACGACACCGCCGAAATTAAAGCGGCGGCGCGCGATATTGCCTCGGCATTGCGTTTTGCCCGGGGCGAAGCCTTAATGAACCACGAAGAAACCACGGTCAATTTTGATTTGGAAGAAAATAGCTACACGGTCAGCCACAGGGATAAGGTTTATGACATCCCTGAAACCATCAGCCTGAGCGTGGTCACTGCACAAAGCGAATTGACCGGACAAGGGCAGGGCAATATCCGCTTTTTCCCTGATGGTTCTTCAACGGGTGGGCGGGTGACGCTGGAAAATGAAAAGGCTAAATGGCAAATCGACATCAACTGGCTGACCGGAGCGGCTGAACTCAGTGACACTTTCGATGATGGCTGAAAATAAAAAGCTGGCGCAACAGGGTTTCTCCCTGCTGGAAATCCTGATAGCCTTTTCGATACTGGCGGTTTCCCTGGGCATTTTGCTGAAAATATTTTCCGCAGGCGTCAATACCGCCGCCATTGCCGAAGATTACACGGTCGCGGTGCAATTGGGCGAATCGCTGATGGTCAGGGCGGGGATAGAAACTCCGTTACAAGCCGGGGAAGTGTCAGGGCGCGACAATGACAAATATTCATGGGAAGTGGTTGTCAGCCCGTATCGTTTTAGTCCCGATGATGTTGATGCGTTTAAACTAAAAACCGAGCTGTTTAAAGTCGATGTGGTTGTCAGTTGGGATGATGACGTTGGTAAGGGCAGGAAGCTAGAGTTGTCCACGCTGAAAATACGCAACAAAGAGGAAGCCGCGCCATGAAGCGGATAAAATCGGCCTTGGGTTTTACGCTGATGGAAGTGCTGATTGCCATGACGCTGCTGAGCATTATGGTGGTCTTGCTGTTCGCCAGTTTGAAAATTTGCGCGCAAAGCTGGGAAAAAGGCGAAAGCAAGATGGCTGATGTCAATGAAGTGGCCGTGGTTTACCATTTTTTTCAGCAACATTTAACCGCCGCCAAACCCTTATGGGATGATTTTAGCGTCAAAGAACAAAGGACTTTGGCGTTTCAGGGAGATACACAATCGTTACAATTTGTCGGCGAGTTCCCTGCCAGTGTCGGCAAAATCGGAGCCCAGCTTTTTTCATTGCATTTGCAAGAGCTGGATGACGGTAATGTCATCAACGTCGCTATAACGCCGTTCCTGCCGGTTCCTGACGGGCAGTCATTACCCAAAGAAGAAATCGCCTTGATCAAGCATGTCCGCTCCATTTCCTTGGCTTATTTTGGCCCTGATGAGACCGGTGGGGAGTCCAGTTGGCAGACCCAATGGCTGCAACGGGAAAACCAGCCGCAATTGGTCAAAGTCAGCATCGAATTGGAAAACGCCAGCTATTGGCCGGATATGATTGTCGAATTAAAAGTCGCGGATGCGCCAATAGATGCCGAAGGCAACCAAGCCAACGGGCAAGTGGAAGAAAACGGGCAAGATCCCCAAGATCCGCAAAACCCGCAAAACCTACAGGAGCCTGAATAATGACCGGCTTACTGTCGAGCTTGGGGCAACGCCAACGTGGTTTCGCCTTGGTGTTGGTGTTATGGGTGTTAAGCCTGTTGACGATTATGGCAGGGAGTTTCGCGCTAAGCATGCGGCGGGAAGCGACGATAGTGGCAGGCATCAAAAATTCGGCGAAAGCGTCGGCCTTGGTGGAATCGGGTATCGCCATAGCGGACACCATGCTGCTGGTTCCTGAGCAGGACAAACGCTGGTTGGCTGATGGCAGCATTTACCAAATCAATACCGAAGACGCGTTTACCGGAACGGGCGGGACAGGCGGGCAAATCCGTATCAGGATGTTGGCGGAAACCGGCAAAATCGACATCAATAAAGCCGACCAAAAATTGCTGGAAAGCCTGTTCTTGCAATCGCCTTTGGCGGACGACGAAAAACAGCAGGCGCGGTTGATTGGCGCCATTATCGACTGGCGTGACCAAGACGATTTGGTGCATATTGATGGCGCGGAAAAAAAAGAATACCAGGATGCCAAACTAAGCTACCAACCCAGCAATAAACCGTTCCAGACAGTTGAAGAATTGCGCCTGGTGTTGGGCATGGATGAGGCGACTTATAAATGGCTGCTTCCGTTAATCACGGTGTATTCAGGGCAAGCGCAGGTCAATGCCCAGCAAGCGACTAAAGAAGTGCTGTCGCTTTTGCCTGATGTCGATTTAGCCATGATAGACGATTATTTGAAAAACCGCCGCGAGAGCATCCTGAAGGGCCTGCCGATACCACCGCCACCAATTGCCAATGCCAAAAATGCCCCCTTAGGCGACAATGACGTGCTGACCATCGTCTGTGAAGCGCAGATGGATGATGGCGCGAACGCGGTCATCAGTGCCGTCATCAGGGCGGGCGGGGGGCTAAAACAACCGTTTCAGATTTTAAAATGGCAACATTACACAAGCAACAATGAATCCTTATTTGCCGAGGCAAAAAACGAGCTGGTCATAAAAGAATATGCCGAATCTGAATTCAACCATTGATATTGATTTTAAACGCTTTCTGCGCTGGTGGTGGCGGGAGCTAAGTTTTTTGGTACCCGAAAAAATCAAGCGGCTGGTCAATGACCGGCGGGGATTTGTTATTGTCAGCCCTGAAAATTCGCACTTGATTTTAAGCTACGTCCTGGACGGGCAGATTGAGCCATTGGCGACGCTGGATCGTAACGAATTCGGTATCGCACGGCTTAAAACCTTGCTGAACAGCGATGAAAAATTCAGTAAAGCCAATGTGATCCTGCGTTTAAATGGACATGACGCCATCCACCGGGAACTGGTCTTGCCCGCCGCCGCCAAAGAAAACCTGCTCCAGGTCGTCGCCTATGAGCTGGACCGTTTCACGCCGTTCAAAGCCGGGCAAGTCTATTTTGCCGTCAAGGTGCTCGACACCGACAATGAACCGGGGCAAATCAAAGTCGTGGTGGTTTTGACGACACGGGAATTATTGGATGGCCTGTGCGAAGATCTGAAAGCGATGGACATATCACCGTTGTTCGCTGATTACCAAGGCGTTGCCAACAATTTGGATGACGATTACGGGGCTTATGATTTATTGCCGGAACGGTTCCGGCAAAAATCCGCCAACACGCCGCGTTTGATCCATTCGGCTTTACTGGTTGGTGCAATCTTATTATTAATTACCTCATTGGCCTTGCCGGTTGCTTTGCAATATCAAGCGGTCAACGCGCTGGCGGAAAAAGTCAAAGTCATCGAAAAAGATGCAAAAAAAATCAAATCATTGCAACAGGAAGTCGATAGCGTCATCAATGAAACCCAAAAATTGCTGGACGAAAAACGGGCGCGTCCGGCAATGGTGATGATGCTCAATGAACTGAGCCGCCTGATCAAAGACGACACCTCCTTGGCCTACTTGCAATATTCAGACGGGCATCTGCAAATCCAAGGCGAATCGCCAGCCGCATCGACCTTGATCGGGGTGCTGGAAGCGTCTGATTTATTTAACAATGCCCGTTTTGTTTCGCCGGTAACGCAAAACACCATCAGCAAACTGGAACGCTTCCAGATTACCGTTGACGTAACCCAGGCGGGAGGTGCGCATGAAAATCCTTAAACAGCCGATAAATTCTGAACGTTGGTTGGCGGTCGGTTTGCTGGTGGCTGTCGTGCTTTTAATCGGCGCGGTATTGATAGTCCCATTGGCTGGCAAAGGCATGGAGCTGAATGAAGAAAAGGAAGGCCTGCTGTTTAAATTGCAACAATACCAGCGGATTTTAGCCAAAAAGGACGCAGTGATCGCCAGCATGGATAAAATCAAGCAGCAACATGACGAGCAAGGTTATTTCAACAGCCAACAAACCGACGCGCTGGCTTCGGCGGAAATGCAGAACTTCATCAAAAAAACCATCGTCGATGCGGGCGGGCAATTAAGCAGCACCCAGGCGATTCCGGTCAGCGTCAAAGAAGGTTTCAGCCGCATCACGGTCAGGGTCAGGATGACCGGCAACAGTGATGTATTGCGGGCGGTGTTATATAAAATCGAAACCTCGACACCGTTGATCATTGTTGACCAAATCGACATCCGGCCCATGCGCGGGCGTAGAAGTGTGCTCACCCATAAAATTGAGCAAAGCAATGATCTTAACGTCAATTTTCAAGCAGTCAGTTTTATGAGAAAACAACCCGAATGAACAGCAAATTGGTGACGGTGTTGGGCGCAATCTGCGGCGTGTTGTTGCTGATCATTGTTGGTGAATGGTTTTATGCCAGTTTGAGCCAGCAACAGTTGCTAAATGCCCAATTACCGATTGATAAAAAAGCCCTGACGGATGAAATGCCCCGCATAGACCTTTCGGCGCAAGATGAAGAAAGCTATGCCGATTTAGTCAACCGCCCCTTATTTATTGAAGGACGGAAACCCGTCGTCGAACCGCCACCTGACTCGGTGAAAACGGACAGCGTGGCGATAAAGTTTGATTGGTTCTTGAATGGTGTCTATACCTCAAAAAAGGGTTTGTCCGCACTATTGACCCACGCCACCCCGTTAAAGACGCGCAAAGAGAATTTTCGCCGGATCACGGTGGGCACCCTGTTGGATGGCTGGAAACTCGCTGAAATCAAAAAAGATCGGGTGATATTCATTCTGGATAACGAGCAGAAAGAATTATTGCTACGCAAACCCAAGCCAAAACAATTACCTCCCAAACCGGGTAAAGAGCCGCCACCGCAACCAGGTGAACAACCGGAAGCTGGGCAAACACCCGAAGAGCCGGAAGATCTGATGCAAGAAGAACTTGAATCTCCAGAAGAGCCCATTGAGAATATTGAAAATGAATAATGCCAAAAAAATATTGACCACATCGTGCCTGCTTGCGATGGGGTTGTCGCTGTCCAGTTGTGAATTGCTAGCCCCAAAATCGACGAAGCTGATATCGTTGGCATCGGAGGTCAAACCAACAGGGAATGCCAAAGATGCCGCCGTTTTTAAGGATTTGCAAAATAAGCCAGCCAGCGATACGGTTCGCCCGAAAGCGCAAATTTATCCAGGCACCGACCGTTACATAGGGACTCCCGCCGCCAGTTGGCAATCAAGCCCGGCGGGTTCTGGCAAACAGGGCACTTACGACCTGAATTTTGATGACGCCGATCTTGGCGAAGTTGCCAAAGCCGTGTTAAGTGACAGTCTAGGGTTGAATTATGTGCTCAGTCCTAAAGTCGCCGGCAAAGTGACTTTGCAAACGACGCATCCGCTCACTAAAGACGAATTGCTGCCCACTTTGGAAATGGTTTTGCGCATGAACAACGCCGCGCTGGTCAAAGACGGCAATATTTACCATATCGAACCCGCAGGCGATGCTTTATTCACGTCCGAAATTTCAACGGGTGGCGGCAAGGAGGGTTATCAGACGCGGATCATTCCAGTAAGGAACGTCGCGGTTGATGAAATGGTTGAAGTCATCAAGCCATTAGTCCAGGAAAAAACTATTTTGAATGTGGACGGAACCCGTAACATCATCGTTGCCTCGGGCACACCGGATGAAATGGCGCGGGTCATGGACATGGTCAACACGTTTGACATTGATGTGTTGAGGGGCCGTTCCTTCGGCTTGTTTCCGCTGGTGCATAGCGATCCAGAGTCGGTCATAAAAGAGTTGGAAGAAGTCTTTATCGGCAAAGGCAAGGCCGAAGATTCGGAATTTTTCCGTTTTATCCCGATTGAACGCATGAACGCGGTGATGGCGATCACGCACCAAGGCCGCTATTTGCAGGATATTGAGAACTGGGTGTTGCGGCTGGATAAAACCAATACCGCCAGTGGTGGCGGTGTCAATGTCTATAAGGTGCAACATGCCGATGCCGAAGAATTGGCGGATACCTTGAACGAAATTTTTACCGGCGCACAAAAGCAGGACCGTTCTGCAAAAGTGTCGCCCGGACAAAAAGCCACGGAAATTTCCAACAAAAACCCAGACAGCACTAAACAGGACACGAAAACCGCGTCCAGTAGCAGAAAATCCAAAAAAGACAGCAGTAACCGCCGTAGTTCTGGTGGTTCGGGTGGTACCGCAACCGTCGCCAATGTCGATGATGTCAGGATTATTTCTGACAAAACTAATAATGCCTTGATTATTGTTGCTACGCCACGTGAATATGAGGTGATACTGCCAGTGATCAAGCAACTGGATATTTTGCCGTTGCAGGTGTTGATTGATGCGACGATTGTCTCCGTCAAATTGACGGATAAATTGAAGTACGGGATACAATGGTTTTTAGACCATCAAGGCAGTAGCATCAGCAGTGGTAATGGCAAAGAAGCATTTGGCAGCATTGCCGTCGCCGGAGCCGAAGCTGTTGCTAGTGGAGGCTTAAGTGCCATGTATAATTCTGGCGTAGTCAACGCCTTGTTAAGCGCACAGGCCAGCAAAGGCAATGTCAATATCATTTCATCGCCTTCCCTGATGGTCTTGAATAACCAGGAAGCCAAGATCAACGTCGGTGACCAGGTGCCGATACAAACCAGCTCGACATCCGTTCCTATAGCGGGTGGAAGCAGTGGGGCCACATTAGCTCAATCAAACCAGATACAATATAAAGACACCGGTGTCACGTTGGAGGTGACCCCTAGGGTGAATGCCAATGGTATGGTGATTCTGGAAATCAGCCAAATCGTCAGTAGTGTGGTGACAGACGCGCCAACGACGGGTGTTACAACGACAGCGACCATTAATAAAAAAGAGATAGAAAGTTCGGTTGCTGTACTGGATGGCGAGACTATCGTATTGGGCGGTTTAATTGACAACAACAATACTAATAATAAAGGTGGAATCCCTTGGTTACATGAACTGCCGTGGATAGGGCCGTTATTTGGCAATACGACTAGGGAGAACACCAAAAATGAGTTGGTGGTGCTGATTACCCCACGTGTCGTCAAAAGCAAGCAAGATTCCAGGTTAATTTCCCAAGAGTTCAAGCGTAGGCTGACGGGGATTTACCGCTAACAAAAATACGAAAGTTTTCAACCCTTTGTCGGGGGGGGATGGTTGGGATTGGGGCGGAATTTGAACTCCGTCCGAAATCCGGTGCGGGTCGAATTAGAACGGTTATTCAATTTAAGAATATCCCGACCGACTAAATTCCGGCAATTTCTATCGGAATGACGGGCTTTGGCCGAACAGTTACACTGTCCACTATCGGTGATTGTTTTGTAACCCGGCTAAAGTTGACTGGCTAAAACTGCCAGTTTTCACCTTAGAACGTGTTTTAAAACCCGTTCTTAACATTGAATAAAAAGTCCCTATTGAACAGCCCCGCTTCTGATAACCGCATACCCGTCATCCTGCTCAGTGGTTTCCTAGGTAGCGGCAAAACTACCTTGCTTAACCGCTTATTAGCCCATGCGCCGAGGTCGGCGGTCATTATCAATGAATTCGGTAGCACACCGATAGACCAGCAATTGCTCAGGGAACATAACATGCCGTTAAGTATCTTGACGGGCGGGTGTTTGTGTTGCCAAGTGATAGGATCTTTAACGCCTTTGTTGAAGAACCTGCGTATGGCGTGGGATGCCAGGCCGTCCGACCCAATCCACGGTAAACCATTTGAGCGCATTTTTATCGAAACCAGCGGCATAGCCAATCCTGAACCGGTGTTGGACACTTTGTTGCGGGAGCGTTGGTTGTCCGCCCGTTACCGTTTGGAAGGGATGGTTACGACAGTGTCGGCGGTGAATGGTGCGGAGGTGCTAAGCCGATTTCCCGAGGCGCAGGCGCAAGTGGCCTGGGCGGATACTTTGGTGGTGACGCAGGCCGATTTGGTAGATGACCAAGGCCTTGCCCGATTGCATACGGTTTTGGACAAACTATCACCCGTTGCTAAACGTTTACACGCTGTGCAAGGGGTTATCGGGTCTGATGATCCAGTGTTGTTTCCGCATCGTGAGCGTTTCCGCTTAAAAACGGCGACAGGGAGGCTTGACCATCAGTTTAATAGCATAACTTTGTCATTTGACGACCCGTTGCCTTGGGAGCGTATACAGGCTATTTTAGCGATGATAACCAAGCTTTATGCCAGGTCACTGGTACGGATGAAGGGAATGCTGTACACCCCTGATGATGGGCGTCCGTTGATCATACAAGGTGTCGGTGGCAGGCTTTATCCGCCGCAACGCTTGCCTGTCCGTGCAGGGGATGATGGGCGCGGACGTTTGGTGTTGATTTTTGAAGGTGAAGTGAAGCTGTTGTCTGAAGAAATTATGCAAATGATACCTGCCATACCGTGAAACACTGGCAATCAAAATTAGGAAGTTTGGTTTGAATAGCGTTGATGTGGGATAAGCACTGGTGGCTTAGGGATACTGCGGGGAGGGTGGGAGTGACTGCAACCCGGAGTGTCCAGGTTGCAGTCGAATCGCTTTAGATCAGGGTTACGTCTTCTGCTTGTGGGCCTTTTTGACCTTGAGTGACGTTAAACTGAACTTTTTGGCCTTCGTCCAAGGATTTAAAACCGGAGCTGTTGATGTTACGGAAATGGACGAATACATCAGGGCCGTTTTCTTGTTGAATGAAACCGAAGCCTTTTTCTGCGTTAAACCACTTAACTGTACCTGTTGTCATGTTGGAACCTTAAAAAAATTAAAATAAATAAAGCCTTGTTAGGGGCTGATGGCGCAAGGAAATTTGAGAATTACAGATGATAAACAGGACGAGCATACAGATAAAACATCGTAGAGATAAGCATAACGGTAAAAACAATTTCAAGCTGAAGCCAGAATATAGGCTACGTCAGGTAATGTCAACAATTACTGTCTTAAAATAACTGGGGTCAAAAATAACTGGGGTCAGAGTAAACTTAAACCTCTGCTATACTGTTGATATTTATATCTATCGACTTCGGGAAAAACAAATGGCGAGACTGCCCCCCCGCGTGTCCAATCGAAATTCCCCAGTAAACAAAGGCATGGCACTTGACAGCGAGCGATTTAAAGCGGAAATAGAAAATTTGAGCGGTCGGCGGATGACCGCCCAAAAAATGGGTAGGCCTGTCGGTTGGCGGAAGGAAAGGACGGATCAGTGATATATAAGTTTACTCTGACCCCAGTTATTCCCAGTTATTCGGCTAAACAAGATGTGGGTTAAAATATCTTGGATCGGCTGATTAGCCGGATTTTTGGGTCCAGGGCAGCTTTGGTGGTGGTCAGAACGTGTTTTAAAAGCGTCGCGAGCGGCTCGATTGCAAAGCGCACGGAACACAAGAAACCTGAAAGATCTTTAAGTGACGAAATCACCTTATGCCCATTCCGTAGTGGTTTTGCCCGGTTTACAAAGATATTGAACAGTTTTAAGGAAAACTCAATGAAACCCATCTTATCCCGGCCCGCCAAAACCCGCGCCTTGCTGTTTTTGGGACTATTGTTGATGGCCATAGGCATACTTGGCGGCACCATTTGGCGTAATTTCCATCATTTTGAAAGCGTGTTGTCCTATGTCGATTATTCCCACCGCATCCAAAAAATTTCGGTGGGTTTGCATCAATCGATAATTGGCTATCTGATAGAAAATCGTAGCGACTGGCAACCGATGGTTTTGGCTAAGACATTGGAAGAGATGGAAGAATTGATGGCGGATAAACGCTATTTGTCTGACGCCACCAAAAACCATTTGGCGGAACTTCGGACGATGTTGAAAGACGTCGCCGAACTGGGCCAACTGGAGAAAACCGGGCGTTTGTCGCAAGCCCTTAAGATCATGGACGAAACCCTGGAATATGAAGCCTTGCAACGGGAAAAATCGTTGGAAGACATCAACTTCACCACCCAAAACGAGCTGTATATCGCCTTGGCGATGTTTACGCTGATTTTGCTGGGCGCGATCAGTTTCCTGCATTCGCGCATCCTGCATCCGCTCAATGACTTGAGCAAGTTGCTGGAACGTTTGACCGAAGAAAATTTTACCCCGATCACCACCGACCATCTTGATCCCTTGTTGTTGCCGGTTTTTAGCAGTTATAACGTCATGGTCATCCATCTGGCGGAACTGGAGGAAGCCAAGCGTTTGTATGCGCAATCCTTGCAACGTGAAGTCAGGCTGGCCACCCAAGCTTTGCTGGAGCAGCAACATAGCCTGGCCCGCGCCGAACGCCTCGCGGCCATCGGTGAAGTCGCCGCCGAACTGGCGCATGAGATCCGCAATCCCCTGGCGGGCATACTCATGGCGTTCAACAACTTGCGCCGGGAAATTGACAACCCGCAGCAATGCGAGCGCATGGAACTGATCAATTCCGAACTAAAACGCCTCGCGGTCTTGCTCACCGATATGCTCAACCAAAGCAAGCACACGCCGGAAACGGCAAGCCATTTTGATTTGGCGGCATTGATCCGCGACTTGGCCGCGCTGACCCGTTACCAGATACCCGAAATCATCCAACTGGAAATCGACACGCCTGAACAGTTGCACGTCTATTTGCCGGAAAGCGGGATGCGGCAAATGTTATTGAATTTACTGTTGAATGCCGCCGACGCGCTGGAACACCAGCCGGGTTTGATCCGCATCGAGGTTTATGCCGGTAGCCGTGGTAAAGGCCTGGGCATTGATGTGCTTGATAACGGCCCGGGATTTAACCAGGACATGCTCGATTACGGCATCCGGCCTTTCCGCACCAGCCGCCAACGCGGCACGGGTTTGGGTCTGGCGATGGTGCAACGTTTTGTCAAAAATCTGGGCGGGATTATTAAACTCAATAACCAGCAACCACACGGGGCCTGTGTTACTGTATTGCTACCTGAAGTCTGTTTGCTTGGAGAGCGTCATGATTGAAACACTACTCATCATAGAAGATGAAAAATTACTAGGTTCGGAATTGTCCCGCCATTACCGCCAATTAGGTTGGGAAGTCGTGTTGGTCGATACGCTTGCCGAAGCCAAGTCCTTGTTGACGCAAAAAAACCTCGAACCCTTGCTGGTCCTGTCGGATATGAACCTTTCCGACGGTAATGCGCTGGATTTTATGGAAATCACCAAAAAATATTCCGGTTATGCCGAATGGCTGTTTTTGACCGGTTACGGCAGTGTGCCGGATTCGGTTCGCGCCTTGCGTCTTGGGGCTTATGATTTTCTGGAAAAACCCTGCGATTTGGAACGCCTGGACCTGGTCGTCACCAGCGCGGCGCGAAGTGCCTCGATACAACGGCGTGTCGTTGACCAAACCCGCCAAGGCTACCGGCGTTATTCGCCCGACGCTTATGTCGGCCACAGCCAACAAGCGCAAGGCATACGGCAGATGCTAGGCAAACTCACGCAAGTGCCGTTCAGCGCCTTGATCATCGGCGGCGAAAGCGGCACGGGCAAAGGGCTGGCGGCGCGTATCCTGCATTACGGGGGTTCCAGGGCGCAACAACCGATGATTGAAGTCAATTGCGCGGCGTTGCCGCGTGAGCTGTTGGAATCGGAGTTATTTGGGCATGAGCCGGGGGCGTTTACCGGCGCGTCAGGCCGGCATCGCGGTTTGCTGGAACAAGCCGATGGCGGGACTTTGTTTATGGATGAAATCGGCGAAATGCCGCTGGATTTGCAAGCCAAATTGCTGAAAGCCATCGAAGACCACAAAGTCCGCCGCTTAGGTGGCGAGAAAGAAATCAGCGTCGATGTCCAAATTGTCGCCGCCAGTAACCGCGATTTGGAAAAAATGGCGCAGGACGGCAGTTTCCGTAATGATTTATATCACCGCCTGAGCGTGTTCCGAATCATCTTGCCGCCGTTGCGGGATGCGGTCGAAGATTTGGATGAACTGGTGCCTATCTTTGTCGCCGAATACAACGCCAAAGCGGGCAAGCATGTGAAAGATATTCCTGATGAGGTCTGGATTAAACTCAAAGCCTATCATTGGCCCGGCAATGTCAGGGAATTGCGTAATGTCATTGAGCGCTGTGTGCTGTTCGCTGATGGCCCGATATTTCCGGGACAATGGCTGCAACTGCCGGGTCAACAAAGCAGCAAGCCAGTGCAGGGTGTCCCCGAAGAGACCTTGATGCTGCCTTTAGACGGCAGCATGGCTTTGGAGGATATGGAGCGGTTCATCATCAAAACCGTCCTGGAACGGGTTGAAAACAACCTGACCGCCGCCGCCCGTGCCTTGGGCGCGACCCGCGAAACGCTACGTTATCGGGTGAAAAAATATAATTTGAAGATGGTTGATTAATTCAAAATAGATCAACGACTTAATAGATCAACGACTTAATAGATCAACGACTTAATAGATCAACGACTTAATAGACCAACGACTTAATAGACCAACAACTTAATAGATTAACGACTTCGTTTCTTATCATCTGTACCGCAATGCCGGAGCCGAATTTCCCCGCTTAAGTGATCCAGTTTGGTTTTTATAGACGGGCCTATGGAGAGCTGCGGCGATGAGGCTTCAATATTTTCGCGTTTTTCACGCAGGCCGATGGCGATACGCGCTTGTTGCACGGCGGAAACCAAAGAAAATTCATGGGCAAGCTGGTCTTTGAACACCGCTTCGCCAAAATAAGTGAATGTCGATTTTGTGCCACATCCGAATGAGGTTTTATCGGCTGCGGCGGCGGTCGCCACCAAAGTGTTGTCGTTTGCTAGGGCTTTGATAAAACCACCTGAATAACAAGCGGAAACGATGATGACCCGCCATTTGATTTTGGCATCGTCCAACAGGGTACGCAGTTTTTCGGGAGTGATGTCGTTCAGGGCTAAAGGCCAAAAATTGACCGATAATTCATGGTCTTCCGAACCGTGGCTGGTCAAATACAACACCAGCACATCCTCTACCGCTATTTGTCTACACGCTTTGAATCCCTCTTGGACGATTATCATGCCAACGCCCCAAGCGGGTGTATCAGATTGATGACAATCAGGAAACCGAACCGCAAAGGGATTTTATCTTCACCGACATAAACGCCTTACAAGCCGTGCGGTTTAGGCATTTCATGAAGGACTGCAACGCCGTCCAAGGTGATCCTGGGGAATTGAAGGTGTTGCTTGAACAAGAATATCAGGCCGTCGCCGCCTCCAGCGAGGCCGCACGGCAGACTGTCGAAGCCACCGAGATCATCCGCCTGTCGGTGGAAGACCAACGGCTTTTTGCCGAAAGCATCATCAACCCGCCTGAACCGAACGCCGCCCTGCGGCGGGCGTTTGAAAAACACCGCGAATTGTTCGGTACGGAGTGGCCCCGCCTTTCCGCCTCACCGCCTTGAATGGCGGTCATGACCGTTTGGCATTCGCCTACGGCGAAGAGTCGCTTGACCACTATTTCCAGACGCAAGCCACCCAAAACATCCGCCGCCGCGTGGCGAATTGCTTTGTCGCTATCGAAACGGTGACAGGGCAAGTGGCGGCTTACTACACCATCGCGCCAGCCAGCGTCCACACACCGGATTTACCACCGGAGGATATTAAACGTCTGCCCCGTTACCCCGACCATGCCCGTTGTCAGCATCGGACGGCTGGCGGTAGACCAGCAGTATCAAGGGCGCGGATTGGGGAAGGCACTACTGGCGGATGCCGCCATGAAAGCGATCACCGCGCCCCGGCCTCGTTTGCCTTGCTTGTCCAGGTTTCTTGTGCCCCAGAGGGTATAAAAACCTGAAAGTCAAAACTTGTTTCCCGTCAAGGGCAACGTCGAATTTATGTTTGGCAATGTCAACGCCAATTA
>NZ_JAQTZU010000005.1 GCF_028687615.1 Methylovulum sp.
ACAGGGACATGCCCAGCAGGGCCGTCGCCATCACCGGGCGTTTCTTGATCGGCCCCAGCAGGCCGGGCTTGTGCTTTAGTTTCATTTCTTGATGCTGTCTTTGTAGGCGCTCAGCGCGTCGTCTAGGGCGTCAAACCAAACCGCCCGTCCTTTGTTTATAAAAATTCCTGAAGTGCAAAATTCTTTTAAAGCACCTTCACCGTGCGCAGCCATAATCAAGCTGGCTTGGCCGACCATGTTTTTAAACGCATCGGAAGCCTTTTGCCTGAAACTGGCATCACCGGCTGAAGTCGCTTCATCAGAAATATAGACTTCGAATTTAAAGGCCAAGGAAATCCCAAATTGGAGACGTGATTTCATGCCAGGTGAATAAGTCCTTACCGGTTCGTCAAAAAGACTTCCAATTTCAGCAAAATCCTGGATAAAAGCCAGCCGCTCAGGAATATCGTCTTCATGGCCGTGGATACGACAGAGAAATTTAGCATTTTGCCGTCCAGTAAGTGACGGTTGCATATTGGCAGAGCCAATAGGCCAGGACATTCGGCAATGGCGTTCAATACGCCCGCGACTGGGTTGGTCAACCCCCCCAATAATCCGTAATAAAGTGCTTTTTCCGGCCCCATTGCCACCGACGATGCCAACACTGACATTGCGGGGAATGACAAAAGACACATCTTCCAATACCCATTTGCCTGGCCCGTGGTCTGTTTGATAGCGTTTAGAGATATTTTCAACAATTATCATTTGATTAGGATTCTTCGCGCAAAATGAATTTGTAAGGCCAAACCAAAAAAAATGGAAACAAGTGCGCATTGATACAAATACGTCAGATTCGTTCCATTGACCACGTGATAGTAAGATGACACCCCCAAGCGGGCAACTTCCAATCCATGCGCGAGAGGATTGTAAAGCACCCAGCCAAGATAAGGCTGAGGGATACTGTGTAAAGGGAATATGGCCCCCGAGGTAAAATAAATAGGCATCCCTAACAAACCAATGACCTTACCAAATTCAGGAACCAATTCAACGGTCACAGAACAAATCATCCCATATCCTAAGCCCATAAGCCAAAGCCCGAAAAATGCCGACAACATCATGCCGGCATCATCAGGTATCAAGTCAACATTGATCAGAAAGATGGCGCCGGCAGAAGTGATAATTATGACAAGCAACGCTATAAAACCTTCAAGAAAAGCGCGTGTCAGCAAGGTGTCGATGGGCTTGACTTGCCGATAACCAAACAGGGTCTTGTTGGCACTGATGGCGTTCTGCACTTGTGAGGATGTCCGCTTATAAACCGAGATGAAGGTTAAACCCACGATCAACCAAGCCAGTACGTCTATGCCGCTGACGACTTTCATACGAATGACCGTGAAAATAACCAGCATGACGGCTACATTAAGGATCGGTTCGCCGAGCAGCCACACCGCAGCTCCACGCCCAGATGATAATCGGGTTACCGCTTCCCGCAAGAATAGCGCATTCCATACTGACAAGGTGACAGCCAGAGGTGTTCTTAAACGCTCATTAGAGGGGGTTGTCATAATGGATAGGTTGTTTGGACAAAATTAATTATGGGGGTAAATCTTTTTGATATTGAAAAACCGGAATCGCCAGATGCTATGGATGCTATGGCTACAAACGGATTCTAACTTGGTGACCGCAGATGGCGAAATATCAATATATAACAAACGGGCGTTAGTTATTATGTTGGAAATAACGGCTTACTACTTCGGTTACGAGTCTATCACGCCGTGAGCAACGTGATCAATAGCCAGCCCTGCAAACCCAATAGCCCAGCTCATTTAAAGCCGATCTTATATACCAGCAGCTATCTTTTGATGGTAGTTCCGCAATCGGAATGATAATAGATTTGTCAATAAAATATTGCGATGACTGTACGCCTTGAAGTACGGGCATTCGACCCAATAAATCGGTAGGCTTGACTTTTTACAAATCATTCCGATTGCAGGACTACCCTTTTGATAACATGACAAAAATAATGTCGCAGGAGTTATTCCACATAAATCCCAATTCTTGTTTAGGGTTCGGTAAAAAACAACTTTCCGATTTGAATTAGGATACAGGAAGCCAGTAGGGGCGAATCCATTCGCCCTAGGGATTAAAATCACCCCTACAAAATGTACCCGTCAAAATTTAAGGAAGCTATTTTTAGCCAAATCCTTATCAAGATGTTGCGTTTATGATTGTTATTTCTGGTTAATGGTACTGTTTAAAATTAATTTTGTTTGTGAAAAATTACCCAAATTTTAAATACGCCAAAATCTTTAGGAACGGACAAATATCGCTAGCGGTTAAATTCGGGCTGTTTTTTAAACAAATTCAACTTACAAGGATGGGAAAAAGATTGTTAATCCGCCCCTACCTAGAAGGTCACTGCCAATAAGTTAAGAACGTGTTTTAAAAGCTGCTACACGGTTCGATTGCTGCGTTGCGCGGTGCTCGAAATCCTCATGTACTCCAGTACACTCCGATTTCTCCGCTCCGTGCGCCTTGCACTCGAACCGCTCGCTACGCTTTTAAAACACGTTCTAAGAAAAACTTCTAACAATTATAGTGTTATAAATAATTGATTGAGCCTGGATAGTAGGATGTGCTGTATCCGGGCATAAAAGGTACGAAGCGCATCTATCGAGTTTTCCCGCGATGGACGCCCCTCCTGTCATCGGCACATCCTATAGCTATCTCATTGAAATATAATGAGAAAACATTAACTTAATGGCAGTGGCCTAGAAGATGGCAATTGACTATTATCCATCATCTGGACACATAGAATTAACATATCTTTTTCTTTATGCGTCGACCCAATAATTTATAATTTTTTAGTGCTAATCGTATTTTTTGCAAGATTTAACCTAATCGTGCAAAAGCATTGCAAATTTTGTATAGTTATAACTGTTTGACGTTGACAAGTTGTTAATATTATTTAAAATCGAGTTCAGCCTCAAACATCCGTTCCTAATGTCATTTATGGTATATTGATTTTGCCAAATCTTTAGGAGCCGCAAAATCCACTGCATAATCAGCACCCCCCCATCCCAAAAGCTAAAACGCACCCACCTCCGTTTCAGGATTAGAAACACATAAAATCGCAATGGTTGACTCTATGATGGCACAAAATATTTCACCCTCTGAAAATAAAGAAAAACATGACGATCAGCAACTTCGGGTGGTCATTTTAGGATTTGAATCCGCAGATGAAGAAAGGCTTATCCGTACATTTCAATGTGACCGGACTGAAGGGCGAAGATACTTCCCTAGCAAATCTTTAGAAGAAAAAAGCAACGGCATTGTTATTGTCAATTATGACAACCCCTTAGCCCTACGGGAAAAAGATGCGATTCTGGAAGCCTATCCTCAATCCCAAGTGATGGCGGTAAGCCGTGGCCCCCTGAAGGAAGCGCCTGCCCATCACCTACGCGGAATGTTAATTGCCGCCAGAGTGTTTAGTGTGCTCGACAAAGTGCCAGTAGAGCCCTCTTGTGGCGACACCTTAGCCCCACAACCAATAATTGCCGGCACGCCATTGCAAGTGGTTGCCATAAAGCCACTGGCATCCACACCAACGGCCCCTATCGAAAAGCCAGTAGCACCAGTCATTTCAACATCGCCCAACAACGCTGGCTTCCGTGCCTTAGTGGTGGATGACAGCCTTGCCATCCAAAAGTCTTTGGAACTTAATCTTGCCACCTTGCCGCAAATCCAAGGCATTGATTTTGCCAATAACGGCGAAATTGCCATAGAGAAAGCTGAAGCCCAACAATATGACCTCATTTTCTTGGATATTATGATGCCGGGCATTGACGGTTACGAAACCTGTGGTCTTTTACGAAAAAAACCGGAGTACAAAAAAACGCCCATTATTATGGTGTCAGGAAAAAACTCACCTTTGGACGAGGTTAAAGGCGTGGTAGCCGGCTGTACGACTTATTTGACAAAACCGATACAGCCGGAGGCGTTTCAAAAACTCGGCACCAGGTTGATTTCTTGGCTAGAAAAGCAAAAAAAACCGTAACCATCATCTTGTCTTGCTGAGGCAACGGTTTCGGCAATCTTTAAATTCCAACCTAATTTAGGTAAAGCCCCCCATGCCCATACAAAAAATTTTAATCTGTGACGATTCCCAAACCGATTTAATGAACCTGAGAAACTCGTTAGCAGACGCCAATTGCCTGTTTATTACGGCAAGTAATGGTGATGAAGCGGTTAAAAAGGCAAAATCTGAACAACCTGATGTCATTTTTTTGGACATTGTCATGCCAGGTATGGATGGTTATGCCGCTTGCCGCACCTTGCGGGATGACCCTGAAACCAAGCACATCCCTGTTATTTTCGTCAGCAGTAAAAGCCAAAAAGCGGATCGTGTTTGGGCGCAAATGCAGGGGGCAAAAGATTTAATCGCTAAACCATATAATGCAAAAGAAATTGCCGATAAATTAGCCAATCTCTAAGTAATTATTTTATATACCTTAATTTTGGAGCATCACTCAATGGAAATAGCAGGGTTTAAGATGTCCGGCCTAGTCGACACTGGATTTCCGTTAGTGCCGCAAGCAGAAACCCAAATAGAAAGCGTTTTTGGCATTCGCATCGGAAGCCTGGGCTTTTTAATATCTACGGCGGTTTATTGTGAAGTGCTCGATAAAGTTCAAGTCAGCGCGATGCCTAATGTGCATCCTTGGATAAGCGGGTTATTAAATTTGCGCGGCAATTTGGTGCCGGTTTTCGATTTGCACAGGGTATTGGAAGAAAAAGCGGCTGATCCCAAAAAACGCCGTCTATTTGCCATTGACCGTGGCGATAAAGCGGCTGCACTGTGGATAGATAGTTTTCCTGAGATCAAAAACAGCGCGTCCTTGCTGCCTCTTGAAGAGCTTCCCTTGCTAGCGCCTATTTTGCAAGCATTTGTCACCGGTGCTTATGAACAAGACGGGCAAGTTTGGCTTAAGCCCCAGTTTGAAGATTTTTTTAAAGTGCTAGGGCATCACCAGCATAAAACAGAGGAAACGGTGACATGACAGAAATAGCCCAGATCACGCCGGAATCAAAAAAAGATGGGGATCCTGCCTCTGTTCTTGGGCAGCTTGCCGACTTGTCGGCGCAGGAAGGCTATTATGGGCTACAGGATGCCAACCTGGTGCTCGTCGATGTGATAAGCGGGCTTCCGGCAGCAACGGATTTAAACTCATTGCTTACCGCTTGGACTTTACTGGCGGAACAATATCTGGCCCAACCGACAACCCAATCGGCAAAAGCAATAATCGCTTATCTTCGTCGTCCAGAATTGGGCATCCCGATGGAAGACGAAGAATTTGCCATGCTCGAACAACAGCTTTGTTTTGACGCAAATGCTCCCGATGCGGAAGAAACAGCCGCCGAAATCCAACCAGATCCGCAAGCTACCGAAACACCCTCCATCCTGGATACTTCCAGCATCGCACTAACCCGGCAATCTTTGGATGCACACATCGCCAACATGGAAATGCTTGCCGATCAAGCCGCTGCTGATGGGTTTTATGGTCTCCAGGATGCCAATCTTTTATTGGCAGAAGCCCTGCGGGAAACAGACCTGGAAGCCGTCGGCGCAGATGTGGTGTCCATGCTTGCCTATTGGTCCGAACTGAACAAGCTTTACAACAAGCAGCCCAACGAAGCCATAAATGCGATCATTGCTTTCCTTCGCCAACCCACATTGAATATCCCTATGGGCGAGGATGAATTTGCCTTGTTGGAAGAGCAAATGACTATCGCCGCCGATGGTAACGGGCCTGATCAAGCCGCCAACGAAAACCGGGATGATTTGCCATCGGCCTTTATCCCAAGCCGTGCCGATGACGACACTTTTTCAGAAGCTTTTTCAGAAGATTTTTCAGAAGCTTTGTCACCCGTGACGCAGGAACTGGTCGGCTTATTGCTGCTGGAAACCCGGCAAGTCTGTTCCTGCCTAGAAAATATAACCATCGGCAACAGCAGCTCGGTGTTGGAGAGCTTGCAGCAAACCTCAGAGGAACTGGAACGTTTCGCCAATGCCGCCAAGACAGCGGGATTTACCGGGCTAGGGCAAATTTGCCTCCATATCAATCAAAACTTGCATCGTTTTCTTAAACAAATCGATTTGTTCACCGCCGAAAATTTAGAATTGTTGCTGGAATGGCTTGCTCAAGTCCAAGACTATTTACCGTCATTCAATGACCGTAGTGCGGCGCAACTGATCGTCAGTGGCTTGGCTGATGAGCAATGGCCCGTGCCAATGGCACTCGAAGAATTGTCGGGCATCCTGATGCAAATTCGCGCGGAAAGTTCTTCCGTAGAGGATCAATCCGAAGCTGAACGTGAGCAAGCGGCGCGTAGCGGTACCGCAACCGATGAAGATGTGTCGCTCGCCTTGCCAGGCGATGTCAATCAGGAACTATTGGAAATTTTACTGCAAGAATTGCCAATACAGACCCAGCAATTCTCCGAAGCCGTGCAACGTATGCAAACTGGCAGCAGCGAGGCTCTGGAAATTGCCCAGCGGGTCGCCCATACCCTCAAAGGTTCGGCAAACACCGTTGGCATTAAAGGCATTGCCGTATTGACGCACAATTTGGAAGATATTTTGACCGTCTGCGCCAATGGGCAAAAATTGCCAGGACGTACCTTGAGCAACGCCTTGGTCAATGCCGCAGATTGTTTGGAAGCCATGAGCGAGGCCCTCATGGGCTTTAGTCCGCCGCCTGATGACGCCAAGGCGGTATTGCAGGAAATCCTCGATTGGGCCAACCGGATTGATAAGGATGGCATACCGGATTCCGACACAGAAGGAAACGAAATAACAGCCACCATTGATTCCGGTGCTGGGCTTGAGTCGGTCGAAAAACCCGTTCCGGCAGCCGCCCCAATCACCATGATGCGGGTTCCTGCCAATCAAATTGAAAACTTGTTCAGGCTTTCAGGCGAAAACATCATCCTTAACAGCCAGGCGAACGAAACCCTGCGCCGCATGAAAAAGCAGTTACAGACCATACAGTTACAATTCTCGCACTTACAACAATTGAGTGCTGAATTGGAACAATTGGTTGATCTTAAGGATTTGTCCGGCCAGGCCGTAACGTCAACAGGCCCGGATTTTGATGCCTTGGAAATGGATCAGTATAACGAACTGCATACCGCCAGCCGCCGTTTGATCGAAGCGGCGGTCGATGCCCGGGAGATGAGCCTTGATGTCCAAAAAGAACTGGAACAAATGGACGAGGTTCTGGATTATCAGCAACGCTTGATGCTTGAAACCCAAGAATCCATCATGAAGACCCGCTTGGTCTCGGTGGCGACCATCAGCCCGCGTTTGCAGCGGGCGTTACGGCAAACTTGCCGACTGACCGGCAAGCAAAGCGATTTGAGCCTATCCGGTGAAGAGCTGTTGATTGACAGCGATATGCTACATTCTATGGTTGATCCGCTGATGCACTTGTTGCGTAATGCCGTCGACCACGGCATTGAAAACGAAGCGGACCGCCTACAACTCGGCAAAGCTGCTCAGGGCCACATATCCATCCGCTTTGAGCGGGAAGGCAATAATATCTTGGTGAGCTGCCAAGACGATGGCCAGGGCCTGGATTTCAACGCCATCCGTGCCGCCGCCGAAAGGCGCGGTGTGCTGGCACCCGATCAAGAAGCCTCAGAAGATGACTTAAAGCGTTTTATCCTGCGCCCCAATTTTTCCACCCGCACCCAATCTACCCAGACCTCAGGACGCGGAGTCGGTATGGATGTCGTGTATTTCCAGGTTGTAAACCTTGGCGGGACGCTCGGCTTGCATTCCCGTAGAGGCCAGGGCTTGACCGTTGAACTGCGGATGCCTTTGCCATTAAGCCGGTCACACGCACTCTTGGCGAATGCCGGCCCGTATCGGGTGGCAATTGCCAGCAAAGGCATCAAGCAAGTTTTATATTCTGGACCCGATGACTTTGCCACCAGCGATGGACAAGCCATGCTCCGCCTGGAAGATAAGGCTTATCCGGTACTATCGCTGAACACGCTGTTGCATGTCCCGCAAAATCCCCGGCAAATGCACACGAATGGTGTTGTCCTGCTGGTGCAAAACGGTGATGACATCACGGCTGTCTTGCTGGATAGCGTTACTGACAGCCTGGATATCGTCATAAAAAACTTTGGCTATTACCTCAAGAAAATACCAGGTTACCTGGGCGCGGCAATTATGGGCGATGGTCTAGTCGCTCCCGTGTTGGACGTACCTGAACTGCTCAGGACTTCCGTTGCGGCTTGGAATTTGGACACGATTGAAGCCATCGAAATAGAGGAGCCAAAATCGCTGTTGCCAACTATCCTGCTAGTGGATGATTCCCTCAGCCAGCGTCGCGCCCTTGAGCAACTGCTGGAAGACGCGGGCTTCAACACCATCTCGGCGCGTGACGGTATCGAAGCCGTCAACCTGCTGCAACAGATCAAACCGGATTTGGTGCTCACCGATTTGGAAATGCCCAGAATGAACGGCATAGAACTCACCGCGCATATCCGCTCGAAAGCCGCGATAAAAACCTTGCCGGTCATCATGATCACGTCACGGACCACGCAAAAACACCGCATGATGGCTGAAGGTGCCGGGATCAATTTTTATCTCGTCAAACCGGTACGGGAAGACGAGCTGCTCGCGAAGATGCAAATGTTGATGGAAGCAAGCGTATCGTAGCAAGCGCACTGGCATCCAATTTAGAAACACACAAAATTTTAGCCCATGATTTCGGAGCTAAATCCGAAATTGGCTTGCAGATGATCTTTGATGATCTTTAATTAAGGGAAACATAAAATGAAACAAAACAAGGCAAGTCTGTTTAGTCGGCTACTGCTGTGGCAAAAGTTTGCGATATTGGGTGTCATCGCCATTGTTTTGGTGGTTTTGCCGTTTGGCTTTTATCTTGTCGGTGCGCAAAATGGCATTACGGTGACGCAAAAAGAAATCGACGGCATAAAGCCATCGGGCAATATGATAAAAATTGTCCAAATGACGCAGGAATACCGTAGCTTGGCGTCACGGGCCTTAGGAGGCGACAAGTCCAATATCGCTAATCTTGAGCTTAAGGCCAAAGAAATTGATGATGCTATTGCGGCGATGGACAACTTGCTCAAAAAAAGCGTCAGGGACCAAGCCACGGTCAAAAATTGGGGTATTGCCAAAGAACACTGGCAAACGTTGGCTGAGCAAGTAAAAAGCCATAAGCTCACCGCTTTGCAAGCATTAAAGGCACAAACCGATTTAATCGCGGAATACTTTGTGATCATTGATAAATTGGCCGACTTTTATTTGCTATCGTTTGATCCTGAAGCCGGTTCCTATTTCATGATCCGCTCGGCGTTATACGCCATGCCGCAATTGACGGAAACACTGGATAAAATACGCAGCTTAGGTACCGGCATATTGATGGGCAATAAAACCGATACCGCCGGGACCGCGTTCCTTAGCTCGTTTATTTCGGAGGCTAAAAGCCATCAACAAGAATCATCGTCCCAATTACAAAAAACGATGGCTCTCGTACCGAACGTGAAAACTAAATTGCAAACGCCGATGCAAGCCGCCTTCACCGCAGTCGACAACGTCTTTAAGCTAACTGAAACTGAAATAATTGCTAAAGAATCAATTGATTATGACCACAAGGATTTTTTTAATGCCTATACAACGGCAATCAACGGTGTTTTCGACTTGAACACCCAGTCCATCGTTGCATTGAAACAATTGCTTGAAGACCGGAAAAACCGTTTGCTGACAGAATTGTTCACCGTGAGCAGCGGCATTTTCTTCCTGTTTGTCGTCGGTGCGGTCATTGCTTTTTATGTCTCGCGTAGCATTACCGTGCCTGTCAAACATTTGGTAAGCGTTATGCGCAAACTTTCTGAAGGAGATAGCAGCGTTCGCTCCAATTTAGGAAACCTCGATGAAATTGGCGTGATGGGCCGCCAATTCGATGCCTTGGTTGACCAACGCGAAATGATTAGCGTCACCATCCAAAAAGAAAATGAAAACCTCAATAACTCCATCATTGAATTGCTTTATGCGGTGGCAAAACTGTCGCAAAGGGATCTGACTGCCAAAGCGACGGTGGCCGAAGACGTGACCGGCCCGGTGGCGGATGCCTTGAACCTGCTCGCCAATGAAATGGCAAAAGTATTAAACCGTGTCGTGCAAATCGCACATGACGTTGCGGACGTGTCCGGTCAGGTGCAAACCCAAGCAGCCACGGTCATTAATCTGGCGGCGGATGAAAAGCAAGATGTCGAACAAGCGGCCCTTGAACTTAACGAAGCCTCGGTTGCCATGAAAGATATTGCCAAATTGGCATTTTCATGCAACGAAGCGGCACAGAAAGCCATTGAGAACACCAACAAGGCGCAAGAGTCGGTAATCGACACGGTACAAGGCATCACGACCATCCGCGACACCATCCGCGAAACTGAAAAACGGATCAAACGCCTCGGTGAACGCTCACAAGAAATCGGCGGCGTCGTGAACTTGATCAACGAAATTTCTGAACGCACCCACATCCTCGCGCTCAACGCCTCCATGCACGCCGCCTCGGCCGGTGAAGCCGGACGTGGCTTCGCGGTGGTTGCCAACGAAGTGCAAAAACTGGCGGAAAACTCGCGTGAAGCGACATCAAAAATCGCCGCGCTAGTCAACAATATCCAGGTGGAAACGGCAGATACGGTAATCACGATGAACGATGCGATCAGCCAAGTGGTACGCGGGACTGACCTCGCCCAACAAGCCGGTAATGAAATGCGCGAAACCCGCGACACTACCTCGGAGTTGGTGCAATTGGTCAAACGGATTGCCGAAAGCTCGACCACCCAGTCGGAAACCTCGTTACGTCTGGTGGAACGCGCCCAACAAATCCAAAAAAGCACTAACCAAACTTATGACCAATTGCAGGAGCAAGGCCGGCAAACTGACCTTTTGGTGGATTTGTCCAATAACCTGGTGTCATCGGTTGGAGTATTCACTTTGCCTAAAACGGTCGGCTAGCATCGCTAACTGGACAGGTTCTAAGGCTCAAACGGAACTTAGAACCTGCGGGGGCTTGGACACCAACTAAAACGTACCCGCACCGGCGAATCCCCCACTTCCACCCCACCTTTGACTTAAATACACTTATCCAGACAAAGCCGCCGTTACATACCCTATTCTTTGTAGCCCCAAAGCCCACTAAATCAGAGTCCATCAAACCTTCTGCTTGGACGAAAATATTCCCCTAACTAGCCATAAGCCTTTTATTGGCTAAAGATATTCGACCAACAAGCTTTTTATGGATGATTTTAAATTCTAATCAATAGCCTAAGCATGTATCATATAAACATCAGCTTTATTATAGCCATTACCATTATTTCATTATTAAATGCCCTTGAAGTCTAAAAAAGACGTTGATTTCAGTTCAACAAAAGACCCATACGCCCAGCGCGAAGCTGAGAAGTATGAAAAACCCATCCCCAGCCGCGAACTTATCCTCCAGTTAATCGAACATGCCGGCAAGCCCTTGTTACGCAAGGAAATTGCCGAAGCGTTCACAATGGAGAGCGAAGACGAGCTGGAAGCTTTGCGCCGCCGCCTACGCGCGATGGAGCGCGACGGGCAATTGCTGTTCAACCGCGAACAACGCTACTGCCTAGTCAACAACAAAGATTTGCTTGTCGGGCGCATCATCGGCCATGCCGACGGCTTTGGCTTTATCCGCCCCGATGATGGCTCGGACGATTTGTTCCTGTCGCCACGCGAAATGAACCCGCTGCTACACAATGACCGCGCGATGGTGCGTATCGTCGGCATCGACAAGAAAGGCCGCCGCGAAGGCGCAGTTGTGGAGATACTGGAGCGTAACACCCACCAAATCGTCGGACGGCTCTACAAAGAAGACGGCTTCACCTACGTCATCCCCGACAACAAAAACATTTCGCAAACTGTTTTGCTGCAAAAAGACGGCGTCGGCAAGGCCAAGCAAGGCCAGATCGTCGTCGCCGAAATTGTCGAACAACCCACCAAACTGCGCCAACCGATAGGCCGCATCATTGAAGTGCTAGGTGACCATCTTGCGCCAGGCATGGAAATTGAAATGGCGTTGCGCTCACACGATTTGCCGCATCGTTGGCCTGACGAGGTATTGGAAGAAATCAAACCGCTGACACCGGAAGTGCCGGAAGCCGCCAAAGCAGGCCGCGTCGATTTGCGTAGCATTCCGCTAGTCACCATCGACGGCGAAGATGCCCGCGATTTTGACGATGCCGTCTACGCCAAAAAAACCCCTACTGGCTGGAAGTTGTTGGTCGCCATCGCCGATGTTTCGCATTATGTGCAGATCAACACGGCATTGGATAACGAAGCCAAAAACCGTAGCACGTCGGTGTATTTCCCCGAAAACGTCATCCCGATGTTGCCGGAAATTTTGTCCAACGGCCTGTGTTCGTTAAACCCGCATGTTGACCGCTTGTGCATGGTCTGCGAAATGCTCATCGACCACGACGGCAACGTCACCCGCGCCAAATTTATGGAAGCGGTGATGAATTCCCACGCCCGCATGACTTACACCGAAGTGGCGAAAATCTTGGTGGAAGATGATGCGGCATTGAAAGAAAAATACAAACCGCTACTCAAGCATTTAAAAGAGCTGTACGCGCTCTACCAAGTGCTGCGCATGAAACGCGAACAACGCGGCGCGATGGATTTTGACACCCAAGAGACGCGCATCGTGTTTGGCGACAACCGTAAGATCAGCAAAATCGTCCCCGTCACCCGCAACGATGCCCACAAGCTGATTGAAGAGTGCATGATCACCGCCAACAGCGTTGCGGCGAAGTATCTGAACGGCAAAAAAATGCCTAAGTTGTTGCGTATCCACGAAGGGCCCAGCGCGGACAAGTTGTTTAATCTGAAAACCTTTTTGGGCGAGTTGGGCTTACGGCTGGGCGGCGACTCAGAACCAAAACCCTTGGACTACATGCACTTGGTCAACAGCATCAAAGGCCGCCCTGACGCACATCTGATCCAAACCGTGTTGTTACGCTCGCTCTCGCAAGCCGTCTACAGCCCTGAATTAAAAGGCCATTTCGGCTTGGCGCTGGAAGCTTACGCGCATTTCACTTCGCCTATCCGCCGCTATCCCGACTTGCTTGTCCATCGCGCCATCCGCCACTGTCTGCAAGGCAAAAAAGCTGACAGCTTTTACTACGGCGTGCCCGATATGGTCATGCTGGGCGAACATTGCTCCGCCAACGAACGCCGCGCCGACGATGCTACCCGCGATGTCGTCAGTTGGCTGAAATGCGAATACATGATGGATAAAATCGGCGACGAATTCAGCGGCATCATCTCCGCCGTCACCTCGTTCGGTTTCTTCGTCGAACTGGCGGAAATTTACGTCGAAGGTTTGGTGCATATCAGCAACCTAGGTCAAGACTATTTCCACTTCGACCCCACCAGCCACCGCCTCTTAGGTGAGCGCACCAACACCACCTACCGTTTGGGCGATAGTGTCAAAATAAAAGTCGTGCGTGTGGATTTGGATGAAAAGAAAATGGATTTTGAGCTGGTGTTGAAAGAGGCTTCGGTTAAGAAAGCGGGAGATGCGCCAGCCAAATCGGCTAAGCCTAAGAAGAAGCGGAAGAGAAAACCGAAGTCCAAAAATGATTGATTTTAGTCGTGGTTTGCAAAGTATAACGAGAGCCTAAACGGGTTTGTTCCAACAATAGGTGCCTTAAGCGAGCCGTTCCGTAACGTTTTCAGTACCTATAGCGATTTTGAAACCTGGTCCCGCCCTATTACCCATGTTAAAAATTTTTGCATCGCTACTTAGGAACGGGCATGAAATAATTTCCGCACCAGCCCGTCAGACCAGTCAGGTTTTGATACCCTCCGGGGCACAAGAAACCTGACAGGTCTTGATCCGCGAATTTATTCCATGCTCATTTCTTAGTTGCCAATTGTTGTGCTGGGAGACGCATGGGAAAGTCGTGTAAGAACGGGTTAAACTTCTACCGAACTCAACCACAAGTCGTGTTTGTTGCATAAACTCAACGCATACAAGGTGCCGCTATAGCTGTCGAGTGTAAATGTAGATATGGGGGCTTTGTCTTCCATAGGGTTGAACATTTTTTCGGCGATGAATTGATGGTTTTTATCTAACAACACATGTTTGACGATGTAATGTTCGTAGCCTTTCATTTCATGGGCGGTGACGACTTTAACAACCACTTTACCATCGGCTTTGCCCACTTCAATGTTTGGCAAATGCGTTGCAGCTTTACCGCTCCAGCGGCCAGACGATTCTTTGGTGTAATAAATGTCCGCAGTGGCAACGGTTTGGCTGCTTTCGGCTTGTGCCATTGTTGGTGCAATCAGGCTGGTTGCCAGACCTGTTGCGCTTAATTGGATAAAATCACGACGTTTCATAGTGCTCCTCGTTTATTGGTAATTGCGTCATTGGCTTGCCACTTAAGCGGCGACGTGTTTAGCCACGCCCGTATCCTAGCTTAAGCAGGCATCGGAATTGCTTTTTTGTGCCGGTTTAATCATTGGCACCTTGATAAACATTTTTTCGGAGTTTTTGTGATTTGACATAGCCTCGCACCGTAGCAGCGAACCCCATGACCCAGGGAGATCCGCCGATGGCGACGGCATCGACCAGACAATACCACGCTGCGACACCGCTAGGCGGGTTGCCCTGGGGCAGGTGCAGGACAGGGTCGATAGCCGCCCATTTCCAGGTACCGGCCGCCGTGCCAATCAGCTCCAGCCAAGTGGTGATAAAAAACGCCGCCAAATAGACCATAGGCGAGCGGCCTTTAAACAAGTAGGCCAAAAATACGGCAAACAACAATGCGCCAACATAGTCGCCTTGTGCAGGTATGCCGCTGACACCCCATAATGACCACAACCCGCAAACAAGCACCACAAAAGCGGCAATTTGTCTGGCATAAGCTAAAAAGAATCCTGAACGCGCCAATGCGACCGCAGTTAAATAGACCATGCCGTGACCAGGTGGTACATAAGCCGGCACATTGCCAAAGCGGTAGGTGTAGCCGCCCATGTAAGGGGAGGCGAAATGTTCGCCGATGGTGGCAAACATCACGGCGATCAAGACTTGCACCCTGACGTCTTTACTTTCGCCCAGCAACAGGCCGGTCAAAAACACCCAACCACAAACGCCCAAGGCATTTTGCTTTGCCATATCGGCGTTGGCATCGCTTATCAAACAAACGGCGACGCAAAAAAAGGTAAATGCCGCGATGAAATAATCTCTTTTTTTGTGGAGATAATCTGAATTTATTTCAGGAAAATGCCGTAGCACAAGCACCTCATTTCTTATTATTAATTAAAAACCCAGGCTATTGCGGCATATCTGCCCAGTTTACCCAACATGATCATTAAACAGGCGGGCCAAAAAGACAGTCTTAACCAGCCACCAGCAAAACAAAGGGCATCACCCAAAACCGGTAGCCACGAAAACAAAAGTATCCACACGCCCGCTTTTCTGATGATAACCAGGGCTTTTTGTTGGTTTGCCGGTAAAAGTCCAGCAACAGAAACTTTTGTAGCCGCCAACGCACCTAATCCCCATGTCGTCATTGCCCCTAGGGTATTGCCCAGTGTTGCAACTATGAGCAATTGTCCAATCGGGTAATGCCTTTGGTTGACCAGTAAAGCCAAAACGACCTCGGAACCGCCAGGTGCGACGGTTGATGAAATAAAGGCGCTGATAAACAATCCTGACAATCCGGCAATGCTTTCCTGCATCAATAAAACTCCCTCTGGGCCTGACCATCGTTTCCATAGAAAAACCTGTGTTTGAAAACACAGGTTTTTTATCCTTCAGCTTTATGACTTTGGCAACATTTTGTTTTTACCACTTAAAATCAGTTTTAACAGGGAAGAGCAAAGCTTGGTTACACGATCAATTGCCAAAGCCAGCCATTCGAAAATGGTGGCAATAATTTCTGATGCGCTCATGCCTTTAAACTTACGAGCTAAAAACGGTGCGGCTACTAAGCCCAAGGCCAAACCGATAACCGTCATACCAGTAAAAAAACCTTCCTGTTGCGGCGGAAGCGTTTTTGTCACCGATTTGGCTGCTGCCAATGCCACAACCGGTGTTTGGGCGGCTATTTTCGCTTCTGCTTCAGCCGTGGCAATTAATTCGGGTAAGCTGACTTTATAATCATCGACCACAACATTGGCGGTAACGCCCGGAATACTTGGCAAATCTCCGTCGCCTTCTCCTACCTTGAGCTGGGCTTTCATGCCTTTTTCCATGTGCTGGGCAATATCGCAATGGACAAGATAAGTTTTATCTCCCGGAGGTAAAATCAAGGTGCCGGATATTTTTGCAGGCCCTGATATTTCCAGATGGAACATGCCCTTAGGATATAGATATTTGGGCAGGCCATGCATCATCCATTGATGGCGGATTTTGTCTTCATTGACAAAATGAACAGTCAGTTTAGTACAAGGTTTGAAGCGGAATTCTTGGGTGTCAAAAGCAAACATCCGTCCAGGAAACTTTTCGGCATATTTATGGCCCGCGTGGACAGTAATTTCCTTGGTTTCAGAAATGCTATCGCAACCGCCGGGCAGGACATCGGCATTTTGCCCCATGACCATTCCACCTGCCATGTCCATCAAGTGCCCATCACCGTGGTTCATGAGTATGCCATCATGTTCCATATAATCCACTGCTACCACAGGTGCAGAAAAAACAACTGCCAGCAGACCCACCGATAAGAACTTCACCATTCTTTGCCTCCTCATTTGGTTAAAACCAATCGGCTAAAGCAGGACTGGCTGAACATTTCGCGGACGATATGTTCAGCCAGCCACTCTTAGCCAAGTTATCGACTATTTTTTAATTGCTGCAATGGCATTGTCAATTGTCTTTTTAAACCCTGCATGGGAAAGATAGAACACATATAAACCAGCGAATACAAAGAATACATACAACAAGATATTGCTTTTGCCAATTGCCGGGCCTGTACCCGCTTTAAAGCTCATGTGGGCATCCAATCTTTCGCCTTGGTCAGGTACCAGGGTGATGTGGATTAAATATTTACCGGCTTCGGGAACGCCATTTGGCAATTCAAGATTGACCGAGCCGGCTTTATGTTTTGCCGCTGGCAGGAAGAATACGCGGGTGCCTTCCGGCTCCTTGGTGACTTCAAATTCTATTGTCATGTTTCTATAGCGCATGTCCTGATAATCGAACACTAATTGGGTTCTGGTGTTGTAGCCTGGCAGACTGCCGCAAAATTCTTGGGCTGAATAGGCTACGGGCTGATAAGCCGTATAATGGATCCAATGCGATGGCTCCAGTTCGAATTTACATTGATCCGTATCTGTACCGGCGGCGCCACCGTGGGCCCATAAAGAAGCGGAAAAAAACAATCCCAACAGAAACCAACAAGCTTTTCTAAAAATATGTGCGGTTTTCATAATACCTTCCCGTCTTGATAAATAATAATTATTATATAAACATTAATTGCCCTTTTTAAGGTGTGGGCCAACCGGAAACAACCTTTCTTCGCCATAGATTGACTGATAGCAATTGTCAACTCTAGCATATCAAGCCCACCAAATAAAGGTCTCAATGAAAGCAAGCTTACCACTAAATATAGCATTAGCAAATTCTCATACTATTACTGTTCTATTGCTATACTTTCTGTCATTTCGTAGACTTAAGCCATTATCACAATAACGGAGCCTCCCCAACATGTCATCTTTGACTACTTCAAAAGCGTGGACTGCATTGCAAGACCATTACCATCAGATTAAAAATTTTGCCTTACGCGACGCTTTTGAACAGGATCCCCAACGCCACGCCAAATTATCACTGACTTTCAACGACATTCTGTTCGATTACTCAAAAAACCGAATTACCGAAGCGACCTTGCCCTTATTAATAGAGCTGGCAAAAGAGGTGAAGCTTGAAGAAAAAATCGAAGCCATGTTTTCAGGTGCCATGATCAACACCACTGAACAACGTGCGGTTTTGCATACCGCCTTACGCAACCGCAGCAATAAACCTGTTTATGTTGACGGCAAAGACGTGATGCCGGACATCAATCGGGTGTTGGCCAAAATGCGCATGTTTTGCGATTCAGTGCGTTCCGGTAATTGGAAAGGTTACACTGGCAAGGCCATTACCGACGTGGTCAATATCGGCATAGGCGGCTCCGGCCTGGGTCCGAAAATGGTGTCTATGGCCTTGACTCCTTACAGCACAGAGGCTTTAAAAGTCCATTATGTTTCAAATGTTGATCAAACCGATGTTGTTGAAAAACTGAAGCCGCTCAATCCTGAAACCACCTTGTTCATTATTGCTTCGAAAATATTCAACACCCAAGAAACCATGATGAACGCCAAATCCGCGAAAAACTGGTTTCTGGCGAAAGCACAAGACCCTAACGCCGTCGCCAAGCACTTCGTCGCCATTTCCACCCATGCGGAAAATGTTGCCGCCTTCGGCATCGATACCGACAACATGTTTGAATTCTGGGATTGGGTCGGCGGACGATTCTCGTTGTGGTCAGCCGTGGGTTTGTCCATCGCCTTGTACATTGGCATGGACAATTTCGAAGAGTTGCTGCAAGGCGCACATGAGGTGGATGGACATTTCCGCTCCACGCCGTTTGAAAAAAATATCCCCGTCATCATGGCCTTATTAGGCGTTTGGTATAACAACTTTTTCGACGCTGATTCCCACGCTTTACTGCCGTATGACCAGTCCATGCGCTATTTTGCCGATTATTTCCAGCAAGGCGATATGGAAAGCAACGGCAAAAGCATCACCATGACAGGTGAAAAAGTCAACTACAGCACCGGCCCGATTATCTGGGGCCAGCCCGGCACGAACGGGCAACATGCGTTTTTCCAGCTTATCCACCAAGGCACCAAACTGATACCCTGTGATTTTCTGGTTGCCGCCAACAGCCATTATAATTTGCCGGAACACCACGATATTCTGGTTTCCAACTTCCTTGCCCAACCGGAAGCGTTGATGAAAGGCCGGACGCTTGAAGAGGTCAAACAGGAATTGACACCTGCCGAATGTGAAGACCCTGTCTTGGTTGCGTCCAAAGTCTTTGAAGGCAACAAACCCTCGAATTCATTTTTGTGCAAAAAAATGACCCCGAAAACATTAGGTTCATTGTTAGCATTTTATGAGCATAAGATTTTTGTCCAAGGCGTGATTTGGAATATCAACTCGTTTGACCAAATGGGCGTGGAATTGGGTAAAGTGTTGGCGAAAGTCATTTTGCCGGAATTGCAAAATGACGAAGTCATCAGCAGCCATGACAGTTCCACCAATGGGTTGATTAATGCCTATAAACGTTTGAAATCTTCGTAATTGACCCGGAACTGGCGCATTGCCGAAATGTTATGCGTCAGCGTCTGGCCCGAAAAAAATCCCGCAATAATTCCCCGCAAGCCTCCTCCAGCACCCCGCCATGCCATTCCACGCTATGGTTTAAAAATGGCGCATCCGTTAAATGCAAGGCATGGCAGACCGCCCCGCGTTTCGGATCAAACGCGCCAAACACCAGCCGTTTAACCCGCGCATGACTGATCGCGCCCATGCACATCACGCAGGGTTCCAGCGTGACGTACAAGCTTGCGTCAATGAGCCGGTAGTTTTGTAAAGACAACCCTGCCTGGCGCAGGGCGATGATTTCCGCGTGGGCGGTGGGGTCGTGATTGGCTATCGGCATGTTCCAGCCTTCGGCGATGCAACGGTCATTTTTGACAACAAGTGCGCCAACCGGCACTTCACCTTGGGCTTCGGCGCGTTGTGCCAAGCGGATGGCGTGACGCATCCAGGCTTCGTCAGCCAATACGGTTTGCCGGTCTACAGGGTCATCAGAATGAGGGTTACATGTCAAGTTACGCATGATTTTTTTGTCCACGAACGGCGCGAACAGCACGAAAAAGCAGGGCAAAGGTAGTTGGATGGGGCTTATCCGACATTTACCTATCCCTGGACGGGCAGTCGTGCTTCAGGCCCAACAACCCCGCCATCGCTCTGATCGTAGAACCCCCGTGTCGTTTCAAAATCAATTTTTCGTGCTTTTCGTGGACACCTTTTATTCCCATTCAATCGTCGCAGGCGGTTTGCCGGAAATGTCGTAAGTGACACGGGAAATGCCCGCCACTTCGTTGATGATGCGGCGGGAAATCAAATCCAAAAACTCGTAAGGCAGATGCGCCCAACGGGCGGTCATAAAATCAATGGTTTCGACAGCGCGGATGGCGATGACATAATCGTACCGCCGCCCATCGCCCATGACACCGACAGATTTGACGGGCAGGAACACGGCAAATGCCTGGCTGACTTTATCGTACAAATCATGACGGTACAGCTCTTCGATAAAAATTGCATCGGCAAGTCTTAACAAATCAGCGTATTCCTTTTTGACTTCACCTAAAATCCGCACGCCCAAACCAGGGCCGGGGAAGGGGTGGCGGAACACCATTTCGGCGGGCAGGCCCAATTCCAAACCAATTTTGCGCACTTCGTCCTTAAACAATTCACGCAATGGCTCGACCAGTTTCAATGTCATATTGTCCGGCAAACCGCCGACATTATGGTGGGATTTGATCAAATGCGCCTTGCCGCTTTTCGCGCCCGCCGATTCAATTACGTCAGGATAAATCGTGCCTTGTGCCAGCCAACGGGCATCGGTCAGTTTGGCGGCTTCTTGGTCGAAAATTTCGATGAACAAGTTACCGATGATTTTGCGTTTTTGCTCCGGGTCGCAGACACCCGCCAAGGCCGCCAAATAGCGCGCTTCGGCATTGACGCGGATGACTTTCACGCCCAGATGTTCGGCAAACACGACCATGACCTGGTCGCCTTCGTGCAGGCGCAACAGCCCGGTATCGACAAACACGCAAGTCAATTGAGTGCCAATCGCTTTGTGTAACAAGGCCGCGACAACGGACGAATCGACGCCGCCCGACAAACCTAAAATCACATGGTCGCTACCGACTTTGGTACGCACGGTCTGGATGCTGCCTTCAATGATGTGGCCTGCCGTCCATAACGCTTCGCAGCCGCAAATGTCCAAGACAAAACGCGACAAGATACGTCCGCCTTGTTGGGTGTGCGTCACTTCGGGATGGAATTGCAGGGCGTAAAAACGGTTGGTTTCGTCGGCGATACCGGCAATCGGCGCACCCTCGGAACTGGCGATGAGCATGAATCCTTCGGGGAGAACCGTCACGCGGTCGCCGTGGCTCATCCAGACATCCAGCAAGCCATAGCCTTCGGGCGACAAATGGTCTTCAATACCGTTCAGTAATTTGGAATGCCCACGGGCGCGGATTTGCGCGTAGCCAAATTCGCGGTGGCTGGAGCTTTCGACTTTGCCGCCCAGTTGTTCCGCCATCGTCTGCATTCCGTAGCATATCCCCAGCACGGGTACGCCCAGTTCAAACACGATCTGCGGGACGCGGGGCGTGTCATTGCTGGTGACGGTTTCCGGCCCACCGGAGAGGATGATGCCGTTGGGCGCGAAATTTTGCACTTCGTCGGCAGGGCATTCGCAGGAATAAATTTCGCAATAAACGCCAATTTCGCGGATGCGGCGGGCGATGAGCTGCGTATATTGGGAGCCAAAATCCAGGATCAGGATTTTGTGTGCGTGGATGTCGGTTGTTTGCGTCACGGTTGCACTCGGTTCGATGGGTGTGGTTTGTCCAAAAATAAAAAGGGGTTCACAAAGAACCCCTCGAATCAATCTATCATATCGTTACCGCTTTAACATTCCAAGGCCAAGAAAATGGCTTTTTTGAAAATTAACGGCTCGATATTGAACAAGGCAAGATTAACGGATGACATGGTGTCCACGTCCGCTCATGCAGTTGTTATAAGCATTTTTATAGCGTTCTTCGGCTGTAAAGCCCTGTTTGGCTGCGCCACCCAAACCGCCAGCCGCCGCACCTATCGCAGCACCCATGCCCGGATTGCCGGTGAATGCACCGACCACGGCCCCGCTAGCACCGCCGACTAAGCCACCTACGCCGGCACCGATAGCCGTTTCTTTTGCCGTGCCACCTGAGGCTTGCGAGGCCAGTTGTTTGCATTCCGCCATATCCTGGTTAATACGGAAGGCATTAGGGTCATTATAGCTATCAACGGTAGGCGTCCATCCCGTTTGGCTCGCACATCCAGAAAGCGCCAATATTCCTACAACAGCCAGCTTGATCGATAATTTTTTCATGTAAATTTCCTTTATTGTTAATGTAACAGGCATTCCAGTTTATTTAAGGCATTCTGAATCAATCCTGAATTTCAGTTTATCTAACATACACCCTAAAACTAAAAATCTTGGGACGTAATTATACTTAGGATTTGGCTAAAAATAACTTCCCGGAACCATTCTTGAAACCCTAGACCTGACAGGTTTCAAAAACCTGTCAGGTCTTAATATCGGGAAGTTATTAATGGTCAAACCCTTAACAGGTTCAATCATGTTTTTGGTTTTTGGAGCGCGGTCATCTTGACCGCAACTGGCGGGCAGGATGCCCGCGCTCCCCCCAGTTTGCAACGTCCCACTAAAAACCGAAAACTTGACCGCTTGAAGTATACCTAACAGGTTCAATCATGTTTTGGCTTATTCTTGTTCTGTGATGAGTTCCAAATATTTTTCATCCAACAAATTGCCGTGGTCATCAACCAGCCTGACCGTCCAGTTGCCGCCGGCTTGCCCATCCAACGTGCGATGCGTGGTCACGCGCCAACGGTCGGCACTGACTAGTAGCGGCTCTTTGGCGACCTGGATGCCATCACGCAGCCATTCATGGTAAAGGGTTTTTCCGTTCATCCCCCTCAACTCAGTGAAATAATACACCGTGACCGGCTTGTCAGGTTTTACGCGTAAGGCCTGGGGTGCTTCATTGGCCGGCTCCTTATTTAGGACCCGCATGGTCAGCAAGGCCCGGCGTACCCGTGGTGATTCTTTTGATGACGGTGCAACTTGAGAAATACCAACCTGTTTGTTGATGCTTAACGGTTCCTTTTCGTTGCTCATTCTGGAATCGACAGGCGCGGCATTATGGTTTTCAGGGCTTGCCACGGCTTGCGTTTTAGCAGGGCTTGCCACCGAAGTTTGCGAAATGCCCCCACTCTCCCTAGCTTTGGCAACAACGGCAACCGGTTTTCCATCGCCTCCGCTAAAAATATAAACCAGCAACACTAGCAAACCAAGCAACAGCCCTGCCGCCAAGCCAATTCGCCGGACATTCCAAACCGTTATGACTTGGGCGGTCGGCTGTGATCCGTCACCTGCCTTTGTAGCAGTCGGATACTTAACTTTAATCACCAGATTTCTTTTCTCAGCCATAACGATCACTCAAAGTCGGTTTAACTAGCAATAGCCTGTTTATTTTTTTACAGCATAAACAATTCACGCATTTTTTGGCCAGGACTGTCCGCACGCATAAATGCCTCGCCAACCAAAAAACTGTAAATGCCGTTGTCCAGCATCAACCTGACATCTTCCGGCGTATGGATACCGCTTTCGGTGATGATGATGCGTCCCGCCGGGACTTGTGCCTGTAAATCCAGAGTCGTTTGCAAAGCCGTATCAAATGTACGCAAATTTCGGTTATTGATGCCCAGCAACGGGGTGTCCAAGACCAGGGCGCGGGCCAGTTCTTCGGTATTATGCACTTCCACTAGCACATCCATGCTTAATTGCTTGGCGATAGCTTCCAGTTCGTGCATCAGGCTATCTTCCAACGCGGCGACAATCAGCAAGATGCAGTCGGCCCCTAAAGCACGGGCTTCGTAGATTTGGTAAGGATCGACCATAAAATCTTTCCTCAGTACGGGTAGCGGGCAACGTTCCCTAACCATTTGCAGATACACTTCGGAACCTTGGAAAAATTCCTTATCGGTCAATACCGACAAACACGTCGCGCCATTCATCGCATAATCTTGGGCGATGCTGACGGGTTCAAAGTTTTCGCGGATCACGCCTTTGCTAGGAGAGGCTTTTTTGATTTCGGCAATAATTGCCGCTTGTTTGGCGGCGACTTTTCTTTGCAAAGCCTCGGCAAAACCGCGCGGCTTAGTGACGGTTTCGGCAATGTCTTCCAGGTTGGCAATCGACCTTGATTGTTTGCGCTTGGCGACTTCGAGCGTTTTTTGGTCAAGGATTTTTTGTAAAATATCAGGGGGATTGGTCATATTGCAGTCAACAAATGGCGGTGGTTATGGGGATTGGGTGGCGGCATCATTGCAACAGTCAAGCACCCGGCGCAGTGAACTGTTGGCTAAATTCAATCAAGGCGGTCATTTTGCCACGGGCAGCGCCGCTGGCTATGGCTTGCCGCGCCTTTGCCACGCCGGTTGCAATTGAATCGGCGAGATTGGCTGCGTACAGGGCGGCCCCTGCGTTCAGCAAGACAATATCCCGTGCCGCCCCAGGCTGGTCGTCCAGCACACTTTTAACCATAGCCAAACTGGATGCCGCATCGGTGACGGCCAATCCGGCAAGGCTGGCCCGTTCCAAGCCGAATTGTTCCGGGGTGAGCGTGTAGGTGAAAATTTGACCATCGCGTAATTCGGCAACACTTGATGCCGAGGCAATGCTGAGTTCATCCAAACCATCATCGGCATGGACGACCAAAACATGCCGGCTACCGAGTTTTTTCAACACTTCCGCCAAGGGCACCAGCCATTCTTTGCCAAACACGCCGATTAACTGGTTGGGCGCGGCGGCTGGATTAACCAGCGGCCCCAGGACATTAAACAGCGTCCTAACGCCCATTTCTTTGCGTACCTGGCGGGTATGCCTCATCGCGCCGTGATGGTTGGGCGCGAACAAGAAGCCTACGCCTAGGTTATTGACGCATGAGGCGACTTGCGCGGCGGTCAAGTTGAGGTTGACCCCCGCCGCTTCCAGCACGTCGGCACTGCCACAAGTGCTGGAGACCGAGCGGTTGCCGTGTTTGGCGACTTGCCCGCCCGCCGCCGCGACGACAAACGCGCAAGTCGTGGAAATATTGAAGGTGTTGGCGCCATCGCCGCCGGTACCGCAGGTGTCGATAACATGTTCGCCGTTGACCGTGATTTTGTCCGCTAATTCGCGCATCACTTCGGCGGCGGCGGTGATTTCATCAACACTTTCGCCCTTGCAACGTAAAGCGACCAAAAAACCACCTAGTTGTGCGTCGGTGGCTTTGCCTGCCATGATCTCGCGCATCACGCCGCGCATGGCTTCAAGACAGAGGTCTTGCCGCTCCAATACCGCTTGTAGCGCGTTTCTAATGTCCATCGTGCCTATTAATTAAGGCGCGGCCGCAGGTGCTGGGTGCGAGAAATTTGGCTCTTTGGGCGGTACGTTTTCTTGCAAACAATGGTAGGCGGCGTTTTCGTATTTGATTCGTAAGGATTGCGGGTTTTCATGTTCATCCAAAAACTTTTCCGCTTCTTGCGCGGTTAGGTCTTTCATCAAAAACGTGGCGATACAGGTGCAGGGACGTTCAAAACGCTTTTTGTCTTCATCTTTATTGTCCGAGTTTTTTGTTTCCCGCTCAACACATTGCGCCGCAAATACTTGCTCAAATTTTTGCTTTTCATTCTCAGTGACTTTAGCCTCGCCGGAATGGTCAAACGGGTTGGGGTTATGGGTGGGTTTGCTTTTAGTTGCCACCGGTTTTTCTTTCTTATCTGAATTATCTGAACAGCCACTGACCGACAAGGCCAAGACACCACACACCATCGCTGCAAAAATAATTTTTGAGGTCAATTGTAAAGTTTTCATAAGGTTTGGACGCATGAATAATGTTAAGAAGACGCACAGTTTGCTTATATTCCAAGCCTGTGGCTTATGCAGGAAAGTTTCAGACTTTATCATTTTATTCAACGGCATTCTACTTTCTTGCATGTCCTCGGACGGCTCATGACCGTAAGTCCATCATTTAAGGTTACTAAATACTCAGGCTCACCGTATAATAGAGAGTTATTTTATTGCCTGTAAGGTGTGGTTTATGCAAATTATTCAGGAAGCCCTCACGTTTGATGATGTTTTATTGGTCCCTGCACACTCTACCGTGTTGCCGCGCGACGTAGAACTAAAAACCCAACTGACCCGTGGAATCACGCTCAATATTCCGCTAGTTTCCGCCGCTATGGACACGGTGACTGAAGCGCGGCTCGCCATCGCCATCGCCCAGGAAGGCGGGATCGGCATTATTCACAAAAATATGACTATCGAGCAACAGGCGCGTGAAGTCCGTCATGTCAAAAAATATGAAAGCGGCGTCATTAAAGACCCGATCACGGTATCGCCCGACACCAGCATCCGTGATGTCATTAATTTGACCCGCGCCAAAAATATTTCCGGCGTACCGGTTGTCATTGGCGACGAATTGGTCGGCATTGTCACCAGCCGCGATTTACGCTTTGAGACCCGCTTTGATGAAGCCGTCTCTAAAGTGATGACGCCCAAGGAACGCTTGATTACCGTCAGTGAACACGCCGACCCTAAAGAAGCCGTGGCTTTGCTGCATGAACACCGCATTGAAAAAGTGCTGGTCATCGACGATGCGTTTCACTTGCGGGGCATGATTACCGTCAAAGACATCCAAAAAGCCAAAGATTACCCGCAAGCTTGCAAAGACAGCCAGGAACGTCTGCGCGTCGGCGCGGCAGTCGGCACCGGCCCGGACACGAACGAGAGGGTTGGCGCGTTGGTTGCTGCGGGGGTCGATGTCATTATTGTCGATACCGCCCACGGGCATTCGCAAGGCGTATTGGATAAAGTCCGGTGGGTCAAACAGAACTACCCTGGTGTGCAAGTGATCGGTGGCAATATCGCCACTGCGTCCGCCGCGTTGGCACTGGTCGAGGCCGGTGCGGATGGCGTTAAAGTCGGCATCGGCCCTGGTTCGATCTGCACTACGCGCATCATTGCGGGGGTCGGTGTGCCACAAATCACCGCCGTCAGCGATGTTGCCGACGCGCTGAAAGGCACGGGCGTGCCACTGATTGCCGATGGCGGTATCCGCTATTCGGGGGACGTTGCCAAAGCCTTGGCGGCAGGGGCATACTCGGTGATGCTGGGCAGTTTGTTTGCCGGTACGGAAGAAGCGCCAGGTGAAGTGGAGTTGTTCCAGGGGCGTTCCTACAAATCTTACCGGGGCATGGGTTCATTGGGTGCTATGTCACAACAGCAAGGTTCCAGTGACCGTTATTTCCAGGAATCCAATGCGGTCGAAAAATTGGTGCCGGAAGGCATTGAAGGCCGTGTGCCGTACAAAGGCAGTTTGCTGGCGGTCATCCATCAATTGCTGGGCGGCATCCGGGCCAGCATGGGTTATACGGGTAGCAGCAACATCCAGATCATGCACGAAAAAGCCCAGTTTGTGCGTGTGACCAGTGCCGGAATGCGCGAAAGCCATGTCCATGATGTCACGATCACCAAAGAAGCGCCTAACTACCGGACGGAATAATTTCCTCGGGATTGTTAAGACCGATTGCCTTCACGCAAACTGTTTGGCAATGAATTAATGGCTTTGCTCGCCCAATAACCAACCGGCCGCCAATGTGTATGCCCCTAATTTATTGTAAGTGGCGGGCTATTAAGATAATGTACTTAAGAATAGGCATGAAATAACTTGAACATTTGATTTCCCTCACCCTAGCCCTCTCCCGGTGGGAGAGGGAACAAGTTGTCGATGTTATTTCATGCCCGTTCCTTAGGTGGTTTTCGATAAAGAACATACCATCAAAAATACTTTTTCGTAGAAAAACTAAAGTCCACGAAAATCACGAAAAAGATAACTTGGAGACGTTTTTTTCGTGTTTTTTGTGTCGCCTAATGCGCCTACTGTTGGCTTTCGTGGACAGATTTTTTGGTAAATTCATTGCAGGAAATCGCCTTAGCTTGACGAAAACCCTCCTGCCTTCATACATCGGCTGACCATATCAGACTTAAGGGTACAACATCATGGGGATGCTCAGCCTATTGCTCTGGACTCCGGCTATTGGCAGCTTGCTGCTGATATGGATTCCCGGACAAAATATCAGCCAAGTGCGTCTGGTTGCCAACCTGTCCACAACGGCAACCTTATTGCTCAGTGCTTGGCTGCTTAGCCAATATGCCCCCCATGACCCCGCCTTGCAATTCACCGAGTTTTTTGCCATCAACCCGGCTTTGGGCAGTGCTTATTCACTGGGTGTTGATGGTTTGTCCATGCCCTTGCTAATGCTTTGCACCTTGCTTTCATCAGCCGCCATGTTGGCTTCGCTAAACCTGGGCATACATGCCAAAGCCTTTCATCTCTGCTTGCTGGTTTTGGAATTCGGTATGCTGGGCGTATTGCTCGCCCAAGATTGGGTGTTGTTTTATATTTTTTGGGAAATCAGTTTAATTCCGCTGTTCTTTTTGATTGGTCGTTGGGGCGGCAACCGTAGCCATGCCGCCAGCCTCAATTTTGTCTTCTACGCGCTAGTAGGCTCCGTGTCCATGTTGATCAGTTTGCTGGCCCTTAGCCAGTACCATCTTGAACATAGCGGTTCGTTAATGACATCGATCCAGAACTCGGCGAAAGCGATGCCAGTCCAGCAACAAGTTTGGGTGCTGCTGGGCTTTTTGCTTGGTTTTGGCATCAAATTGCCGATTTTCCCTTTACACGGCTGGCTACCGCTGGCGTTTGTCAAAGCTCCAGTGGCGGTCAGTTTGTTATTGTCAGGCGTGTTATTCAAAATGGCGGCTTATGGCTTGCTCAGGGTCTTGGTCATCCTGCCGGACGCGGCGCATATCCTGCAACCCTTGCTGGTGTTGCTGGCACTGACCGGTATGTTGTATGGCTGCTTGCTGGCTTGGCGGCAAAGCCATCTGAAAGCCATGATCGCTTATGCTTCCATCAGCCAAATGGGAGTGGTGCTTTTGGGCATCAGCAACCTGAATCAAGCGGGCATTCAGAGTGCGGTACTGCAAATGACCGCCCACAGCTTGACTGCCGGGGCGTTGTTGTTGTTGACCGAGCAACTGTACCAACGCACCCATAGCCGCTTAGTCCAAGATTATGGCGGCCTGATACCCTTGATGCCGCGCTGGTCTGGCCTGATGATTATCAGCCTGTTCGCCGCAATGAATTTGCCAGGGACTATCGGTTTTATTGCCGAATTGCAAACCCTGGCGGCTTTTTATCCGCAATGGGGATGGCTATGGGTTTTTATCGCATTTAGCCTATTGATTACCGCCGCTTACCTCATCCGCACCCTTAGCCTGTTGTTTATTGGCGAAATTCCACCGCCCCGCCAAGCACTGGAGGATTCGCGTCCGTTAGAAGCGCTGGTGGCGGGGATCATGGTCACGGCTATCGTGGCCTTGGGCTTGTTACCTGAATCATTGCTTGATTTGTCAGCCAGCACGATTTCGCACCTGCATCATTTGCTCAATCCCCTGGCTTTATAGGTTCAAGCATGTCCATACCTGCCGAAAAACTCGCCTTCTTCCGCTCCCAGGTTATTGGGATTGTCGATGGTTTGGTCAACGACCCGTCCTGGCGGAATAGTCAGGCATTGCCCGTTTCTGAAGGGCATTGCCGCCAACTTTATCAGCAAGGACGGATTAACGATGCCAATTTGTCCGCCGCATTCGATGAGCTTGCCGATTTACAGGCAAAACAGCCCGTTTGTAGTATTGGTGGTAGCATTGGTGGCCGCATCATCACCCGTGGGGATATTTACCGTATCGCCCTGTTGTTTGATATGTCCGCCGTCAACGCTGGCCCGTTGGCCTGGTGGCGTGATGAAATGTCCGCCTTCAGCAAAATGCAGCCCGATTTGCCTGATCCTGTGCGCCAAAAGTTACTCGCAGATGCCAAGGAGTCCGATGTTATACAGGATTTGTGGATGGCGTTGCTTGGCATCCTGGATTTGCCTGATGATGCGTCTGAGTACATCGCGCCTAGCATGTCTGGCTCAAATACGGAGCCAGAAAACACGGGTTTGGGTTGCGCCCCTTTTAATTTGAGGAACGTAGCCGCAACGGATCTGCCAAAAAGCTGGCTGGATGGCAACGATGTCCATAACGCGCTCAGACACCTAGCGGGTGCAGAACTTGACCGCCTATTGGCGTTGTTGGGCGTAACGCTTAGCCTGCGGGATTTGCTGCGATCCTTAAGCGGCGTTGATATTCTCGAGGCGATCAACCAGCAATTGCAGCGCATTGATGGGCTACAGGTGGATGCCGGGGTTTCCGCATGGTCTACCGCCGCACATCAAAACCCCGGTTTATATGGATTATGGCGTACATTGGCAGGTCATGATGCCGGTCTTTTTTTACATCAACTCCCTGATTGGCAAAATATAATCACCGAATTGCCTGAAGATGCGGTATCGACAATCATCCTGCAACTGCAACGCTTTGATATTCCACCTAGCCAATGGCAAGCGTATTTGCACCGCTTGGCCTTGGAATCACCCCATTGGCTACAAGCCCACCATCCATCCCGCCACGCGCCAACACCGGCACTGGCTGATTTGCTGGCAATACGCCTGACGCTGGACAGGCTCTGGCTGAACCAGGTTTGTCATGAGCTGTGGAAAATCGAAGCCAAAATCAGCTCCTTGCAAGCGTATTTCCGTAAAAATTTATCCGAATTCTGGGTACGCCTACAGCTTTATCAGGGCAATTTGCCGGAACATCTCACCCAGCAAGCCGAAGCCCTGATCATCCGCTCAGGCTCCGAACGCCAGTGCCGGACAGACTGGCAACATCTGGCGGATATGGCATTGTTAGTTCAGTTCCAGCCATGCACCCAGCCCACTCGGCAAAGCCAGGAAAATAACAGCGGTTGGCGATTGTTCCGGCTGTTCCAACATTTAGGATGTGATGCCGGACATGTCCAAACTTTAGACAAAACGGACTTACATGCGCTACTATCCGTGCTGGATGGTTTTAATTTGACAGAACGCCAAAAGATTTGGCGTCATGCCGTGTGGCATCATGATCAGGAAGCGACGCTTGCAAGCAGCCATAGCGAACAGGAAACGACTGGGGCAAAGTCTGGAGTAAAGCCTCTATTCGGCTTGCTTGATCGTGGTGAAAATCCTACGGATGCAAGCGGGCGGCTTGCGCATCCTGCGAGCCATCGTTTCAATCTGGACAATAGGTTTGGGGACAGTTTACGCGGCTCCCTTTTGTTGGCTTATCTGTGGGTTTTCATCAGTGCGCCGTTGCTGCTAGGCAATATCCTAATCAAAACTTTCTTGCCGCAACTGCATCGCCGGCTGCATTCAACAAGCAATTGAGCCATTCTATCTTTAGGTTAGCTTAGGTGATTTTAGAAGCAACAATCTAAAACAATCTAGGCTCTATATGGGTTTCAGGGTCTTTTGTCCATTAATCAATATAGCGACCATAAATACATCCGTCATTCCGGCAGGGATTGCCGGAATCCAGTTCACAGGGAGGTGAACGGTTACAATTATGCCCAAAAATAGATATTCGACTATTTTTAAACGCTTGTTGTGACACAGATGCCATCCCTAGCATCTGGATTCCGGCAATCCCTGCCGGAATGACGCATATTTTGGAGGTTGCCATGCTTATTGACAGTTTAGCTTACGCCTTTAGTAAAAAGACCCCAAAACCCATATAGAGCCACAATCTAAATAGTAGTCCGCCTGAAAATCCAATGACTTGTCAAACACCTCTTTTGCCCTATATCGTAAGGTCAGCGTACTGGTTTCCAGCCGCCCTTACTCCCAGGAATATGCACATGACCGAAAAACCACACCCAAACGAAAAACCAAGCCCCGGCGTCCAGGAAGAGATCGACAGGCTCACGCCTGAACAATTCAGCATTTGCCGTTTAAAAGCCACGGAACCGCCGTTTACCGGCAAATATGTCGATTGCAAAAAAGTCGGGACTTATCATTGTGTTTGCTGCGGCAACGCCTTATTTGCATCGGCAACTAAATTTGATTCTGGCTCAGGCTGGCCAAGTTTTTGGGATGTGCTGTCCGGCACCAGCGTCGCCGAACACGCGGACAGCAGTTATGGTATGCGCCGTGTTGAAGTCACCTGCAAAAGCTGTGCAGCCCATTTGGGCCATGTTTTTACTGACGGCCCCGCACCGACAGGCTTGCGTTACTGCATCAATTCCGCCGCCCTTGATCTGCACGAAACCTTATGAACGGACACTTGCACACCCAACAATTGCTGGATTTTATCGATGCCAGCCCCAGTCCCTGGCATGTGGTGGCAAACATGGTCGAACGCCTCGGCCATCATGGCTTCCAGGCCCTGGATGAAACCGAGCATTGGCAATTACAGGCAGGTGGACGCTATTATGTTGTCAGGGGGGATTCCTCCCTCATCGCCTTTAGGTTGGGGCAAAAGCCGTTGTCTAGCACGGGCTTTAAAATTATCGGCGCCCATACCGATTCGCCCGGGCTACGCATCAGGCCAAATGCCGGCAGTTGTTTGGACGGATTTGTACGTTTGGGCGTGGAAATTTATGGCGGCCCAATCCTCGCAACCTTTACCGACCGTGATTTAGGTTTGGCTGGACGACTCAGCTATAAAACCTCGCAAGGTTCCATCGCCAATACGCTGGTGTGCTTTGACCGCCCCTTGCTTAGATTGCCGAATCTGGCCATCCACTTGAACCGGGGTGTCAATGATGATGGTCTCAAATTGCAAAAACAAAACGAGCTGCCTTTGCTGTTGGCGCGATGGACGCAGGAACAACTGCCGCCCGATTATTTCCAGTCACTTTTGGCACAACAGGCCGGGATAACGGGCGAGCGGATTTTGGCTTGGGATTTGGCGGTTTATGACACCCAGCCCGGCGCGTTCTGGGGGGCAAACCAAGAATTTTATGCCGACAGCCAATTGGATAATCTGGCATCTTGCCATGCCGGGCTGACCGCCTTGCTTGATGATGCGGTGCTGGAAAATGATGGCACACAGGTTTGTGCGTTTTTTGATCATGAGGAAATCGGCAGTGAAAGCCATAAAGGCGCGGCGGGCAGTTTTCTCCCCGATATTCTCCAGCGCATCGCCATCGCCACGGACACTGGATTGCAGGCATATCACCAAACCCTGGCAAAAAGCGTCATGATCAGTGCTGATATGGCCCATGCGTATCAACCGAATTTTCCTTTGGCTTACGAGCCCGAACACAAGGCCATTGTCAATAACGGCCCGGTCATTAAAGTCAATGCCAGCCGCCGTTACAGCAGCGAAAGTGGTTCAGAAGCCTTATTTGCCCATTATTGCCAAGAAGCGGGCGTCCCTTACCAATATTATTCGCACCGTTGTGACTTGCCTTGCGGCAGCACCATAGGCCCGATAGTGTCCGCAAAATTGGGCATAGCTTGCGTGGATGTCGGCAACCCACTATGGGCGATGCACAGTATCCGTGAAAGCGCGGGGGTACTAGACCACAATTATATGATCCTGGTACTTAAAAGGTTTTTTTGTGGTTAGCAATGTGTCTATACTAGGCCATCACCATTTTTATAGTTAATTATCCAGGGCAGGCCGATTGCATCCGCTATTCTTGTATTACCTGCGCTCCTCTCAGGTTACGAAAATAAACTTTATAAAATTGCCTTGGGTTTTAGTGGGCTTTTGTTGCCTGCTATTTTCGCAACCGCTTTATGCAGATGCCGTTGAATATAAAATTAAAGCGGGGTATCTTTATAATTTCACTAAATTTATCACCTGGCCCGAAGATAAATCGGCAAGCTTTAATCTGTGCATTTTGGGGGATGACCCGTTTGGCGCATTGATCGAACCCATTGAGCAGCGCACGGCCTTTGGCAAACCGATTAAACTGTTCAGGCTTGATAATATCAACACACTGCTCCGCATCAGCAAAACAACCCTTTGCCATATTCTCTTCGTCAGTTCGTCTATCCCCATCCCGCCATCAATCCATAAAGACAAAAACATTTTGATGGTCGGCGAAAGTGAAAATTTTGCCCGCAATGGCGGCATGGTCGGCTTTATCACCGAGGACAGCCGGATAAAATTACAAATCAACCGAAAAGCATTTCAAGAAAGTGAACTAAAAGTCAGTGCGAAATTAATGGAAGTTTCCGAACTAATTGATGGTGATAGCCATGATTGACAAAATCCGCCGTCTTTCCATTCGTGGCAAACTGTTGTCGACGATCTTGTTTCCCAGCCTAATTTCTTTGTTATTTGCGGGCATCGTTTTGATTGCGCTGGAAACGGTCGAATTTAAAAAAGTTGTCGAGAACGACCTGACCACACTGGCGACCGTGATAGGCAACCGTAGCACCGCCGCACTGATGTTCGGCGACCCTGATTTAGCCAAGGAGAATTTGGCGGCGCTAAATATCCAGCCGGCAGTGCAAGCGGCCTGTGTCTACAATAAACCAGGCCAGCTTTTCGCGCAGTTCCTAAAAGCCCCCCTAAACGCCGTCTGGATCTGTCCGCCTAACATTGCCGGACAGTCCAGCCATTTTGAAAACAATCTGTTTTGGGTCGTGGTACCCATTGTTGATAAAGGGGAGCATGAGGGTTCCATCCTCGTACACGCCGATTTTTCCGACGCTTACGGACGCAAGATACAGTTCACCCTGATGGTGTTTTTGGTGATTGCCGCTTGTTCAATCATCGCTTTCTTTTTAACGGCACCGTTTATTAAACTGATCGCCTTGCCGGTAAAAAAACTGGTGGCAACGGTTAAGGCCATTTCTGATACCAAAGATTTTTCATTACGCGCCGAAAAACATTATAACGACGAACTAGGCGTCTTGGTCGATGCCTTCAATGGCTTGATAGAGCGCGTGGAAAACCAAAACCGGGCATTGACTCGTGCCAAAGACCGCTATCTGGCCTTGTACGATGACAACCCAACGATGATTTTTAACCTGGGCGAAACCGGACTGATTATGTCAGCCAACCTGACAGGGGCAAATCACTTAGGCTTAAGCGTCAATGCCCTGGAAGATTGCTCGATCTTGGATTTTGTACATCCTGCCGATTTGGCGTTGATGAGCGAATTAATCGTGGAATGCCTTGCCAGCCCATCGACTGTCCACAAGCAGGAGCTGCGGCAAGTCTGCGATAACGGCCGCATTATTTGGGTCAGGGCCACCGCCCGGATGGCCGGTTATGATGGGCAACAAAACAATTTGTTGCTGGTCTGTGAGGATGTCACGGAGACCCACAAGCTCAGCCAACAAATTGCCTATCAAGCCAGCCATGATGCCTTGACCGGCCTGGCTAACCGCAGTGAATTTGATAAAGCGGTAAAAAACGCCATTGCCCTGGCGAATACCGACAATTCTGAACACGCCTTGTGTTATCTGGATTTGGACCAGTTTAAAATCGTCAATGACACCTCCGGGCATTTGGCCGGCGATGAATTGCTCCGGCAATTGGGCGATTTGCTGAAAAAACATTTGCGCCGCAATGATTTCATCGCCCGTCTAGGAGGGGACGAATTTGGTGTGCTGATGTATCACTGCACACTCGATGAAGCGGTTGTCGCCAGTGAAAAAATACGCGATGCCATCAGGGATTTTCATTTTGCCTGGGAAGGACGGCGTTTTTCAGTCGGCGTCAGTATCGGGATTGCCTCCATTAAGGACACTAGCGGCAATGCCGTCAACCTGCTCAAAGAAGCCGATGCCGCCTGCTATGCCGCCAAAGACAAAGGCCGCAACCGCGTCCATGTGTTTCGGCCTGATGATGAAGAACTGGCAATTCGGCATGGTGAAATGCAATGGGTGCAAAAAATCCAGCAAGGTTTGGAACAGGATTTATTTTGTTTGTATGGACAACCCATAGCAGGCATAGCCAAACCAGATGAAAAACTGCATTTTGAAACCCTGGTGCGTTATAAAGAGGCCAAAGGCACCATCATCCCGCCAGGCGCTTTTTTGCCGGCCGCCGAGCGTTACAATCTGGCTCCGGCGATGGATAGATGGGTGATAAAGAATCTGTTTGCATGGATCGCCGAAACCCCTAACTTTCTTGAACAGCTCGAACTCTGTTCAATCAATCTATCAGGTTTGTCGCTCTCTGATGATGACCTGTTCAATTTTATCCTTGAGCAGTTTACGTTTTGGAATATTCCTACCCAGAAAATCTGTTTCGAGATTACCGAAACCGCCGCGATTGGCAATCTGACCAGCGCCACCCGTTTTATTCATAAACTCAGGGACAAGGGCTGTTCGTTTTCGCTGGATGATTTTGGCAGTGGCTTGTCGTCGTTTGCCTATTTAAAAAACCTGCCAGTGGATTTTTTAAAGATTGATGGCTTGTTCGTCAAAGATATTCTCGATGATAAAATCGACCTTGCTATGGTTAAGGCCATTAATGAAGTCGGGCAAATGATGGGCAAAAAAACCATTGCCGAATTTGTAGAAAACGAAAAAATATTTAACTTGCTTAAAGAGTTAGGCGTGGATTACGCTCAAGGCTACGGTATTGGCAAACCCGTGCCCTTGCAGGATCTCAAGTTGATAATACCTTTTAAACGTGACACGCAATGAATATCAAAGCCATAACGTCTGTTAGCTTTCTACTTTTTACTTTCTGCCCTGGCAAGGTCTTGGCTGAAGCCGAAGTGGAAATGGAAGATTATTTTGCGATGTCACCTGCTGAACTCGCCAATATCCCGGTCACCATAGCCACCGGCACCCCAAAACCCGTGTTCCAGTCCGCCGCCATCACCAGTGTCATCACCGCTGACCAGATCAAATCTATGGGCGCGACCGAGCTGCATGAAGTCCTGGAAACTGTTCCTGGTGTTCATGCCAGTATTAAAGAAGGGGATTATGACTATAGTTACAGTATGCGGGGCATTAGCAATAACGCCAATTCACAAGTTCTGATTTTGCTAAACGGCACCCGCATTACCACGCCTTTTGGTGGCACATTGATGACGGGCACAGAAATGCCATTGGAAGCTATCCAGCGCGTAGAGGTGATCCGTGGCCCTGGTTCCGCATTATACGGTGCCGATGCTTTTGCTGGCGTCATTAATATAATCACTAAAAAAGCGGGTGACATTAATGGTACCCGGGCAGGTGTGCGTGCCGGCAACTGGGATACCCAAAGCACTTGGGGGCAGCATAGCACCGAACTGGCAGGCTGGAATATTGGCACTAGCCTGCAATATCAACATACCCAAGGTGATGACGGGCGTGTTATGGATGCCGACGCCCAAACAGCATTCGACAATGCACTTCAAACTCATGCCTCACATGCACCAGGGGCTTTAAACTCACGCTATGAAACCTTGAACGGGCATCTTAACTTACAGCGCAAGCACTGGAATATTGGCTTCTGGGGGTTTAATTCAATGGATGCCGGGACACGTGCAGGTATTGCTGGCGCCTTAGACCCTAAGGGCATCGCTAACGGCGAACAATATTTAGGTGATGTGCGGTTTTCCACAGAAGATTGGCTGGATGATTGGGAATTGACCGCCCACGCAAGTTATCTACGCACTAATTTTCTCGCGCAACTGCAACTATTTCCTGATAAAACCAGATTACCTATAGGCCCTGATGGCAATATCAATACTTCGGATTTTTCATTGATAAACTTTCCTGATGGTGTGAATGCCAATGTCGGACGTTTAGAAAAAATCCCCTCCTTTGAATTAACGTCAATTTTCCGTGGTTTAAATCAGCATGTCGTGCGCTTGAACACGGGGTTTCGCCATGAAGCAATTTCAACTACGGAAAGTATAAATATAGGCACGGGGGTGATAACGGACAATACCCAAACCGTAGTAAACGGGCAGCTAACCAACCTTACCGGAACGCCTTTTGTCTACTTGGCTGATACCAATCGCTCAATTTGGTCATTAGTCGCCCAAGATGAATGGCAAATCGCCAAAAACTGGCAACTGGCTTCAGGTGTGCGTTATGACAATTATTCTGATTTTGGCGGCACATTAAATCCGCGTTTGGCTCTGGTTTGGGATATTAATAAGCGGTTAACCGGAAAACTGTTATATGGCAGGGCGTTCAGGGCGCCCAATTTTTCAGAACAAGGCACACAAAACAATCCTGTCGTACTGGGCAATAAATACCTGAAACCTGAAACCATCAACACCACTGAGCTGGCCTTTGATTATCGTCCCTTATTGTCACTGCATACGACACTAAACATATATTATTATGAGATTAGCAACCTTATATCCACTGTGCCAATGACCGATGGCTTAAGCCAATATCAAAACAACGGCAATCAAAACGGTTATGGTTCTGAATTTGAGTGGGACTGGCAATGGGGCCAACAGTGGAATATAAAAGGCAATTATGCTTGGCAGAATGCAACCAACGCGGCAACCGATAAGCGGATATCAGGCGTACCGGAACACCATATTTATGTCGCTTTAGGCTGGCATTTTTCGCCTCAATGGAACATACAACCCCAACTTAACTGGATAGGAGGAAGGACTCGCGCATTAGGCGACCAACGCCAGCTAGACGATTATGAGACCGTTGATCTCACACTGCGCGGTAAAAAATTATTTAAACATTTAAATCTTGCCGCTTCTTTACGAAATGCTTTTGATGGGCATCCTCTTGAACCTGCGGCTTTGCAATTACCACAAAATTTGCCTTTGGCTGGCAGAAGTTTTTATTTTGAAGCCTCCATCGATTTTTGACCCCACGACTTGATTAATTAATAATTTCCTTTTTCAGTCAACATACCCCATAACTGCTGGTTTTCATTCGCTATGTTCTCAACTAACTCCTCGATTTTAATGATACACGGCCATCTCTCCCCGTGATAATCCAGCAACGGGCCTATTTTTATAAAATGAACCCCCGCCGATGACAAAAAACGGAACCACGCAGGTTCCAACGTTCCAAAAAGATATTCAATATTATGTTCATAACAACTTTTTATTAAGCAGGTTATCAACGCAAAACTCATATGAGGAAGCGCCCGACGTTCTAGCAAAGAGAAATACTCCCGGTTTTCACAAACACCTTCGTTTATTGCCACCAAGGTGTTTGATTCATTCTTTCTTCTTTTAAACGCTTTGGATATGCAAAATCGGGACGCTTCTGCCAAGTTAGCCCGGTTAATTTGTTGCATCAGAGCGGTATTGTCGATTTCACAATTGACTTCAATTGGAAATAACTCTTCTGGGAACGTAACATTAGGCAAGACAAGCCGGGTAGTGGCGGCATAGTCCCCAGAGCTCCGATGGCGGATTAAATAATGCACGGAGTGTTGGTCAAATTCATCATATTCCATCTTGTCAGGATAATCATCAGGACTAAAAACGCCCATTTCGAAACAATAAACTTGATAACGGAGCTTATATACTTCATTTTTAAGCTCTTTTGAAATGGCAGGGACCATTTCAAAATACTGATTAAAAGCGTCAATCATACTAAACCTAATGGCTATTAAAATCAGTAAAAACACTTATCCAGGAACCACACATCATCTTTCCCCCTTCGAGACAAGCAACCGGGTTATTATCAAAATAGCGTGAGCATAAGTCGATAATTTCTTCACCATGTATCAGATCAGCTTCTAAATGAATGGCAACCCAGCGTTTTTGTTTTTTATTTAACCCTAAGCGTTCAAAAAAAACGTTACCTTCCATCTGTAAATGTTTGGCTATATTTTCAAAAACATAAACTGCGCCTAAGTAAGGATAGATGTTGTCACCTAAATTAAACCATCTGGCATGAAAGTTTTTAACTGATTGGGGTATTGCTTCAGAAACATCATCCCCTAACTCCCTTAGATCTTCCCTGGCTAAAATATAATGTGCCTGTTCCTCACTAACCATGTGGTTAAAATATTTCTTTAACTCTTCGTTATGGGCAATATTGCCCGCATGTCTTATCATCTCACCGCTTCTGGCCGTGTAATGATACATGGTGTTTAAAAACTGTTTGTATTGCTCCAAATCGAAACCATTAGCTCCTAAAAACGGCTTAAAGGTATTTGCCGCTTTTTCAGCAAGCACTTCAAGCTCTTGGATAGCGTACACTTCATCAGATATTGAGGGATTTTTCATTGATCAACCTATGTGTTTACTATCGAAATTTATTGACTATTTTTAGCCGTCATTTTTGAGTGAAGCAGAAGATTTTGTGAAAAAATAGCTTGGGAGTTTCATTTTTAGTCAATAATGTGGTTTAACTCCATTTTCAGAACCCTCCCCAACACACCATTGTCCAGAATTAAACTGAATGCCTCACATTTGGCAAATATATGGGAATTATTGCCTAATTCTTTACAAACGCGTTGAGATTAACCCACCATTCCGCTTTTTGGCAATTATTTTGATAACAACAGACCTTTTTACAGTCAATTCTAACCGGTCAATAAGCCACCCATACCACAGGCTAAGGATAATTCATGTCACTCCCTAAAGGCTATTTAGATACCGAAGCCCTCGATATTTTTGCCAAACTGCTCAATAACATCAAACAGCGTAGCTACGATGCCATGTCCATTAAAAAAGGCCATAAGGTATTAGACTTGGGCTGTGGCCCAGGTACTGACACCGTCCCTCTAGGGTTATTGGTCGGCAACCAGGGCCAAGTCATCGGTGTGGATTACGATTTGGCGATGCTGGCCGAAGCCAATCAACGCGCGGAGCAAGCGGGTGTAAGCGCGTGGGTCAAGCATCAGCAAACCGATGCCGCATCCCTGCCTTTTGATAGCAATTATTTCGATGCCTGCCGCAGTGACCGGCTCTTTCAACATTTGCCTAATCCGGTACAATCCTTGTCAGAAATGGTCAGGGCAACAAAATCCGCTGGCAGGGTAGTTATCGTGGATACTGACTGGGGATCCTTATCCATTGATACTGACGAAATTGACATTGAGCGGCGATATGCACGGTTTGTCGCCTGTTCCGCCTTGCATAACGGTTATTCAGGACGCACATTATGCCGGCTCTTCAAACAACAAAACTTAACGGATATTAGCTTTGAAGTTTTTCCGGTTGCAGTTACCCGAAGCATGTTGATCCGCCAGGCAACACAAGCGGACAGGACGGAACAAGATGCCGTTGCCGCCGGAGTCCTCTCTACTGAAGAGGTGCAACGCTGGCGTGGCAGCCAAGCACAGGCGGATGCCGAAGGCGTGTATTTTGCCAGTGTCAATATTTTCCTAGTTACTGGCCGCAAACCCGAATGATTTGGCTAAACAATCGCCTTGCGGCCAAGTTTTTGCCACGCCCGAACTCTTAACGGTCATGGGTAGTCCTGCAATCGGAATGATTTGTAAAAAGTCAAGCCTACCGATTTATTGGGTCGAATGCCCGTACTTCAAGGCGTACGGTCATCGCAATATTTTATTGACAAATCTATTATCATTCCGATTGCAGGACTACCAAAAATTGTAGAGGATGATGTTTTCATATTCCAAACCCTTGGCTTCCTGAATGGTGAACACCAGTGGCGTACGGAAATGCTGTTGCGCGGCGGGTTTTTGCTCGACGGTCATGACGATGACCGCAAACAGTGTTGACGCACGGGTTTTGGAGTCCAGTTCCTCGCGGATGGCGGCGGTGTCCTGCAAAAACAGCACTTCGCCTTGGTTATGACCGTTGCTTTCGACCAGATAATGGCTTTCCTTGTCTATCGAGCCGAAGCGTTGGTTTTTGATTTTTAAAATGGCTCTATATGGGTTTTAAGGTCTTTTGCTAAAAATATACGTTAAGTCATTAATAAGCGTGGTTATCTCCAAAATACCCGTCATTCCGGCATACCCTCTGGGGCATAAAGGGATTGCCGGAATCCAGATGCCAAGGATGGCATCTGGGTCACAACGGGCATTTAAAAACAGTCAACCATCTATTTTTTGTCCTAATTGTAACCGTTCACGTCCTTGTGAACTGGATTCCGGCAATCCCTTTATGCCCCAGAGGGTATGCCGGAATGACGGGGGTATTTATGGCCGCTATATTTATTAACGGACAAAAGACCTTAAAACCCATATAGAGCCAAAATTAATTGGTGATCTGAATGAAGCAACGCGAAACTCAGGAAAATCCGTATGGCGGTTCCTGTTACTTGTTCTGTGTTGTTGGCCGGGGATGGCTGCGCACATAGTCGATGCACCTTAGGATTTCTGGCGCACCGTTATGTTGATACCTCCCTGTTTGTTCCTGGGCCCACTGGTAAAAGCCTTCGCATAACGCTTCCAAACCCGGATTCCCCGCCAGGTAGGCAGCAATGATTTTCACCATTCCATATCCGAACTTGCCAATCTCAAAGAGAGAAGAAGCTTCTTCGAGGGTATTAAAATGGTATTCAAAGCTTGATAAGGTTTTGTATTGCGCCAGCGCTGGCAATAGATAAGCCTGTAATTTCATGGTTAGCTGCGCCACGACCGCATCAATTTGTTCAAACCGTTTAATATAATATCGCCCTCCCATTCCCCCCACTTCAAATTCATCAGTCCCTTCAATCCACTTATCCGAGTTCAAAGAAAGCGTGGACATTTTCGCCACATCTTCTAGAGATTTGTCTGGATAGGCATGTTCACAAATTAGGTCTGAAATGGCATGGCAACGTAGTGTCGTTACAATGCCGAGCTCGGCAAAAAGCGGCAAACCATAACACCCTGGAGACCAAAGCATAATTTCACACCAGCTTTCTGGATGGATTTGTTTGAACAGGTGTTTATTTTTGTAAGCTGTGTAACCGTGTTCGAGCATAAGCGGAGCCAGGCGCTCAAAAACGATGTCCAGCACTTCTTCGTTTGTCGGTTGCTTTATTGTGGATGAAGCAGGGGTGGTTTTGCCCGGCATCCTCAATACGTTGCCGTCTGGCAAATACACCTCTCCCGCTTGCTCATCCATCACGCAAAGCCCTAACTCAGCGGCTTCCTGCATCACAAACGGGCGGACTTCGTCAAACAAATCATTTAGGTTAAGCCCTAAACCATAAACCGCATCAAAGGTTTTACCATTGAGTGGCGAATCAGTCCAAGCCAATTCGGACAAATCAAAATCATCATCCCCGTCTTCATCAAACGGCACCGAATCCATATCTGGATAGCGTTGTTTAAGCCGCTCGGCCAGGGCGATGAATTTCGGGTTAAACTCACTTAACTGACAAGACTGCAAAGTTTCAAGAAGCTGCAAAGCAGCATCAATGCTCACGGGAAAAGGTTTATTTACGGGATTATCCCAAATTTGTACGACATAGCTCATAGGTATTTTTCTCTGTTAAGGTTTGGTCGGCTAATGACACTGATTTTATTAAAATGGATGACGGCAATTAGGGTTGCTTTCCGTGCCGACTCTATCTTTAGCGCGGGCACATCCGGTTAGGGTCAATTCAAACTTTATTAAAAATTTCAATGCTGGCTAGGAAAAATAAACCGGCCGTTATCGCCGCTAAAATCTTCAATTGCTGAAGAAGCTTGGCCATATCGGCATCCTTAATAACCATGATTGAAAACACCAATGTCATTGGGATTAACAGGATAAGCCTAGTAATCAAAATCGTATCGTATAATTCATCGATATGGGGGCCGATACACGCATCGGTTGTTGCTGACGCTCTGGCTGGACAACTAAAAAAATATAGTCTGGAATAAAATTCCCAGTGGGCAAAACCACGAGAAATACCATGATGCCGATAAAAATACGCAGAAAGAAGTGTTTTGTATTCATTTTTGGTTTTTTCCTTAACTGAACGCTTTAAGTTGAGTGAGCTTGCAACATCCATCGCAAGCCTAATTTCCAAGCTCTTAGATGATGGAGTATCGCTATGGCTTAATCATTTATGCACTTAACCGATTCAAAACGATGAACTCGACAAAACACACTCGGAGAAATTATGCCACGGGTATAGCCTTCTTTCCTGCACTTATCGGTTGCGCTTTCAACTCCCTGCCGGCCAATAGGATCCGCGTAGTTCCTGTCAAAAACAGTTTCAATACTAGCCACATAGAGCCATTTTTTTAATGCGTAACTTCATATAATTGATAACCTATGCCCCATCCCATTTTATGGGCATTACAAACTAAGCAACTACTGGCCCTAGCTTAGTATAATGCGTCTTTTTTATGATGACGAAAGAGGTGCATGTGGCGAGGTTATTGTTGTTTCCTGCAGGGTTTGTGGAAATAATTTTTGCGTTAAGCCTTAAGTATAACGAAGGATTCACCAAGCTTTGGCCTAGTGTGGCAACGATGATCTCAGGCGTCGGTAGTTTTTATTTGCTGATGTTGGCAATTAAAACCTTAATTGGCAACGGAGCTTTCTGCTCCCGTCCCACTTTGAAAACGTACAACCTTGAAATAAGGAAACATCTTCTAAATCAAAGCTTATCTCTCTATAAAGGTATGCGGTTTTTCAGTCAGATGGGAGTAGATACAAACAATAAATAGACGAAATATTTCAGTTTTGAGCTGGACGGCGAAGTGATTCCGCATCCAAGCCTGAATCAGCCAGATGTCGGGAAAGCCGCGCACACTGTAAGTTTTAAATCTCAATTGCTTGCGCCTTAAGCGGTTGCGTGAGGACAGCATCACCCAGCTTTACCAAATTACCAGCGAATTGCAACATGACACCGAAGCCTTGAGGCAATTTTTACTGCTGGAACTTCAAGAAACTAAAAGTTTCATTAATGCGCGTAAACAATAGTTTGGTTAATTTGAAAGTGGGCTTGGTATGGGTAAATATTTTGAACCCTTTAGGAAGCCAAAATGAAAACGCTATGGCAAACGTAACTATTGAAGATATTAAGTGTCCAATTTTTTCGGCTGTATCCAAATCCGTTTATACTTTTTTAAACGATGATATCTGGGAAGGCGACGATCATGACCATTATTTGTAAGCCATTAAAAAATAACCACAATGCTTAAATACCTCATCCCCCTAATCCTGTTCATCGTCATGGCGGTTTTCCTCGCTATCGGTTTGAACTTAAAGCCTAACGAAATCCCTTCGCCATTGCTAAACAAGCCATCGCCCGCTTTCGCCGCGCCTAAGCTGCAAGCACCAAACGAAAAACTGGCGACCGCCGACCTAAAAGGCCAAGTCTGGTTGTTCAATGTCTGGGCTTCGTGGTGTGTGTCCTGCCGTGAAGAGCATCCGGTGTTAAATGAATTTGCTAAACAAAAAGCAGTGACGATTATCGGCTTGAATTACAAAGACGACCCCGCCGCCGCGAAAACTTGGCTGGATACCTTGGGCAATCCGTACAATGTCAGCATTATGGATCAGGACGGGCGCATCGGTTTGGATTGGGGCGTTTATGGTGTACCGGAAACCTTTGTAATGGATAAAAAAGGCATTGTGCGTTACAAACACACGGGGCCGGTGATGCCGGACGATGTCCAAAACGTTTTCCTGCCCCTGATCGCCCAACTGCAAGCGGAGGCTCCATGAAACCCGGCATACTGATGTTATTACTGCTATTATCGCCATTCGCCGCCGATGCCATTGACTCGCGGCAGTTCGCCAATCCTGAGCAACAGGAAGCTTACGAAACGCTGACTTCGGAACTGCGTTGCTTGGTTTGCCAAAATCAAACCATCGCCGATTCCAACGCCGAACTGGCTGCGGATTTGCGTAGGCAAGTCCAAGAAATGTTGGAGCAAGGCAAATCGCGCGAGGAGATTGTGCGGTTTATGACCGACCGCTACGGGGATTTTGTGTTGTACAAACCGCCGTTTAAATTAAAAACGGGCTTGCTCTGGTTGGGGCCGATAGTGTTTTTGCTGCTAGGTTTAGTGGCGGTATTTTTTGTCATCCGCCAGCGCCAGCCCCGTTCCCAACGGGACTTTGGCATACACACCCTCCCTGGCGATAAAAAAAGGGATGCTGATGTAGAAAATACACAAACCGAAAAATTGGCGAAAATCCGCCGTTTGTTAGATGAAGGGGATGCTTCTTGATTACCTTGTTTTGGCTGCTGGTCGGCCTACTGATACTCATCGCCTTGGCGATTATTTTGCCACCGCTGTGGCGGCAACGCACGGTGCTTGCCGCCGATATGGACACGCGTAATATCGTGATTGCCAAAACGCGGCTGGCGGAATTAAAAGATCAATTACAATCCGGCGCACTGACGCAAGCGCAATACGAAGATCAACGCACCGAGCTGGAATTGGCTTTGGCAGATGATTTGGACATCACCACTGCAAACGCTACGCCCGCGCAGGGCCGCTGGTTGGCTTATGTGTTGGCGATGTTGCTGCCGTTGTCGGCATTGGCTTTATACGCAGGCTTAGGCACTTATCAAGCCATTACGCCCACACCGGAAATGCTAGGCGCTGCCCAACCTGCCACGCCGAACGTCGAAGACATCAACAAAATGGTCGCCAAACTCGCCGGGCGTATGAAGACCAACCCCACCGATGCCGAAGGCTGGACGATGCTGGGCAAGTCTTACAAATACCTGCAACAATTCCCCAAAGCCGCCGATGCGTTTGCGAAGGCTTATGCCTTATTGGGCGAGCAATCGGAGATTATGTTGTTATACGCCGACGCGCTCGCCTTTGCCAATAACGAGCAAATGGCGGGCAAGCCGGCGGAACTGGTGTTTAAAGTCCTGGCTCATGAGCCGGACAACATCACCGCCTTGTGGTACGGCGGCATGGCGAAAGCGCAAACGGGCGAAGCGGCGGAAGGCGTAAAATTATGGCGTAAGTTATTGACTTTATTGCCACCGGATTCACCAGCACAACAGGAAGTGAAGACATTGTTAAGCAAATTGGAGGCGGCTGCGCCAGGTGGTGTTGCTGGCGGTGCGCCAACTGAAACGGTAACCGCCGCGCAAGCTCCCCCTATCGCGCTGGAAATCCAAGTCAGCCTTGCACCTGAATTGCAAGCGTCGGTTACGCCTAATGATACGGTGTTCATTTACGCCCAAGCCCTAACGGGTTCCCGTGTGCCGCTGGCGATCATCCGCAAGCAAGTCTCGGATTTGCCATTGACCGTGACCTTGACCGATGCGCTGGCGATGATGCCAAACATGAAGCTGTCAAACTTTGCCGACGTGAAATTATTGGCGCGGGTGTCCAAATCCGGCAATGCCATGTCGCAGCCAGGGGATTTGATTGGCACGGTGGAATCGGCGGCAACGTCCGACAAAAATAACCACGCCATCGTCATCAATTCTCAGGTCAAATGACGGTGGAAGAGCGGATTATCGAGCTGGAAATCAAAGCCGCGTATCAGGAAGATTTGTTACAGGCATTGAACCATATCGTCAGCCAGCAACAGCAGCAAATTGACCGTTTGGAAATGACTTGTACATTGCTTAATGAGCGCATCAAAAGTATTTCAACCCAGCGGCAAGAGGATGAAAATCTGAGCAATGCCCATGAAATACCGCCGCATTATTAATTGATGATGCACACGACCAGCCGCTGTCCACGACCCGTAAGAGCGCGAAGCGAAAAACCCGAAAGGCGCGAAAAATAAGTTTTGGATCAATGGCATGAAGGGTAAGGAAGCGGTTCCGTAACGTTTTTTTGCGTGCCTTTCGTGATTTTTGTGGGCAAGTCCGCCACATAACATTCAAACCTGAAAATAGCGTCCTTTACTCATAACACTGTAAACGTTAATGAAAAAAATCCCCGTCGGTATCAGCAGTTGCCTCTTGGGTGAAAATGTCCGTTTTGATGGCGGCCATAAGCGTGATTCCTATATCGTTGGGACATTGGGCGAATATTTTGATTTCCGCCCGTTTTGCCCCGAAGTGGCGATTGGCTTAGGCATACCCCGGCCAACAGTGCATCTGGTGAAAATCAACCGGCAAATCCGGTGCGTAGGCGGTAAAGATACGGATAATGACGTGACGGAGCGTTTACAGGTTTACGCCTCGCAAGAACAAGCTGCATTTGCGGATTTATGTGGTTATATTTTAAAAAAAGATTCGCCTAGCTGCGGTATGGAGCGCGTAAAAGTGTTCACTGGCGGACAGCCGCGCAAAGAAGGCGTGGGCATTTATGCGGCGGAGATGATGCGTAATAATCCGCTTTTGCCCGTGGAAGAAGAAGGCCGCCTAGGCGATGCCAATTTGCGCGGGAACTTTATCCAGCGCGTAACTATTTTTTACCGCTGGAAACAATTGTTGGCAAAAGGCCTCACGGTGAATAGTTTGATGACCTTTCATACCCGGCATAAATTGATTATCATGAGCCACGCCGACGACCGTGAGTTAGGCCACAAACTGGCAGGTATTACGAAAGACAATCTCGCCGCCGTAGCGGGGCAATACATCTCCCAGGTAATGGCATTGCTGAAAATTGTGGTTAATCGCGGCAATCATGTCAATGTCTTGCAGCATATCCAGGGTTATCTGAAAAAGGAGCTGTCCGCTGATGACAAAGCCGAATTGTGTGGACTCATCGAGCGTTACCGCAACGGTGAAGTGCCTCTGATCGTGCCGCTAACTTTACTCAAGCACAATTTCCGCAAGTCGCCAGACCCGTATATTGAAAATTCTTATTACCTGTCGCCCTATCCACAGGAATTACGTTTGCTTAACCCATTATGAGCCAACCTACACTTTAAAGCTTGCGTGAACTCCATCACAAAAACCTCATTAGCTGCTTTTTACACCGCCGGTTGGCATACCGGCATGATACATTTCATTTTTCTCTCCTCTCTAGTTGAAAGTCTTTAAATATTATGAATATACAACAAAAAGCACACCCTTGGCATGGTATCAGTTCAGGCGATAATCCACCGGTGATTGTGACCGCCTTTATCGAAATAGTCCCTTCAGATACCGTCAAGTATGAAATTGACAAAATCAGTGGTTATTTGAAAATTGACCGACCACAAAAATTTTCCAACACCGTCCCTACCCTTTACGGCTTTATCCCACAAACCTATTGTGCGGAAGAAGTTGCCGAATTCGCCGAATTAAAATCCGGCAAGCAGGTGGCTAAAGGTGACGGCGATCCCTTGGATATTTGCGTCCTCAGCGAGCGCACGGTCACGCATGGCAATATCATTTTGCAGGCGATCCCTATCGGCGGTTTCCGGTTGCTGGATAAAGGCGAAGCGGACGACAAAATCATCGCCGTCATGAAAGGCGATGAATTTTATCGCCAATGGAGCGATGTTTCAGACTGTCCTGAATCGTATATCAACCGTTTGAAACATTATTTTTTGACCTATAAAAACCTGCCAGGCGAACATAGCTCCTGTGAAATCACCAATGTCTATGGTCGTGAAGAAGCGCATGAAGTGATACGCCGTTCTATGCAGGATTATCAAAACCACTATGGTTGCAGCCCTTGGATTAAAAGGCGTTCTTCAGATAGCGTCGCTTAAGGGGATACAAAACCGGAACTTGGTTGGCAAATTGTAGAGGGCATCCACTCAAAACAGGATACCCGCTCAATTGCCATCCAGGAAACACTGGTTGACATTAACCCAGCGCGTTATCTAGAAGCATCATGATGATAAAGCCGATCATCAGGGCAAAGGTCGCATAACGCGAACGTCCATTGGCATGGGTTTCGGGGATGATTTCTTCACTGATGACAAACAACATGGCCCCGGCGGCAAAGCCCATTGCGATGGGCAATATCGGTTCAAAAATAGTCACCATCGTTATGCCCAGCAAACCGCCAACGGGTTCGACCAAGCCGGTCAACGTGGCAATCCCTACCGCCCGCCAGCGGTTATAGCCCAATCCCACTAGCGGCAAAGCCACCGCCAAACCTTCGGGAATGTTTTGCAAGGCAATCGCCACGGCTAAAACCACGCCGTTGTTCATTTCCCCAGAACCAAAGCTGACCCCGACTGACATGCCTTCAGGGAAATTGTGGATGGTGATGGCGATAATGAACAGCCAGATTTTTTGCAATGAATTCACTTGCGTGTCAGAAACGCTGTCAAAATGCACATGCGGTAATTGACGGTCGGCATAATGCAGAAATAACGCCCCGACCAACATGCCAATGGAAACCACATAAATGCCATTGCCGGGCCAAATCAAATTACCGTAATTCATGCCCGGGACCAGCAACGAAAACGCCGTTGCCGCCAACATGACCCCCGCCGCCGCCCCCAACATCGTGTTGAAAAGATTGTTGGAGATATTTTTAAAAAACAGCGCGGGCAATGCCCCTACACCCGTTGCCAAACCAGCGAGTATGCTGGCAAAAAAACCTATCACGACAATTCTGCCGAACATCAGGTAAAGGCTGCCGAACACCACTATTTGCGATAGCAAAAACAAGCCCGCCACCGTCGCCCAACGCTTTATGGGCGGCATAGCCAGCAGTTGTTGGTAATACGCAGTGGCTTGCAGCCGGACGATTTGGGTTTGCAGATAGCGTTGGCAATGGCTTGCCGTGTCGGTTATGAATGTCATGGTATTACCTGTGTGGACGTGGGTTGGGCTAACGGGGCATTATATCCAAATACCTGGGTTTGATGCGGTTATTGATGTCCAGGACGGCAAGCGTGGGATTACAACGCTGGGACGCGGTAAATGTTGCTCTGAGCAGGACAGGGTTTTGTAACCCCGTCCTAAACTTTTTAAGGTGCCGGTACCCCATTGAAACCTTAATGGAACGGGTAACAAACCCGTTCCAGCGTGGGGCATATAGTTTTACATCTGATCTAAACCCGCAAATCCTTCACCACCCGCACCACCTCGACCGTATCAGCCACGGTTTCGACACTAAAGCCCAGTTTTTTCAGCAGCGACAACATGCCTGCGTTAGTCGCCAAGACTTCCGCTTCAAAAAACGTGATGCCTTTGTTTTTGGCGGTCTGCATCAAGGCGTTCATGAGTTTTGTGCCTATGCCTAAGCAATGGCAATCGTCCGCCACCACCAAGGCAAATTCGACCGAATGCCCGTCAGGATTTTTGATATAACGCCCCACGCCCAGTTCGTTGGGCATATTGGCATCTTCGGTCACGGCGACAAACGCCATTTCGCGGTCATAATCAATTTGCGTGAAGCGCACGATCATTTCCGGTGTCAATTCATGCAAGGCTTGGCGGAAACGGAAGTGTTTGGTTTTTTCCGACAAACGGCTGACAAAATCCTTTTCCATCACGGCGTCTTCGGGGCGGATGGGGCGGATGGTGATGTTGGTGCCGTTGGTCAGTTGGTGATGCTGGGCCAGTTCATGCGGATAAGGATGTATCGCCATGTGCGCGTAACGGGTCAGTTGGTGCGAGACTTCGGCTTTGATACGCGCATCGACGGCAACCGCGCCGTGTTCGTCAACAATCAGCGGGTTGATGTCCAGCTCCAAGATCTCCGGCAATTCGCTGACCATCGTTGAGACATTCAGCAACACGTCGACCAAGGCTTGGGGGTTAGCGGGCGGCAGTTGCCGGAAAGCTTGCAAATATTTTGCGGCTTTGGTTTTCGCCAGCATTTGCTCGACCATGTAAGCGTTCAACGGCGGCAACGCGACCGCGCTGTCTTTTAAGATTTCCACCATCGTGCCGCCCAGACCGACGCTGATGGCCGGGCCGAACACCGGATCCCTGACCACGCCTATCATGATTTCCCGTCCGCTAGTCGATTTGAACATCGGCTCGACCGTCATGCCGACTTCTGTGATTTCAGGATGCTTTTGTTTGATGGCGGCTTCCATTTCGACGAAGTGGCGCGATATGTCCAGCACGCTGCCGATGTTCAGGCGCACACCGCCAATATCGGATTTATGGCTGAATTCCGCCATATTGACTTTCAGCACCACCGGAAAACCCATCGTTTCGGCGGCGATCATCGCGTCTTTGGCACTGGAGACTTTGATAGTTTGCGTCACTTTGATATGGAACGCCGCCAATACCGCTTTCGCTTCCTGTGCGGTCAGCACTTGGCGGCCTTCTGACAACACGCGCTCGATGATCAACCTCGCCCCTGCCACATCCGGCGTTGCCAGATCGTCGCCCGGCATAGGGATTTGTTTCAAGAGGATTTGGTTTTGCATGTAATGCGCCAGAAAAGAAAACGCATCCACCGCCACTTCCGGCGTACTGAAGTGCGCGACATTGCTGTTGGCGAACAGGTTGCGGCCTTCCTGCACCCGCGCCCCGCCTGTCCAGGTCGCCAATACCGGTTTTGTGCTGGCTTTCGCGCCGTCGATAATGCTGTGCGCGACTTGGGTGGGGTTGGTCATCGCTTGCGGGGTCAGTATCACCAGAATGCCGTCGATGTTGTCATCGGCGAGGCACACGTCCAAGGCTTGTTGGTAACGTTCGGACGTGGCGTCGCCCAGAATATCGACCGGATTGGCGTGTGACCAATGCGGCGGCAACACGGCGTTTAGGGCGGTGATGCTGGCTTCGCCCAGTTCCGCCATTTTCACGCCGACATCTTCGGCGCGGTCGGTCGCCATCACGCCGGGGCCGCCCGCGTTGGTGATGATGGCGAGACGGTTGTCCTTCACGACATAGTTGTTCGCCAAAATCCGCGCCGCCGAAAACAGTTCGGTGATGCTATAGGCCCGCACCACGCCGGCCCTTGCAATCGCCGCATCGAACACATGGTCGCCGCCGACCATCGCCCCCGTATGTGACATCGCCGCCTTGCAACCCGCTTCGTGGCGGCCGGATTTGATCAGGATCACGGGCTTCAAACGCGCCGCCGCTTTAAGGCCGCTCAAGAAGCGGCGGGCATCGCGTATGCCTTCGACGTACATCAAAATCCCTGTGGTTTTGCTGTCGGTCGCCAGATAATCCAACACCTCGCCAAAATCAATATCCGCCGCCCCACCCATGGACACCACGGTGGAAAAGCCGATGTCCTGGGATTTGGCCCAATCCAAAATTGCCGTACATACCGCACCGGATTGCGATAACAGGGCCAAACTACCGTCTTTAACAACGCCGTCGCCAAACGTGGCGTTCAGGTGCCCGCTAGGACGGACAACCCCCAAACAGTTAGGGCCGATGAGGCGGATGCTGTAACGGTGGGCAATATCCAGCACTTCCTGTTGCAGGCGTTTGCCTTCGTCGCCCAGTTCGCCAAAGCCGGCGGTGATGATGATGATGGAGGTGACGTTTTTTTCGCCGCATTGGCGGACTATGCCGGGTACGCTGGGCGCGGGTGTGGCGATTACGACCAAATCCAAGTCTTCGGGGACGGACATCAAGTCAGGATAGGCTTTTAAACCCAACAACGTCTCGCGTTTATTGTTGACCGGATACAGCCCGCCTTTGAATTCGGCTTCCAGCATATTCAGCAACAGCCGATAGCCCACGCTGTCTTCGCGCTCGGATGCACCAACGATGGCGACAGTTTTAGGGGTAAAGAAACGGCTTAAATAATGTGGGCCCATGGTTGCTCCGTAATAAAAAGGGTAAATGAATTAAGGGTAGCATTTTTGTGGTTTTTGCCGGATTAAATTTTAACGTTTGTATATTGCCGCCACACCGAAACATCCAAATCAGCCAACAATTTTTCGACAAACGTGCAAGCCGCCGCCAAATGCCGCGCCGCCGCCACGCTCAATCCCTCACCCAACTCAAACGACTCACCTTTGATGCTCAACAAAAAACACGGCGGGGGAGCTTGTTTTTTTATGTTTTGGTAAACATCCAATACGGCCGCCGGATTCATGGCATGAGTGGTATAACTGTCGTCCCTGGCAGGTGCAAGTTCAGTAAAATCAAAGGCATTGGTGCAAGCCACCGACGCATCGACAAACAATACCAACCCACGATGTTCCAAATCCAATGCGTGTTCAATCTGCAATTGAAAATCTGACAAAATATCCACGAAGCGCGAAACCTGTTGTGCATTTTCTTCAAGATATTCCAACAACAACGGCCCTAAGGCATCATCGCCACGGCTGAGGTTGCCGTAGCCAAAAATTAAAACCGGCTTGGTTTCAGACACGCTCAATGTCGCCGTTGCCGTGTTTGACCAATTTGTCGATTAACGCGCCACCCGCATCTATCAATTCCAATTGCAAGGGCATTTTGCCAACCGCATGGGTGGCGCAAGACAAGCACGGGTCATAGGCCCGTATCGCCACTTCCAGATTGTTCAGCAGCGGCTCGGTCAATTCCCGCCCGGACAGATATTCCGCCGCGACCTGGCGCACAGATTCGTTCATGCCCATATTGTTGCTGGTCGTCGAGACAATCAGGTTGGCTTTAGTGACGATGTCGTTTTCATCGACTTGGTAATGGTGGAACAAGGTGCCGCGCGGGGCTTCGATCACGCCTATGCCTTCGTAACGTTTTTCGCCGTGAGCCACCAGTTCGCCGCCCAACAGATCGGCATCGTGCAACAGTCCCTTGATGCTTTCCGCGCAATGCAGGAGTTCAATCAAGCGCGCCCAATGGAAGGCCAAGGTACTGTGTACCATCGCCTCGGGGCTATGGGCTTTAAATTCCATCCGCGCCGCTTCCGCCAATGGTGTATTGATATAATCGCAGTTGTTCACCCGAGCCAAGGGCCCGACGCGGTACCAACCTTCTTCCTTGCCCAGCGACAACAGGTAAGGGAATTTCATATACGTCCACGAACGCACTTCCTCGTGTATCAAGTCGTTATAACGGCAATAATCGAAATGGTCGGTGATGGTTCCGCCAGCGGCATTTTTGGCGCGGATACCGCCGTGGTACAGTTCCAACGCACCGTCTGGCTTGACCAATCCCAGGTAATTGCTGCGGATGGTCGCAAAATCATCGTAATACGGCAGATTGGCACAGTGGACTTTTTTGATCAAAGCCACCGAATCAACAGCCCATTGGATGATTTGATCAATATCCGCCAGCAGATAATCGCGCTCTTCTTTGCTCAAGGCCTTGTTCATGCCGCCCGCAATCGCGCCCGTGCCATGCACCCGTTTGCCGGACACCATACGGATCACTTCCTGCCCGTATTTGCGCATCTTCACGCCTTGTACGCCAATATCGGGATAATCCGCCAACACCGCGATGATGTTGCGCTTGCCGATGTCGCTTTCAAACCCGAACAATAAATCCGGGCTGGACAAATGGAAAAAATGCAGCGCGTGCGATTGCAACACTTGCCCGAAATGCAGCAAACGGCGCAGTTTGTCGGCGGATACGGGCAGGTTTTCCGGGTCAACGCCGACCAATTGGTCGATGGCTTTTGCCGCAGCCAAATGATGGCTGACCGGGCAAATCCCGCATAAACGCTGGACTAAAACCGGCAATTCCCAATACGGGCGGCCCTGGATAAAACGCTCGAAGCCACGGAATTCCACAATATGCAGACGGGCTTGCTGGACTTTGTTGTTTTCGTCCAGCAACAAGCTGACTTTGCCATGCCCTTCCACGCGCGAGACAGGATCAACAACGACACGTTTCAAATTGTCACGGTTTGGGGCGGTTTCTAAATGTTCGTACATGGTTGTTTCTTCCGGTTAGTGGTCGCAACCCAATATCTTATAGTTAAGATTTAATTGGATTTAAATTCATTTTCAATAGGATAATTAGTTATCCAGTGCCATTTGGATCAAAACTTATACTTTATATAAAAGCATTATGGCTTCTCATAGCCGACAATGTAACTGTCATAGCAATTCTGAAAAAATTCCAAGCATCCTATCCATTAAAGGCCTTGCCCATTCCAATGACCCATCAATTTCCAAATCAATCTGTTTACAACGGTGCACATAACATTCGACGCCACTGCTTAATTTTTGCTGTGATGAAAAATCACCCTTCAGAAGTTGTTCCAAAAATATAGTCGATGTTGGATTTTTATTAGTTACCGACCAGTATTCGTTAATGATTTTTTTTGAATTTCGACTCTCCAAAAAACCATCGGCACCGCCGTGTTGTGATACGGTAATAAAATTCTCAGGCGTTTTAGCAAGATACTGCCCGGTAATTGCGTAATTGTTGGTGAAGCAATAGCCATCAATATTACGCCGCACTATGATTTTTTCTCTATGCGTACCAAAGGCGACAGATCCCCAAACAATGCCACCAACTTGATCGCTATGGTCAACATTTGCTAAAAGGCTGGTGATTTTTGGGTGGACCCAATCATCATCATCGGTAAAAAAATAAAAACTTTTCTCAGAAACCAAAGACTCAGGTGGTTCAAGGCCATTGAACAACTCAGCATCTTCAACCATAGCGAAGTTGGATAAAGCAATTTCTTTTATTTCTTGACGGATATCGATAAAAGAACGTTTGAAGGTTTTATTCCAAAGGTCTGCCGACAGGTTCACCTGTTCAGGCGGACGCCCCATGAGAGCACAAAACTCCCGTGATTGTTTTCTAAATTCGCTATCTGAAATAGATTTCCAATCTGGACTTTGGCGCAAAAAAATATAGGTTTTTGACATGAAAATGGCCTATTTTATTTTTTGTTCAAGCCCTTCTCCTTGAAAAAAGGGAAGGGCTTGAGAGTTGCCACTAAAACCTCAATCATAATGCACCAACTCATAATCCAATTCCGGCTCCCTGCCTTCCAACAAATCGGTCAAAAACTTCCAGAACACATCGGCAGATGGCGGACAGCCGGGCAGGTAGTAGTCAATTTTCACCACTTCATGAATCGGGCGCACTTTGTCCAACAATAAGGGCAATTCCACATCGCTGGGGATTTGCGGGTTTTCGACACCTATGCCGTCCAGATAAGCTTCGTTCAGGCATTCTTCCAGCGGGATGAAATTGCGCATCGCAGGCAGGCCGCCGTTGATGGCGCACGCCCCCACCGCAACCAGAATTTTGCAGTTTTTGCGGAATTCGCGCAGGGTATGGACGTTTTCGGAATTGCACACGCCGCCTTCAATCAGGCCGATGTCGCAATTACTGGCGTGTTCAATGTCGGTGATCGGCGAGCGGTCGAATTCGACCAATTCGGCGAGGGCGACCAGGCGTTCGTCCAAATCCAGAAACGACATGTGGCAGCCGAAGCAGCCCGCCAGTGAGGTGGTTGCGACGCGGATTTTATTCGCCATGATGTTGCTCCGAGACGACTGCCAAGGATGGTGGCCGCGACTGCTCCCGGCAGTCGTCGGCATTTCCTTCATCCATGAAGGTCAGAAGTGCCTCATCCGGTCGGGAACCGGATGAGGCCAGGCTGATTTCGTCAATTTGCTGATGGTCGTACAGACGCTGGCCTATCGGCACTTGGTAGCCGGTACGTTTGATTAAAATCGCGCCGGTCGGGCAGACATGCGCGGCTTGGTCGTTCTTGTCCAAATTGGTGTCTTTCAAGTGGCCGCTTATCGAGTTGACGATCAGGTGCTTGTTGATGCCGCGCCCTGCAATAGCGAACACGTCTTTGCCGTCGTGCTCGCGGCTGGCACGCACGCACAGGGTGCAAAAGATGCAGCGGTTGTGGTCGATGAGCACATCGGGATGCGATGCGTCCACTTCGCGGTGCGGATAAAACAGCGGGAAATGGTCATCGAGCATGTTCAAATGATAGGCCACGGCTTGCAGTTGGCAGTTGCCGGATTTTTCACAGGACGGGCAAAAATGGTTGCCTTCAACGAACAACATTTGGGTGATTTTTTTGCGGTCATCGGTCAGTTCTTTGGTGTTGTTCAACACGTCCTGGCCTTCGGCGGCGGGGAAGGTGCAGGCGGAACAGTTGCGTCCGTTGACTTTGACGGTGCAGAGTTTGCAACTGCCATGCGGCGTGAATTCGGGATGGTGGCAAAGATGCGGGATGTACACGCCCGCCGCCGTTGCCGCCTGCATGATGGTTTGCCCGTCTTCAAACGGGATGGTTTTGCCGTCTAGGGTGATGGTTTTAGTCATGTTCTGCCTCTGTTGGCTGTAAATACGCTGGGGTTTGGGAATATTTCCGCAGGGCGGTTGCAAATTGCGCTAAAACGGGTCCGCATTTCTCACGGCTGCCTTCTGCCAATTCGATGTCCCGACCATCCGCCATTGTGATCCGCGTGGTGAAATGCGGGTCGCCTTCGGAATCTTTTGATTCGACAAGGCGCATATCCCGGACTTGGTCGTGGCGATAATCAAGCCGTAAGATCTTTAACGGGTAGCGCAAGACTAGCCTGATGCCCGTGGCTTCCAGCCATAAGGACACGCAAGGCTTGCTGTACGCATAGCTACCGATCATGGCGGCCAGTGTCAGCAAAGCCAGCGCGGAAACCGCTTTAAACATCGGGTCGATATTGGGATCGCCGCCAAAGCTGAGCGAGGCTATCGCTAATGCCACCGTTATCATAAAAGTCGCCAAAACCCAGATGGCAATCGGTAAATTGTGTTTGAATTCCATGATGCTTGCTCTCACGATAAAATCAGCAATCCCGCCAATCAGATAAAAGGATTCAGCAAACGGACACCGCTACGCTCAACGTCACGGACATTGCGGGTGACTAAGGTCAAATCGTGTTCCAAGGCGGTAGCTGCCAACAGGCCATCAATGGCGGGTAAAAGATTAGGGACATTCAATCTTCCCCAGCGGTCGGCAATCGTTTTATTGACTGGCAAAACCTGTTGGGTGACGTTATTTTCAATTTGTTGTAGCCATTGTTCAAGTGACTGTCCGGCAATCGGGTCACGCAAGCGAATTTGTTCCACTCCACGACGAATTTCTCCTAAAATCAAAACGGAGACATAAAGTTCATCACTATTAGTTTGCGAAAACCAAGCGGATACGCCGCCGTTGCATTTGTTGCCTTTGCGTAATTCGGACAGGATGTTGGTATCTAACAAATATCCCATGATTCGTCCCTACCCTGATCCAAAGGCCGCAAGAAATCTTCGTCTTCGCCGACATTGGGCATTGCCGACAACAGGCTTTTCCAGTCTTTTTCATTCACGTCTTGATTGCTGGTGTGCTGGTTATCCAGCAAAAGCAACACGCGGACGGGGGTTCCGTCAGTCAAATGTTCGGGGATATGAATTTGTTGCTGCTGGATGGTAGTTTCAAATTCTATGGCTTGCATGATTGTTGTTTCCTATGGATTTATTCCTCAACCTGTGCCAAATGCGCCGCCGCATCATTACGGCCCGCCATGCGCCGCGCCGTTTCCAGGGCGGCATCCAAATCAAACCCCGGCTCGTAACTGATTTTTTTCAGTTGCGCTTGGTACAGCTCCGGGTAACGCTCCAAGGTCGTGATGATGGGATTGGCGGCGGTTTGCCCCAAGCCGCAATGGCTATGGTTTTTGACCAAACGGCACAGCTCTTCCAAAGCCACCACATCACCCGCCGAGCCGTGGCCTTCGATGATTTTATCGAGTTGTTTTTTCAATAAGGACGTGCCGACACGGCAAGGCGTACAAAATCCGCAGCTTTCATGGGCGAAAAAGTGCGTGAAATTATTGACTATGGCTAGGATATTGCGGCTGTTGTTGAAGATGATGAACGAGCCGCCGGTGGCCAGGTCTTCAAAGGCCAGTTTGCGGTGGAATTCCTGATTGGAAATAAATGTGCCGGATGGCCCGCCAATTTGTACGCCCAGCACGTCGTCAGCACCGCAGCCATCCAAGATGGTCTGTATGCTTGTGCCGAACGGATATTCATAAACGCCGGGACGGGCGCAATCGCCGCTGATGCTGAGGATTTTTGTGCCTTTGGATTTTTCCGTGCCAATGTTGGCGAACCACGCGCCGCCGTGCACGGCAATCGCCGCCGCCGCCAAAAACGTCTCGACATTGTTGACCACCGTGGGTTTGCCCAGATAACCCTGGGTGACCGGATACGGCGGGCGGTTGCGCGGGATGCCCATTTTGCCTTCCAGCGATTCGATCAAGGCCGATTCTTCGCCGCATATATACGCCCCTGCGCCCAAGCAGATTTCAATATCGAAATCAAAGCCTTTGCCCAAAATGTTGGTGCCCAGCAAACCGGTGTCGCGCCGTTGTTGCAACACCGCTTGTAGTTTGTCGAACAGGAACAGATATTCACCACGCAGATATAAAAAGCCTTGCTCCGCGCCGATGATGGACGCGCACACCGTCATGCCTTCAAACACTTGGTCGGCGTAACTGTTCAGCAACACGCGGTCTTTAAATGTGCCGGGCTCCCCTTCGTCGGCGTTGCAAATCACATAGCGTTGGGGCTTTTTTTGTGCGCCCACATCGCAGAATGCATCTTCTTCCGGTACTTCATAACACAAATGCCATTTCCAGCCCGTGGTGTAGCCTGCCCCACCTCTGCCGCGCAAACCGGATTGGGTGATTTCCGCCAACGTTTCCTGCAAGCCGCGTTTAAATGTCGCCGCCAAGGCGGCACCCTGAGTGATGGGCTGGCCCAGCAATAAGCCGGGCTGATAAATGTTATCGGCCACCTGAAATAATTCGGCGGGCCATTGCTCCAGCGGTTTTTGCTGGTCAATCAACCCGGCAATCAAGTCAATTTTCGTGACATCCAGCCGCGTCAACGCATAGCCATTGACCAAACCTGCCGGCCCTTGGTCGCACAGGCCGGTGCATGAGGTGTTGTCCAGGCTGACCACGCCATCGCCACGCACCCCGCCGACTGTAAGCTTTAATTTTTCAGCCAGATAGCCCATTAACTGATGCTTGCCTAGGATATGGTCGGTAATCGAATCACTAATCAGCAATTCATACTGGCCTCTGGGCTGCAAATGGAAAAAGCTGTAAAACTCCACCACACCGATAACTTGGGTACGGGGGATATGCAAGCATTCAGCCAATTGCCCTATCGCCTCTTCAGGCACATGGCGATAACGGGATTGAACCGCCCTTAGCATGGCTAGCAAATGCGTGGACTGATAGCCATGTTTTGCTGCGAGATCCTGGATAAATTGTCTCATGGGGTACGCTGCCTTAAATTTATAAAGTTACAAATTATTTCTAATGAGGGGGCCGCTGGCTGCTATGGTTTAATCTTACCTGCTTGAATGCCCATTAGTATGGTGATGATAACTCGATACTATTATCGGACGATTAAATAGTTTTTTGCATCCAAAAACTCCCTCCGCCAAGCAATTGACCATCAAAGCGTTGTTTTACCTGGGCCGGAAAAACATAATGCATATAGGCACAGCCAAAAACCACGCGAAAAGCCGATGAAAACATCAGCAAAGCCCGGAGCACGTATTGCTCATTCCAGCTACGGTTATGTTTTATAACCCATTCCCTTGGATAATCGCGGGGGAAAAAAATGTCGTGGATATGGATAAACACACCGGCTTTTAAGCGTGGCAAGATATTAAAATAAAGATAATTGACATCGCTGCCGGTTTTGGCGACATGGGAAGAATCAATGAATAAAATATCGCCGCCCTCTAATTGATCAAAAAATTCCAAGTCAATCTGCTCTACTTTTGATTCAATCACTTGATGCAGCCCGGCAATTTTCTCTTTTAAAAACGGACGGGGAAAAGGCTCAATGCAGGTGAAGGTTAATTGCCCGTCTAAAAAACGGCGGTTCACGTCGGCGGTCAATAAAGATGAAAATCCTGAGCCAACTTCAATCATGCGCTTAGGTTTTAATTTACGTAACATCGCAAATAAAGCCACCGCATCCAGGCCGCTAAATAAACCGTTGGCAAGAAAAAACTGGTCTTCAGGCAAACCGTCTTGAGCCGACGGATAATCAAAATCTTTCAAGACCTTGGCAATATCCGTTTGGAGGAACTCCAGTTGTTGGCTTTCATTAAAATCAATGCCCAGTAACGTAGGCAATTCTCTAGGCCAAATCTCATCAGCCCGTGCTTCCAACTCAATATTGTTCACAATAGGCGAATAAAAATGCCCTAGAGGAAATGAAGTCGTGATGGGTTGCCGCTTTGGATTTACATTTTCAGTCGCCATCTTATTGCCTGTCAGTTTTATGTATAAGTCTCTATGTAAATTAAAATTTTTTTGGTGCCTGCAATAGCCCAAGCAATTCCATTGCCCTACAGACTCCCATCCCAGTCTACAATATTTCGGCTACAAAGCCTCTCATTTCAATTTCTCGTGGCCTTAGACTTTCGATATTCCAACCGAAATGACGCTATTTTCAATAAAGCTTTCGATAAAACTAAACTTTCCCCAAACGTTGCTCGGTATCCAACACCAACTGCGTGGTCTGCAACACGGTGTCAGGATTCAGGCTCATCGAATCAATGCCGATTTCGACCAGATATTCCGCCATTTCAGGATAATCCGACGGGGCTTGTCCGCATAATCCGCAATGTCTATGGTTGCGGTGCGCCCCGGTCACGGCCAGGCGGATCATTTCCTTAACGCCTGCATCGCGCTCGTCAAAATCAGCGGCGACGATGGCCGAATCGCGGTCCACACCCAAGGTCAATTGCGTCAAATCGTTGGAGCCGATAGAAAAGCCGTCGAAATGTTCGGAAAACGCGTCAATCAGGATGACGTTGTTCGGAATTTCGCACATGACGTAGATTTCCAAGCCGTTGTCGCCGCGCTTTAAACCGAGTTCCGCCATGTAAGCCAACACGCGTTTAGCTTCGTCGATACGGCGGCAGAACGGGATCATCAGGGTCACGTTGGTCAATCCCATATCCTCCCGCACCCGCTTCATCGCGGCGCATTCCAAGGCGAAGCCTTCGGCATACGCCGGATGGCTGTAGCGGGATGCGCCACGGAAGCCGATCATGGGGTTTTCTTCGTTGAATTCAAACCATTTTCCGCCCAACAAGGTGGCGTATTCATTGGTTTTGAAGTCGGACATCCGCACCACCACCGGCTTGGGATAAAACGCGGCGGCAATCGTCGCGACGCCCTCGGACAATCGCTGGATGAAAAAATCGGCGGCGGTGGCATGGTTGCGCGTCAGTTCGGTCAGTTGCTCCAGTTCATCGGCATCTTGCACCCGCTCAGGATGCAGCAGGGCCATTGGATGCGCCTTGATGTATTCAGTGATGATAAACTCCATACGCGCCAGCCCCACGCCGTCATTGGGCAGGAAGCTGGTCTTGAACGCCAGCTCGGGGTTGCCGATGTTGAGCATGATCTTGGTTTTGGGGCGTTGCAGGCCGGACAAATCCGTGGTTTGGATTTCAAAAGCCAGCGTGCCTTCGTACACTTTGCCGTTATCGCCTTCGGCACAGGACACGGTCACGGGCGTGTTGTTTTTGATGGTGGTCGTGGCGTTGTCACAGCCGATGACCGCTGGAACACCCAATTCGCGCGAAATGATCGCCGCATGGCACGTCCTACCGCCACGGTTGGTGACGATAGCCGAGGCGATTTTCATGATCGGCTCCCAGTCCGGCGTGGTCATGTCGGCGACCAGCACATCGCCCGCCTTAAAACTGCCCAATTGCCCGACATGCTCGATAATCCGCGCATTGCCCGTGGCAATTTTGCTGCCCACGGCATGACCGGTGACGATGGCAGTGCCTTTGTCTTTTAGCACATATTGCTCCAAGATCATGCCGCTCAATTGCGACACCACCGTCTCAGGCCGCGCTTGCACGATGTAGAGCTTGCCGTCGATGCCGTCTTTCGCCCATTCCATATCCATCGGTTTGGCGTGTCCGGCCTTGTCGCTGTAATGCTTTTCGATTTTTAAAGCGTAATCGGCGAGGGTCAGGACATCGGCATCATCCAGGCAAAAGCGTTGGCGTTCTTCTTCAGACGTGACGATATTGCGGGTGGGTTCGCGGGTGCGCCCGTCGCTGTACACCATCTTGATTTTTTTCGCACCCAAGGTGCGCTTCAACACGGCGCGGTGGCCTTGGCGGAAGGTGGGTTTGTGGACATAAAATTCATCGGGGTCCACCGCGCCTTGCACGACGTTTTCGCCCAAACCATAAGCCCCGGTGATGAACACGACATCGCTGAAACCGGATTCGGTGTCCAACGAGAACATCACGCCGCTGGCATCCAAATCCGAACGCACCATTTTCATGATGCCGATGGACAGGGCCAGTTTGAAGTGGTCGAAGCCTTGGTCGATGCGGTAGTGGATGGCACGGTCGGTGAACAGGCTGGCAAAACAGCGTTTGCAGGCTTCCAGCAGGGCTTGCTCGCCGCGTATGTTCAGGTAAGTGTCTTGCTGGCCTGCGAAACTGGCGGTCGGTAAATCCTCGGCGGTGGCCGAACTACGCACGGCAACGCTTAAATCTTCGCCGTATTGTTGTTGCAATTGCGCGTAAGCCGCGAGGATTTGTTTTACCAGATCGTCGGGCAACGGCGCGGCGTAGATAATCTCGCGGGCTTTCAGGGCGCGTTTGGCGAGGTCGTTGACATCGCCGGGGTTTAAATCATCCAAGGCCTGATGCAAACCTGTCCAGCCATCGGCCTTGTCCAGCACATAACGGTAAGCCTCGGCGGTGATGGCAAAACCGTTAGGGATGAGGATGCCTTGTGGCGTCAGTTCTTGGTACATTTCCCCTAGCGAAGCGTTTTTGCCGCCGACTAATGGAACGTCATCTATGTTCAGTTCGTTGAACCAGCGGATGTAGTTGTTATTATTGGGCATTTTGGTTCTCCTGTTTATTTTTTAAAGACTGGGGGATAAAAAACCTTGTCCACCGGACTTATGCCATTCGGATGGGATGACTTATCTCAAAACACCCGCCGGACAAGAATAGTTATCCAGCACCTGCACATAATTCGCCCGTTCATAGGCACTAGGGTCTATCGCATGTTGTTGGCTGACACTGCCTTTTAGCTGGCTGATGGATTCGTATTCATGCTCGACCAGCCAATTTTCCAGCTCGACCAGCAGCTCGCGCAAGCGTTCCGGGCCGTGCGCCAGCAAGACGCTGCATAGTTGCACAATGTCCGCCCCTGCCAGCAAGGCTTTGACAATCTCCGGCGTGTTGTGGAAGCCGCCCGTGACCGCCAGCGACAGCTTGACGCGCCCATACATCAACGCCGTCCAGCGTATGCGTAGCAAGGCTTCGGTAGGCGTGGACAATTCCAGTTTCGGCACGACTTGCAGGGTTTCCAGATCAATATCGGGTTGGTAAAAACGGTTGAACAGCACGATGCCGTCGGCTCCGGCTTGTTCCAGGCGTTTGGCAAAATGTATGGGCGAGCTGAATTGTGCGGATAGTTTCAGCGTCACGGGGATGCACAAATTGCTTTTGAGGGTTTGCAATAGATCCAAATAACGTTGCTCGACCGCCGCGCTGTCCTCGTCGCCATTCGCTGCGATGTAATAGGCGTTTACTTCCAGCGCATCTGCACCAGCTTGTTGCAACGCCAGTCCGTAATCCAGCCAGCCATTTAACGAGGTGCCGTTCAGGCTGGCAATCACCGGAATGTCCAGACGGCTTTTCAGCTTGTCCAGTAGGGCCAAATACTGCTCCTGGTACGATTTCACCGTATCCGGGACTGGATGGAAAGAATCCGCCTCGCCGTGACCAATCGCCTGCTGGAAAAAAAACCTCGCCATGTTCAAGTTTTCGGCGGTAATTTTTTCCTCGAACAGCGAGTGCATGACGATGGCGGCCGCCCCCGCTTCTTCCAGCCGTAATGCGCTAGTCAGGTCTTTGCTTAATGGCGAGGCGGACGGCACCAGGGGATTGGCCAGTTTTAGGCCCAGGTAGTGGGTGCTTAAATCAACACTTGTTAAATCAATCATGGTTGGCCTTCTTATTTTGTTGCGCTTGGGGTTGGCGATAAGGTCTATGCGGGACGGGGTTTTCAGCCCCGTCTTTAAGATTTCAATTTGCTGGTTCCCAAGCTCCGGCTTGGAAACCCAAGTCTCAGAAGCTCTAGCTTCGAGAATGACAGGAAGCTAGAGCTTCCGCATTCCTAAGCAGGAGCTTGGGAACGGGCAGAAACCCGTTCCGGTGCAGTTTTTACATCACCCATTGCTTGCCTCCGCCTTAACCTGCGCCTTCACCGCCGAAACCGAGGTGTTTTCATCCCAAGCCAATTCAGACAGTTGTTTATAGTAGTGATAGCGGTGTTTGACATCCTGCTGCGCCTGTTTCAAAAACGCTTCCGCCGCTTCCGGTTGGCTTTGCCATAACATGCTGAAACGGGTTTCGCTCATGACAAATTCGCGGTAGGGGATGGACGGTTCGGCGGAATCTAGGTGCATGGGATTTTTACCTTGCTGGATTTTGCCGGGGTCAAACCGGAATAACGGCCAATGCCCGCTTTTCACCGCCAGATTTTGCTGGCGATGGTTGTTGGACAAATCCACGCCATGCGCGATACACGGCGCGTAGGCGATGATGATGGACGGCCCGTCGTGGGCTTCGGCTTCCAAAAATGCGCTTAAAGTTTGTGTGTCTTTGCCTGCATAGGCGACATGGGCGACGTAGACGTTCGGGTAATCCATCGCCAACAAGGCCAAATCTTTTTTCGCCGTAGCTTTGCCACCTGCGGAAAATTTCGCCACCGCACCCAGCGGCGTGGATTTGGAGGTTTGCCCGCCGGTATTGGAATAGACTTCGGTGTCCAGCACCAAAATATTGACATTGCGCCCGCTCGCCAGAACGTGGTCGAGACCACCAAAGCCGATGTCGTAAGCCCAGCCATCGCCACCGATGATCCAGACGCTTTTTTTGCAGAGATTGTCGGCAAGTTCCAGTAAAGTAAGGGCTTTGCTGTCGGTCAGTGCCGCCAAGCGTTGTTTCAAGTCGGCGACCCGTTCGCGTTGTTCGTAGATTCCCGCTTCATCGGATTGGTCGGCATTCAGGATGGCATCAACAACATCTGCACCTAAAGCTTCGCGCAACGCTTCGAGCAATTCCTGGGTGTATTCGGTTTTTTTGTCGATGGCGACGCGGATACCTAAGCCGAATTCAGCATTGTCTTCAAACAGCGAGTTGTTCCAAGCCGGGCCGCGTCCTTCGGCGTTTTTCGTCCACGGCGTGGTCGGTAAATTGCCGCCATAAATTGACGAACAGCCCGTGGCGTTGGCGATGACCATGCGGTCGCCGAACAATTGCGAGGCCAGTTTCAGGTACGGTGTCTCGCCGCAACCGACACACGCACCGGAAAATTCAAATAAGGGCTGCAACACCATCGAACCTTTGATGGTGTTGGTTTTCAGCAAGCGGCGGTCATATTCGGGGATGTTTAAAAAGAACTCCCAATTGACTTTCTCGGCCTCGCGCAACGGAGCTTGCGGCAACATGTTCAGGGCTTTGCGGCTGGCGTTGGATTTGTCGCGGATCGGGCATATATCCACACACAGCGTACAGCCGGTGCAATCTTCCGGCGATACCTGATAGCTCATCGCCAAGCCTGCGGGAAAATCCTTGCCCAGCATCGCCGCGTGTTTGAAGCTGTCCGGCGCGTTGTCCAGCACCTCGGTTTCGTAGATTTTGCTACGGATCACGCCGTGCGGGCAAACCATCACGCATTTTCCGCATTGGGTGCATAAGTCGGTTTCCCAAACGGGGATTTCCAGCGCGAGATTGCGTTTTTCGTAAGCCGCTGTGCCGGTGGGGTAAGTGCCGTCTATCGGCATGACGCTGACGGGCAGCAGGTCGCCGTGTCCGGCGATAATTTCGGCGGTGACGCGCTGGACAAAATCGGGGGCGGTGGCGGGGATGCGTGAAGGGATTTTTATGGCTGCGGATGTGATGGTACGCGCAGTGTACCTTACTTCATACAGATTGGCTAAAGTCTCATCTATCGCCTTGAAATTCAGGTCAACTATGCGTTGGCCTTTTTTGCCGTAGGTTTTTTCCACCGCGTGTTTGATCGCGGCAATCGCGTCTTTTTTCGGCAACACGCCGGAGATGGCGAAAAAGCAGGTCTGCATGATGGTGTTGATATGTTTGCCCATGCCGCATAATCCGGCGACTTTGTAACCATCAATCACATAAAACCGGATATTTTTGGCGAGCATTTGCGCTTGCATCCGTGCGGGCAGCGACTCCCAAACCGTATCAGCGGCTTGCGGCGTATTCAGCAAAAACACGGCCTTGTCCGCCGCGTTTTTGAGCATATCGTAGCGTTCCAGGAAAATCGTCTGATGGCAGCCGATAAACTGGGCGTCGTTGTCGGCGATCAAGTAAGTGGAGCGAATCGGCTTGGAACCAAAACGTAGATGGGAAACCGTGATGGCACCGGATTTTTTCGAGTCGTAGACAAAATAGCCTTGCGCGTATAAATCCGTTTCTTCGCCGATGATTTTGATGGTGTTTTTGTTCGCGCCCACGGTACCGTCACTGCCCAAACCGTAAAACATCGCTTGAAACGTGTCGCTGTGGACATCGGTGCGGTAATTGTCATCCCACGCCAAACTGGTGTTCGTGACATCATCGTGGATGCCGATGGTGAACTGGTCTTTCGGTTGGGTTTGTTTCAATTCGTCAAAAACCGCCTTGATCATGCCGGGCGTGAATTCTTTCGATGACAAGCCATAGCGTCCGCCAACGATGACCGGGAATTTTGCAAACTTAGCAAACTTGGCAGACTTGGCAAACTTAGCATGGTTTTGGGCGATTGCCGTCACAATGTCTTTATACAATGGTTCGCCATCCGCGCCAGGTTCTTTAGTGCGGTCCAGCACGGCTAATTTTTTGCAGCTCTCAGGTAAGGCAGCCAGCAAGCTTGCAGAATCAAAAGGCCGGAACAAGCGCACTTTCAGCACACCGACGGCTTCACCGTTACGGTTCAGATAATCAACGGTTTCATGCACGGCTTCCGCGCCAGAACCCATCAGCACGATGACCCGTTCGGCATTTGCCGCGCCGACATACTCAAATAACCGATATTGGCGGCCCGTCAAGCCAGCAAACTTATCCATCGCATCCTGGACGATCTGTGGCAGGGCTTGGTAGTAACCATTCACCGCTTCCCGCGCCTGGAAATAGACATCAGGATTTTGTGCCGTACCCCGCAAAACAGGGTTATCAGGCGACAAACCGCGCTGACGGTGTGCGTGCAAGCATTCATCATCAATCATGGCTTTCAACACGCTATCATCCAGCATCTGGATTTTGGCGATTTCGTGCGAGGTACGGAAGCCATCAAAAAAGTGCATCACCGGAATGCGGCCAACTAAGGTGGCCGCTTGGGCAATCAGCGCAAAATCTTGCACTTCCTGCGGCGAGTTGGAGCACAGCATTGCAAACCCCGTCATCCGTGCCGACATCACATCGCTATGGTCGCCGAAAATCGACAAGGCCTGGCAGGCCAGCGAGCGGGCGGCGATATGGAACACGGTGGGCGTCAGTTCGCCGGCGATTTTGTACATATTCGGCAACATCAGCAACAAGCCTTGCGAGGCCGTGAACGTCGTCGCCATCGCCCCCGCCTGCAAAGCTCCGTGTATCGCGCCTGCCGCGCCCGCTTCGCTTTGCATTTCGATGACTTGCGGCACCGTTCCCCATAAATTGAGTTGCCCCTTTGCCGACCATTCATCAGCCCATTCGCCCATCGGTGAGGCGGGCGTGATCGGGTAAATGGCAATCACTTCATTGAGTTTGTGGGCGATGGTCGCGGCGGCTTGATTGCCGTCGATAGTCGCTGTAGGTTGATGTTGCATAAGACACCTCTGGAAATGAGCAAAAATACAGTGCTATAAATCTATACTTTAAGCGGTCATATTTTCGGTTTTTTTCAGTAAGGTATGCTGTACCCTACAGGGAATTGAAAAATCGAAAACTTGACCGTCCAAAGCATACCTATCAAAAAATACAATCCTATTAACCGCCTCACACGCCTTGTGCATATTGCCATCAAGCTAGGCGTTGTGTATTAGACAACGCACACGCCAAGCTAAACACCCTGAGTGACGTTTTCGCTAAAATTGGTTTGGTGATAAGGTAAGTAAATCCTAATGATCTTAATCCTAATAAGGGATTTATTCGAGCATAATTTTTCGCCTTGTGCTTCATAACCGGCTATGCTTGGATAATGAAGAACGTCAACGGAACCGTGTGCAAAAAAGCCCTCCACTTTATGAAAATATTACCCCCACAGTGACGGTTATGAATCATTTCTTAGGCACAAGCCCCATGCGCTATCTCATTCCCAGTGTTTTCTTAACTGGACTTTTGCTGTTGAGTTACCGCGTGTTAAGCGGTTTTTTGATCAGCATTATCTGGGCGTTTATTATTGCTTACGTCACATGGCCTTTGTATAACCGCTTGCGGCGACAAATCAAAATCAATGCCACGCTCAGCGCCGCGCTGATGACGGCGATCATTACCGTCGCCATCTCCTTGATTATTTTCTGGCTGGTGGCGATGCTCCAAGATGAGGTCAAATTTGCCTACCAGGGATTGGCTGCCAACTTTAACCAACAACATTACCAACTACCCGATGGCATCAGGAAAATCCGCTGGTTGGCGGATTATGCCCAACCTTGGGTTGACCGCTTAAATACTGACCGTAGCGGCTTAATCGCCCAAATCATCGAATCGGCAAAACAGTGGCTGGGGCATTTTGCCCAGTTCCTTGGCGGTATCGGGCATTATGTGATGAACCTGGGCTTTACCTTGGTGACGGTTTTCTTTTGTTTCCGTGACGGTGATGCGGCGATACGGCAATTGCGGCGGGGATTGATCCATTTTCTCGGCGAATACCAAAATGTCTATCTGCAAGCGGCGGGCGACACCACCCGTGCCGTGGTTTATGGTCTGGTGCTGGCGGCAATGGGGCAAGGCTTTGTCGCCGGCTTGGGGTATGTGGTTGCTGGCGTGGACGCACCGGTACTGTTTGGCGTGATCACCGCCTTGCTGGCGATGGTGCCTATGGGTGCGATGATGGTTTGGATACCGATAGGCATCTCGCTCTTGCTCAACGACCAGTTAATTGCCGGAACGGGTTTGTTGCTGTGGGGCTTTCTTGCCATCAGCACCATCGACAATGTCATCCGCCCGCTAGTCATCAGCGGCACCGGCCAGGTGCCTTTTCTGGTGGTGATGTTTGGCGTGTTTGGGGGCTTGACCGCATTCGGGCCGATAGGCTTGTTTTTAGGGCCGGTGATTTTGTCGGTGTTGCTGTCGGTGTGGGAAGCCTGGCTGAAATTGCAACCCGATGAATTGGCGGCAACAGCCGGGTCGGTAAAAATCCATGACTGGCATAACTTGACTGCCGATGAAGCCTTGCATAGACAGCTTTCGAATTTGGCAGAGGGCTTAAGCCAATGCGAAGCGGACCAGCGTCTACAGCACCACGGACTCAATAAATTGACGGAAAAACCACCGCGTTCCGCCTGGTATTTGTTGTTTTCCCAATTCAAGAGTTTCCTGATTTTAGTCTTAGTCGCCGCCGCCGCCATTGCCGCGACTATCGGCGACGTCGTTGATGGCATCGTCATCATGGTGGTGGTCATCATCAACGCCCTGCTGGGCTTTTATCAAGAATTCCAAGCCGAACAATCCCTGTCGGCATTAAAAAAGATGCTGGCGTTACAGGCCAAAGTCCGCCGCGACGGGCGCACGCTTGAAATTCCTGCCGAGCACCTCGTGCCTGGCGATATTGTGGTTTTGGAAGCGGGCAATAAAATTCCCGCCGACGGGCGAATTATCATTGCCCGAAGTGTGGAAGCGGACGAATCGTCGTTGACGGGCGAATCGCTTCCGACCGGCAAACAGGAACAGGCCCTCCACACCAAAGCCGTACCGCTCGCCGAACGTAGCAATATGCTGTACATGAACAACGCCGTGACCCGTGGACGCGCGGAAATGGTCGTCACGGCAACGGGCATGGACACGGAAATCGGCAAACTGGCGGACTTGTTGTCGCAAACCGAAGACGGGGAAACGCCTTTGCAAATCCAACTGGCAAGCGTCGGCAAACGCCTCGCCTTGCTTGCCCTGGTGGTGGTGGCCATTGTGTTTGCCGGCGCTTTATGGCGCGGCGAAGCCCTTGCCGAAGCCGCTTTCACCGCCATCGCCCTGGCGGTTGCCGCCATCCCCGAAGGTTTGCCCGCCGTGGTGACGGTCACGCTGGCTTTGGGTATGCACCGCATGGCTAAACAACAGGCGCTGGTCAAACGTCTGGCGGCAGTGGAAACCTTGGGCTGCACGTCGGTGATTTGCACCGACAAAACCGGCACCTTGACCGTCAATCAAATGACGGCCAGGGCTTTGTTTTATAAAGGCCAGCGTTATCAAATCAGCGGCGAAGGCTACCAAACGCATGGCATTATCAAACCCGAAGCGGGTGGAAACGCATCTGCCGATTTGACGGAGGCCTTGTTGCCATTGGCGTTGTGCAATGACAGTGAATTGCAAGGGACTAAAGTCATCGGCGACCCGATGGAAGGCGCGTTGCTGGTACTGGCGGCTAAAGGCGGCCTCAGCAAGCAACAGGCGAGTGCACAATACCCACGCATCGCCGAAATTCCTTTCGATGCGGAGCATAAATTCATGGCGACCTTCCATCGCCAAGAGGATGGGATCACCGTGTTTGTCAAAGGTGCGCCGGAAGTGTTGTTGACGTTATGCACATTTACCTTGGATGCTCAAGGTGCCACCGTCGCCATCCCAGCAGAAACCATCCTGCAACAAAACGCCGATATGGCAAGCACCGGACAGCGGGTGTTGGGGGTTGCCGTCACGCACATCAAATTATCCGGCGACACCGATACTCAAGGACAAGACGGCCTTGCATTGGCAGAAGATTTATTTGGCTACTTGCAAAACCTGACTTTTGTCGCGCTAGTCGGCTTGATGGACCCACCCAGGGCCGAAGCCAAATTAGCCATCGCGCTTTGCCAACAAGCCGGTATTGCCGTGAAAATGATCACCGGCGACCAAACCATCACGGCAGCCGCCATTGCCAAAGAGTTGGGCTTGCTGGGTGAAGTCATCAACGGCGCGGAATTGGCGGCGATGGACGATGATGTGTTGGCAACCTGCATCAATGACATCGCCGTGTTCGCCCGCACCGCGCCAGAACAAAAAGTCAGGATCATCAAAGCCTTAAAGTTATCCGGGCATATAGTCGCAATGACCGGCGATGGCGTGAACGACGCCCCCGCGTTAAAAACGGCGGATATGGGCATAGCGATGGGCATCACCGGCACCCATGTCGCCCAAGAAGCCGCCGCAATGATCCTGACCGACGACAATTTCGCCACGATAGTCAAAGCCGTCAAGGAAGGCCGCGGCATTTACGAAAACATGGTCAAATTCATCCGCTTCCAACTATCCACCAACATCGGCGCGATTTTGACCGTCACCTGCGCCCCGTTACTGGGCCTGCCCGTGCCCTTCACCGCCGTGCAATTGCTCTGGATCAACATCATCATGGACGGCCCGCCCGCCATGTCGCTAGGCGTTGATCCCATCCATGCCAACAGCATGAAAGCCCCGCCACGCGATCCCGAAGCACGGATATTGTCCTGGCAACGGCTAGGCAATCTGTTCAGCTATGGCCTGACGATGGCTATCGGAACCCTGGGTGTATTGTTTTACGGCTTGCAGACCGGCACGGCGGCACATGCCAGCACCTGGGCATTCAATACCTTTGTGCTGTTCCAAGTGTTCAACGTTTTTAATGCCCGTGCGGAAAAAGGCAGCGCGTTCAATTGCCATTTTTTTGCCAACTACTGGTTTTGGCTGGCACTGGTCTCGGTGCTGTTATTGCAAATAGTGATCATCCAGTGGTCGCCCGCCGAAGCCATCTTCCATACCACGGCATTGACCAGCACCGATTGGCTGATTGCCACTGGCATTGCGGCATCGGTGTTGGTTTTTGAAGAATTACGCAAATTGTTGAATAGGTTGTTGAATAGGTTGTTGAAGTGGAAATAAGTTGACATTGGAATGTTTTAAATACGGATGTTACACATCTGTCCACGAAAAACACAAAAAACACGAAACAGCTACGATTACAACAATGCCCACTTAACAATACGCTAAACTATACCATTAAATTTCAACCAACCCTTTGGGACACACTTTTGATCTCTACAGCAAACATCACCATGCAATTTGGGGCCAAGCCCTTGTTTGAAAACGTCTCTGTCAAATTCGGCGACGGCAACCGTTACGGCTTGATAGGCGCGAACGGTTGCGGCAAATCCACGTTTATGAAAATTCTCAGCGGCGATTTGGAGCCGTCGGCGGGCAACGTCAGCGTCACGCCGAATGAGCGGCTAGGTAATTTGCGCCAAGACCAATTTGCCTATGAAAACTACCGCGTGCTGGATGTGGTGCTGATGGGCCATGCCGAAATGTGGGCGGCCATGTCCGAACGCGATGCCATTTACGCCAACCTGGAAGCCACCGAAGACGACTACATGCACGCCGCCGAACTGGAATCGGTGTTTGCCGAATTTGGCGGCTACACCGCCGAAGCCCGCGCCGGGGAAATCTTGCTAGGCCTGGACATCCCGTTAGAACAACATCAAGGCCCGATGAGCGCGGTCGCGCCCGGCTGGAAGCTGCGCGTGTTGCTGGCGCAAGCCCTGTTCGCCAACCCCGACATCATGCTCTTGGACGAGCCGACCAACAACTTGGACATCAACACCATCCGTTGGCTGGAAAACATCCTCAACGAGCGCGATTGCACCATGGTCATCATCTCGCATGACCGCCATTTTTTAAACAGCGTCTGCACCCACATGGCGGACATGGATTATGGCGAATTGCGCGTCTATCCGGGCAATTATGATGATTACATGGTCGCCGTCACCGAAGTGCGCGAACGCTTGCTGGCGGGCAATGCCAAGAAAAAAGCCCAAATCGCCGAATTGCAAACCTTCGTTAGCCGCTTTTCTGCGAACGCTTCCAAAGCCAAACAGGCCACCTCCCGCGCCAAACAACTGGACAAAATCAAGTTGGATGAAGTGAAACCGTCCAGCCGTGTCAACCCCTTCATCCGCTTTGACCAAAGCAAAAAACTGCACCGCTTGGCCTTGGAAGTGGAAGGTTTGGGCAAAGGCTACGGCGGCGAACCGCTGTTTAAAAACCTCAAACTGATGATTGCCGTCGGCGAGCGCGTCGCCGTGATCGGGCCTAACGGTATTGGTAAGTCAACTTTACTCAAAACGCTGGTGGGTGAATTAACGCCTGACACAGGTGTTGTGAAATGGTCAGAAAACTCCGAAGTCGGCTATTTCGCGCAAGACCACGCCGACGATTTTGCCGAAGACTTGATGCTGATCGAATGGATGGGGCAATGGCGCAAAGAATCGGATGATGACCAGACCATACGCGGCACTTTAGGGCGGCTGTTATTTTCCAGCGATGACATTAACAAATCCGTCAAAGTGCTGTCGGGTGGCGAACAAGGCCGGATGCTGTTCGGTAAACTAATCCTGCAAAAAAACAACATCATGGTGATGGACGAGCCGACCAACCATTTGGACATGGAGTCGATTGAATCGCTGAACACGGCGTTGGAAAATTATCCGGGTACGTTAATTTTTGTCAGCCACGACCGTGAATTTGTGTCTTCGTTGGCGACGCGGATTATCGAACTGACACCGCATGGGATTGTTGATTTTAACGGCAATTATGAGGATTATTTGAACAGCCAGGCGTAAGGCGGAACCCAATGTAATCCGCAAGTAGGTCGTATACGGCGATAGCGGCATACGGCCTACTAATGACAAATTATTCCGCAACGGATTTTCAGTAATGCCATCCAGGTATGCCCAAATTGGCATCCACATCATCTGCCGACGGCCTTACCGTCACGGTAAAGCCAGCGCCACATGCAGGGTCAAGCGGATTTTTCACCAGATTACGTTTGACTTGGAGCACGGGCGGTTCTCCCAGTCCATCCACGCCTTGCGCTTTTCCTAACAACGCATATTGCGAGCCATTTTCAGGTATCCACAAATTCACCTTATGGGCGCGGATGGTCGGCGCCGTTAAAATGCAAATATCGGCAATCGCCACTTCAATTTTTAAGGCGGTGGCGCAACTTGATTTAACGAAAGAAGGTGCGACGAATTGGAATGGCACACGGCCTTGCAAATTGGCCTGCAAGTTTCCATTCGTGCCAAAAAAACCGATGGTGTTGCCCAAATTATCGTGTTTTTCATCCTGGGCTTGAAAAATATTCTTGTCTTGTATCAAATCCGCCTGCCCGGCATATAAGCTAGCACCGATAATCTCGCTAAGATCGGCGATTTTGTGGCCGTCGGAGGCGATCAATTCGGGATTCAAGGTCGGGAACACCACGCTTTGTGCGCGGATCGGTTTTTCCCTCGCTTCACAACCATGCCCGATGACGATGGCATTGTCACCACCGGTACCTTCCAATATCGACCGCACTTTAATCTCGTCATGCGCAAAAGCTTGCCGACCTGCTAAAAACAGACCGACGGTTACGGTGCAACAGGCTAAATTCTTTAATGTTTTCATGTTAGTCCTCCTTAGGACGCTTAGGTGTTTATGCCGACTGGTTTATTGACGCGGTAAATCACAATGATGATAAACGATATATCTGTGCAATCCAATGATAATGCGGCAGCTACGCATCCATCCTGGCTTGCCGCATCAATGCCTTCAAATCCTTGACCGTCTGCGCCAATCCCGAAAACACCGCTTGGGCGATGATCGAATGCCCGATGTTCAGCTCGACGATTTGCGGGATGGCACAAATCGCTTCGACATTATTGAAGTTCAAGCCATGTCCGGCATTTACCTGCAATCCGGCAGCGTGCGCGTATTCGGCGGCAGTTTTTATGCGAGCCAATTCCCTGCTTTGCATTGCCGGGATATGGGCATCGGCGTAGCTGCCGGTATGCAGTTCGATCACGGGGGCGCCGACGGTGATAGCGGCATCAATTTGGGCGTGGTCTGGCGCAATGAACAGCGAGACTTCAATGCCTGCATCCGCCAATATTGCACAGGCTTCTTTAAGTCGGGACAGATTGCCAACGACATCCAACCCACCTTCCGTCGTCAGCTCGCTGCGTTTTTCGGGCACCAAGCAACAGGCAAAAGGCCGGACTTCAGCGGCGATGCCGAGCATTTCCTCGGTCACCGCCATTTCCAGATTCAAGCGCGATTGTAGCAAGTCTTTGAGCAAGAAAATGTCGCGGTCTTGGATATGGCGGCGGTCTTCGCGCAAATGGGCGGTGATGCCGTCAGCCCCGGCTTGTTCGGCGACCAACGCGGCTTGGATGGGGTCTGGGTAACGGGTTCCCCGGGCTTGCCGTAAGGTGGCGACGTGGTCGATGTTGACGCCTAACAGGATGGGTTGTTTGTTCATGACTCTACTCTGGTAAAAGGTTTTTGATTGGTTTTTTCAACGAAATACACGAAAAAAGTTGTGTAAAAGCGACACTGTCACTTTAGATTCTGCTGACATTTGATAAAAATACTTAGGAATGAGCATGAAATAACTTATGCAAATGCGTTCGGTGCAGGTGCGGATAAATCCGACACTTACATGTCGAACTTATTTCATGCCCATTGCTTATTTTATCAATCAGATATAGTTTTACCTTGCATTCATAACGGATTGTTTTTTAATATCTATTACTGAAATATCAACAGAGCACAGAAACATGTGGATCCCTTTTATATTGATTTTATGATGTTTTTTTAAGGTACGCATAGTGTGTCGCACCTAAAAAAACCGAAACTATGGCCGCAAAAGTATACTTTATTCTTAACACTGGGCTTTGGAAAGACAGAATCAAACTATAACCTTGGATGGTCATATTTTCTGACTTTTATAGCCAATACGATATAAATTGATGATGCCCAAAAGTCGGTAGGAAGGACGCGCAGTCCTCATCAGCTTATATTGGATTAGCTATGCTATCCATCCAATATCTGTTCGGCTCTTTGAAAATAGGGGTTATTGATCAAAAGGCCATAAAGAGGTATCTTTTAATTAAATCCCCCCTCGCCCCATATTTTTCAAATGGCGATAATAAAAAACGTGGGTTTAATCACATAAATATCGGCAGAATTGACAAGTAGATGCTAATTCATAGCAAACTCTGGGTTTTTTACATTGCCAGCTTTTATGCGTTGCTTGGCGGGCATCAATGGCTTGTAGGTTGGCATCGTGCCTATGCCGTCCTGATGATCAACCAAAGTGCGCGGACTTTAGGTATATTTTTGTGGTTTTTACGAAGGCTTGGATGGTTATGGCACGGTATCAGGCGTTACAGATAAAGCAATCAGTTACTTTAGCAAGCTATTACGGTTTTTTCAGACGGTTATGGTTAAGCAGGGTGACACACATCTAGGTGGTTTTGGTTTTGGTTTTGGTTTTGGTTTTGGTTTTGATTAGCCTTAGTTTTCAGTTATTCCCCGCATAGACAGGGCTACCTCATTAAAATATTTTTATAAAACAATTGGTTATATATTTTCGTTTTATCGATTTAACGCCAGTGATTTTTTGCAATTTGTAACTTATTGTATTCACCAATGAATTGCTTATAGATTTAGAAACGGTTTAAAAAACCCATATTTGAACACAAACTGCAAATTTTTAAATAGCTGATTATATTTATATTTTTAATGAGGTGGCCCTGCCCGCATAGAGCCTTTTTCTGATCATTCCTTCCGGTTTCGTTATACTTAGAAGTTACGCAGAAGTTACGCATTGACAGATAGACTTTTTTGAAAACCCTGCCAATATGAAATTATGTAAACATTTTTATCATAGTAAAATGAACGTATTAGTAATCGTAATTTAGAGGTTTCCTTTAAATTATGCACAGCAAATGTTTTTAATAAATTAGGCATAAGTAAATGATTTTTTTGATGTTACCGCTATCAATGCGTAACTTCTAATACTTTGATAAGGCATCATCTTTGGCGCTTGGCGAAGGATGACGGATTATTTTCTATTTTCAAGCTGTGATACAACCTAGCGGTGGCTTTTTATGTGCTTTAATCGTCAAGTATTAACATGTGTTGTCGCCCTATCAATATTTTGGTTAGCCGCCGATGTCCATGCTGCATACGATTCAGCGGCTATCCCTGAATTCAAGGGACTTCAGGTCATAAGGATTACGCCGGATGGCGAAGATGTGCCTGCGGGTAAACAAATTGTCATTCAGTTTGACCGCCCCGTTGTTCCTATCGGGAAGATGGAGCGTCCGTCTTCCGAAATTCCTGTCATCATCACCCCGGCCCTTGCCTGCGAATGGCGCTGGCTTAACACCTCGGCATTGGCCTGTAATCTGCCGGATAAGGCGGCGCTCAAAGAGGCGACGCGTTACACGCTGGAAATCGAACCCGGAATTAAGGCCGAAGATGGCGCGACTATTCCTGATAGCTTCCATCATGGCTTTATCACTCAGCGCCCTGATGTGAACTACCATGAATTCCGGGAGTGGAAATCACCAGGGCATCCCGTTATTCGGCTGGTATTCAATCAGGCGGTGGATAAGGAATCGGTCGCACAGCATGTCTTTTGGAACGTCGGCGACAAGGCCGAGCGGGTTGCCGTGCAGGTTAGCGCCGACTCGGCAGATCATGAGCCGCCTCAGTGGATGCCCATTCCGGGAGAAAATGCCCTGCTATTTTTTAACAAACAGCCCCTACAAAAAAGCGACGATGACCTTCATAAAAGCTCAGGAAAGGAAGCGCGTAGGATTTGGCTAGTTGAGCCTGTGCAAGAACTGCCGTTAGATACCCACATTATTCTTAAAACGGAGCCAGGGCTGATGTCCGCGCTGGGGCCTGAACCCGGCGTGAGTTCCAGTCCTGTGGCGGAACTCGACACCTACCCGGAATTTACATTTCTCGGCATTAAATGCACGGTCAACAGCGGTGAAGAGTTGTGGATACCCGCCGGTCAAAAGCCTAGCGGAAAATGTGATCCGATGCGGCCGGTGGATCTTTCTTTCAGTACGCCGGTGGAGCGCGGCACCCTGGGCGACAGGGTGATATTCAACCCGCCTGTGGGTGGTTGGAAGAAAATCTCAGAAGCAGAAACAATAACTCAAGAGCCGGAAGAGGGCGGGGACAATGCTGAAGTCGGTTATCAATTTAGCCAACCGCATAGCAAGGGTGCCGTTTATGACGTATGGCTTCCAGGTGGCCTGAAGGTCGCTCAAGACTATACCGTACATTCACAGGCGGCAACGACTTTTTTTGAGCGGCTATGGCACTGGCTGCAATCTTGGTTTAAGCCCGCTGCCCCTGTTATTGTTGAAGTACAGGACATCTTTGACCGTAAGCTGCAACAGCCTATTGCCGCAAGCTTTGCGACCGCACATCGAAATCCCAATTTTGTCCTCGATTACTCCGATGCCGTACTGGAGAAGGGCGTGGACAGCGAAGTCCCTTTTTACGTCAATAACTTGAATAATTACCGCTTCGACTACCGCGCTGTAACAGCCCAAGGCGCTGACAAACAACAAACTTTCCGCAAAGCGATTCCGCGTGTTGAAGATGTGCAATTCGCCGTACCGTTTGGAGTGCGCGAGATGCTCGATGGCCGGACGGGTGCGCTATTCGGCACTTTGCAAACCGATCCCGTTATCAATAATAGCTATTTTCCACGCCTGTTTGCCCAAGTAACGCCTTATCAAGTCCATTACAAACTCGGCCACTTCAATAGCCTGGTTTGGGTCACTGACATGGCGACTGGCCAACCGGTGGCGGATGCCAGGGTCAGCTTATACCAAGATGCCTTTACCACCCTGCATACCGCGACTGACATCAGCGCGAAGGCAAGCACTGACACTTCAGGCGTGGCGCTATTGCCGGGAACAGATACGCTAGACCCTGATCTCTCGATTACGACACGTTACCAAGATGAAGCCAGCCGCTATTTCCTGAGCGTGGAAAAAGACGATGACATGGCGCTGCTGCCCATAGCGCAATCGTTTACCATTGATACTTACCGTGCTTCGGGCAGTGTAGCGGTGTATCCCTACAAACAGATGCGCTATGGCCATACACACGCTTGGGGTACGACCGCCCAAGGCATTTACCGTGCGGGTGACATCATTCAATATAAAATCTATGTCCGTAATCAGGACAACAACGGTTTTATACCGCCGCCCGCTGGCAGTTATCGGCTGAAAATCATCGACCCTATGGGCAAAGAAGTGCATGAGCGCAAGGATATTAGCTTATCGGCGTTTGGCGGGACCAGCGGGGAATTCACCGTCCCCAAAGCAGGCGCGGTCGGCTGGTATCAATTCAAGCTCATCGGTGACTTTGCCAAAAAACCTGAAAATGCCCAAGAAACCAACCAACATCAACCAGATACTGACAATGACAGTGCCGACAAAAAAACCTGGCTGCCGATGCGCGTCCTGGTCAGCGACTTTACGCCATCCCCTTTCCGGGTCAGCAACCAGCTGAATGGCGACCTGTTTCATGCAGGTGAGCAGGTGAACGTGGCGACCCATGCCGAACTGCATTCGGGTGGCGCCTACACCGATGCCGCCACGCGGGTCACCGCACTATTGGAAAGTGCGCCATTTAGTGCGAAACATCCGTTAGCCAAAAACTTCCAATTCGATAGCTACCAAAATGAAACGCCATCCCAGCAAATTTTTCAGAAAATCGACAAGGTAAATGACAAGGGTGAAAGCGCCCTTCATTTTGCCACCGGAACACCCCAGGTGGTCTACGGCAAACTTTTGGTGGAAAGCGCGGTTGCCGATGACCGTGGCAAATACATCAGCAGCCAAGCCCGAGCCGATTATCTGGGGGTGGACCGCCTGGTCGGCCTTTATAGCAGCGAATGGCTATACCAAGTCGGCAAAGCGGGCAAGCTGCAATATATCGTTGTTGATGAGCGGGGCAACCCCGCCAAAGGCACGGCGGTGGAGATTGCGTTAGAGCACCAAACCACCAAAGCGGCGCGGGTCAAGGGTGCTGGCAATGCCTACCTGACCGAATATCATAACGAATGGGAAACAGCTGGGCATTGTCAAGGGCTATCGGCAGAGGCTCCGCTTGATTGCCGCTTTACGCCAGCTAAAGCGGGCGTTTATCGGGCCATCGCAACTATTAAGGACACCAAAGGCAAGGCTCACTCCACGACACTGAGCACTTATGCCGTCGGTGATGATTTTGTGGTCTGGAACAATGAAAACGATAGCGGCCTGACTATCGTGCCTGAAAGCACGTCTTATAAAATTGGCGATACCGCCCGTTATCTGGTGAAAAACCCCTATCCGAACGCCAAGGCGTTGATCACCATCGAGCGTTACGGGGTCATCGACCATTTCGTGCAAACGTTCACCACCTCCACGCCCGTGGTCGAATTCAAAATCAAACCGGAGCACTTGCCGGGGTTTTATCTTTCCGTAGTCATTGTGTCGCCGCGTGTGGACAAACCATTGGATTTGGGTCAAGTTGACCTGGGCAAACCTACTTACCGTATGGGTTATGTGACCGTGCCGGTAAAAGACCCGTATAAAGAAATGCGGATTACCGCCCAAACCGACCGGGAGATTTACAAGCCCCGCGACAAAGTGACCGTCAAGCTTCATGCCGAACCGCGCATGAAGGATAAAAACGAGCCTATCGAATTGGCGGTAGCGGTGCTTGATGAATCGGTGTTTGACCTTATCGCAGGCGGCAAAAGCTATTACGATCCCTACCAGGGCTTCTACACGTTGGACAGCCTGGACCTTGGCAATTACAGCTTGCTGACCCGGCTGGTGGGGCGGCAACGCTTTGAGAAAAAAGGCGCGAATCCGGGGGGCGATGGCGGCGCCAATTTAAGTATGCGCTCGTTGTTCAAATTCATCAGTTATTGGAACGCGGAACTTAAAACCGACAACAAAGGCGATGCGACCATCAGCTTTGATGCGCCGGATAATCTGACGGGCTGGCGTATTCTGGCGATTGCGACCACGCCGACCGACCGTTTTGGTTTAGGCGATGCCAATTTTAAAGTCAACCGTCCGACCGAAGTGCGCCCAGTGTTGCCCAATCAAGTCATGGAAGGCGATCACTTCGATGCCGGTTTCAGCGTCATGAACCGTACCGACAAACCGCGTACCCTGAAAGTAAGCATCCACGCCGAAGGCCAGCTTGATGCGGCTAAAACGCCTGCCGACCTGACTAAGACTGTCACCATCGAACCTTACAAACGAGTCACGGTATCGATGCCAATCCAAACCACGGCAGTGGCGCAAACGCGCGATACCCAAGCAGGCAATTTGCGCTTTACCATCACGGCGGGGGATAGGCTGGACAGCGACGGCCTGGTGCATAGTCTGCCGGTCAATAAGCGCCGCAGCCTCAATGTCGCAGCGAATTACGGCACCACGACCCAAAATAAGATTGACGAAGCTATCCAGTTCCCCAAAGACATGCTGCCGGATATTGGCAGTGTCAGCGTTATTGCTTCGCCGACCGTTATTGGCAATGTCTCAGGCGCATTTAAGTACATGCGCGATTACCCGTATCTGTGCTGGGAGCAAAAGCTCAGTAAAGGGGTCATGGCGGCACATTATAAGAACCTAAAAGCCTACCTGCCCGATTCGTTGCAATGGGAAGGCAGCGAGTCCCTGTCGCAAACAACGCTGGAGCAAGCGGCAAGTTTTCAAGCGGCAAACGGTGGCATGACCTATTTTGTCGCCCAAGACCGCTATGTGGATCCTTACCTAAGCGCTTATACGGCGATTGCCTTTAACTGGCTGCGTAAAAGTGGCTATACGATTCCTGATGAGGTGGAAAACAAGCTGCACACCTATTTGGGTAATTTGCTTAAGAATGATGCCGTGCCTGATTTTTATTCCGAAGGCATGACCTCCACGGTACGCGCCGTGGCTTTGGCGGCATTGGCAGAACGTGGAAAAGTCAGCCTATCGGATCTGGAACGCTACCAGCCGCATGTGAAGAAAATGTCCTTGTTTGGCAAGAGCCACTTCTTGCAAGCGGCGTTAGCGGTCAAAGATGGTGAAAAATATGCGCCGGAGGTGGCGAACATGATACTGGCCACTGCCAATCAAACAGGCGGCAAATTTGTATTCAGCGAAACCTGGGATGACAGCTATACCCGTATTTTGGCGTCGCCCCTTCGCGAAAACTGTGCCGTGCTGGACGCTTTCACGGCCTATGGCGAACGCGGAAGCGGCAAGAATCTGGTTGGCGATGTCCCGTTTAAATTGGTACGCGCGATTACGCAGAGCCGCAAGAACCGCGACCATTGGGAAAACACCCAGGAAAACATGTTCTGTATGAATGCGCTGATTGAATTCGCACGGATTTATGAAAAGGATAAACCGGACATGACCGTGACTGCCGCCATGGACAGGGTCAGTTTTGGCAAGGCGGTTTTCAAGGATGTCCGCGACCCGGCGGCACAATTGGAGCGACCTGTCAAAGCCGGTGATGCAGGCCGTAAAACTTCCGTGCAAATCCAGCGCATAGGCCAGGGACGGCTTTACTTTGCGACACGCCTGGCTTACGCGCTGCCATCGGCACTGGACAACGCCGCCAATGCCGGCATTGAAGTGCACCGTGAATACAGCGTTGAGCGGGCGGGAAAATGGGAGCTGCTGAAAACCCCGTTACAGATTAAACGTGGCGAGCTAATCCGCGTCGATCTTTATGTTTCAGTCCCGGCGGCGCGTAATTTTGTCGTGGTCGATGATGCGGTGGCTGGTGGCTTGGAGCCCGTGAACCGCGACCTGGCGACAGCTTCTGAAGTCGATGCCAAAAAAGGCGATTTCAACGCGGCGGGCGGGGCTTTTTGGTTTAAATATTCAGACTGGACCGATTTCGGCGCCAGCTTCTGGAGTTTCTACCATCAGGAAATACGCCATGATTCCGTGCGTTTTTACTCCGATTACCTGCCAGCCGGAAATTATCATCTGTCTTATACGGCGCAGGCTATTGCCACGGGTGCATTCAGTGTATTACCGGCAATGGCCCAGGAAATGTATGATCCTGATGTTTATGGCAAGACAGAGGCGATAAACCTTCAGGTTGGCGAATAAGTAATGGGGCATAAGTTTTTTAACAAAATGAAAAAACTATTTGCCCCCTTCTTATTTACCACGAAGGGCACGAAGAACACGAAGTTAATTATTTTTCTTCGTGATCTTCGTACCCTCGGCACACCGCTACGCTGCTCCTGCATTGCCCTACCTCCTGCATCCATGCAGTCGTTCGTGGTGAGTAAAAAATATTAAAAGACTTTTTAAAGGCTGCTTATTTGTTATGGCAACTAGACGCTACGGCAAAATGGCGCTCCGCACAACCCTAGCGGTGCTTGCGCTGCTGGTGTTGAAAACGCTATGGGATATTGAGACGCCGAGCTTATCGTTGCGTACCGCCAGTTCCGGTACACAGCGTTTTCAGGTGCTGGATCGCCAAGGCAAGCCGTTGGGAATTTCTTACCAAAACCGTTTCAATACGATGGCTATCGTCCCCTTACATGCCATACCCGAATGGTTAAGACAGGCGTTTGTCACCTCGGAAGACAGGCAGTTCTTTGAGCACCATGGGGTAAACTGGACGGCACGGGCTAGCGCCCTATGGCAAAACCTTCGGGCTGGTAAGTCTGTGCGTGGCGCCAGCACGATTACCGAGCAAGTTGTGCGCATTATCCATCCGCGCCCGCGCACGCTTTGGTCACGCTGGCTTGAAGGCTTCGAAGCGGCATTGCTGGAGAACCATGCCAGCAAAGGTGAACTGCTTGAATTCTACCTCAATCAAGTGCCTTATGCCGCTAACCGCCGGGGTGTCGCACAAGCGGCCCGCTATTATTTCAACCGCGATCTGGGCACATTAACCCATAAAGAAATGCTGGCATTGGCTGTGCTGCCCCGTGCGCCGTCAGCACTCGACCTCTATAAAAATTCTGATGCCATTGAGCCTGCCATGACAAGATTAGCGCAAGCGATGGCTGATCGCGGCGAATTACCTGCGCAGGAACGGCAACAACTGGCCGCGCAAAAATTAGCCCTAGAGCCGCCGTTACCACCGTTAAACGCCAGCCATTTCATCAATTACATCCGCGAAACCATCCCCTATCATTTAAGCGACAACGGTGTGCTGCTAACCACACTGGATGGCGATTTGCAGCATAAAGCACAAGATTTCCTGGATGAGCGCATCAAAGCATTACAGCGAAAACAAGTGCGCAACGGTGCTGTCATGGTCGTGGATCATCGCACAGGCGAAATTCTGGTTTGGGCGGTCGGCGGGGCTATTAATGATCATGTTAACAATGCAACTCCTGGCGGTGCTATTGATGCCGTGCGCGCACCGCGCCAACCGGGTTCGTCAATGAAACCGTTCTTATATGCGCTGGCGCTTGACGCTGGCTGGTCGCCAGCAACAGAGTTAAATGACGCGCCTATGGCTGAGGCCATCGGTTCAGGCTTGCATGATTTCCACAATTACAGCCATCTGTTTTACGGCAAAATTTCCCTGAGAGAAGCACTCGGTAATTCGCTCAATATTCCGGCATTACAAACGATTGCTTTTGTCACACCAACACGCTATTTGGATACGCTACATGCGCTGGGCTTTGCCAGCCTGATACAGCCCGTTGAATTTTATAAGGAAGGCCTTGCGCTGGGCAATGGCGAAGTGACGTTATTCGAAATGGTGCAAGCCTATAGCGCCTTGGCCAGTCGCGGTGTATTCCGGTCTCTCACGCCGTTACCGCAGTCGCCCTTCACACGCAAAAACAGCCGCGTCTATTCGCCAGAAGCCGCCTCGCTGATTGCCAACATCCTCTCCGACCCGTTTGCCCGCAGACGTGAATTCGGCGCGGAAAGTGTGCTTAACCTTCCCGTACAAACCGCAGTTAAGACGGGCACATCGACCGATTATCACGATGCCTGGGTGCTTGGTTTTGATTCGCACTACGCGGTAGGTGTGTGGCTTGGCAATTTGGACCAAACGCCGATGGACGGGATTACCGGATCAACCGGCCCTGCTTTGGTGCTGCACAGCCTATTTTCCGAGCTTGCAGGACGCGAAAAACCGGAGCCGCTTTATTTAAGCCCCAAATTAACCCAGCAGGAAATATGCACCCATTACGACCAAGCTACCGGAAAAAATAACTGTTTTCCACGCACAGAATATTTCATCATTGGCAGCGAACCGAACCTTACGCAACCTGCACAGCCTTCGGGACGCCTTGAATTGCTCAGACCAACCCAAGGCTTGCAAATTGCCTACGACCCACGGATTCCTGCTAATGTGCAAGCATTCGAATTTGTCGCAGACGGTATGAGAGCAGGCCGTAACCTTGAGTGGCTACTTAATGGCAAAGCCATCGCCACAACACAAACCGGTCATTTCTTGTGGCCCATTAAACCAGGCTATTATTCCCTACGGGCCAAAGAAACGGGTGATAAGGAAAAAACGCTTGTTTCCGATATTGTTCTTTTTAATGTGAAGTAAACCCGATACTTTTATGTCTGACGAATACCCAAAAATCATGCCTTATAATCTGAATTGGGTGGTTTTTATGTTGGATTCCATCGGGATGGGTATTGCTGAAAGTCCAGCCGTCGCCAATAAATTGCCAAAATGATCGGGCCAGCCCAGTGCGCCCAAAAAACGCCACAGCTATTCAGCCGTGACCGCCATCAAACCCAAGACGAGATGGTATGGGCGGTGAAGAAATACATCCATTTCTACAATACCGAACGGATACATTCCTCGATTAGTTCGGTTTCACCCAACCAATGTGAACAGGTTTTTCTAAAACAGGCTTAACGGATTGTCCAAATTTACTTGACCATTACAGGCTTGTGTGGTCATGTCGATTTTCCCCAAGTATGGGATGAAAAGTTCGTTCGCAATAAATAGCGATGTTCCGTTGGCAGTCTTTTTACTGAGGCGATGACAGGACATTTTTTTATATCGGATTAGCCATACCTTTACACCATTCCGCCAAGGGAACTATCATTAAACCGTAACCAAAATGTCATTTTTTTGTAACTATTGATTGTTAGCCTTGCAAATCCAATTACAACATTTGTTAATCTAGAGGTTATTCATGAATAAAAAAGTAAAATTACTGAGCTATGCGGCACTTGGCTTAATTGTGAATTTATCGGCATCAACCATCGTACATGCCGGCTCATTCTCATTTGGCCTGTGGGGCGACATGCCCTATGCCAAAAATGGTGACGGTCTTAAAACTGGCGATAAAATGACCCGCTTGGTTGATAGCATGAACGCTTCAAACCTTGCCTTCACTATATTTGATGGCGACACCAAAGACGGTAGTTCAGTATGTACTGACAGCGCACTTGGACAAGAGTCCATTGATTTCTTTAATAGCGTTAAAGCACCAACTGTCTATGTATTGGGCGACAATGAATGGACTGACTGTCACCGCATCAATAACGGCGGCTATAACAACTTGGAACGCCTTAACTACCTGCGCCAAACCATGTTTGTTGATGACTACAGCTTTGGTCAAACAAAAATGAAACTGCGTCGCCAAGGCCACGCACAAGGGCTTTATTCAGAAAACAGCTTGTGGGCGCATAGAGGCGTCGTATTTGTAACCTTGAACGTTCCTGGCAGCAACAACAACAAAGTAAATGACGGTGAGTGCATTAATGCCAAAAGCGTCCGCACCCAAGCCGAGTGTGATGCTGACAATGCTGAATATGCAGCACGCGACACCGCCAATATTGAATTTTTGCACAAGTCTTTTGAAATTGCCAAAAGACGCAATGCCATTGGCTTGATGGTTGCCATACAAGCAGATCCTGTTTTTGATATACCAGAAACAGAGACTGTTGACGAAAGAAATACTGTAGTTGATGGTCTGCCACCGCATGAAGGCTATGATGCTTTCTTAGCCGCATTAACAGAAGAAACTAATGCGTTTAAAGGTCAAGTTGTGTTGGTACATGGTGACACGCACTTTTATAAAATTGACAAGCCACTGATCAATCAAGCCAATTTAATCAAAAACTTCACTCGTGTTGAAACTTTCGGTAGCCCAAACTTGCATTGGATTAAAGTCACTGTAGATGCTAACAATCCAAATGTGTTCACCTTCCAGCCTATGATTGTCCCAGGAAACTAAACGTTTCTTCTTCTGAAAAACTGGGCGGCACAGCCTGTGTGCTGCCCAGCACACTAACCCCAATGGTTCAAAATACTTTCGTTTGAAATACCGATTTGATGGTAAGGAAAAAATGTTGGCGCGTAGGATGCGGCGAGGTACGAACCGCATCATTCGGGAGACACGGCTCCATTTAAACCATGACCGAATACCGCCGTTTCCGACATCCCGGAACCACTTGGTTTTTCACGCTGAACTTGGCCGGACGCCGGGGAAACCGGTTGTTGACTGACCGAACAGACCTGTTGCGGGCGGCCTTCCCCCATGTAAAAGTCAAGCATCCCTATGGGATTGATGCCAGCAGCGTGGTTTTGCCCGACCACCTGCATTGCATTTTGCCCTTGCCGGACGGGGATTCCGATTTCTCTACCCGCTGGGGATTAATCAAAGCCCATTTTTCCCGTCATCTTGAAAAACTGAGCGGATTTCAAAAAGCCGTGCAAAACGGGGCGGGCGAGGCGTGTACCCACGGGGCATGGCAAAGGCGTTTTGGGGAACACTTGATCCGCGACGAAGCCGATTACCGGCAACATATCGGCTACATCCATTGGAACCCCGTCGATCATGGCTGGACGCAAAGTGTTAAGGATTGGCCGTATTCCAGTTTTCACCGCTATGTGCGTCGCGGGGTGCATCCAGAGAATTGGGCTAATGATGTCAATGTCTCCAACGTTACGGCGGGGGGGAGTGACGCGAACGATGCGATGCGGTTCGTACCTCACCGCATCCTAGGGACTCCTTGTGCAGCATCTGCCCCCGGCACCTTGGAATAAACACTACATGATATTTGCGCTCCCACTTGGAGTGGCTTAGACTTTCGGTCGTTCATCAGGATTCTCCTCAATTGTGTGCTTGGCGGTTCACGATTTCAAAGGTCTTGATAGTCTCCCCTTAATGTCAAACTTTTGCTGTCTCCCCGGCAAAGCCGAGGATTTCCTATAATTGGTTAATTTAGAAAAATAATTAACATGATCTAAAATACCGTGGGTTCAAAAAGCAAAAGTTGGCTGAACACACCAAAGCGCACCAGCTCCAGTCTGGACTCATTACAAGCACATTACTTTACTGATGTTACGCAGAGCTACAAGATTATGGTTAGAAACTCCGATATTGAAACAGTATATCTTGTGGAAAAAATTGGTTTCTGCATAACATCAGTTACTTTAGATAAATTAAATGAAAAAGGTTTTGGTAGTCGGACATAGTCATATACTAGCACTAAAACGGGCTGCTTCAGCTGACGAGTCATTTGAGTTTTATAGCATTCAAGAAAAAGGAATGGATGAGATATTAAACGCAAATGCCGATGCTTACCTGTCTATTGCCCTTTTAATTAGAGGCAATCACCACAACAATTTGGGGCTAATCAATCATCCTCAACCGTTTGATTTTTATTTGCCTGAAAATACCAATTTGCCGATAAGGCCAAACGCACAGCTATTACCGGTCAGTCTCGTTGCCAATGCTATGAAAGACCATATGAAGCAAAGCCTTTTTTTTGACATGACCTCTAATATAGTAGAGGCATTTAGAAATATCCCCATTTATCAAATCTGCTCCCCTCCCCCATTACCTGAAATGCACATTAGAAAACACCCCAGTACATTCAAAGAAAAAATAGACGAACTGGGTGTCTCACCTGCCATATTCCGCTACAAGTTATGGCACTTGTACTGGACGATAGCACACGCAAATTGCGCCAAATTAGGCATCACTTTTGTTGATGTACCCAAAACAGTACAAAATAAAAATGGATTATTGCATTTGGAATACTGTAATACTGACCCAACCCATGCCAATGACGTTTATGGAAACCTAGTGCTCAATCAAATCCGCGCCCTAAACAACATGGACATTAAGTAGGTATCACTATGAAAATTACCCCTTACACCAATTTGCCTGACCATTGTTTTTGGAAACGTAGCGTAACAAGCGTTAATCCTTCCGAATTTGATCCTATTGTCTCTGTCCCTTTTCAAATCACCCAACAAGATAAAGTAGCCACTGCTGGCAGCTGTTTTGCCCAACATATAGCCCGCTATTTGCGCAATTCCGGTTTTCATTTTTTAATTACCGAGCAGGCACATCCCATTATCAGCCACGAAAACGCGTTTATTTACAATTACGGCACATTCACGGCACGCTACGGCAATCTTTATACCACCCGACAATTGTTACAACTTTTCAAACGTGCTTATGGCAACTTCACGCCAAGGGACAACAAGTGGATAGGTAAAAAAGGGCAATTGATTGATCCTTTCCGACCACAAATCCAACCAAATGGATTTGCCAGCCTAGCCGAATTTGAAGCCGATCGGCAACAGCATTTAGCGGCAGTTCGCACGGCTTTTGAAACACTAGATGTTTTCGTGTTTACACTTGGATTAACCGAATGCTGGGAAGCAATTGCTGATGATGCCGTTTTCCCGCTTTGTCCAGGTGTTGCCGGTGGCGAGTTTGATGCTAAAAAATACAGATTACACAACTTTACCGTATCAGAAGTAGTAGCAGATATGTTGGATTTTATTGATTTAATAAGATCAGTGAATGAAAAAGCAAAAATTATTCTCACCGTTTCACCCGTACCGTTAATAGCAACCGCTTCGGCTTCACAACATGTCTTGACAGCAACCACTTATTCCAAATCTGTATTACGCGTTGCTTGCGAGGAAATCGCTGGCCAGCGTAACCAAGTTGCCTATTTTCCTTCTTATGAAATAATTACTGGAAATTATGCTCGCGGTGCCTACTTTGCATCAAATTGCCGATCAGTCCTTGAAAATGGCGTAGCTCATGTCATGCGGATTTTCCTGAAACATTTTGCAAACGTAGAACTCAGCACAGAAACAACTGACAACCCCGGTATGCCCATAAAAAATACCGAATACTTGCATCTTAAACAAATGGAAAAGCTGATTGAAGTCAATTGTGATGAAGAAGCAATACGCTGAAACCCGTAAGGCAATGGGATGGATATCTCCCACCTATCGGCATCGAGGTGCCAGCCGGATAAGGTACGCTGCGCGTACCTTATCTTTATGCCCCGCCATGTTTCACGATAAATGGCAATGTCAATCGTAATAACGGTACGCACAGCGCGTAGGATGCGGCGAGGTACGAACCGCATCATTCGGGAGACACGGCTCCATTTAAACCATGACCGAATACCGCCGTTTCCGACATCCCGGAACCACTTGGTTTTTCACGCTGAACTTGGCCGGACGCCGGGGAAACCGGTTGTTGACTGACCGAACAGACCTGTTGCGGGCGGCCTTCCCCCATGTAAAAGTCAAGCATCCCTATGGGATTGATGCCAGCAGCGTGGTTTTGCCCGACCACCTGCATTGCATTTTGCCCTTGCCGGACGGGGATTCCGATTTCTCTACCCGCTGGGGATTAATCAAAGCCCATTTTTCCCGTCATCTTGAAAAACTGAGCGGATTTCAAAAAGCCGTGCAAAACGGGGCGGGCGAGGCGTGTACCCACGGGGCATGGCAAAGGCGTTTTGGGGAACACTTGATAGGCGGGAAACGGTCTGGTGAAATATTTTTTAAGTTGAATGTCCATGTCGTTAGGATGACAGGACGATGTGCAGGGCAAATGGAGAGGCTAAGGTTTTTTTGTGGAATTTATGTGCAGATACTAAGGTTATGTTCCCGTTAATTATGGAATCTTTGAGAAGTAAAGCAAAGCGGAGTAAGCGGCGAGGTCTGACCCCGGCGGAGAGCAGGGTCAGGAATCAGAGCCCGCATACGATTTGTATCAGTGTTTGTGAGGCTCTTTCTTTACTTCCTATTTTAACTGATGCCGAAGATATTCAATTGCCTTTGGCATCATGGGTAGCCAGTAAATGACAATCGCCCCAGGTAACTGCATTGCCCAGTTCATTAAATAATACCGGCAAAGCGGCCTTCGCCTTGGCATGAACGTCATGAAACAGCAACACACCGTGCCTTTTAATCAGCATCAGCACCATCATGCGGTTGATAATATCATCCACATCGATATGAGCGTTCCAGTCTTGCGAATCGAGATTCCATAAAGCGACTCGCAAGGACTGCGCTTGAAAAAATGCGCCGCTGTCGGCTTTGCGTTGGCCGTAAGGCGGGCGGAATAAAGGCAGAAAATTTTCTTTGGCGATAACGGACGTTATCAGGGCTTGGGTACGTTTTATCGAATCCTGCCATTGCGCCCATTTGGCATGGGATTGGTGTTCCCAGCCGTGGGAGGCGACGCATTGGTGTTTATAAATCCCGGACAGGGTATTTGCATCGGTCTTATGCAATCGGGCTTGGAAATTTTCTCCCAGCACAAAAAATACCGCGTTTTTGTGGTTCTCCTCCAGCATGGCCAGCACATCATCGCTAGTTCCGTGAACGGCGCTAGGGCCGTCATCGAAACTGAGAAAAAACTGACGGTCGGCAAATTCGTCGCCGTTCCATTCTTTATCATTAAAAAGGTCAATCTCGCTGCTGACCTTTGGAAACAAGGCCGCCAACCGCATTTGTTCGGCAATATAGGCGAGCGAGAAGTCTGCTAGATTATCGCGCCAAGCCAGCATCTGAGGCGGTATTGTTGCCCGCCATATTTGCGCTTTGGCCAATAAATCCGCTGTGCTGCTAATATTGCCTGGACAAGTCCAGTCGCTGCTGCCGCAATCTTTTGCCGCTTGTTGATAATTTAGCAAAGATAAAGCCAGTTCTTTATTGAACCACTTGACAACAGATGCGCGATTGATGCTCTTGATTTTGAACGCTGCCAGCAAGTCGGCATCAGACGGTTTTTGCATGTCTTGCAGCGCCAGCGCATAAACCAGCAGCGCTGCGCGCGAAGCCTTGTCAAAGGCATTCGGGGAATTGACCCGTTCATGCCAAAGCTGTCGATCTGCTTTAGCAATGACAGCGGGACCTGCCGAATTTACCGTTGTTGTGTGCGATAACAACGCTAGGCCGATTGAGACAAGAACAACGCGCCAGCCAGACATTATTTAGCCCCTTTTTGCTGCATGCGTTTAATCGCTTTATCGTAAACGGTATTGTCTTTTTCGCGCTTGGCATAGTGATATTCACGCAAGGCGTCATTCCATTGCCCGGCTGCTTCGTATATCTTGCCGTTGTTGTAGTGGGAACTGGCTCTTACTGTAGCTGCCGTAGCACCGTTAGCCAGGGCTATCGCTTTTCTGTTGGCCCAGAGCGCCTCTGCTACGTTGCCGGCTTTTTGGAAAGCCAGGCCTAAATTGCTGTAAGCTTGCCCATAGTTGCCGTCGAGTTCGATAGCACTTTGATACAAACGTATCGCTTCGGCATAATTTCCGGCATGGTACGCCCGCTCGCCTTCAGCGTTCAGATCCTTGGCGTTTTGCTGACTGTCTGCGCTGTAATCGGTAAGCTGTACCGTGGAATTATCAATAATGCCCTGGAATTCGGAAGTTTGCAGGCGGTCATGGCTGGTTACGCCTTTAATGGTATTAAAATCCTGGAAATCACCCGATTCTGTTACGGCAAAAACTGTCCATAAATTACCGGTCTGATTTTTGGGGACATAGTAAGTTTTAACCAGCGTCTGGCCGACATAAACGAATACCTTGGCATGACTGGCCGATAAACGCGTAGAATCCGGTTCACTGCCATCGGTAAAATTATGCACCGCATAAACATAGCGTTCGCCATCATGCTTGCGATCAATAGTAATGGTTTCCGGGCCGTAGCTGGTCGTGTCGTCAACGTCTAATAAGGCATCGGTTCCGGTCATATTGGAAAAATAGACATGATTGTTTGGGTAAACAATATGCGAGTCCAAATCTTCCGGTTTCTGCCCCCAATTTAAGACGATACGCATGCCGTCCAGATTTTTCATCACCGGACTGACGGCATAGGTCATGCCGGCGCAAGGGCATTTGACGACTAAATCGGAATAGCCTGGTTTTTTTACAATTAATAATGCCGACGGGTCATTGACAAATGCGCTATTCAGGTTGACCTGGCCTTGGGCATTCGTCGCAGCAGTCACTGATTGTTCGCCATTTTTTTGCAAGGTGACGCTGGCACCGGCAATTTTTTGATCTTTTACCGTGGCGCTTAAAATTTGTATGCCTCCGGTATCTTCCGCGAGAATAGGCAAGGCTTGGAACAACAAAGACAATGCGGTCAATTGCAAAAAATTAGTTTTCAATTGCTCGTTCATATTTCCTCCAGGTTAACTGAGATTAGCAGGGGTCGTGGTACAGGCTTAAATTTGTTCAGTTCGGCTTTTTCAGCAGACTATTTTAGACGATAAAACACCGATGAATGTTGGGTTCATCAAAATGCTGGAGAATATACAGGATTTCGCTTGCTAGTGATGGACGAGATCGTCACTATCAATTAATAACTGAACGGCTGTATGGTAATACCTGGCTGAATGAATGCAGATTTTATCATGACGGTGGATAGCGGTGAGATATTTGATAATTCACTTTAAACCGCTGGTCGGTGCCAAACAGCACCCCGTTTTACCATCAATATGCAGCCAAAGTTCCTTGCCGGAAAACCCCGGCACATCGCCCACTGTCGAAGACCCGAACCCCTCCATTTGGTAAACTCCATTATGGTTATAGAGGTTTTTTAGCCTGTCATAAAACCTCTTCGCCTCTACCGGATCATCAAACATGCCCCGCGTTGACAATCCCTTATGCTGGCGTATCGGCGGTGCGTTCTTGACCGCATCGTTCAGCAGCCGGGTAGGTAGGTCGGGTATGCTGTTTATGCCCGACGCTCCACCGTCCGATAATTGACGGGCAACGATACGGCTGTTGCCCGACCTATCTGGCTGAGAAGGACAATAATTCAAACCGCTTCCAGTTTGGCAAACGCCAGCATCAGCCATTTGCTGCCTTCGGGGAATTTGATTTGCACCCGTTCTTTCGCGCCTTCGCCTTCGGTTTGTAAAATCGTGCCGATGCCGAATTTTTCGTGTTTGACTTTTTGTCCGGCCTTAAAGCTATGGCCTTGAGCCAGCATCGCCGGTTTGGCGGCGACGCTGATTTGCGCGACCGGACGTTGCACTTGCGCCCGTTGCCGCACTTCCTGGATGGTGTCGGCGGGAATTTCACGCAAGAACCGCGACGGCCTGGGGTAGCTTTCGCGCCCGTACAATTGCCGCGATTCGCTGTAAGTGATGTAAAGCTGGCGCATGGCGCGGGTGATGCCGACGTAACAGAGGCGGCGTTCTTCTTCCAAACGGGCGATGTCGTCCACGGATTGTTGCGACGGGAACAGCCCTTCTTCCAAACCGACCAGAAACACCAGCTTGAATTCCAAGCCCTTGGCGGAATGCAAGGTCATCAATTGCACGCAATCTTCAAATTCTTCCGCCTGCATGTCGCCGGATTCCAGCGCGGCGTGGGACAGGAAGCGGTCTAGCTCGGTGATTGTGTCTTCGTCGTCCGGCAGGTTGGCGGTTTCAAAATGGCGGGCGGCGTTGACCAACTCTTCCAGGTTTTCGACTTTTTCTTCGGCTTTATCCTTGTCTTTCTTGTAAAAATCTTTCAAGCCGCTGCTTTCAATAACAGTTTTGACTTTTTCATGCAGGGTGGAATCCGCCGTGTCGTCGCCCAGTTTTTTGATGAGCAGCAGGAAACTGTTTAAGGTGTTGGCGGCGCGGGCCGACAGTTGCCCGCTTTGCAGCAACAAAATTGCCGCTGACCACAAGGAGACGGTTTGCCCACGGGCAAGGTTGCGGATGTCATCCAGGGATTTTGCACCGATGCCGCGCGTGGGCGTGTTGATGACGCGCTCGAATGAGGCGTCGTCATGGCGGTTGGCCATCAGGCGCAAATAGGCGAGGGCGGTCTTGATTTCGGCGCGGTCGAAAAAGCGTAGGCCGCCGTAGACGCGGTACGGCGTCCCGGCCTGCATCAGGCGTTCTTCAAATTGCCGTGATTGCGCGTTGGAGCGGTACAAAATCGCCACGTCGCTACGCATACCGCCGTCGTTGACCCAGGCGCGTATGCGTTCGACGACAAAATAGGCTTCGTCCTGTTCGTTGAAGGCGACGTACAACAAGATCGGCTCGCCGGTGCCGGATTCGGTCCACAATTCCTTGCCCATGCGCCCGCCGTTGTTGGCGATGATTTTGTTGGCGGCGGCGAGGATATTGCCCGTCGAGCGGTAATTTTGTTCCAGCTTAATGACTTGGTGGCCCGGATTGTCTTTCTGGAAGCGGTAAATGTTTTCGATTTTCGCACCGCGCCAACCGTAAATGGATTGGTCATCGTCACCGACCACGAACAAATTATTGCTATCCTGCGTCAATAGCCGTAGCCACGCGTATTGGATGCTATTGGTGTCTTGGAACTCATCGACATGGACGTGCTGGAAACGCTGGCGGTAATGCGCCAGGATGTCGGCATTGTCACGCAGCAGTTCATGGGCGCGGAGCAGCAGTTCGGCAAAATCAACCAGACCGGAACGCTCGCACAGTTGTTCGTAAGCAAGGTAGATTTGCAGCATCGTGCGCTGGTACACGTCGCCGACATCGGCGGTATGGCGGGCGCGTATGCCTTCGTCTTTTTGTGCGTTGATATGCCATTGCACTTGCTTGGCCGGCCATTTGGCCTCGTCATAGCCAAGCGAAGCCAAAATCCGCTTGATGACGCGGAGTTGGTCGGCGGAATCCATAACTTGGAAAGTGTCAGGCAAACGCGCTTCGGCGGTGTGGCGGCGTAACAGGCGGTGTGCGAGGCCGTGGAACGTGCCTATCCAAAGGCTGTGTGCGGACATATTCAGCAGGGTTTCGATACGGCTACGCATTTCGCGGGCGGCTTTGTTGGTGAACGTCACCGCGAGCAGGCTGTGCGGTGCGTGTTGTCCGGCGACGATTTGCCACGCCATGCGATGCACCAGGACGCGGGTTTTGCCGCTGCCGGCGCCCGCCAACACCAGCATGGCTTGCGGGTCGGCGGTGACGGCCAGGCGTTGCGCGTCATTCAAAGGTTCGATGATTGCGGTGACATCCATAAAAATTATATCGCTTGCAGAATTTTGGGAGCTGTGTATATTTGTTCCGGCTCTATCGAGCCATAAGCTATTGCTGGCAATAGATAATAACAACTACATAGAGAGAGGATTTTAAGATGAGTTTTGATTTTAAACGTATGCTTAAGTTTGAACACAATGTCGGTGAAAAAGAAAAAAAATACCGTTTGTATGCAGGTGCGGCCCTGTTGGTTATTGCCGTGTTCACCGCCCAAATCGCCTTGTTATTGGTCGGTTTGGTATTGGTCGCCACCGGTTTTTCCGGTTGGTGCCCAGCTTATTCGGGAATGAACAAAAACACCTGCACGGCGGCTAGCGAAACCCCAGAAGCACCTGCCGACGATAGCTCGACAAACAGCTAAACTCCGAAAAAACTACAAGGACGTAGTTCTTTTGACGCATCAATCCTCTTTACGGAATTCCCCTTCCAACACATCGCGGTCAGCGGGTTTACCCTGTCCAAAGCCACCGTTTACAGCCTGGATCAAATGGTTTTCCAAGATATATTGGGCGATCCGCCTGCGTAAGGAAGGGATCAAACACGCGATGCCAAGGATGTCAGTGAGAAAACCCGGCGTCAACAGCAATGCCCCGCCCAGCAAAATAATCGGCCCTTCGATCATTTCATACGCCGGCACTTCGCCTTGCGCCAGACTGACCTGAAAGCGTTGAAAAGTCGCCAAGCCCTGCTGTTTTAGCAGAAAGGCCCCCAGCACCGCCGTGGCAACCACCAATAATATCGTCGGCAAAGCACCGATGACGCCACCCACTTGTAGCAGCAGATAGATTTCTATAAAAGGCACTATCAGCACTATCAGAAACAATAGTTGGATTATTTTCATGTCATTCTCTTTAAGTTGCGTCATTATCTTTGCTGTCTTTGACAATATAAGGGTAATCGCCGTTAATTTCTAGGATAATATCCGCCCTCAAGTTTTTAGTGAGTAGCCACCATGCCATCCGCTTTCGAATTGATCCTTTGCACTTGTCCTGACAAGGATACGGCAAAAAAGCTCGCCCATCTGTTGATCAGCAAAAATTTGGCTGCTTGTGTGAACATTTTGCCAGGCATCATCTCTGTATACAGTTGGGAGGGGCAAATAGAATCGGTGTCGGAATATTTGCTATTGATCAAATCCAGCAAAGAAAATTACAGTGCGATTGAAATCACCCTCTTCAAACATCACCCTTACGAAATCCCTGAAATTATCGCCCTACCGATAGATCATGGCTTACCCGAATATCTGGATTGGATGACTACATGTCTTTCTACAAATTAATTTTTTTCTGTTGGCTGGCAGTTTCCGGGCAAGCCGCCTTGGCCTTTGATGAGCAAGATTTGTTGCCGCCGGCACAAGCTTTCAAACTATCCGCGCTGGCCTTGGATGCGGGGCGTTTACAACTGACCTGGGACATTGCCGAAGGTTATTCAGTGTACCGCAACAATATGCGCCTGCAATCGAAAACCGACGGCGTGGATTTAGGCAAGCCCACTTACCCCGATGGCAATATCAAACATGATGAATTATTGGGCGATATTGAGCATTACCATGACTTGTTGCAGGTGCAGTTACCTTTAAAAAATAACGCCGGTGTGCAAACCATGCAGTTGTTTGTGCAATATCAGGCCTGTGCAGATCGAGGGATTTGTTATCCGCCACAGAAACAAACCATTGATATTCAATTAGCTGGTGCGAAACCGGCGGTGCTTGCCAGTTCAAGCAACCCGCTCTTGCAATTGGCGAAAAGTTTTTCAGGTTTCACCCAGCCAGCCCCGGAGTTATTGCCGCCGGACCAGGCGTTCCAGTTTTTTGCATCAGTTAAAGATGCCAATACCTTGCATGTCAATTGGGAAATCGCCGAAGACTATTATTTGTACCGCGAAAAAGTCCAGCTTGCCCTAACCAGTGCTGACGGCACTAGGCTAGGCACTTACACGATTCCCAACGGAACCCCCAAACACGATGAAGCGTTTGGGCAAGTGGAAATTTTCCATAATGAACTAAGCTTCGATGTGCCCTTGATACGCGGCGGCACGGCGGCACAGACGGTGACGTTGGAAGCCAAATACCAAGGCTGTGCCGACCGGGGCGTGTGTTATCCGCCCATGACCAAAAGCATTGATTTGGAATTGTTATTGGCGCAAAACCTAAATCCCGCACCGGCACCGCAAGTGGCATCCACCGTGTCCGAGCAAGATGCCATCGTGCAATCCTTGCATAAAGACAGTTGGGCCATGACTTTAGTGAGCTTTTTTGGCTTTGGGTTGTTGCTGGCGTTCACGCCGTGCATTTTCCCGATGATCCCGATTTTGTCGGGCATTATCGTTGGGCATGGCAACCATATTTCCACTTTGCGGGCATTTTTGCTGTCCTTGAGCTATGTATTGGCTTCCGCCTGTATGTACACGGTGTTTGGCGTACTGGCCGCCTTGTTCGGGCATAATTTGCAGGCCACGTTCCAGCAACCGTGGATCATTGTCCTGTTCAGTGCCGTTTTTGTGTTGCTGTCCTTGTCCATGTTCGGTTTTTACCATCTGGAACTGCCCGCTTCGTTCCGTTCACGTTTGCATGATTCGAGCGAGCGGCATCGGAACGGTTCGATAGTGGGCGCGGCGATTATGGGGGCCTTGTCATCGTTGATTGTCGGGCCATGTGTCGCCGCACCCTTGGCGGGCGCATTGATTTTTATCAGCCAAACCGGCGACGCCCTGCTAGGCGGGGCCGCCTTGTTCTTCATGGGGCTGGGCATGGGCTTGCCGTTGCTGGCCTTAGGCGCATCAGCACGGCATTTATTACCGAAAGCGGGCGACTGGCTGAATGCCACTAAAGCCGTGTTCGGCGTGATTATGCTGGCAATGGCGGTGTGGATGCTGAATCGTATTTTGCCTGCCGAAGTCAGCATGATACTGTGGGCGATGCTGCTGATTTTGCCATCGGTTTATCTCAACGCCCTGGACCCACTGCCCGAACACTGCTCTGGTTGGCGTAAGTTATGGAAAGGCTTAGGGTTGATGATGCTGACCTATGGGCTATTGTTGCTGGTCGGCGTGGGTATGGGCAACAGCAACCCGCTAAAACCCTTGCAGGGCTTCGCCGCCAACCCTAGCCAAGCGGCGGATACCGGGCTTAAATTCACTAGAGTCCGCTCACTTGCCGATTTGGAAGCCCGTGTTGCCCAAGCATCGGCTAACCATCAGCCGGTCATGGTGGATTTTTATGCCGATTGGTGCATTTCCTGTAAAGAAATGGAAGCCTATACCCTTACTGACCCGCGCGTGAAACAGGCTTTGTCCAACACGGTCTTGTTACAAGCCGATGTCACCGAAAATAATGCCGATGACCAAGCCTTATTAAGCAAATTTAATTTGATCGGGCCGCCAGCCATTTTGTTTTTTGACACTGAGCGCAACGAAAAATCCAAGCAGCGCGTCATTGGCTTTCAAGATGCTGAAACTTTTGTAAAAACATTGGCCTCCGTCAAACCATAACCTAGTTTACTTTATGAAAAAATCCGGGCTTTATTTACTTGCCGGCCTGTTCGCGCTGGCTTGTGGCATTTTGGCGAAACATTTTTTGACCTCGCTGGAAAACACCCGCCCCTCCCCCATGCCGACGTTTACATTGCCCGACTTGGCAGGCAAACAACACAGCAGTGCAGAATGGCAAGGAAAAATACTCGTCATTAATTTCTGGGCGACCTGGTGCCCGCCCTGCCGTAAGGAAATTCCTGAATTTATGGCATTGCAAACAGAATTGGCGGCACAAGGCGTGGTGTTTATTGGCATTGCCATCGACGATAAAAAAGCCGTGAAAAATTACCAAGAAGATACGGCTTTCAATTATCCAATCCTGATTGCCAGCGAAACCGGCATTGCCCTGGCCCATAAGTTTGGCGACAGCATGGAAGCCGTGCCTTACACTGCGGTTATCAATCGCCAAGGGGAAATTGTTTTTCGGCAGCCGGGCGAAGTTTCCAAAATTCAACTCATGTCAATTATTAAGCCTTTGTTGCAAAGCGCAAAATAATTGCATTGGAAGCCAATAATTTAGCAAACACATATAAATTTTTCACTTCTGATAATCAACTGGTTTTTTATTTTAAAGTGAACCTTATCAATTTTATCTTATTGATTTTCAATACTTAGTTTCACTCGCCAACCCGCGTCTTGTAGCGCTTGGAAAATCATTAAAATATCCAATAAATCCCAGATCAAATTATCAATCATTAAGCTGAAATTTATATCAAACTGCGATATTAGACATTGAATTTGACGGCGTCAGTATTTTATTCACCAGCACATTTTGTTTATGCTATCGACTGATGGACGATTACACAGTAAACTGCATACTTCGCCGCTAACTAAAAAGGGCTTTATTTTCGTTTTTGCGACCTCACGCGCTGTACGTCAATAAACCCCAAATCAAATAACTTACAAAGCTTCAACTGGCAACTTTGTATCCATGCCAATTTACAGCCTACTCAATCCGTAAACCTAAAAAAGCCTTGTCAAGATTTTTTGGGGAATTTTTTATGGTGAATAGTTACCTTGTTATGAAAAATAAACCCCTATATAGTACATTTAAGTTTTTGAATTATCTTAAATTTATATTCTGTTCAAGAGTAATGCCGAAATTTGCGTTTGAATCCATTGACACCGATAGCCCGGCTGTTTTGTCAAGCCATCAGCACCACTATATCGATCCAATAACTTTAGCAAAAGGACAGATTTTTTAGGATGAATAACCGTGTTGCACTGATAGCTTATTCCGTGCGTTTCCCAGGCACAGATACCCAACGATTCTGGGGCGATTTGCTGGCTCAAAAAGATTTGGTCACGGGTGTTGATCCAACACGCTGGTGCCAAGATACCTTCCTTCATCCCGACAAGCGCCATCCCGGCACCAGCTACAGTTTTGCAGCAGGCAGTATCGGCGATATTTCCGGTTTCGATGCCGCTTTTTTTGGTATCTCCCCCCGTGAGGCGACGCTGATAGATCCCCAACAAAGGATTTTGCTGGAACTGGTCTGGGAAACGTTTGAAAATGCGGGCATCATCCCGTCGTCGTTACGGGGTAGTGACTGCGGGGTGTATATTGGTGTTTCCAATGTCGATTACGCCTATCGAATGCTTGATGACCTTGCGGCGATAGAAGCTGCTGCGGCAACTGGCATCATTTCCAGCATTGCCGCCAACCGTATTTCTTATGTCTTCGATTTGCATGGCCCAAGCATTTCTATGGATACGGCCTGCTCTTCATCTCTAGTGGCATTCCATCAGGCTTGCCAAGCCATACGTTCAGGGGAAATCAGCCTGGCCTTGGCGGGCGGCATCAACCTGCACCTGCATCCTTGCGCGTTTGTTTCATTTTCAAAAGCGACCATGCTATCCAAGAGCGGGCATTGCCAAGTTTTTGGTGAAAATGCTGATGGTTATGTCCGCTCTGAAGGCGGTGGCCTGTTCCTGCTTAAAAATTATGACCAGGCTATCGCCGACAATGATCAAATTCTCGCCGTAGTTGCCGGTAGTGCCATCAACACCGACGGGCATAAAACCGGACTGACCATCCCTAACCCGCTCGCGCAAGCGGCATTAATGGCTGCGGTCTATGAGAAGGCAGGGATAGACCCTGGCACGATTGATTACTTTGAGGCGCATGGCACCGGTACAGCCGTCGGCGATCCTATCGAAACCCACGCCATTGGTTTGGCCTTAGGGCAAAAAAGGACCCAACCTTTGTTAATCGGTTCGGTGAAAAGCAACTTGGGGCATTTGGAATCGGCATCAGGTGTCGCTGGTTTGGCGAAGGCATTGAATTGTCTAAAACATCGCGCAATTCCGGCAACAATTAGTGCTAAAAAACCGAACCCTAATATTAAATTTGCGGACTGGAATATCCGGGTGGTCACCGACACGCTCCCGTTAAAAGCCCAAGGCGAGTTGACCATCGGTATCAATTCGTTCGGTTTTGGCGGTGCGAACGCCCATGTCATTTTACAATCACCACCAACACCTAAGCCTCTGAAAAAATCGCCGGGGCAACTTTCGTCAACTCCCGCCCTACCGCTAATTTTATCGGCTAAAGATCAGCCTGCACTACAACAATCGGCGCAAGAACTGGCTGATTTTATTGCCGAAAATCCAGGGCGGCCTTTTTACGATTTGGCGCATAGTGCTTTTTTTAACCGTGAACGCCATCCCCACGGCATAGCGGTTTTTGCCGCAACCCCTGAAGAAGCTATCCAGCAGTTCAAGCATTTCGCCAACCAGCAATCCCCACCAGATAAAAATCAAGCCACTGCGCCCCGCGCTTATAAAGGAACGCATCTTGCCGATGCCAAAGGCCCGGCTTTTGTGTATTCAGGCAACGGTTGCCAATGGCAGGGCATGGGCAAGCAATTGCTGGAACAATCGCCTGTTTTTCGCCGTGCCGTCAGTGACGTGGACGCACTGTTTCAAAACTATGCAGATTTTTCCTTGCTAGACGAACTGGCAGGTCGCAATGGCGCAGGCCGTTACCAACGCACTGAAATTGCCCAACCGGCATTATTTGCTTTGCAAGTGGGCATTACCGAAGTGTTGCGGGAACATGGCTTCCAGGCGGCCGCCGTCATCGGCCACAGCGTCGGCGAAGTGGCGGCGGCATGGGCCAGTGGTGCGTTGTCCCTAGCCGCCGCCGTTAAAGTCATTTATTACCGCAGCCATCATCAAGGCAAAACCCAAAGCTCAGGCGGGATGACCGCCGTGGGCCTTAATGCCGAGGATATGGGCAAACTGCTGGCGGACAGTGGTTTAGATGAGGTTTGTCTGGCGGGCGTCAACAGCCACCGGGGCGTGACTATTGCCGGGGACGTGGCGCAACTGTCCCAGATTGAAAGCCAATTGGCGGCCAATAATACGTTTTTTAAACGTCTGGATTTGGATTACGCTTTCCATAGCCCGGCAATGGATACCATCGAAGCAGGTGTGCTCTCGGATTTGGCGGAACTTGCCGTCAATGAACCAGCAATCCCATTTTTCTCGACGGTTACCGGGGACTTACTGCTGGCGGACAAGCTGGATGCACAGTATTGGTGGCACAATATCCGCAAACCGGTACAGTTTGACAGCGGGGTCAATGCCTTGCTAGCCACCGGCATCAACACCCTGGTCGAAATCGGCGCACATACGGTCTTGCAAGCTTATTTGCATGACTGCCTCAAAGCAGGCAGCCACAACGGTATCGTGGTTCCGACCATAAAGCGCAACAATGATACGGCGGCGCAACTTTTAAACAGCACGGCACAATTGATGATTGCCGGTGTTGAATTCAATCATAAACGCTGGTTTCCGGTAACCGGGCAATTTATCGGCTTGCCCAACTACCCCTGGCAACGGGAAAAACTGTGGCATCCGGTCACGTCAGAATCGCAAGGCTTGCTTTACCGTACCAAAAACCATCCCTTATTAGGCTACGCTTTAAAGCAACACGCGCTGATTTGGGAAAACCAGTTGGATACCCAGTCACACCCTTTTTTGGCGGATCATAACGTCGGCGGGGCGGTGGTTTTTCCTGGAGCGGGTTTTGCTGAGTTGGCACTGGCTGCCGCACATCAGGCCCATGCCAGCGATTTTATTGAAATTGAAGATCTGGAAATCCGCTCGCCACTGCTTCTCAGCCATGATCACAGCAAAGTTATCCGCTTTAGCCTGGATGCCGCCGATGGGCGCTTTAATTTGCAAAGCCGCGAGCTAGGCAAAGCCTCTGAATGGTTGCAGCATAGCTTGGGACGCGTCCTTGGCGAAGCCACAGGCTATCAATTAGCCCTAACCGCCCCTGAGCTACCGAATCGGGCTCCAGATTTTGACCAACACAGCCATGCGCAACTGACCGATAGTGTCGGGCTGGAATACGGCGCGGCTTTTCAGGCAATCCGGCACGGCTGGGTCGATGGCGACTCTGCTTTGGGTGTTTTTGCAATACCCGATACGATACTGGCGGGTTTTGACCGCTATTATCTGCATCCCTCGCTGCTGGATTGTGCCTTCCAACTGGTTTTTCAAATCCTCAAAGACGAATTGCACCAGCATGACGACATTGCCTTCGTTCCGGTCAAAATCGGCAGGCTGCATGTGCGTAGCAGCAAAGCGGTTCCGGTTTTAGCCAAAGCCAGCTTGCTCCATCGAGGCTCCCATTCTTTAAAAGCTGAATTCGTGCTTTACGATGCCCAAGGCCAGGCCATTGCCGTTGTCCATGATGCCCGTTTCCGCGCCGTCAGATTGCACAAAGCCCAAGTGCAAGCCTTGAGTTTCCTGGATTACCACCTGACTGCCTCGCCCCTGTTGGCGGCAGATTCACCATTGGGCCTAGCCTCAAACCTTGTCAGCGCCTGTATTTCCGCCACGGACCGTGATGTGGCAAGCAGACGTTACACCAGCGAAGTTGAACCCTTGCTGGACAGTCTCAGCCAACAATTCATTGCCGAAGCTTTGGGCAGTTTTGCGGACGGGCAAGGTCTATTAAGCTCAGCCTGGTTTGCCGGTCATTGTCATGACTATCCTGGCTCGGCGGAACTATTACGCACCTTGCTAAGCATCGCCACCGACAATCAGTCCTTGTTTTTTGAAGAAGGGCTAGGTTGGCAGTTGAGCCTGGAACATTTGGAAAACGATATTCCAGCGACCGCGATCTGGAACACCCTGATACAAGATTACCCTGATTATTTTTACCTGACGCATTTGGCAGGGCGCGTCGGTATGCAGCTTGACCGTTTGTTGCGTTGCGAAATCGACGCGAACGAACTAGGTGTCAATCCAACGCACTACGCGCTTATCAGCAACCATATTTTCGAGCGCACCCAAAAGAAAATCTTAAGTGACACCCTGCTGGAGCAATATGCAGAAATGATGCGCTATTTACCGGCAGGCCAGCGTTTGCGTATTTTGGAAATCAGCGCCCACGCACCGCAATTTGCCCCCCTGCTTTGTCCGCAATTGGATTTCAATCAGGCGGATTATTGTTTTGCCGGTTTATGTGACCGTGCCATTAACGTAGCGGCCGGTTTGCGCGAGCATTTCCCCTTATTGCACAGCTTCCGGTGGAATTCGGATACACAAACCAATCGTCTGGCCCTGGATAAACCGGCCAATTTCGCCATTATCCACTTGAATTCAGGGCGTTCCCAAGACGTACAAGAAGTGCTGGGCCAACTATCCGGGCTACTATTGCCCGGCAGTCCAGTTTGGATAGTCGGCCTACATCCGGTCCGTTGGATTGATGCCGTGCTGGGCATTGCACCGGACTGGTGGCCTAGCCATTCTGCGCATGTGCAAATGTCGCCGCAACTATTGGCAAAAGATGTGGCAAACCAACTGCAAACATTGGGTTTTAGCGGAATAAACACGGAAGAAAAGCCGGCGGATAGCTATTCGGGCACTTACTTGCTGACCGCCCAAAGTGCGGATAGCCCTATTGTCCAAGTAGCGGTCAATCCGCAGAATTGGCTGATCCTCGCCGACCCAATTGAACCAGAACAGACACTGGCACAAAGCCTTGCCGGACAATTACGCAAGCAAGGCCAACAGGTTTTCGTAGCACAAGCCGGTCACGAACGCTTGCCAGCATTATTGGCTGATGCCCAAACCATCAACAGCAAGGCTTATGACCATATCATCCATCTGTCCGGTTTCGGTCAGGATGATGCACAGATTCAAACTGGGCGTTGCTGGCTGGCAGCCTGTATCATCCGGGCTTGTGAGGGCACCGCGACTGACGCCACCATCTGGTTATTGACCTCCCAAGTGGCGGCATTGTTTGTGTGCGACCAAAGCGACGCCTTGGCTGGCTCTTTAAAACGGGGAGCTATCGCCCATGATGCGGCATTATGGGGTTTTGGCCGCTGTTTAATGAATGAAGCCAGCAATTATCGTGTGCAATTGCTGGACATCAATGGCGACACGCCGGCCGTGTCCCATGCCGTCATCACCGAGTTGCTGCATGGTGATGCCGAACAGGAAGTGGTCTTGAACCAACATGGCAAACGCTTTGCGGCGCGGCTGCGTAGCAGGGATAGTCTGGTTGACGGCAAATCACTGCCAGATCCCGGCTTAGGCCAAGAGCCGACCCTGCGCTTGTCTTTCAAATTGCCAGGCCAGTTGCGTAATCTGCAATGGCAGGCAGTCCCGACCCGAACCCCTTCAGAAGACGAGATTGAAATCGAAGTCAAAGCCACCGGCCTTAACTTCCGTGATGTCATGTATACGCTGGGTTTGTTGTCAGATGAAGCCGTTGAAAATGGTTTTGTCGGGCCTACGCTGGGGCTGGAGTTTGCCGGCCTAGTCACCCGGATTGGCACCAACGTCCACGGCTTCAAGCCCGGCGATAAAGTGGTCGGCTTAGGTCCCGCCAGTTTCAGCAACCGGGTTTTGACCAAAGCCAATGCGATTACGCAGATACCGGAACATCTGGATTATGCCGCCGCCGCGACCATTCCCAGCACTTTCTTTACGGTTTATTACGCCCTGCATTATCAGGCGCGTCTGCAAGCGGGCGAGAAAGTGCTGATACACGGTGCGGCGGGCGGTGTCGGTATCGCCGCCATCCAAATCGCCGTGTGGTTGGGGGCGGAAATTTATGCCACGGTCGGCTCGGATGACAAACGTGATTTTCTGCGTTTGCTGGGCATTAAGCATATCTACGATTCCAGATCCTTACGTTTTGCAGAAGAAATTCTTGCCGAAACCGACCAGCGCGGTGTCGATGTCGTGCTGAATTCATTGGCTGGCGAGGCGATTAACCGCAATTTCCAGGTACTGAAACCTTTCGGCCGCTTCCTGGAATTGGGCAAACGTGACTTTTACGAAAACACGCATATCGGTTTGCGGCCTTTCCGCAATAATATCAGCTACTTCGGTATAGATGCCGACCAGCTTATGCAGGAACGTCCTGAACTGACGCAAAAGCTGTTTGCCGACATGATGGAATTGTTCCATAACGGTGTGCTGCATCCTCTGCCCTACACCACGTTCGACGCCAACCAAGTGGTCGATGCTTTCCGTTATATGCAGCAATCCAAGCAAATCGGCAAAATCGTCGTGACCTACCAGCATGGCATACAGGCCAAGCCGACGGCAAAACATCCGCCACTACCGTCCACTGTAAATTTATCATCGGACAAATGTTATTTTGTCACAGGTGGATTGAGCGGTTTCGGTTTAAGATCTGCCCAATGGTTAGTGGAAAAGGGTGCGAAGCATCTCATTTTAATCAGCCGTACCGGAGCCAAATCATCTGAAGCCAAAACGGCACTGGCGGCATTTGCCGCCCAAGGCGTCAATGTCCATGCCGCCGCCGTCGATGTCACCGATAAAACCGCGTTGACGGCATTGCTAACATATTGCGGGGCTATTATGCCGCCGTTATCAGGGATCATCCATGCGGCGGCGGTGATTGATGACAGTTTGGCGCGGAACCTCACCAAAACGCAATTGGCCAAGGTGCTGGAACCCAAAATTCAAGGCGCATTGAACCTGCATGAATTGACGCGGGATAAACCACTGGATTTCTTTGTGCTTTATTCGTCGGTGACGACCTTATTCGGCAACCCAGGGCAAAGCAATTATGTCGCGGCAAATTGTTGGCTGGAAGCCCTGGCGGCAAGCCGTAGGCAACTGGGTTTGCCGGTGAACTGCATAGGTTGGGGGGCGATTGACGACGTGGGTTTCTTGGCGCGCAATGAAAAAATCAAGGAAGCTTTGCAAAACCGTTTGGGCGGGGCGGCCTTATCTTCCGAACTGGCTTTGGCGCAGCTTGATACGATTTTGCAAACCCATAGCCCGACGGTGGCGATTATGGCATTTGATTGGCGCAACTTAAGCAGCTTTTTGCCTAGTTCGCGTTCACCGAAATTTTTGGAACTGGCGGCCCACGCGCCCAATGCCGACCAAGGTGACGATCATGACACCGACATCAAGCGGTTGCTGGAGGAATTGCCTGATGACGCATTGAAGGCGACATTCATCGAGATGCTGAAAGAAGAATTGGGCCAAATCCTGCTCGTCAACAAAGACAAGATTGATGCCAACCATTCCATGTATGACATGGGCTTGGATTCACTGATGGGCGTGGAACTGATGATCGCCATTGAATCGCGGTTCAGAGTGCAAATTCCGGTCATGGTCTTAAGCGACGCGTCCAGTTTAAGCAAACTGGCTGACCACTTAATTGGGCATTTGCGGGGCGGCCCTGACTCCAGCATTAACGGCAATGAGTTACAGGCCACTATTCATGACGTGTCCAAACGGCATGATTTGGCATTTACCGCTGAACAAACGACCGCGCTTACCAAAGAACTCGAAAACCACGGAACCAGCAGGATAATTACTTGACCATGACCGGCAAAAGTCTTTCGGGACACCTTAAAAATAAGCTTATTCAAAAGGCCCTCGAACACAAGCTGAAACAAGTTGAGCAATCTGCTTCCGGTTTTAGTCCGCTGTCCAGCCGTGCGGATATTCCTGATGCGTGGTGCCGCTTCGACCAGCAAGCCGGTTACAAACAAATCCAAATTATCTATAAAGGCGGGGCGCAACTGGGAGTCGGCAACCCGTTCTTCCGCTTGCATGAAGGCATCGCCGGTGCCACCACCCGCATCGACGGACAAACGTATATTAATTTTGCCAGTTACAATTATCTGGGTCTGTCTGGCGATGCACGGGTGTCGCAAGCGGCGAAAGAGGCGATAGACCAATACGGAACTTCCGTTTCTGCAAGCCGCCTGGTGTCCGGCGAACGTCCGATACACCGGCAATTGGAAACGGCTATCGCAGAAACCTATGGCGTTGACGATGCCGTCGTGATGGTCAGCGGTCATGCGACCAATGTGACCACGATAGGCTATTTGTTCGGTGCGAATGACCTGATTTTGCACGATGAATTGATCCACAACAGCTCCCTGGTAGGGGCGCAATTATCAGGGGCCAAGCGTTTATCGTTTCCGCATAACGATTACGCCGCGCTGGATAAGTTGTTGACGGAACAACGCCATCATTATGAACGGGTGCTGGTGGTCTTGGAAGGCTTGTACAGCATGGATGGCGATTATCCTGACTTGCCGGAATTCATCGCCATCAAGCAAAAACACAAAGTCTTTTTGATGGTGGATGAAGCGCATTCGCTGGGTGTACTGGGCAAAACGGGCTTAGGCGTCCGTGAACATTTTGATATTGACGGCAAAGACGTTGATATTTGGATGGGGACGCTCAGCAAATCCCTGGCGGGCTGCGGCGGTTTTATCGCGGGCGAATCGGCACTGGTTGAGCATCTGAAATTTTTGGCACCGGGTTTTTTATACAGTGTCGGAATGCCGCCGCAAGTCGCCGCACCCGCGCTTGCTGCTTTGAATATCATCAAACAGGAACCGGCACGGGTGCGCCGTTTGCAGGAGTTGTCCCGGTATTTTTTAAGTAAGGCCCAAGCCGCAGGCATGGATACCGGACACAGCCAAGGGATTGCGATTATTGCCGCAATAACCGGCAGTTCGTTAAGCGCGGCGCGATTGTCAGAAGCATTGTTTTATAGAGGTATTAACGTCCAACCGATTTTATATCCTGCTGTCCCTGAAAAATGTGCGCGATTGCGGTTTTTTATTTCCTGCGAACATACGGAAGGACAGATAGACCAAACTATTCAAGCTTACTGTGAGGAGTACAGATCATGATCTTCATTAAAGCCCAGGTACACCGGAATACCGTCGTCAATACCGGCAAGCGGTCTTTTCTTTTTCTGCAAGGGCCGTGCTCACCATTGTTTGCGAAACTGGCTGACCATTTGCATTCACAGGGCCATGCCGTCCACAAAATCAACTTCACTGGCGGTGATGTTGCTTACTGGACTCCCCGCAAAGCCACGCTGTTTCGCGGGGAACTCGGCTCCCTGCCTGAAGTGCTGGAAGCCGTCAGAAAGAAATATGCCATCACCGACCAAATCCTGTTTGGTGACTGCCGCCCAATCCATGTGGCCGCCAAGCAATACGCCAGACAACACGGCATCCGCACCCATGTGTTTGAAGAAGGTTATTTCCGCCCTTACTGGATGACGCTTGAGCGCGAAGGCGTCAACGGCCATTCCATGCTGCCCAGAGATCCGGATTGGTACAGGCGCATCGGCAAATACGTCCCCTCAGCGGACGACAAGCAGATTTTTCACGCGCCTTTTAAAGTCCGGGCAACCCATGATGTGATCTACCATGTCGCCGGGCTTGGTAATCGGCTGGTGTTCCGTCATTACAAAAGCCACGCACCCGACCCGGTCGCTTTGGAATATGCCGGTTATGTCAACCGTTTTGTCAGGCTGCATTTAACTAAAAAGCAAGATAACGAAAACATCCAACATCTGCTCCGCAAAAAAATTCCTTATTATCTGCTGCCTCTGCAATTGAATAGTGACTCGCAAATCCAAGTGCACTCGACTTTTACCAATATGGTCGAAGTGATTGATTTGGTGATGCGCTCGTTCGCCGAACATGCAGCCACCCGCTCTTGGTTAGTGATTAAAACCCATCCATTGGATGCCGGATTGCTGAATTACGGCAAAATCATCGAAAAGCAGGCCCGGCAATTGGGTTTGAATGGCCGAATCCTATTCTTACAATCCGGCAATCTGAATACCTTAGTGGCCCATGCCCGTGGCTTGGTCACTGTCAACAGCACGGCTGGTGGCCTGGCTTTGGAATTGGATTGCCCTACCGTCACACTCAACAATCCCATTTACAATTTGTCTGGGCTGACTTTTCAAGGTGGCCTGAATGCTTTTTGGTGCAATAGCGAAAAACCCGACCAGGAATTATTCCGCTGTTTCCGCAACACCGTCATACACACGACGCAAGTCAACGGTAGTTTGTACAGCAAACCGGGCATTGACCTGGCTGTTAAAAATGCCAGCCGCTTTTTCGATACTGACAAATCGCCGCTGGAAACTTTTTTATAATGCCCACCGCACCAAAAACCATACTCATCACCGGTGCGACCGGTGCCATTGGTGGTGCCTTGGCCCGGCATTATGCAAAACCTAATGTTTGTTTGATCTTGCAAGGCCGTAATGCCGCCGCCCTGAAAGACATCGCCAATACCTGCACCCAAGCCGGTGCGGTGGTTGTCACACAACAGTTGGATTTGCGTGACATTCCGGCATTGCAACAGTGGTTGGCAGAACTCGCGGACAAACAATTGCCCGACTTGGTAATCGCCAATGCCGGTATCAATATTGCCCATGACCAACAGACTGGTGAACAATGGCAGGACGTGGAAGCCCTGCTTGATGTCAATATCAAGTCCACCCTGGCCTTAGTCCATAGCTTGGTGCCAACCATGCGCCAACGTCGCAGCGGGCAGATTGCCTTGATCAGCTCATTGGCGGCATATTATGGGTTGCCGGTAACACCGAGTTACTGCGCCAGCAAAGCCGCCATCAAAACCTACGGTGAAGCCATGCGCGGCTGGCTCAAATGCGATAACGTGCAGATTAATGTCGTCATGCCAGGCTATGTCAAATCGGATATGGCGGATGCCATGCGCGGCCCGAAACCGTTTTTATGGACTCCAGAACGGGCGGCGCAAGTTATCGCAAAAGGTTTGGAAAAAAATCAAGCCAGGATCAGTTTCCCTTTCCCATTAAATTTAGGCACTTGGTTTCTGGCGGTATTGCCCGCGCCACTGCCGCAATGGATTTTATCGCTGCTCGGTTACGGCGGTTAAATTTATGGGAAAATGACAGCCACCTAGCACTTTCCGCTTAAACCCGGTCGTTTCGTTTTCTGGTAACATTGGTAAGCAATCTATGATGGTCTCTCTCGTTTTGCCGCCGTTAATCGCAAGTATCATCCTATCCTTCCCACTGGAACAATGGCTGGTCCCCAAACCGCTACCCGTCTGGCGGCGTCCCACGGCAGCGGCATTCCTACATATCGGTCTCTGGAGCGTCTGCTTCGCCATCTTGCTATTATTGCTGCAACGCCCGTGGTTTGCCGTTGTGAATCTATTGGCATTCCAACTATTATTACTCTTGGTCAATCAAGCCAAATATGACAGTTTGCGCGAACCGTTCATCTTCCAAGATTTTGAATACTTTACCGACGCCATCAAGCACCCCAGATTGTATTTGCCTTTTTTTGGCATCGCCCGGACTATCGCCGCAACAATTGGCTTCGTTAGCGCGTTTGTTATCGGCCTAGTCTTGGAAACCCCGCTGACCGACACGCTAACAACACCTGTTTTTATCCTGCTGTCCGTGCTGCTGGCTGGAATTGGCCTGCAATTGGTTCGTTTCAGCTTAAAAAACTGTCCGGCTATCACCTATAATCCTGCCGAAGATTTAATCACGTTAGGACAACTGGCTTTTTTTTGTTGCTATTGGAATAAGGAGCGGATAACCCGGCAACTGGAACATGGCAATTCGCCTTTTCAATCCCCGATTACACAGCCAGCCCAAGCCCTGCCACATATTGTCGTGATCCAAAGCGAATCATTTTTTGACCCGCGCAGCCTGTCAACCAACATCAAAGCGTCAGTCCTGGAACAATACGACGCCACCCAAAGGGAATCCTGCCAATTCGGACGCTTGCAAGTCCCTGCCTGGGGAGCCAACACCGTCCGTACCGAATGCGGATTTTTGACCGCCCTAACCCCCGAACAAATGGGCATACACCAGTTCAACCCCTACCGTTTGCTGGCAAACCACAGCATCCCGAATCTAGCGGGCCACCTTAAACAAGCGGGATACCGGACGCTTTGCATCCATCCTTACCACAGCACTTTTTACCTGCGCAATAAAGTTTTTCCGCGTATGGGATTCGATGGATTCATCGACCTAAGCAGTTTTGACGAAGCGCAAAAATGCGGGCAATTCATCGGCGATTTGGCGATTGCCGACAAAATCCAAGAATTGCTAAATGCCGAATCCGAACAACCACTGTTCATCTTCGTCATCACGATGGAAAACCACGGCCCCTTGCATCTTGAACAACCCAATCCCGACACGCTGGAACAGTGTTATCACAGCGCACCAGAACAAGCCTGTGATGATTTGACAGTCTATCTGCAACATCTGCAAAACGCCGATTTGATGATAAAGCAGCTCAAGGACAAACTGCTGGCCAACCAACGTGAAGGCTTGTTATGCTGGTTTGGCGACCATGTGCCGATTATGGAGAATATCTACCAACGCTTTGGCGAACCGGACGGCTTGACGGATTATTTTGTTTGGAAAACGTCAGGGAAAAAAGCGGGGAATTTGGCAGATAAGCAAGATTTGGCGATACACGAATTGGCGGCTTTATTACTAAAATTATGCAACTAGGTTATAAAGTCATCCAGCGGTAACCAGCTTTGCTTTTTCTTTTGCCACACCAATAGTCGCAACTGAACCGGAATTGAAATGTAGAAAGTCCGATTCAATGCCATCCGAAAATATCACGCCATTAATTGGCATATATGACTCTAAAACCAGTTTGGTTTGGCCTGCTAATATGCCGGCAACGAGGTTTGATTGTGTTTTCTGGCTTTGAAAGGGTTCCCGGACGGCGAAGAATAATTGCCCGTCTTTAAGTTTGACCACTTTCTTTTTGGCGTCGTCTTTTTCTATAAATTGGTGCATTGCAAATGTCATGTTAAAAATAGAACTCAACCAACCCGTAGAACCCGCCTGTGTCGAAACGATGACTCCTGATGATGAATGCTCTTCGGTTTTGTCGGTATATGAGATTTTATAACGTGCCGAAACATGTGAGGATGCGCCAATAAATAAGTCATTAAATGCCAAGAGACGTTGTCCGTTATTCAACGCAGCTTCTGCAAGGGTAACTGTTTTGGCATTAAAATTATTGTCCATTACTTTTTCGACAGCGCCAATAAAATTAACAGGATTAAATGGCAACAAAAAACCGTCATAGCGTGCAATGTCGGGATTGACGGCTATTATGGGGATTTCATTGACATATTTTGCCGTGTTGGCAACAAGTCCATCCTGGCCAATCACAATAACGACCTGCTTATCGTTAAAGAGAAATGAGGGTAAGAAATTTCGTTCGACAATTTTATTTTTTATCACCGTAGAAAGTTGGCGTTGCATCATTGAAAGTGACTGATGGAAATTATCATGTTCGAGCTGATAATCGTCGAAACTTCCCCCTGAGCGGTCAATATAAAACTTTGCCTGCGCTTTGGTATTGAAGCGTTCAACCAAAAGTTCAAGACGGGTTTTGCTTTTAACGATAATGGCGTATTCAATGGTCATTTTCTATCATTTTTTGTTGCCTAGAATCGACTCCAACAATTCCGGACTGATATTTAAATTGCCAATTTTTTGGGCATTTTCAGCAAGCTCCCTAAACGCCAAGGCAATACTGAGCCTTGGGTCCGGATTGTTGTTAAGTGCGGTAATTAGCCGCCAATCCATCTCTTTGTAAGGTTTCAATGTGGTTTCCACAACATAGCCTTTAGCATCCGCTTCTTTCATTTCATTCGTGGTTTTTTGATCAATTAAAAGCTTACGCTGATGCTCAACGGCAATATCCGCCTGGACTTTCATTTCACGGAGCTTGCGGTCATTCTCGGCCTTTTGCATTTCGCTTTCCATTTTCTTCTCGTCGATTTGTTTTTTCTTTTCCTCGACGGCAATTTCCGTGTTCAATTCAGATTCTTTAATTTTGCGCTCTTGCTCAACGGCAAAATTTCTTCGCGCATAAATGGCCTGGTCGGCTTCTTGGGATAATTTTTCCCTGGTTTCCGTTTCAAGCGCCCTGGCCATTTCAGGCGTGGCTTTTACCGCAAGGATGTTGGCCGACAAAATTTCAATACCCAGGGCCAATATGGCTTGCGAGGATTGCAGGCCTGCCTTGATTTTTGTTTCAATGGCTTTGGCGGAACGGATTGAATCTTTAAGGCCTAATTCATGGATATAAGCGGAAGTCGTTGTTTGGGCTTCGTTGATGATGCGTTGGTTTAATTTTTCAAGCTCATTTTTTTTATAAATCCCACGACTATCCACGGTAAAGTCCAGCAATTCGGCCAAGGCCTCAGGGTTGCTAATTTTATAGGTGACCTGCCCCTGGATGGATATATTTTGGTAATCATTGGTTGATTCTTCAAATATAAATGGCAAATCATTACTGCCCATAGGAATGGCGACAATTGAACTATTGGGCGAGAAATAAAAAAATGCTAATCCCTGCCCCTTTTTTTCAACCTGTCCATTTTTAAAATGGATGACGTAAATCATTGAATCAAATTTAATATGGCGTATTCCAAACATATCGCGGCCCCCTAGAGTTAAAGTAATTAGAGATCAATATAGAAAACCTTTGTTGCAAAACAAGAGTTTACGCGCCGGTTTTTTTCAGGGGCCGATTCCCCGCTTCCCGTTGACGGTAGAATTCCCTAACAAACGCCTCCAACGTCTGCCGCTCAATCGCATCCCGCAAGCTCTGCATCAGGCTTAAGTAGTAATACAAATTGTGGATAGTGTTCAGCCGCGAGCCGAGCATTTCCTGGCATTTGTCCAAATGCCGCAAATAGGCGAGGGAATAGTTTTGGCAGGTGTAACAGCCGCATTCTTCATCCAGCGGGCGGTTGTCGAATTCATATTGGGCGTTGCGGATTTTCACCACGCCAAAACGGGTGAACAAATGTCCGTTGCGGGCGTTGCGGGTCGGCATGACGCAATCGAACATATCAATGCCACGGCACACGGCTTCCACTAAATCTTCGGGTGTGCCGACGCCCATCAAATAACGCGGTTTGGCTACGGGCATTTTGGTGTGCACCACGTCCAAGGTCGCCATCATTTCGTCTTTGGGTTCGCCGACCGATAGGCCGCCAATCGCATAGCCATCAAAGCCAATATCGACCAAACCTGCGATGGATTCCTGGCGCAGGTGTTCGTACATGCCGCCTTGGACGATGCCGAATAAAGCATTGGAATTGTCACTATGCGCGTCTTTGCTGCGTTGCGCCCAGCGCAGTGACAGGCGCATGGAGTCGGCGGCTTGATCGACGGTGGCTGGGTATGGCGTGCATTCGTCGAAAATCATGACGATGTCCGAGCCTAACCCGCGCTGCACCTGCATGGATTCTTCCGGCCCCATGAAAATTTTGCTGCCGTTGATCGGTGATTGGAAGGTCACGCCTTGTTCGGTGATTTTCCGCAATGCGCCTAGGCTGAACACTTGGAAGCCGCCGGAGTCGGTGAGGATGGGTTTTTGCCAGTGCATAAAATCGTGCAAATCGCCATGCGCCCGAATCACCGCCGTGGTCGGGCGCAACATCAGATGAAAGGTGTTGCCGAGGATGATTTGCGCGCCGATGCCGGTCAGGTCTTCCGGTGTTAAGGATTTCACCGCGCCGTAAGTGCCGACGGGCATGAAAATCGGCGTTTCCACTACGCCACGGGCAAAGGTCAGCCTGCCGCGCCGCGCGTAGCCGTCGGTGTTGAGTAAGTCAAATTCCATAGTGATGATAGGTTCCGAAGTTTTGCCGGGTAATGGCCTTAACCTTAAATTAAAAAGCGTGTATGCTCAAAGCCATCGCCTAGCGGCTAATGAAGGGATTTTGGTGATGAAGTATAACATTAAGCACTCAGGCTAGGATGGCGTAAGGGCTCGAAGCGTGCGACAGCGACTTGTAAAACACGAAGTGAATCCCGGCTTTTGTGGCTTCATTGCTGGGATTACGTTATCGCTTCATCTCTGCCCTGCGAGCTGCCATGATAAAATGACCCGGATTATCCTAACCGCATTTTATTGCCACAAAAAACCTCAACCTACTTGGAGCAAGGCCATGTCAGCCGTATTAAAACCTAGCGAATTCATCAGCGTGGAAGACTATTTAAGAGAAGAGCTAGCCAGGCAAATCAAACATGAGCTGATTGACGGCCATGTTTATGCTATGGCGGGCGTCAGTGCCAATCATGAACGGATTGCAGGGAATGTGTATAGAAAATTTGGCGACCATTTGGAAAACTCCCCGTGCGAACCGTTCGGTTCGGACATGAAACTGCGTGTCAAAGACAATTTCTTTTACCCGGATGTGATGGTCGATTGCCAGTTTGATGAGTCCGAGCCTTATTACACCGAAACGCCGGTGCTGATTGTCGAAGTCTTGTCCCGTTCAACCCGGAAAAAGGATGAGACGCTAAAATTCATGACCTACATCAACCTCCCTAGTGTGCAGGAATATGTCCTGATCGAACAAGACATTGCCGATGTCACGGTATTGAGAAGACGTGAGGGCTGGTTGCCAAACCATTATTTTTTAGGCGATGACATCACCTTTGAATCAATCAATTTGACCCTGCCAGTCGCAGACATTTATCGGCGTGTGCAAAATCAAGATGTGGCGGCATTTTTGAGCGGCGAGGCCGGACAGCCGTTATAAATGGCGGCTGCGCGTTCTGGGAGGACGGACAGCCGTGATGGACGATGCGGGCAACGGAGGCTTTGGCGCGGGGGATTACGCCATCGCTTCATTCCAGCCTACAAGCTACTGATTTTAAAATTCAAACTGAATACATTTTATGTTAAACATCGTCCAAATTCCGGTCTTAACCGACAACTACATTTATTTGCTCCACGATCCGGTTTCGCTAGCAACAGCGGTGGTGGACCCTGCCGTCGCCCAGCCTGTGCTGGATGAACTGGCAAAACGTGGCTGGCGGTTAAGCACCATTTTCAACACCCATCACCACCACGACCATGTCGGCGGCAATCTGGAATTAAAAGCCAAAACCGCTTGCCAAATCATCGGCCCGGCGGCGGACAAACACCGCATTCCGGGTATAGACCGTTGCGTTAGTGATCACGATGTTGTGACGCTAGGCAACTATACCGCGCAAGTGCTGGAGACCCACGGACACACCAGCGGTCATATCGTTTATTATTTCGCTAATGAAGACGCGTTATTTTGCGGTGACACCTTGTTTGTCATGGGTTGTGGGCGTTTGTTTGACGGGACGATAGCAGACCTTTGGCAATCTTTACAAAAACTGCAAACCTTGCCTCCAGCGACGCAGGTTTATTGCACCCATGAATACACGCAAAACAACGGACGCTTTGCCTTGACTTTAGAACCGAAAAATTCGGCCTTGCAGGAAAAAATGGCGCGGGTTAATCAGCTCAGGGCAAACGGACAGCCCACCGTGCCATCGACAATCGCCGAAGAACTGGCGACCAATCCGTTTTTACGCACCGACAGCGTGGAATTGCAAACATCGCTAGGCTTGGCAGGGAAAAGTTCGTTGGAGATATTTACCGCGATACGGGCGTTGAAAGATCGGTTTTGAGCAGATATAGATCTGGCAGGTTTTAAAAACCTGCCAGATCTTAGCATTTTTACTGTTTTGAATTATGGCAATTGAATAACCACTGTCGCAGGCAGGGTTGGTTTTTTCCGTTTAAGCTGATAATTGCCTTTGCTGTCGGTAGCAATCGTTTTATCGGCTTGACCTGCTTGTTTTAAGGTCACTGCCGCCCCTTTTACGCCTGCTTTTAGCAAACTGATTTGCCCGTAAACATCGGGTAAGGTGTTCCATTCGCATAGGGTGGAAACCGTGTGTGCAACATCGTCCCCCGCCCCTGCCGAGCTGTTGATTGATGAAAAATCTCCCCAAAATGAAATAGGCTCAGAAGATGGATAATTATTCGTGTACATAAACAGATAGTGTTGGCCATATTTGCCACCATTATCAGGTTGCCCACTGTACCAATTGGTGTAAATCGATTTTTCCCCAGTAACCCAAGCCCACAGGCCTTCTTGTTTCTCATCGGTCGCACCTAACCAAATGCCCTCGGTTTGGGTATTGGTGCTACCCAAGTTATCCCAAATAAAATTTTCTTCAATATACGAAGTGACGGTTGCCAAATAACCGCCGTTCGCGTTACAAAAAGCGTTGGCATCGGCCCAGCCGCGTGTTTTGTCAAAGCGTTGATAATAATGTTTGTTGTCTAGGTTTTGAACTCTGGCAGAATCGGCAAATGCCGTACCGCTGGCTAACACAGCGGCGATAATCGTCAGTTGGATGGGCTTCATTTTGATTTTTCCTGATTTAATAAGTCAATGGATGGGTTTTCTGGCTAAAGATGGAAATTCATTTTGCTTGATTAACAAGCACACTGATTATCAAGCCGCTAAGCCCATGCTACAATCAACCAATCGTTTAGATTTCCACACAGTTTGTTGGTAGCTTATGAAAATACAGGAAAAATTACGTTTTATGCGCGAAGCCCGCAACTGGTCGCAGGAAGAAATGGCGATGAAACTGAACATGTCCACTAACGGTTACGCGAAGATTGAACGCGGCGAAACCAAAGCCTCCATCCCCAAACTGGAACAAATTTCCGAAATTTTAGATATGGATTTGATGGAACTGCTGTCTTTTGGAGAGAAGCAAGTAGTGTGTTTGATCGGCGATAGCAATAACGGATTTAATGTCATGGGTTCATCGAAAGAACTGGCGGCTGAAATCCAAAACCTGCAATTGGTCATCAGCCATAAAGAGGAAGTGATCGGCTACCAAAAACGCGAGATTGCGTATTTGCAAGAGATGCTGGCAATGTTGAAAGCAGAAAAATAAGCCCGGCGCGGGATGGGATTTGAACCAACAGCGCGTAGGCTGGGATGGCGCAAGGAATCCCAGCACTTTGCAACACCTATTTGCTGGGATTACGCTATCGCTCCATCCCAGCCTACGTGCTAAAACGTTACGGAACGGGTTAGGATTTGGCTAAAAATAACTTCTCTGAACAGTTTCTGAAACCCTAGTACTCAGTCAATGTTGAATTGTCGGTATTATTTTCGTAGGGGCGAGCGGTTGCTCGCCTGATCGCGGCGGGTTTCGGTAGGCCCCTAAAAAAGGCGGATAACCATCCGCCCCTACGGGATTAGATTGCCCCATCAAAAAATCATTGACTGAGTACTAGACCTGACAGGTTTCAAAAACCTGTCAGGTCTTAATATCGGGGAATTATTAATGGCCAAATCCTGACAAACCCGTTCCAGCTTGAGTTTTTCAAATGTAATCACTATTTTTTAAGGTATCCAACATGCGTTTATTCATTTTGCCTCTATTTGTCCTTGCACTACTATCCGCCCGCCCCGCCTTTTCTGCACAGGCGTATTGCAATGGCGTGGACTCTTTTGAAACGGTGTTGTCGTTGCTGTCACAACGTTTAGATTTAGCGGCAGAGGTGGCGCGATATAAATGGAATCAAAAAGCGGCTATTGAAGATAGTGCGCGTGAGCAATTGATTATTAAAAAATTAATAGCCGATGCCACCGCTAAAGGCTTACCTGCCGAATGGTCGGAGCAATTTTTCCGGGCGCAAATCGAAGCGTCGAAAAATGTGCAGCGGCAATTGTTCGATGATTGGCAAAAAAATCATGCCGGGACATTCGCCGATGTGCCGGATTTAAACAGCCAAACCCGCCCCAAGTTGTACGCGCTGATGTCCGATTTGATTGATGCGTTGAGCAAAGCCTGGCAGCCCTTGCATCAAGCAGAATGCAAAAGTGTATTGGATAGGTTGGTCAGGGAAAAATTGCTTAAACCGGAATATAAGGCGGCTAGCAAGCCGTTGTTTGAGGTGCGTTGAACTGGTATTTTCGTTGCCCGTTCCCAAGCTGCTGCTTACCCTCTGGGGCATAAATGGGAACTCAGGATGGGAAGATAAGTAGGTCGGGTTAGCGACAGCGTAACCCGACGCAATTGGCATAAAAATGTCGGGTTACGCTGTCGCTAACCCGACCTACAGAATGTTATTGGTATTCAAAAACTCACCGAAGCCGTCACCCGCACCATACGCGGCTCGACCGGATGCTTGATTATCCCATCGGTACTACCGTCCGCATTCGGACCCGCCGCTTCGCCTTGTAAACGGTAGCCGTAAAAATAGGCGATATCGTTATGGGTCGATCCAAACAGATTGAACACATCTACTTCAATCTTGTAGGTTTTGTGCTGGTAACCCGTGCCGAAATTGACGATGCTAGTGTCGCCGCCCCAGGCACTGCCCGTCTCGTTCAATGGCACGTCGCCGAAATGGCGTAATCTGAGCGATCCGAAAAGCCCTGATGGCGTATTCACCACCGCGCCAACACTAATCACGCGGCCTACCGAATTGGGGATGCGATTTTCCGATGCGGGTACGCCAACAAACTGTGAGGCGGTGAAGGCAAAATCGGCATCCAAAGTCAGCCAATCGGTAGGCTTATAATAATTTGTCCATTCAACACCGTAACGTTCGGATTTGCCGGACGGCTCGGTCGTACCGCCATCGCCAACAAACACCAATTCCGATTGGCTTTCCAGCCACCAAACCGCCAACGTCGAATTCAAACCTTGCACCGCTTGGCTACGTACACCAACTTCCGCACCGCGTGAACGGACTAAGGGCGTGACCGAATTTGCCGTATCGCCCGTCGCCGGATCAATTTTTATCGTCGTGCCACGCGCATCGTTGGAATGGTAGCCGTAACCCAGATTGATGAAAAAATCGGTGTCCAACCACGGCCCGGCTATCAGGCTGAGTTTGGGGCTGGCAAGTGAGGCATCTTGGCTGCCGGAATTGGCCGCCAGCGTTTGGCTATGGACATCAAAGCTAAAAAAATCACCGCGCAAGCCCGCGATGGAGCGGAATTTTTCTAACCAATGGGTTTCGCTTTTGACATAGATACCGACGCTAGTTTCGGTAATGTCGTCTTGGCGCACAGTGTTTAACAACTGGCGTTTTTGGGTGTGGTTTAAGGCGACACCATTGATGCCGTCATGACGGATTTGGATGCCTAAGGTATTGTCCATTTCTAAACCAAACAACTTATCGTAACGGGTATGCTCACCCGTGCCGCCAACTTGGACACGGCGTTCTTTTTGCTGGATTTGGTCGCCGTGGACGGTGTCGATATAGCCTGTGAAATTGGAGTACAAGTCCAAATCACTGTACAGCGCGTAAATGCCCAGGTCATTTTTGGCGTGGGCGTTGCGGTTCCAAAAATTGCCGGATAGGCTGTAACGGCTGGTCACACCGCCGTCGCTGGCATCGCCCGTGCCGTATAAACCCATGATGCCCGCATTTATGGCTCGTTCCGGTATCTGGTTGGTGGCATTCCAGGTGTTGTGATACGCCTTACCGTTGATGGACATGCCCCAATTGTCTTGGTCTATGGTGTAACGCAACATGCCGTTGTATTTGTTGCTGGCTTCGGGTTGCTGCCAAACGCCATCATAGAAATTCACTTCCGAACCGAACAGTAAATCGCCATCACCCAGTTTGAGTGAATCCGCCAACACGCCACGGTAATAACCAAATTCACCGCCCGTAAATTTGAGCAAACCTTCGGATAGCTTGTGTATTGTGTGCATTTTGGCATAACCCGCCGCCGAAAAATCGCCCACTTCGGCGTAATACGGGCCTTTGCCGTATTCGATTTTATCCACCAGCTCAGGGATGACGCTGTTCAAATCCAAATAACCTTGCCCGTGGGTATGGCTGGGCATATTCATTGGGATACCATCAACATTGACAGAAAAATCCGTGCCGTGGTCGAGGTTAAAACCGCGTAAAAAATACTGGTTTGCCTTGCCGGAACCGCTGTGCTGGGTCGCCAAGGCACCCGGCACGACTTCCACCAATTCCCCGGTACGCGACAAAGGCCGGTGTTTGAATTCGGGCTGCCCGACCACGCCTTGCGATGCCGACGACGCAATGCCGATCAAATCGGTGGCGCGCCCTTCTATCTCGACCGTTTCCAATTGTACTGGCTCTTCTTTAGGTGCTGTATCCGGTTGCGGGTGTGCCTGAACGATGATGCAGTGCAGGCTAAGATAAACTCCGATACCAAAAACCAGTGAACAAGGTGTAATAGCCAAATCAAAGGTTATTTTTTGCATACGCGCATCTTTATAGAATTGAAATTAATAGATTATAGGAGTTGCAAAGGTTTTTTACCTTGTGGCTATCAACTCATTAACGATACGCACAAGAGGAATGTTTGGATGCAGTTTATAAGGGAATAAACATCAAAGATGCCAAAGAACCATAAAAATACCAAAAAAATCAGAATTTCTGAATTTTATCCCATACAAATAATATTCATTAATTGCCGCGTAATCAAAATACTACCAAGCCTAGTTACTAACATTTTTATTGATGTTATTTTTAATGATAACGCTATTACTTAGTCTTTTGTATATAAATCAACTTATTTTAGAAGTTGTCATAATTTTCTAACATACAAAACCATGCTAAAAAACTTGACCTAACATTATCGCTCATGATAAAAATCATCCCGTTGTTCTAGATTTATCGGACAACCGGCTCAGAAATTTTTATTTTTGAGTTGCACCCCTTAGAGGAAAGGGAAATACCAAATATTATTAACCTTAGAGAGGATTTAAAAATGACTGAAGTAAAAGAAGACAACAGCATGTGGTTTATCATTGGTGGCTGCATCATTGCGATGATAGTCGTCGTAATATTCCTGAAAGGGGAAAAATCTGAACACTTAAAAAGCGGTACTGTCGCTCAATTGCAATCAGAAACTTTTGCTAACTTAGAAAAAAGAAAAACCAGCAACAACGTTACTGAAGCCCAAAAAGCTGGAAAATAAATGACAAACCCACCGATGAGCTTAATCATCGGTGGGTTTTTTTGTGGTATTTTTGAACATTAGAACCAATCATTAAACGAACAAATTAAACAATCTTTAAATTTCATTAATGGCATATTATGGGATTGTCAAAAAATTTTAACTTTATTCCTTCATCGACTGAACATAAAAGCTATTTACTGATTAAAATATTATTAAGTTGATTATTAAAAGAAATAGCATGATATACAACTTAAATAATGCCGTACCAGGTTCTAATCGATACGACAAAAATATACTCCGAGCAATAAATTCGTCATACCCTCCATAATTTTTTTCTTCTACCTTCAGCCCGGTAGGGTGGACAAAGTTTTTTTGTCCACCATTTTTTTGCATTCAATCATTATCTTGAACTTCTGATGTAATCCTAGCAAGTTCGATTCTATACATTTACCCGTTGTTAATCAGCTTGATAAGTCAGTATCAATCTTTTGGCGGCACGTAACCAACCGGCATTTCATTATTGCCTTCAAACAAGAATTTTGTCCGCTCTTCAGCCAAAAATACCCTAGCTTTAGGATCGAAACTTGCCAATCTATTTTCATTAATCAGCATGGTTTGTTTGCTTAGCCATGCCTTCCAAGCTTCTTTAGAGATTCTTTCGTAAATTTCTTGACCCTTATCGCCGGGAAATGGCGGTGCGTCCAAACCTTCGGCTTCCATCCCCAATTTCACGCAATTTACTAATCTTGTCATGGTTATCCTCGGATATTTTGTGTGTTAAGTTGTTGCAGCAAGCTTTTTATGGGGGCTGCCAACCCTAGCCTGTCAATGTCCGCGCTGTTATACCAGAGTGATTGATTGGCTTCCATCACATTATTTGTAAGGTTTTCGATGTGGACGATGAGCGGCGTGTAATCCAGATGGTAATGCGAGAAAGTGTGGCGTTTGCTTGGCAAAATATATTGTTGGCTAATGGATAATTTACGGCTTAGGCACCAGTCTTCCGCTTCAGCAATGCTGGCAAATTCAGGCAAGCTCCATAAACCACCCCATATCCCTGTTGGAGGCCTTTTTTCCAACCAAATATGCCGGTTCGGATTGTGCAGAACTAACCAAATACTTTGTTTGACAGGTAAGGTTTTAGAGGGTTTTCGGCTGGGATAAGTCGAGGTTGTGCCGCTATTGTTAGCAATACAATAATCTGCAACCGGACAGGCCAGGCATAAAGGCTTGCTACGGGTACATAGGGTTGCCCCCAAATCCATAATCGCTTGAGTGTAGTCAGCGACGCGCTCTTTAGGTGTTAATTCCCTACTGAGAACCCATAAAGTTTTATTGAATTGTGCATATCCAGGCCAACCGGAAATGCCATAAAGACGCGTTAAAACCCGTTTGACGTTGCCATCAAGAATGGGATGGCTATCATTAAAGGCGATGCTCAAAATAGCCCCGGCTGTGGACTGGCCTATGCCCGGCAACGCCAGCAAGCCATCCAAGGTATCAGGAAAGTATCCCAATCCTGTTATTGCTTGTGCAGCTTTGTGCAAATTACGGGCACGGGCGTAATAACCCAGTCCCGCCCAGTGTTGTAGCACATCATCAATATCAGCCGCCGCCAGTTGTTCCAAATTTGGAAATTTTTTAGTGAACACTAAAAAATACGGTATTACCGTGGCTACTTGGGTTTGCTGCAACATGGTCTCCGATAACCAAACCCGATACGGATTAATGTCTTGTTGCCAAGGCAGGTTTTTACGCCCGTATTGGTCAAACCAAGTTAATAGGCGATGTTGGAATTGCGCTGGGGTCATTGGCTTTACAGGGTAATTCACATCGCTAAAAAAGGGTGCATTAATCGTTGGTTATCGAATATCATGGACTTTTGCATAACTTATTATAAACGAGGTGAAAAATGTTGTTTTTAGCTAAAGCGGGGGGGATTGCCATTCTTGTCTGGTTTTATATGACCGCCAAAAAGCATGGTCAATCACCTATAAAATGGGTGGTTATCGGTTTGATGGGTTATTGGATTGCTTGGTGGGCGGTCAAATTGACGGTACTTGCGCCTATTGTTGGAATGTTCAGTAAAAACTTTACTATGGTCTTTATCGTCACCCAGATCCCGGCTCTATGCGCTATCGCCGCCGCTTATTTTGTAAGAAAAAAACTGTTGGCAGATTTGCCGTCGAATGATGAACAAAATTGACCATAAGAGTTTAACTTATTCTAGCCCCATATAAAAAACGGCTAACATCTTTTCAAGGGATGTTAGCCGAATTTTAACAATGGCAGGTATCTTTTACGCTGGTTTTCTATAGGCAAAATACAACATTAACGCACCAATTATTATCATCGGTGTAGACAGCACCTGCCCCATCGTCAACCAATCAAACGCCAAATAGCCTAAATGGGCATCAGGCAAACGGTAGAACTCAACAAAAAAGCGGAAACAACCGTAGAAAAATATGGCCACTCCTGTTGGCGCCATAACGGGTCGCGGTTTACTGGTATAGACTTGTAAAATCAGGTACAACACCAAACCTTCCAGAAACGCTTCGTAAAGTTGCGAAGGATGACGGGCGAGGGGCCCGCCATTCGGGAAAACCATCGCCCACGGAACATCAGTCGTCCTTCCCCAGAGTTCTGAGTTGATGAAGTTGCCTATGCGCCCTGCCCCCAAACCGATGGGGGCCAAAGGAGCGATGATGTCGATGAGCTGCATCATAGTGCAGTTTTGTTTCTTCGCATAAAACCACATCGCTACAAACACGCCCAACATACCGCCATGAAAAGCCATGCCGCCTTCCCAGATTTTAAATAGCATAATCGGATCATGGATAAAATCGCTGAATTTATAAAATAAGACATAGCCTATCCTGCCACCCAAAATCACACCTAACGCGCCGTAAGTTACCAAGTCTTCAATGGCTTCAGGTTTGATCGGGGACCATGGGCGTCTGGCACTTCTTTGGCCTAAGAAATAAATGGCGACAAAGCCGAGGAGGTACATCAGACCATACCAATGGACTTTCAGCGGGCCAAGTTCAATCGCTACGGGATCAATTTGCGGGTAAGTGAGCATGATTACACATCCAGATTAGTGACATCCAAAGCATTTTTAACGATAAAGTCGCGGCGTGGTTCCACGACATCCCCCATTAGTGTAGTAAAGATTTCATCGGCGGCTATGGCGTCTTCTATCCTGACTTGCAACAAGCGGCGGTTATTGGCATCCAACGTGGTTTCCCAAAGCTGTTCGGGGTTCATCTCGCCCAGGCCTTTATAACGCTGGATATGCTGGCCTTTTTTGACTTCCCTCATCATCCAGTCAAACGCTTGCTTAAAGCTGCTGACGGCCTGTTGGCGTTCGCCCATTTTGATGTAGGAGCTATCGCCAAACATGTCCGCCGTGTCTTGTGCATACTGCGCCATTTGTTTGTAGTCTTTGCTGTTAAAGAAAGTCGAAGGCAAAACAAAGAGCTTGCTGATGCCATGCAAACGTTTGCTGATGACCGCCGAGAATTCAGTGGCATTTTTATAATCCAGTTCCACGGAAAATATCGCGGTGCCGAAACAATCATTCAATTGTTGGATTATTTTATTGAACCAATCAGCCAGTTGTTGCTGATCTTGTTTGAGTTCGTCATTGACTACGCCCATGAGGATCAGTTGTTCCAAAAACGCTTGATCGTAACGTCTGAACAAACGGTTAATGTTGCTGACAATGCTGACATAATCTTTCGCCAATTTTTCCAAACCTTGGCCTTGGATAGGCGGGACGGTTTCATCGGTGAACAGTTGCGCTTTGTCTAGCGCGAGTTGGATCAGGTATTCGTTCAACGCGGCATCGTCTTTGACATAATGTTCTTGCTTGCCTTTTTTGACTTTGTACAACGGCGGCTGGGCGATGTAGATATAGCCTTTTTCGATAATTTCCGGCAATTGACGGTAAAAAAAGGTCAGCAACAACGTACGGATGTGCGAGCCGTCAACATCGGCATCGGTCATGATGATGATGCGGTGATAGCGCAATTTGGCGAGGTTGTATTCGTCTTTGCCGATACCGCAGCCTAAGGCGGTGATTAAGGTTCCGACCTCTTCGGAAGAAATCATTTTGTCAAAACGGGCTTTTTCAACGTTAAGGATTTTACCTTTCAACGGTAAAATCGCTTGGGTGCGCCTATCCCTGCCCTGCTTTGCCGAACCGCCCGCCGAGTCCCCTTCGACTAAAAACAATTCAGATAAGGCCGGATCTTTTTCCTGACAATCGGCAAGTTTTCCAGGCAAGCCGGCTATATCCAACGTAGTTTTGCGGCGCGTCATTTCACGCGCTTTGCGGGCGGCTTCCCGGGCACGCGCCGCGTCGATAATTTTGCCGACTATCGCTTTGGCAATTTGCGGTTTTTCCAGCAAGAATTCCTGAAGCTTTTCGTTCATCGTCGATTCCACCAACGGTTTTACTTCAGATGAAACCAGTTTGTCTTTGGTTTGTGATGAGAATTTTGGATCGGGTACTTTGACTGACAAGACCGCGGTTAAGCCTTCGCGGGCATCATCACCCGTAGTGGTCACTTTTTCTTTTTTGGCCAAGCCGCTGGTTTCAATATATTGATTGACAGTACGCGTCAATGCGCCTCTAAATCCAGCCAAATGGCTACCGCCATCGCGCTGGGGAATATTATTGGTGTAACAGAATACATTTTCTTGGTAGGAATCATTCCATTGCATCGCGACTTCGACAGTCACGCCTTCCTTGTCGGCCTTAAAATAAAATACTTCAGGGAATAAAGGGATTTTATTCTTGTTCAGATGTTCGACAAACGCACTGATGCCGCCTTCAAATTCAAACACGTCTTGTTTGTCGGTGCGTTCATCTTCCAGACTTATACGGACACCAGAATTCAGGAAGGACAATTCGCGTAAGCGTTTGGCGAGAATATCGTAATGAAATTCAACATCGGTGAAAGTTTTGTTGCTGGGCTTAAAATTAATCAAAGTCCCCTTACCTGTCGTTTCCCCTACTGCCACCAGTGGCGCGACCGGCTCACCCATCAGATATTGCTGTTTATACAACTGTCCATTTTTGCGGATTTCCAGATTCAGTTCTTCTGACAAAGCATTGACAACCGAAACACCCACGCCATGCAAACCTCCAGAAACTTTGTAGGCATTATCATCAAACTTACCACCCGCATGTAAGACCGTCATAATAACTTCAGCGGCTGACCTGCCCTCTTCTTCATGTATATCGACTGGAATGCCACGCCCATCATCAGCCACTGTTACTGAACCGTTGGCATGGATTATCACCCGGACTTCCTTGCAATAACCCGCCAAAGCTTCATCTATCGAATTATCAACAACTTCAAAAACCATGTGATGCAAACCGGAACCATCATCCGTATCACCAATATACATACCTGGTCGTTTTCTTACCGCGTCCAATCCTTTTAAAACCTGAATATTGGTGCTGTCGTATTGATCGTTATTGTTACTCATGTGGTTTGTTATTTTCCTGTAGTTGCCTGAATGTTCCACATGGAACATTACATTGGTTTTATAGTGCCTTGTTCCACGTGGAACATTTTATAAATTGAAATCTTACTTAAATCGCCAAAGTCAGTTTGGGCATTTGCGGTAATAAAAACTTGGCAATTTAAGCTTGCTAAAAAACTTAGCAACTTACTGCGATTATTAGCATCTAATTCTGCGGAAAAATCGTCAATCAACACACAACCTAGATGATTTTGTTCATCAGCTAACAATTGCACTTGCCCAAGTTTTAAGCTCAATACCAATAATTTTAATTGACCACGTGAAACAAAATCTTTTGCCAGACGTTGGTTGACAAACACCTGAAAATCGCCCCGATGCGGGCCGCTGTGCGTGAAACCATAACGCAAGTCTTTGTCAAAATCTTGATCCAAAGCATCTGATAAGGTCTTAGACACATCCCAACCCGACAATAAATGAACCGCTATATTTTTAATAGCCAAAAAATCTTGGCTAATGTCAACAAAAACAGACCGTAATTTTTCAATATAACGTACCCGATAATCATGGACTATTGTACCGTAATACACGAGTTCTTTGTTCCAAACAGGTAGTTGTTCCAGTTGTTTAGTTTTTAATAAAGCGTTGCGCTGAGCCAAGGCTTTTTTAAACCGGCGCCAAACGGGCAGAAATTGTTTGTCATCATTAAAAATCCCCCAATCTAAAAACTCACGACGAGATTGCGCTCCAGAATCAAGTAGCTCATAACTTTTGGGATGGATAAGTTGTAAAGGTAACGCGTAAGCCAATTCAGACCGTTGCTGCTTAGATTCTTGATTAATGCGTATCGCCATTGTTTTACCGTCAAGTTGAATACCCAAATGGCTAATACCAGTGTCAACATGTTCTAATTGTGCTGATACAACTAGATGTTCCTGATTGAGGCTGATAACAGATTTGATAGTGGCTGAGCGAAAGGATTTCGCCCTGCCCAATATATAAATGGCTTCAAGAAGAGAACTTTTGCCACTAGCGTTATCCCCAACGATTAAGTTAATGGCGGGACACGGTTGAATAGATGCCTTTTGGATATTCCTAACATGATAAATATCCAATTTAACCAAACTCATAATAGTTAAAGTTATAAACGCATTGGCATAACGATGAATTGATAAGTACGGTCATTTTGTTCATTAATAAAACAACTGCTGGCATTGCTGGCGATTATCAATGCCGCAGTATCAGAATCTAAATTGGCGACTGCTTCCAACAAATATTGGGCATTGAAAGAAATAGACAAAGGCTCGCCGTCATAATCAATCGCCAGTCCTTCTTCCGCTTCGTCTTGCTCTGGATTATGGGTGCTGATGGTCAAGTATTCCGAAGCAATATCAAGCGTAATGCCTTTAAATTTTTCGTTTGACAAAATGGCGACCCGCGTCAAAGCATCTCGAAATAATTGTTTATCAATGCACAAAGGATTAAAAAATTCTTGTTGGAATACTTTGCTGAAATCAGGATATTTGGCATCGACCAATTTTGCAGAAAAAATCAAGTCCTTGATAAAGATTCGGATATTGTTGCTGGAAAATTCCACCTTTAATTCTGCTTCGGCATCATCTAATAACCGGTTTAATTCCAAAACACCTTTTCTTGGCAAGATGATCCGTGCTTCGAATCCTGTTGCCTGTTCAAGATAATCCTCGTACACGGCTAAACGATGTCCATCAGAAGCCACTAATTTAAGCTTACTATTTGAAATATTCATCAATAGGCCATTCAAGTAGTAACGCACGTCTTGATTAGCCATACAAAACATCGTCTTATCCAAAGCTTTTTTAAATTGTCCTGCATTGATAAAAAAATGATTTTCCAAAGCTGATTCAGAAAATTCTGGGTAATTATCGGCGGGTAAGGTGCTTAAGGAAAAACGGCTGCGCTGTGAAGATATTTTAATTTTATCGCCTTCTTGTTCGAATTTGATTTCCGCACCTTTGGGTAATAAGCGGCAAATATCTAAAAATTTTCTGGCCGGAATGGTAATAGATCCAGAATCGGATGGTTCGATAGCTATTTTGGCAATGATTTGAATTTCCAAATCAGTACCAGTCATAACTAATTGCCCATCATCAATCACCATTAAAACATTCGCAAGAATAGGCAAAGTCTGGCGTTTTTCTATAACGCTGACAATTTGCTGTAAAGGTGTTAGTAAAACTTCTCTATTAATAATGAATTTCATATTTTTACATTTATTAGTATTAGTGGAGGTAAAAACTGTTGATAACTTAATATTAACTTATTTATTCAATGAGTTAAATGTGTATAACAAAGTCGGTTAAAGCCTTTGGCGATTGTGGATAAGTTTTCGTCGCAAAAAATTGAATAGTTACGCACAAGTTTATCCCAAAGAAACCGGGATTCTATCCCCATACTTATCCACAGCTTGGCAGATCAATTTTTGAGCGGTTTAAAACATAAAATTAATCATCAAGGACTAATAAAAATTAAGAAAAGTATTAAAAGCTTCTTATTATTAGCTAGCCAATAATCTGGTATAAGACAATTTTTTACTTTTAAAACAATAAATTAAATAACAATTAAAGATGTTGGTAAATTGTGGGCAAATTGTGGATAAGTGCTTAGCTCTATTTTCCCCTAAAGTTATCCACAGAAATGACTACAAGAATAGTTGGGTTTACACACAATGTTATCCCCAGCTTAATGGGATAAGGTGCGTAATAAATTGGCATAATCTTCTGCCATTTTATGATCTGATTCTTTTAGTTCGGTAATACGTTTGCAGGCATTGATGACAGTTGTGTGGTCACGTCCTCCAAAAGCACTACCTATTTCGGGATAGCTATGTGAAGTCAATTCCCGCGCTAGACACATGGCAACTTGTCGGGGTCGTGTGATAGTTTGCTTGCGGTTTTTAGAGGCCAAATCAGAGATGCGGATTTTGTAATATTCCGCCACGGTCTTTTGGATATTATCAATATTGATTAATTTGTCCTGCAAAGAAATTAAGTCATGCAGGGCTTCTTTAGTGAATTCCGTGGTAATCTCACGTCCGGTAAATTGGGCGTTGGCTATCACACGTCGTAAGGCGCCTTCCAAATCCCGAACGTTAGACGGGATTCGTTTAGCGATGAAAAAAGCCACTTCCTGCGCGAGGTCAACACCGGCCAATTGTCCTTTTTTCATTAGGATTGCGGCCCGGGTTTCCATATCCGGGGGTTCTATTGAAACGGGCAACCCCCAGCCAAAACGTGATTTTAAACGGTCTTCAAGACCCACAATTTCTTTGGGATATTTGTCGCAAGTCAAAACAACTTGATGTTTCTTTTCCAGTAACGTATTGAAAGTATGGAAAAATTCTTCTTGAGAACGCTCTTTCCCGGCAAAAAACTGAATATCGTCGATAAGCAACACATCAATGGCGCGATAAAATTGCTTAAAGGCGTCTATCGAATTTTGTTGCAAAGCTTTTACCATGTCCTGGACAAATTTTTCTGAATGCAGGTAAATGATATTAGCAGAGGGATTTTTTTGTGCGGCAGCATTGCCGATAGCATGCATCAGATGTGTTTTACCTAAACCGGAACTGCCGTAAATCAACAATGGGTTATAGGCTTTGCCGCTATTTTCAGAAACTTGGATAGATGCAGCACGTGCCAGTTGGTTAGATTTACCTTCGACGAAGTTTTCAAAGGTAAACGTTTTGTTAAGAAAAGTCAGGTTGGCTTTTTTAGTTTCGGTCGGTTTGGCAAATTTGGTAAAGACAGATGTTGCCGATTTTTTTGAGCCAATTTCTAAATTTAGAACTAAAGCGCCATTTGAAAATTCATGGATGGTTTCTTCAATTTTGGTAAAGTGATGTTGTTTGACCCAGTCCAACACAAAACGGTTGGGAGCGAGCAAAGTGATATGCCCGTCAGTTTCGACAGCCTGTAGGGGACGTATCCAGGTGCTGAAATCGGCATTGGCGATTTCATTTTCAAGTTTAGCAAGGCAGTTGTCCCAAATTGAACTCATTGAAGTAGATAAGATATTGATTTGTGAGAGAAGAGAAAAAGGGCTTTTGCCACTTAATAGTAATAAAACAAGTCGTTACAGAATTGACAGACTAAGCGGTTTATTCTATCATCCAACGTCTTTTTTATCCGTTTTTGATAACACCATCCGAGTAGGCTTGAGCAACAATGAAAAGAACATACCAACCCAGCAAAATCAAACGCGTCAGAACCCACGGTTTCCGTACCAGAATGGCGACAGTCGGTGGCCGCAAAGTGTTGAATGCACGCAGAGCCAAAGGTCGTCACAAATTGACAGTTTAGACTTTGGTTTGACGGACAATGATTTTGGTTTCCCTCCGCAGTGCCGCTTAAAAAAGCCTGCTGAATATAAAAAAGTTTTTGCTAAACCTGTAAAGTCCAGCGACCAGTATTTTACCTTATTGGCGATAAAAAATGATTTGGATCATCCACGGCTAGGTTTGGCGATTGCTAAAAAAAATATCAAAAAAGCTGTACACAGAAATATCATTAAACGCACTGTTCGGGAAAATTTTCGGCTTCAGCAACATTTAGGAAATATCGATATTGTTGTTTTAGCCCGCAAGGAAGCCGTCGATGCCCCGCTGGAACTATTAAGAAAGTCATTGGAAAAACACTGGCTGAAGTTGGTAACCCGATGCGCTTCATATTCATAGCAATAATAAAGTTTTACCGATACTTTATCAGCCCTTTGCTTGGCTCTAATTGCCGTTTTTATCCAAGCTGTTCCCAATATTCCTTAGAAGCGTTTCAGCGCCATGGCGCCGCCATTGGTTGCTATCTCACCCTCAAAAGATTATTAAAATGCCACCCCTTCCATGAAGGGGGCATTGATCCCGTTCCAGATAAATTGAGAAACAAGAATGGATAATTTAAGATTTATATTAGTTGTCACGTTTGCGATGCTAGTGGTATTGCTGATGCAAGCTTGGCAAATTGATTATGGCCCCAAACCAGAAGTTTCCGCAATCACCACGGCTAAGCAAGAAACCATAAAAGAAGATTTACCTTCCTCGTCAACTACATCAACCACCAGTGCCGCCCCAATTAGCCCCGTTGCCATCTACACGCAATCCTCCAAAAAAATAATAAGAATTAAAACGGATGTCATCGATCTTGGAATTGATTTACAGGGAGGCACTATCGTCAATTTGGATTTGCTCCAATACCCTGTGGAACGCGACAACACCATAGTCAACCAAGCACGTAGCCTGATTGGTTTGTCAGTTTCCGAAAAAAACCATGCCCCCGTTAGATTGTTCAATAACCTCCCAGAAAAATTGTTTGTGGCCCAAAGCGGCTTGATTGCCGACAATGGCTCTGGAGCCATTGCCAACCATTACACGATCTTCAATAGTTTACAAGACAGTTACACTTTATCTGCTGGGCAAGATAGCCTGACCGTTCCCTTGACTTGGACGGATAATGAAGGAATTACGGTCACCAAATCATACACCTTTAAGCGAGGCAGTTACGAAATCGCCTTAAACCAGCATATTGAAAACGCCTCTGGCAATGCACTGGTTATCGGTCAATACAGCCAATTGTTACGCGTGCCTGACCATAGTGACAAAGGCAATATGCTGATGGGCGGAATGCGTGCTTACAATGGTGGCGTGGTTTACACAGAAAAAGATAAATATCAAAAAATCAGCTTTGATGACATGGTTGATACCAACTTGAATGTTGTCACTAAAGGTGGCTGGTCAGCGATGATCCAACACTATTTTGCCTCCGCATGGATTCCACCGGCAGACCAAGAAAACCATTTTTATACCAAAAAGCTTCAAAATGAAACCTATGTGATTGGTTCGTACTCGCCTATGGTGACAGTGGAAGGCAACACCTCCGCTGATTTCAATTCCCAACTTTTTGCTGGCCCGAAAGTACAGCCTGTCATGGAAAAAGTCGCCAAGGGATTGGAATTGACGGTTGATTACAGCGTTTTGACATTCATTGGTAAACCTATTTACTGGTTATTGAACCAAATCCACAACCTAACGGGCAATTGGGGATTGGCGATTATCGGCGTGACTTTGTGCATCAAATTGTTGTTCTTTCCGCTATCGCAAGCCAGTTTTAAATCGATGGCAAAAATGCGCAAAATCCAACCGCGCCTGAAAGAATTGCAAGAACGATTTAAAGATGACCGCCAACGCTTCAATACTGAAATGATGGCCTTGTACAAAAAGGAAAAAGCCAACCCTCTGGGCGGCTGTTTTCCCGTTTTGGTGCAAATACCGGTTTTTATGTGTTTATATTGGGTGTTGAGTGAAACGGTTGAATTCCGTCAAACCCCGTTCATGTTATGGATACAGGATTTGTCAGTTGAAGACCCGTTCTATATCTTGCCGATTATCATGGGCGTCACGATGAAAATCCAGCAAAGCCTGAATCCAGTGCCGATAGATCCTATCCAAGCCAAGGTCATGAAGATGTTCCCGTTGGTTTTCACGGTTTTCTTCCTGTTTTTCCCGGCCGGATTAGTTTTGTACTGGGTGGTCAATAATACCTTGTCGATTATTCAGCAATGGTATATCACCAAACAAATCAATGCGGAAGGCACTGTTCATATTGGGCATTGATAACTCCGACACCATAGCCGCCATTGCGACACCGCCAGGCAATGGCGGTGTCGGCATTATCCGCATCTCAGGCAAAACCGCTCCCGACATCGCCAAACAGTTGTTTGGCAAAATCCCCGTTCCGCGCTACGCCACTTACTGCGCCTTCCAGGATGCCGGTGGTGAGATTATCGATTCCGGCATCAGTCTATATTTTCCCGCCCCTGCCTCTTATACCGGCGAAGACATCCTCGAATTACAAGGCCACGGCGGTGCAGTCGTGTTGGACATGCTGTTGCGGCGCGTCCTCGCACTAGGTGCACGATTGGCAAGGCCCGGTGAATTCACTGAACGCGCGTTTTTAAACAACAAACTCGATCTGGCGCAAGCCGAAGCCGTTGCCGATTTGATTGCCAGCAGCACCGAACAATCGGTGCGTTCGGCGCAAAAATCCATGCAAGGCGTATTTTCTGCACAGATTAAGGAACTGGTTGAAGAACTTACGGAATTGCGGATTTATGTCGAAGCGGCGATAGACTTTGTCGATGAAGAAATCGACTTTTTGAGTGATGGGGTCGTTGAAAAACGCCTGGTCGAATTACTGGAGCGTATTGCCCGGATCCAAAAAACCGCCCGCCAAGGCCGTTTGCTACGCGATGGCATGACCATCGTCTTGGCAGGCAAACCCAATGCCGGAAAATCCAGTTTGCTCAATGCCCTAGCCGGACATGAGGCCGCCATCGTCACCGACATAGCCGGCACCACCCGTGACGTGTTGCGCGAACGTATCCAACTGGACGGAATGCCCTTGCATATCATCGACACTGCCGGACTGCGTGACAGTGACAATCCCGTCGAACAAGAAGGCATCCGCCGCGCCCGTGAAGAAATCCACAAAGCGGATAAAATCCTGCTGTTGATAGATGCAAACGACCCTGATGAAAGCCTGTTGGCCACCCTGCCCCAACAGTCTGACGTCACCCGCGTCTACAACAAAATTGACTTGTTAAATCTTCCTCCTGCCCTGCGCCAAACTGATCAAGGCTGCACGATCCACTTGTCCATCAAAACGTGGGCGGGCATGGATTTGTTGTTACACCATCTTAAAGACAGCGTGGGCTTCAACGAAGCCACCGACAATGTTTTCATCGCCCGCCGCCGCCACCTAGAAGCTTTGGCCCACGCCCACGAAGCCGTCGAAACCGCCTTAAACCAATTGCAAATCAACCAAGCCGGTGAACTGGCCGCTGAGGATTTACGGATAGCCCAACAAAGTTTGGCGGAAATAACAGGGGAATTTACTTCCGATGATTTATTAGGAAGGATTTTTTCCAGTTTTTGTATTGGAAAGTAAAACCAATTCAAATACTTGACAACAGAAAGTAAGATGCCACCCTGACCATGCCCGAACTTCCCGAAGTTGAAACCACCTGCCGTGGCATTGCGCCGCATATCCAAGGCCAAACCATCACCCAGGTGCAAGTGCGTGACGCAAGATTGCGTTGGCCTGTGCCGGATAATCTTTCTGTAATATTGACCGGATTGACGGTTGAGTCGGTGACTAGGCGCGGCAAATATTTGCTGTTAAATACAAGGGCAGGGACGTTGTTGGTGCATTTGGGCATGTCGGGCAGCTTGCGTATCGTGACATCGGCGCAGAATTCTGGCAAACACGACCATATTGATCTGGTGTTTGGCGATGCTTGCGTATTGCGCTTTAACGATCCACGCCGCTTTGGGGCGATGCTGTGGACGGATAAACCAACAGAAGAGCATCCGTTGTTGAAAAGTTTGGGACCTGAACCCTTGTTGGCGGATTTCACCGGCGAGTTGCTCCATCACAAATCCAGACAGCGTAAAGTGCCGGTGAAATCATTCATCATGGACAGCCATATCGTTGTCGGTGTCGGTAACATTTATGCCAATGAAGCCTTGTTTATGGCGGGCATTTTGCCAACGCGCAGGGCAGGAGCCATTGCTTTGTCGCGGTATGAAAAATTGGCCGGGTGTATCAGGCGGGTGTTGCAAGACGCGATAGGGCAGGGCGGTACAACTTTGCGCAATTTTGTTAATGAAGATGGTAAACCTGGCTATTTTAAACAACAACTTAGGGTGTATGGACGCGTCGGTTTGCCCTGTGTGGCGTGTGGGCAGACGCTGGTTGAAGTAAGGCTGGGGAACCGTACTACGGTGTTCTGCCGGAATTGTCAGCGGTGAGTGTAGTTTTTTCAGACAAAAGCGTTACAAATCTATATGATATGCCGCTTTTTAATGACCAAAGTAGGTTTTATCATGCAAGTTGCTGACAATATGGCTGTTTCCATCCACTATACCTTGACCAATGATGAGGGCGAAGTCATTGACAGTTCGGCGGGCGGTGAACCGTTAGTTTATTTACACGGTGGTGGCAATATTATTTCCGGCCTTGAGCAAGCTTTGCATGGCAAAGCGGTGGGCGAAAAATTCAATGTCCGTATTGATGCCGAGAATGCTTACGGTGAATTTATGGAGGATCGCGTCCAAGTCATTTCACGGGCGATGTTTGAAGGGATTGACGAGATTGAAGTCGGTATGCAGTTTCACGCCGATGTCAGCGACGGCCCTAGTGTAGTCACGGTGGTGAGTGTTGAGGGCGATGAGATTACCATAGACGGCAACCATCCGTTGGCGGGCTTGGCGTTGACGTTTGATGTCGAGGTGATGGAAATGCGTCCTGCCTCGCATGAAGAAATGGCGCATGGTCATATTCATGGTGCGGGTTGCGACCATTGATCCGGTAGGCCGGGATGAATCCGTTCGGGCGTTAGCAAGAACGGATGTTTCTGGTGTAACAGTAAACCCAATCTTAGAACGTGTTTTAAAAGCCCAGCGGATTATCAGGATCAACCCCTTCCATGAACGGCAAGCGGCGGTCCTGGTCGGTCAGTTGGTAGATTTTCCCCAGCCAGTTATTGAACACGGCTTTTGCCGTATCCCGCCAGGTATTGTCTAAATGCTCAAGCACCAGATGTTCAGGAAACTTTTGTAGGGTTTGGTCGGTTTGCCGGACGGTACGGACATGTTGTTCGTATTCGCCAAGAATGGCGCGTACCACTTTGTTGAAATAATTTTCCGGAAACGGTGGATAGTCGTCAAGTTCACCACGGTAAAAGCGCATCACTTCACGTTTGTATTCTTTTAACAGGCTGATGTCGTCGTATTCGGGATGCCCCTGAAAAAACACGGTGCGGAAACCGTCTTCGCTGACCGCCAAATGCACCCCGGCTTTCGCGCTTGCCGCCAATACCTTAAGCCCTTTGGCTTCCATATCGGATTGAAAAATCTCATTGAAACGCGAATGCGGCACGTCAAAGCGGGTGTTGATTTCGGCAACCAAAGGATGGTTGCGGTCAATCACTTTGTGTGCAAATACGCCCCAACGTTTGGCAGGCAGGCGGGTCCGGGCTATGCCGTAGCGGTATTCGATGACGGCATGGGTAGCCAGGCACGAACACAGCACCGAGGCGACATTTTCCCGCGCCCATGAAAACACTTCAGTCAAAGGGAGCCAAAAATCCTCTTCCGGCAAACTCGCCCGCGTGACATTGGCACCGCTGATAATCAGTGCGTCCAAGCCATCTTGCTTGATTTTCTCAAAAGACTCGTAGTATTTGTCGATATGGGCCTGGGCTTCCGGGCTACGTTTCAAACCTTCAATCGTGAACGGGTGGATATGGAATTGCACGATCTGGTTACAAGCGCCTACTAAACGGAAGAATTGCCGCTCCGTTGCTTCCAGGGCAGAATCCGGCATCATATTGAGCAAGCCGATGTGCATCTCGCGTATGTCTTGATGTTTGGCGCGTTCGGCATCAACGATTTCTTCGCCTTCTTCGCGTAGCCGTTGAAAAGTGGGTAGATCAGTGTGGGCAACTAGGGGCATATCAGCGGTACTCGTTTTTTCTTACTGTTGTCCGGCAATCGCGTCGGCAACCAGCCGGATAAAATCGTCTTCGGTTTTGACCGTGTTGACATCGTTGGCATCGACGGTATAGCCATAGTTTTCCGCGATGGCTTCATAACGCGGCAACCTGGATTTAAACAATTCGGGGAACACCCAAGAAACAAATTCGTCAGGCGGCATTTCATTCGTGCTTGGATAATGTCTCAACGCCAAGAACTCAGCCAGTTTTTCGTCCAAAAAAGCCTCACGGTAGTAAAGTGGTTTCGGGTCGGTTTTAGCGCGTTCAATGATGGTTTGCTCCAGGCTGGGCGGGATTTTGATATAGATTATCAAGGTATGTTTCGCCAGCGTTTCCAATACTTCGGGGCTGTCCAATTCACAAACGCTGCCGCCGGCATCATTGATGAAATGCTTGTAGCCGTAAATATCTTCGGCTTTGTGGATAAACTCCGGCACATCGTTCATGGCAGAGATTTCTGCTTTATGATGCAGTTTTTGGCGGCGTTTGAATTCCGCCAAAGACAAGCCGCCCAATTCCGGGTCGCCCAGTTTGCCGAGGAAACTCGACACCGCCGCCAGATTGTCGACAGTGATTTTGCTGTTCATATAAATGGAATCGGACAGCAGCAATTCGCGCAAAAACGGTACGCTCATGGCATGGCGTTTGATATTGTCGAGTATCGGTTCTTCCAGATATTTGGTGCCGATCCGGTAATCGCCGGAATAATGGAACCATTTGGCTTTCGGCAGTTTGTTGGCTAGCGTGGTTTTACCTGCACCGGACATCGCCAACAAGGTGATGCTTTTCGATTGCCAGTCCAGGAATTCCTGTGGAAGCATTTTCATCTGAGCGTTTCCCCATTAATCCAGATAGTCGTCAATGTCCATGTCTTCGGGGTTGGGCCTGTGTTCATCCGTGTCCGAATAGCCCAGGTCGTCGGTTTCGATATCGTCGAACGGTGCGCTCCAGTCTTCCGGGTCTTCGATGTAATCAAAGGTTGAGTTATACCAGCTTTCGTGATCATATTCGCCTATGTCGCCGTTAAGATATTGCACTTCAATGGAGTCGTCAGTGTCTTCGATAGTGACGACCTTAAATTTAAGATTGTTTTCCAGGTCTTTGTACCAACTACCAATAATGGGGTCTGCTACGGTGGTCATGTCTATTGCCTCAAGGTATTGTTAGGTTGCTGCCATTTCGGATTCAAAACGGCGATAACAATATTATGAGTATGGCTAAAGAAATTACCAACAGATTTTCGTTTGGCTTTGTATGTGTGTCCCATTCAATAAGTTATTAATCGTTTCATCAGTGCTTGCCGAAATGATTTGAGTGAGGATTTGCACAGCTTTTGTGCAAGCGCTGATGAAACGATTACTATGCTTGCCGTATGGGGCCTATAAAAAAACCCGGTTGGTTTTAAAACCTGCCGGGTCTTTTATGTGTTAAGTTAAAAGGCCAGTTTAGCACCGCTCTTGTATTAAACATTTTTGAACCTATATTGTCTATCAGGCTTGTTTAATTATCCGACACACTTGGGACGTTAACTGTATGAAATCACGATTGTTATTATTAGCCATGCTACCCCTTTACCTGGGTTTGTCTTCAGCGGGCCATTCGGCCTTGCCGTTGTATGCCGAAGGCCAGGCCCTGCCATCACTGGCGCCCATGCTGGAACGCAGTATGCCGGCGGTGGTGAACATTTCCACATCAACGAATATCGAAATCAGCGACAACCCCCTATTGCAAGATCCGTTCTTCCGGCATTTTTACAATCTGCCCAACCAACCGCGCCGCCAGCAGCAGAAAAACAGCCTAGGCTCGGGTGTGATTATCGACAGTAGCCAAGGATTGGTGCTGACCAATAACCATGTGATCGATAAGGCCGACAAAATCACTGTCACGCTCAACGATGGACGGCAATTGAACGCCGAATTGGTCGGCACTGATCCCGAAGCCGATGTGGCGATTATCCGCATTTCTGCCGATCATTTGACGCAATTGGCGATTGCCGATTCCAGCCAGCTCAAGGTCGGTGATTTTGTGGTCGCCATCGGCAATCCGTTTGGTTTGGGGCAGACCGTCACCTCCGGCATTATCAGCGCGTTAGGGCGTTCCGGTTTGGGTATTGAAGGTTATGAAGATTTTATCCAGACTGACGCCTCGATTAACCCAGGCAATTCTGGAGGCGCACTGGTCAACTTGCGTGGCGAATTCGTCGGCATGAACACCGCTATCCTTGCCCCTACGGGCGGCAATGTCGGTATCGGTTTTGCGATTCCTGCCAATATGGTGATGTCGATCAAAGAATCTTTGGTCAAGCACGGCGAAGTGCGGCGTGGTTTGTTGGGTGTGACAACACAGGATTTGACACCGGAACTGGTCAATGCGTTTAGCCTGAAAAACAAACATGGAGCGGTAATCAGCCGTATTGAAAGCAACTCGCCTGCCGAAAAAGCCGGTTTGGAGCCAGGTGATATTATCGTCACTGCCAATGGACATTCTGTTAAAGACAGCCACGACATCCGTAATATCATCGGCTTGATGCAAATCGGCGATAATGTCGATATTGAGTATTTTCACGGCAATGATAAAAAACGTACCACGGCGACGATAGGCAAACCGGAGCATCCGCAATTGGCGGGTGAAAAACTGCACCGTAAATTGCGTGGTACGATATTAAGCTCCACCGATAGGAACCAAATAGAAGGCGTGTTGATTGAAAAAATCGACACGGCTTCCGAAGTCTGGCGGATAGGTTTGCGTCCTGGAGACGTGATAGTTTCAGCTAACCGCTACCGCATCCGTAATCTGGATGAGCTGAAACAAGTGGTCAATCCGGGTGGGGCGTTGCTGATAAATATCCAACGTGGGCAGGAAGGGTTTTTTGTTGTGTTACAGTAAGCGTATTATTGGCAAGTAGATGTAGCCCGTCTGTAGCGATAGCGGAACGGGCTACCTGTTAGCCACACAGAAACCAGACTCCCTTTTATTTACTCACATGCCCCCAGAAAAAAGTTTCATCCCCCTCAATCTCGCCATTCTGGTCATTTCCGATACCCGTACCGAAGCCGATGACGTGTCCGGCAAAACCTTGGTCGAGCTGGCGGCACAAGCAGGCCACAGCATCATCGAAAAAAAGATCGTGCCGGACAATATCTACCAAATCCGCGCCGCCATTTCCAATTGGTTTATTGATGATGCGGTCAACGTCATCATCAGCACCGGCGGTACGGGGGTGACGGGCCGCGATGGCACACCCGAAGCGGTGTTGCCCTTGTTGGATAAAGTCTTGGACGGTTTCGGCGAAACCTTCAGGATGCTCTCGTATCAGGAGATTAAAACCTCCACCATCCAATCCCGTGCAATTGCGGGCGTTGCCAACGGTACTTATATCTTTTGCTTGCCCGGTTCCTCAAGCGCCTGCAAAACGGCATGGGAAAACCTGATTAAAGAGCAGCTCGACCACCGCACCCGCCCGTGCAATCTCGTTCAGCTCATGCCCCGTTTAAAGGAAAAATAATGCCTTCAGTTTTCTTGTTTCTTGGCGCAACTTGCGCGTTCCTCGGTGTCGCTTGCGGTGCCTTCGGCGCACACGGCTTAAAAACCCTCATCAGCCCCGAACTGCTGGCCGTTTATCAAACCGGCGTAAATTACCAAATGTGGCATGCCTTGGGTTTACTCGCCATCGGCCTTTTGCGTCAACAAAATCCGGTATCAACATTATTAGTTTGGTCTGGTTGGCTGATGTTTGTTGGCATTTTGATTTTTTCGGGTAGCTTGTATCTATTGGCGGTGCTGGATGAAAAAGCCTTGGGCATGATGACGCCGTTTGGCGGGGTTTGTTTCCTAGTCGCTTGGCTGTTGCTCGCCCTGTCCGCCCTGAAAAAAACCCAACAACCTTCTTCCGCTGGCCCCAAGAAACATAGCAGGTATCATTAATGCGCGACGCAAGCCCCCAAACCACCTATTTAAAAGATTACACGGTCCCTGAATATCTTATTCACAGCGTCGCGTTAAATTTTGTCCTGAATGAAGAACTGACCCACGTCACTTCGCGCCTTAGCTTAAGCCGTAATCCGGCGAGCGCCTCTATTGAAACGGCTTTGGTGCTGGCGGGTGAAAACCTCGGCTTGCAGCGTGTGGTCTTGAATGACGACGCGGAATTGGGGGAGGGCGATTATCTGCAAACGCAAGATACTTTGACGATTTTCAACGTGCCGCAGCAACAGCCGTTCACGTTGACCATAGACAACACCATCAACCCGAAAACCAACACCGCCTTGGAAGGCTTGTACCTGTCCAACGGCATGTTATGCACACAATGTGAAGCCGAAGGTTTCCGCAAAATCACCTATTTTCTTGACCGTCCCGATGTGATGGCGAAATTCACCACCACATTGGTGGCGGACAAAATTCGTTATCCGGTACTGCTGTCCAACGGCAACAAAATCGCCCACAGCGATTTGCCCAACAACCAACATTCGGTGACGTGGGAAGACCCGTTCAGCAAACCTTGCTACTTGTTCGCGTTGGTGGCGGGGCAATTGGAATGTTTGGAAGACCACTTCATTACCCAATCGGGCCGCGGCATTAGCTTGCAGATTTTTGTCGAGCCGCATGATCTGGACAAATGCGCCCATGCCATGCAGTCGCTGAAAAACGCCATGCGTTGGGACGAACAAGTTTACGGCTGTGAATACGATTTAGATTTGTACATGATCGTCGCCGTCAGCCATTTCAATATGGGCGCGATGGAAAACAAAGGCTTGAACGTGTTCAACACCAAGTTTGTGTTGGCCCGCCCCGACACCGCCACCGATTCCGATTATGAACATATCGAAGGCGTGATTGCCCACGAATATTTCCACAACTGGACCGGCAACCGCATCACCTGCCGTGACTGGTTCCAGCTCAGTTTGAAAGAAGGCTTCACGGTGTTCCGCGACCAAGAGTTCACCGGCGACCGCACCTCCAAAGCCGTCAAACGCATTGAAGATGTCAATATGCTCCGCACCCGCCAGTTTGCCGAAGACGCCGGCCCTTTGGCGCATCCTATCCGTCCCGATGCCTACATCGAAATCAATAATTTCTACACCTTGACCGTGTACGAAAAAGGCGCGGAAGTCGTGCGCATGATCCACACTTTGCTGGGTGCGGAAGGTTTCCGCAAAGGCAGTGACTTGTATTTTGCCCGCCATGACGGACAAGCCGTGACTTGCGAAGATTTTGTCAAGGCGATGGAAGCCGCGAACACTGTCGATTTAAGCCAGTTCCGCCGCTGGTACAGCCAAGCCGGAACGCCCGTGTTGACGGTCAGCCATGCTTACAACGCCGCCGCGCAAACTTTGACGCTGAGCATCAAACAACATTGCCCGCCCACGCCAGGCCAAACCGTGAAAGAACCGCTGCATATCCCGGTTAAAGTGGGGCTGATTTATCCCGATGGCTCCATCGCGCCTTGCCAATTAGACGGCGGTGCGTCTGCCGATGAAGTGATTTTAGAATTGACCGAAGCCGAGCAAGATTTTGTCTTCACGGGCCTAACCGCTAATCCTGCCATTTCGGTGTTACGCGGTTTTTCTGCCCCCGTGAAATTGGTCATGGAGCGAAGTCTGGAAGAGCTGGCATTTTTGTTAAGCCATGACAGCGACACCTTCAACCGTTGGGAAGCAGGCCAGCAATTGGTCGGGCAAGTCATCAGCGGCCTGATTGCCGATGTCCAAAACAACCGCGAATTACGCCTGGCCCCGATCATCATCGAAGCCTTTAGGCAAGTCCTAGCCCGGCCGTGGGAAGATTTATCCTACTTCTCGCTGTTACTGAGCTTGCCGTCGGAAACCTATCTGGCGGAACAAATGGAAGTCATCGACGTGGTCGCCATCCACAAAGCGCGTGAGTTCGTCAAACTCACACTGGCCGAAAATTTGCAAAATGCCTTGCAAACGGTGTACTTGAATAATCATTGTGATGAATCCGGCAAGTTTGATGCCGGTGCGATAGGCCGCCGCCGCATCAAAAACACTTGCTTGAATTACCTGTGCAGCTTGGATGATCCGGCAATTAAAAACTGGGCGCACCAACAATTTAAGACCGCCAAAAACATGACCGACCAAATGGCGGCCTTAAGCGTCATGGTCAACAACCCGCACTATGCCAGACGGCAATGCCTCGCCGATTTTTACCAACAATGGCAACACGAAGCTTTGGTCATCGACAAATGGTTCGCCCTGCAAGCCTCCAGCCCCACGCCGGACACTTTCGCCACCGTGCAAGCCCTGATGAATCATCCGGCGTTTGACCTGGGCACACCCAACCGGGTGCGGGCCTTGATCGGCGCGTTCAGCCAAACCAACCCCTTGCATTTCCACGCCGCCAACGGCCAAGGCTACCAATTCCTCGCCGACCAGATCATCGCCCTTAATACGCTGAATCCGCAAGTCGCCTCCCGCATGATCAGCGCGTTGACCTCATGGCGACACTACGACACGGGCCGCCAAGCCCTGATGACCGCGCAACTGGAGCGCATCATGTCCACCGAAGCAATTTCTAAAGATGTTTATGAGATTGCCAGCAAGAGTTTGGCCTAAAAATCATGGTAGACCGGAAACACCTATTCCCGCTTACCGCTCGAATAGGCTTATTCCGGCTTACAGGGTTACTGTTAATTTCGTTCGATTATAGGATGTTTGCCATCAAACTTGTGGGGTTCACAACAAAACCAAAATCCTTAGCTGTAACTTTTGTAACAAAGCACTCTGTCACGAAAAATTATTTTCAATTAAATCAATAAGATAATTTTAAAATATCCCTTGGCACGGCCTGTGCATTATCTCTTGAAAATGTCACTAACGAGGCCATCACCATGCAATTACCCGTATTAAATGAAGCCCCTGCGGCAAAAGGCGGCTGCTCTGCCAGCTCTTGCGGTACCACCGACAACCAAATGGACACGCTGCCCGATTCGATCCGGGAAAAAGTCCAGAACCATCCGTGTTACTCCGAAGACGCACATCATTATTTTGCGCGTATGCACGTTGCGGTGGCGCCGGCTTGTAACATCCAATGCCATTACTGCAACCGGAAATACGATTGCGCTAACGAATCACGCCCTGGCGTGGTCTCGGAATTGTTGACCCCGGATCAAGCCGTCAAGAAAACGATGGCCGTGGCGGCGACGATTCCGCAAATGACGGTGTTGGGTATTGCAGGGCCTGGCGATCCATTAGCCAATCCCGAACGCACGTTTGAAACTTTCCGCCGTTTGAGCGAAGAAGCACCGGACATTAAATTGTGCGTATCGACTAATGGCCTGGCTTTGCCGGATGCCGTGGAAGAGTTGTCGAAACACAATATCGACCATGTCACCATCACCATCAACTGCGTGGACCCTGAAATCGGCGCGAAGATTTATCCGTGGATTTTCTGGAACAATAAGCGCATCAAGGGCAAAAAAGCCGCGAAGATTCTGATCGACCAGCAACAAAAAGGTTTGGAGATGCTGATTGCCAAAGGCATACTGGTCAAGGTCAATTCGGTGATGATTCCGGGTGTCAACGACCAGCATTTGGCGGAAGTCAGCCGTGTCGTCAAATCCAAAGGCGCGTTTTTGCATAATGTTATGCCGCTGATTGCCGAAGCTGAACACGGTACGTTCTACGGTGTGATGGGCCAACGCGGGCCGACTCCCGATGAATTGCAAGACCTGCAAGATAGCTGTTCCGGCGACATGAACATGATGCGCCATTGCCGCCAGTGCCGTGCCGATGCGGTGGGCTTGCTCGGTGAAGATCGCGGCGATGAATTTACGATTGATAAAATCGAAGAAATGGACATCGACTATTCGGCGGCGATGGAAAAACGCAAAGTCATCCATCAGGCGATCCAGGAAGAAATGGACAGCAAACGCTTGGAAAAGGCCGCCAAAGTTGAGCAGTTTAAAGCTGAGCCTAAATTATCAACACGTCCCGTGCTGATGGCGGTGGCTACCGCCGGACAGGGATTGATCAACGTCCATTTCGGTCACGCCAAAGAGTTCTTGATTTACGAAGCTTCGCCGGATGGTGTGCGCTTTATCAGCCACCGCAAAGCCGACCAATATTGTGGCGGCGACAGCACTTGCGGCGATGGCGAAAGTGTCCTGCAACAAACCGTCCGTGCTTTGGCGGGTTGTGAAGCGGTGTTGTGTTCCAAAGTCGGCTACGAGCCGTGGGACATGCTGGAAGCGGCGGGCATTATGCCGAACGGTGAACATGCGATGGAGCCGATTGAAGACGCGGTCTTGGCGGTTTACAAGGAAATGGCGGCGGCCGGCAAGTTGGACGACAAAGTAGAAGCGATTAGGGCGAGTGCATAAATAAGTTGTTGTTTTGTGTAGTGTGGTTGGGTGTAGGGGGTAAGTTGGGCCGCCATGATGTGACGGCCCAACATGCCGCTACAGTTAATCGGTGAACCACATCCTAGCTTCCAGGAGTTTGTCATGGCAGTAAAAATTATTGAGACTTGCGTGAATTGTTTTGCTTGCGAGCCGGTTTGTCCAAGTAAGGCGATTTACGAAGCCAAACCGCATTTTAAGGTCAACCCGAATAAATGCACCGAATGCGAAGGTGATTATCCGGTGTTCCAATGCGCGAGCATCTGCCCGATTGAGGGCGCGATTTTGAATTCTTTGGGCGAAGCGGTCAACCCGCCTGGCTCGCTGACAGGCATTCCGCCGGAACGCATGGCGGAAGCGATGGCTGAGTTACAGTCCCATTAATTGAGGACATCCTGATGGCTACGGTTTATTTTTACGAAAAACCCGGCTGCATAAACAACACCCGGCAAAAACAATTGTTAGTGGCGGCGGGCCATCAGGTTGAAGCCAGGAATTTATTGACCGAAAGCTGGGATGCCGGGCGTTTACGGGCATTTTTTGGCGGTCTGCCGGTACGCGATTGGTTTAATTACAGCGCACCGGCGATTAAATACGGTGAAGTTGGGCCAGATAAGCTTGGTGAACAAGAAGCCTTGGTGTTGATGCTGGCGGAGCCATTGTTAATCCGTCGTCCGTTAATGCAGGTTGGCGATAGTTTGATGGCTGGTTTTGACCAACAAAAAGTGGATGCTTGGATAGGTTTGGCTAAAACCGAAGCGGCTACAGATTTGGAAACGTGTCCCAGAACACTTGCCCAAGCAAGTTGCAGCCATGAGTAAGCCGCCGGTATTAAATCTTAATGGCATACCGCAAGCTGTTGCCTTATCGGAGCGGGTGCATTGGGTCGGTGCTTTAGACCCGAATTTACGCACCTTTGACATCATTTTAAAAACGGCTAACGGTACGACGTACAACGCTTATGTCGTCAGGGGCAGTGAAGGCGTGGCTGTGGTTGACACGGTCAAGGAAGCCTATGCCAATGATTTTTTTACCCGTTTGGAGTCGGTCGCCCGTTATGACGAGATTAAAGTCATCGTCTTGAACCATCTGGAACCTGACCATACCGGCGCGTTACCGGAGCTGATGCGCCGTGCGCCGCAAGCCTGCGTCTATATTTCCCAGAAAGCGCAATCCATGCTCAAGGCTTTGTTAAAACAGGATGAATTTGCTTATACGCCGGTCATGACAGGCGACCAAGTCTCCTTGGGCGACCGCAGTCTGGAGTTTCTGCATACCCCGTATTTACATTGGCCGGATACCCAATGCACTTATTTGCCGGAAGAAAAGATACTCTTTTCCGGCGATGTGTTTGGCTGCCATTTTTGCGACAGCCGTTTGTTCAACGACGAAGTCGGCGATTTCCGTTTCTCGTTTGAATATTACTACGCCCACATCATGCGGCCGTTTAAAGAATATGTGAACCGGGCCTTGGATTTGGTCGAGCCGTTGCTGCCGGTGCAAAAAATCTTGCCGGCGCATGGCCCGTTATTGCGTGACCAACCGCAACGCTATGTACAGCGTTATCGGGAATTATCAAGTTCCGCCTTACAAAGCGAAATCAGTGCCGGCGAAAAAACCCTGCTGATTTTTTATATCAGTTCCTACGGCAACACGCGGCGGATGGCGGAAGCCATCTATGAAGGCGCGATGGCGGTGGAACATGTGCGCGTTTCCCTGTATGACCTGGAAGGCAGCGAAATCGCCCCGTTTGTCGATCTAATTGAAGGCGCGGACGGCATTATGTTCGGCACCCCCACCATCAACGGCGATGCGGTCAAACCCGTGTGGGATTTGCTGTCGTCATTGGCCGTCGTCAATCTTAAATCCAAACTGGGTGGCGTGTTCGGTTCTTATGGCTGGACGGGGGAGGGCGTGAAAATGGTTGAAGACCGCTTGCGTGGTCTCAAGTTGCGTGTGCCGATTCCTGGCATACGCATCAAGCTAATACCGACAGAAGAAGAAATCCAGCTCTGTTGGCAATTCGGTCATGATATTGCATTGGACTTAATGGGTATAAGACCATCCAAAGTGATAGATATGGCAGATTTGGCGTAATTGGATATAAGCACATAAAATCTAGGGTAGGAAGCGCGTAGCATTTCAAACTTGAATATCGAAGAGTTTGAAAAGGATGCGCATTTATGCCCCAGAGGGTACAGCGTATCCTACATCTGCTTTGCCAGCTTTCAAACCGGCATACCAGAAATAATTTTAATAACCCCCCCCCAATAGGAGTTTAACTCATGGCGAAAGCAACGATCACCTTTGAAGACATCAACGTCACCGTAACCGCACCCGCCGGAACGCGGATCATCGAAATTTCCGAAAAAGTCGGCTCAGGCATCACCTATGGTTGCCGTGAAGGCGATTGCGGCACGTGCATCATGAAGGTGACTGAAGGTTGGAGCAACTTGACCGAGCCATCCGTGCTGGAAGACAAAGTCCTGCGTGAAAACATGGCGGGCAAACATAACCGTCTGGCGTGCCAAGCGCAGGTGCTGGGCGGTATCATTAAAGTCAGGCCGGTTTAATAAAACACACACTTAGGAGCAAATCATGGCATTAGTCACCTTTTCAAACCCTGAATACCGCGACAAAACTGTCTATGCGGTCGCGGGCAGCCACACCCAAACGCTGTTAAAACTGGCCCGTGAGAACAAAATCCCCATCAATTTTGAATGCGAAGATGGCGAATGCGGCACTTGCTTGGTTAAAGTGAGCAGTGTCGATAAAAAACTCGAACGCATGGGCGGTACATTGACGGAAAAAGAAAAAGCCGTGTTAAGGCAATGCGGCAAAATGGGCAAGGAAGAACTGGAGCAAGTGATCGTCGATGACTTGCCGCCACCTTGGCGTTTGGCTTGCCAAATGATCGTCAGGGACGAAGACATACTGGTCGAATATTAACCATGTCCGCCGTCCTCCGACTCCAGGATAACCGGGAACAGCTCTATGCCTGGTTAAAACCCGAAACTAGGGTTACTCCCAATCATGAATGGCTGGCTTGCATACTAGCCAGTTGGTGTGACGGGCAGGGCATGTTGCCCGATTACCTGGGGTTGGAGAGCGGGCAGTTTAAAGTTTTAAGCTACCATTTTTTCCCCGGCGTCCAGCTTCCAGAACAAGCCCCATCGGGCAGCGTATTGGATTTTAGCCGGATGCTGGAAAAAGACGATTTGGTGAACCTGCTCAAACGCTACAGCAAACTGGAAACGCCAGAAACCGATTGGATGATAGCCATCATCGTCGCCGGCTGTTTGGGCAACGACCATCTCTGGCAAGACCTGGGGCTGTGGTCGCGCTCGCAGCTCAGTGCGATGTTGCACTACAATTTCCCCGAACTCGCCGCCAAAAATGACAAAAACATGAAGTGGAAAAAGTTCTTGTACAAACAACTTTGCGAGGAGGAAGGCATTTACATCTGCCGTGCGCCTTCGTGTGAGGTTTGTATTGATTATCCTAAATGTTTTGGTGCTGAAGGGTAGCATCGCAACAAGCCATTATTACTTTTTCTTCGAGCTGTTGGTTGTAATAACCGTTCAGCGTCCGAACAATCGCCCTACCCATCGCCTCAGCAAGATTCACGGGGACGGCATTGCCTATTTGTGCATACTGGGAAGTCAGGGAGCCTGCGAACTCCCAATCGTCGGTAAAGGTTTGGATTCTGGCGTATTCCCTTACGGTAAAAGGCCGGGTTTCTTCGGGATGGCATCTTTCTGTCTGTTTTTGGGCAGGGGCGCAGGTCAGTGTCAAACACGGTTCATCCCAAGAAATACGCCTCGCCATCCCCGTTTTCCCGCCGCTCAAATGGAAAGAGCCTTTCATATAAGATTTTTGCAGTTCCATCGGTAAATCACGCCAATACCCGCCAGGTGGGATCAGGGCCATGATTTCCCGCTTGTCTTTTGGATAGGCTTGCCCAGGCGACAATGGCACGTCCGTTGCAAAAAGCCGGCCTTTTTTTAAGGCATCCCTCAGGGTAAAAATGTCTTTGCTCTCCACAGGCCATTCAAAATTAAGCCCCGCGCCTTTTTTCAAGCCAACAATAAACACCCGTTCCCGTTTTTGTGGTACCCGATAAAAAATCGCCTTTAATAGACGTGGCGGAACAATGTTGTAACCGAGTTCATCCAGCACGGAAATCATCCCTTCAATGGTTTTGCCATCTTGATGTTGCAACAGTCCCCTGACATTTTCGGCGATACAAATGAGCGGCTGGATTTCTTTTACGGCTCTGGCGAATTCAAAAAACAACGTGCCTCTGGCGTCTTCAAACCCCAAGCGTTTGCCGGCAAAGGAAAAGGCTTGGCAAGGAAAGCCCCCCGTCAGCACATCCACTTTACCCGCATAAGGCGTAAAATCAATTGCCGCGACATCGCCTTCAAGCACTTGCCATTCGGGGCGGTTTAACCTCAACGTCGCACAGGCGTTTTTATCAATTTCCGAAAGGAGCAGGTTCGATAACCCTGCTTTTTCTAAGCCAAGCGCGAGTCCTCCCGCGCCTGCAAACAATTCGATGGCGTTGTATTTTCTTAAAGGAGGTTCTATTGTCTGTTCATCCGATGCGTTGAACAGGAAACCAATTTTTTCAAATTGTTCCAAGTCACGGGATTTATAGACACGGTAATTGTTGATGGGGTGTCTTACCGGAGTCAGCTTGCCCGATTTGTCCCAACGTCTTAACGTTTCTTTAGTGGTTCCGAGCATATCGGCAACTTCAGATAAGGAATAAAAGGCTTTCATAAATAACCATGTGTAATGTTGTTGTATAGGTTATTTTATTGGAGTCTGTGAATTTGTGTTCGGCTATTTTCATGCCAAAATCACCTTAACTTAAACAACCGCAAGATTAATTATGACCGAGCAAGAAAAACAAGCCATATTAGACAAAGTGAAGATGTGGTTTAGGGAAGTAATTATTCCCAACCATATAAAAACACGTTGAAATTAGCAAATCCCAGCGAATTTGATATTAATCCATTCCTAGTCCCCTACATTGCGGCGTTTTTAACAGGGGAACTCTCGCCGAAATCCGTAGCTAAAGCACTTCTTTACCCTAGGGGGTATTAGGTTCTTCAATTACGACTTCTTTTGGGCAAAATATGCAGATGTTTATTTCTGGGGTTTTGAATTCGTATGGTTCGTTAGTCCAAGGAATTGATATTGAATTTATTGACGCGTTGGATGGTAGAAAAAAATACTGCCAAGCTAAGCTTGGCCCTAACACAATTAACAAAGACGATGTTGAAACTATCCATAATCATTTCAGGCAAGCTAAGAATTTAGGAAAAACCAATAACTTACCCGTACAACAATATGATCTTGTGGTGGGTATTTTGTATGGGGAGCCAGGGCAGGAGAGCAACCACTATAAAAGCCTAAGAGATAAATACGATTATTCCCTGTTTATCGGTCAGGATTTTTGGCATCGGTTGACAGGTGATGAAGGGTTCTATTCTGCATTAAAGAAAGCCATCGCAGATGTTGCTGTCGAAGCAAAAGGCTCAGACATGCTAAATGAAGTGGCCGAAACCCTTTCCCAAACGGATACCATTAAGCAATTGGCACGGTAGTTTTTTAGTGCGGGCAATGCTATTAGCCCATCACTTTATTGGTAGCAATTTGATCCCCCTATTTTGCTTGTCCTAATTGCGTGTTTTAAAAGTCTCGATGCTGTAAAAATCGGTCACAATTAACTGGGTTGTCCGAACGTAACAAGGGAAAGTTGGATAAAATCACCTTGTTTCAAGATGATTTTGATCTAAAAAACATCGGTTTTCACCATCGCCGGACTTTTAAAACACGCTCTAAGCAGCCATTATCCATGGCAAATTTTCCTCATTGTCCGTTTTCCTACAAGATAAAGTTGAATAAAAATACATGATTTCAATAAGATAAGTTATGGCATACCGTTTGCTGTTAATTTGTTAAATAAATAAAGCTATTGGGTTAAAGCCATGAAATCGACTAAAGACATTGCGGCGTTGCTGGACGAACCCGCCTGCGAGCATAACAAAAAGGAAAAATCCGGTTGCGCCAAACCCAAACCCGGTTCGGCGGCGGGTGGTTGCGCGTTTGACGGGGCGCAGATCGCCTTGTTGCCGATTGCCGATGTCGCCCATATCGTCCACGGGCCTATCGCCTGTGCGGGCAGCTCCTGGGACAACCGGGGGACACGTTCATCCGGCGCGGATTTGTACCGCATCGGCATGACCACGGATTTGACCGAGCAGGACATCGTCATGGGCCGCGCCGAAAAGCGGTTGTTCCATGCCATCAAACAGGCGGTGGAGACTTACACGCCGCCAGCGGTGTTTGTCTACAACACTTGCGTTCCGGCCTTGATCGGCGACGACATCAACGCCGTCTGCAAATCCGCGCAGGAACTGTGGGGCGTCCCGGTGGTGCCGATAGATTGCGCCGGTTTTTATGGCACGAAAAACCTGGGTAACCGGATTGCGGGCGATGCGATGGTCAACCATGTGATCGGCACCCGCGACCCCGACCCCTTGCCCGTGGTGGAATCCGCGCCATCGGGTATGCGTGTCCATGATGTGAACTTGGTCGGCGAATACAATATCGCGGGCGAATTCTGGCATGTCTTGCCGCTGTTGGACGAACTGGGCTTGCGTATCTTATGCACCTTGTCCGGCGATGCCCGGTTCCGCGAAGTGCAGACCATGCACAAGGCGGAAGTGAACATGATGGTCTGCTCGAAAGCGATGATCAATGTCGCCCGTAAATTGCAGGACAAATATGGCACACCGTGGTTTGAAGGCAGTTTTTACGGCATCACCGACACCAGCCAGGCCCTGCGTGATTTTGCCAAGACTTTGCATGATGATGACCTGACCGCCCGCACCGAACAATTGATAGCCCGCGAAGAAAGCCGCATCCGCGCCGAATTGGAACCGTGGAAAGCCCGTTTGCAAGGCAAGCGCGTGTTGCTGTTCACGGGCGGCGTAAAAAGCTGGTCGGTGATTTCCGCCTTGCAGGATTTGGGCATGGTCGTGGTCGCCACCGGCACCAACAAATCCACCGAGGAAGACAAGGCAAGGATACGCGAGCTGATGGGCGAAGACACGCTGATGATTAACGACGGCAGCCCGAAAGAGCTGATCCGTATCGTGCATGATTATAAGGCCGACATCCTGATTGCCGGAGGCCGCAATATGTACACGGCTTTGAAAGCGAAAATCCCGTTTTTGGATATTAACCAGGAGCGGGAATTTGGCTATGAAGGCTATCAGGGGATGCTGGAATTAGTCAGGCAATTGGCCTTGACGATTGAAAGCCCGGTTTGGGAAGCGGTGCGTGCGCCTGCGCCTTGGAAGCTTAAAAAGGCGGCGTGATCTGTTTCCCCCAGATTTCGGGGTAGAAAAGCCGCCATTTTCCTAGATTGACAAAATCCCGGTGCATCCATACTATGCCAGCATATTGCTTTCATTTTATAAGGTGTACCCATGAGCAATCTGTCTATACGCGGCATCGACCCCGAACTCGCCACAACACTTAAACAGCAAGCCCAAGCCAGCGGCAAAAGCGTCAACCAATTGGTGCTTGACGTGTTAAAAGAACACTTAGGTCTGCATAAAAAAAAGCAATTCACCCAAGAACACCACGATTTGGATTTCCTGTTCGGGCAGTGGACAGAGGCTGAATTTAAGCAAATCCAAAACCACATCGACCAAGCCTCGCAAATTGATGATGAGATTTGGCAATGAATGCGTTTTTGATCGACACCAATCTTTATTCTTAGGATTTGGCAATTAATAATTTCCCGATATGAAGACCTGACAGGTTTTTGAAACCTGTCAGGTCTCTAGGGCTCCAGGAATGGTTCAGGGACGTTATTTTTAGCCAAATTCTTATGGCTGTGCGTCCTCAAAAGTCTGGCAGTCCGTGGCACTGGTGAAACGTCAATGCCCAATGGCAGTTACAGATTCACCACTACCCAACTTATTAAGAATTCTGGAAAATTAATATTAGGACTTCTCTCTCAATTCATCAAACAATGCTATGTGGCTAGATTCGTTTAAATCTGGAAAAAACTCTTGGCTAGATATTGCCGTTATAAATACTTCGCCATCGTCGTTTAGTTTGATATCAATAATTTTTGTTTTTTTCAAAAAAAACTCTAGACCTTTATCAAACGTTAAAAACTCTACAACTACCCTTCCGTTTCCATATTTGTTAAAAACGGCTTGTATGTGTCCCAGCCTCGATATTAACAATATGTCGTTCAAGGCATTATATGCCGCTTTATTTTTTGAATCTTCGGCAATGTTTTTTTTTGGTTTTAGAATTGATCTTACATCATTATTGCCATATAAAACTGCCAAACAGCAGATAACAATGGGATGAGCGAGAGGAATATTATTTTTCTTAGCCAGTTGTAGAATATCTGATTTATATTTCGGTCGATTTGCCTTGCTAATTGATTGATATAACATTTCCTGAATAACTTTTAAAAAATCTATATATCCAACCCAGTTGCCTTCGATGTTTTCGCTAAAAATATTTGCTATTTCATTGGCAGCGACTTCAATAAAACCAGAATCTGTTCTGGCATGAAGAAAAAAATCAGAAACTGCCGCAGATTCCACCTTGATTGTATTTAGCTTTTGTTCTTCGTCCTCTCTTTTGCCTATTTGCCCCTCTATTATTGATAGCATTGGGCTTACGATAAAAGACTCCTTATCAAACTGCCTTAATTTACGAAGCCTCTTAAGCATCTCTGGATCAGGTTTTTTCCCAGCTAAATTTTCCTTGATACAAGAAATAGCATTTCTATCTAAGAAAATGAATTTCAACATCTTGCCCTCGCATGTAATTTTGTAAATATACGATGAATCTACCAACAAGCATTATTGCTGTAATATGTAGGTTGTTGAATATTCAGTTTGTTATTGGGGATAGGTACATCTCCCCAACCTACAGTCCTAATCGCTAGCGTAATAATCCCCCAACAAACAAAAAAGATGGGCAGAACCGCCTTGCCCACCTCGTTATTGCCCCCGATTAATAAGCCCCCACAAAATCCAGTTTGCCCAGTTCCACGCCGTTGTGGCGCAAGATGGCGTAGGCGGTGGTGAGGTGGAAATAAAAATTGGGGTAGACGAAATGCAGCAAATAGGCTTGGCCTAAAAAGCCCAGCTCCCGGCTGTGGCTGCTCAAGGTGATCGGTTTTTCTTCGCTGCCATCAATTTGCTCGGCACTGATGCTACGCAAAAATGTGGTGGTTTTGGCGATACGCGCTTGCAATTGCGCGAAGCTGGTTTCGTTGTCTTCATAACTGGGCACGGCTATGCCCGCGAGCCGTGCGGCGCAGCCTTTCACCATATCCGTCGCAATTTGGATTTGGCGGCTGAGCGGGTACATGTCGGGGGCTAAACGGGCATTTATAAAAATACTTTGATCGATTTTTTTGGCTTCGGCATGGGTGGCGGCTTTGTCGAGTATTGCCGACATATTCTCCAGCATCCGCACAAACAAAGGGATGGAAGCTTGGTACATGGACAGTTGCATAGGATTTTCTCGTGTGAAGTTGAGGAATGGTGTTAGTCGTGTAGGCTGGTCAACGTTATGCCCCGAGGTACGCCGTTTATAGCGCAAAAGGAGTCCCCACGGCATAAAGGCAAGAATAGCATTGCCCCCTACATCATAGTGGTAATTGATGATTTTGCACATCCGCCATTTGTAACAGCAGCCAATCATTCGCTTATTGCCATTATCCTTAAATCAAGCAACTTAGGATTTGGCTAAAAACAATTTCCCTGAAGCATTCTTGAAACCCTAGACCTGAAAGGTTTCAAAAACCTGTCAGGTTTTAATATCGGGAAGTTATTAATGGCCAAATCCTTAACATCTATCCATACAGACATCTGCTTAGGAATGGGCATGGAATAAATTCGCGGATCAAGACCTGTCAGGTTTCTTGTGCCCCAGAGGGTATCAAAACCTGACAGGTCTGACGAGCCGATGCGGAAATTATTTCATGCACATTCCTTATCAATAACCGCTACATACCTGCTACTTTCTTATCGATTTCAATCCCCTCTTGCAATTTCCCAAAAATAAGGTATGAAGTAATTATTATTTGTGATATTTTTCACTAGAATTTTGGTAATTTTTCACATTTTATTTCTGATTGAGAGGTGACGTAGATTTTATGGAATGCCGAAGGATAAAAATTTTTAATGGAATGGAATTTGATGCGCCTCGCCACATTGTCAGGATAGACATTATTGGTGTTAAAACCACGCACGGCTGGCAAGTCCGTTATGGTAAGCCGTGGAAGTTTTTTTCTGACCATTCAGCGAATGGCACGGGCGCACAACAGGCTTTGGTAAACGCAATTGACGAGCTGAACAAACGCATTGCCACCTTACCCGCGCCGACTGGAATTAGGCAGAAAATATCCACCAACAAATCGTCCAGTTTGCCGTCGGGCATCTCCGGGCCGTTCCAACGTTTGCGTAAAGGCCGGAATACACCCAGCCATTATCTTCAAGTGACTCTGCCCATACACGGTGGAAAATCCAAAAATACCCAAGTGTACATTGGCTCGGAGAACACGCTGACGGAAGAGCGCATCCAGTTGGCGGTCTTAAAGTCGGTGGCTTTGCGGCAAAAATACATCGCAAAATATCAAGATTCCGCAACCCAATCGAAACGCGCGAAAATGCTGGCGAGCATGGCTGGGTAAAACGGCTTTTGGAGTAAAAAACTTGTTTTTACCCCGTACTCAAATTAAACCCCCTGTCCAAATCTGCGGATAGGGGTGTCCTTGTTCTTTTCGAGGGCCAACCAATCCCATTGGGTTTCCGGTAAAGCCGTTAAAGCAACAATCCCACACGTCACTTAAGCTTTTGTCGGGTTTGCTACAATATTAATTCCTACAAAATGCTTTTAATTCAATAGCATAAATTCTGGCATCATGTTTGCATTGGTCATAACAAACCCTGTTCCGCAGGAATTGTTGACTTAATCCCACGCCGCAACGCAAGTTGGCAACATGACCGAAATCCTAAAACGCAACAAAGCTTTGTCCGTCAATCCGTTGAAAGCAAGCCAACCCACAGGCGGCACGTTGGCGACCTTGGGCTTCAACCGCGCCATGCCCATGTTGCACGGCTCGCAAGGCTGCACGGCGTTTGCCAAGGTGTTTTTCGTGCGCCATTTCCGCGAACCAATCCCGCTGCAAAGTACCGCGATGGACCAGGCCAGCTCGGTGTTGGGAGCGGATGAAAATGTCCGCGAAGGCATCCGCGTCATCGCCGAAAAATCCCGCCCTGCCTTGATCACTATTTTGACGACGGGCCTCGCCGAAACCCAAGGCGCAGACGTACACCGCAATGTGCGTGAATTCCGTGAAGCGAATCCTGAATACGCCGATGTTGCCGTAGTTGCCGTCAACACGCCGGATTTCACCGGCAGTGTCGAGACCGGTTATACCCTGACCTTGACCGAAATCATCCGTGCGTTGGTGCCCGATGCCAAAGACGCGGGGACTTATCCTGGCAAACGCAAGCGGCAAGTGAACGTCTTGGTCAGCTACATGCTCACACCCGGCGATTTGGAAGCCTTGCGCGATTTGTTTGAACAATTCCAACTGCGTCCCGTGTTTGTCCCCGATTTGTCCGATTCCTTGGATGGTTGCCTGACCGATGATGATTTCAGCCCCGTGACCATCGGTGGTACGCCCATTTCGGAAATGGCGACGCTGGGCGATGCTTTGGCCACCGTGGTCATCGGTGCCTCGTTGCAAAAACCAGCGGAATTGTTGGAGCAGAAAACCGGCGTAAAAACCTATTTTCTCGACCATCTCTACGGCCTAAAAGCCAATGACGCGCTGATTAGCGCCTTGGCGGAAATCAGCGGCAATGACGTGCCGGAGCGCATCGAGCGGCAACGGCAACAATTGCAAGATGCCATGCTCGACACCCATTTCATGCTCGGACAACTGCGCGTCGCCATCGCCGCCGATGCCGATTTGCTTGCCGCGTTTGTCACCTTATTGCAGGAAATGGGCGCGGACGTGGTCGCGGCGGTCACGTCCTGCAACACGTCATCGCTTGCCAACATCCCTGTCGCCAGCATCAAAATCGGTGATTTGGAAGACATGGAAATCATCGGGCGGGCGAACAAGGCGCAATTAGTGATCGGCAATTCCCACGCTGTCGATACTGCCGAACGCTTGGGTACGCCGATTTTGCGGGCGGGTTTCCCTCTGTACGACATCATCGGCGGCTACCAAAAAACCTGGATCGGTTATCGCGGCACCCGCCAGACGCTGTTTGATTTGGCGAATCTGGTGATCAACTTTTCACACGAAGAAATCCCTGCTTATCACTCAGTGTACGGACAAAAACCCGCCAGCGAGCAGGCCGCGTCATGTCACTGACCCGCCGCCTGAATATCGTGCCAGACTCCGATGAGGAAAAATTTATGCAAACCGCGTTAAAAATCGCCTTCGCCACCACCGATATGGAAACCGTCAACCAGCATTTTGGTTCGGCGAAATCCTTCGCCGTCTATGCCGTGGACATGGAAGAGGCCCACCTGTTGGAAGCCGCCGAGTTTGGCGCACTGAACCAAGACGGCAATGAGGATAAATTGTCGGTGAAACTGGATTTGCTGGACGGTTGTGCGGCGGTGTATTGCCAAGCCGTGGGCGGGTCGGCGATTAACCAATTGATTGCCCGCAACATCCAGCCTGTGAAAGTGCATGAAGGCAGCAAGATCAAGGATTTGATCGTCGATTTGCAGAACGAGATGAAAGCCGGGCCATCCAGTTGGCTGGCGAAAGCGATCAGCCAAAACAAAGGCCCGGATCCTGAACGCTTTAATAAAATGGCGGATGAGGGTTGGGATGAGTAGCCGCTATCGTTTCCGGCATAACGCCCACGTCGGATACCGGAATAACCAGAATATAAACCAAAACGGAGAAACCCATGAGTACAGCCACCCTAGTCGTATCTGAAGACGATGCCAATTTAAGTTCTGACATCGTTAAAGATTACATCAAACAATTACGCGCCATCGACACTTACGACACATACGCGGGTTGGTCGGAAGCAAAAATCATCGACCCGGTGGTGTTGACCAAAGAGCGCAAACAAGGCATACCGGTGATCGGCGACCCTGATGAAATCACCATCGCCCGTCTGAAAGCCTATTACAACTCGATAGCCACCTTGATCGAGAAAAAAACCGGCCTGATGGCGGCGCCCATTGTGCATCTAAGCCACGAAGGTTTCGGTCGTGCCTTGGTCATGGTCGGCAAATTGATCGTGGTCGATAAAATCTTGCGCGACACCCATCGCTTTGGTTTTGCCAGCCTGGAAGATTTGGTCGAGAAAACCGATAAAGTCATCGAAAAAGCCTTGGGGTTGATTGAAAAATACAACGCCGCTGCGACTGACTAACAAGAGGCCCGCCATGTCTGACGATTTAAAAAACTTGGAAAAAGAAGTCAAAAAAAACAAACGCTTGGCGAGTGAGCAGGCGATGGAATTGCACGACCTGATTGAAGACCGTTTGCCGGATGCTTACGGGGAACTGATGGGCATTGCCCAAGCGACTTACGATGCTTGCAAAGCCTGGGATGAAGCCAACAAAAAACTGCTTGCCGCGCAAGCGGCAACGGCCTGAGAGGAGATAAGCCATGTCTGATTTTGTAACTGGCATTACTTTCGGCGGCACGGTATGGACACCGGCTTATGTCACCGACATCAACGCTAAAACCTGCATAGGCTGCGGACGTTGTTTTAAAGTCTGTCCGCGTGATGTGTTTGATTTGGTTGAAAAATCTTCAATTATGGAAGACGATGATTTTGATGATGATTATGGCGATTTTGAGGACGATGACGAGAACATGGTCATGACCATCAAAAATGCCTTGGATTGTATCGGCTGCGAAGCTTGCTCAAAGGTTTGCCCGAAAGATTGCTTCACCCACGAACATAAGATTGCCGCGTAATAATTTTTTTCCACGAAATACACGAAAAACACGAAAATTTGTCTCGTTCCCACGCAGAGCGTCACTGCCCACAGTTAAGAGTTTAATTTAATTAAAACAATGTATTACGAATTTGTAGGTCGGGTCGCCTAATGCGCCTACTGTTGGTAGCGATAGCGTAACCCGACCTACAATTGATATTAACCACAAAAACATAATCGTAACCGCATGAATATTAATATTTATTCCTTAACTGTGGGCAGTGACGCTCTGCGTGGGAACGATACAAGAGGTGTGGAAACGTACACGATACAAACTTTCGTGCCTTTCGTGTATTTCGTGGACAAACCCTTAGAGGATAAAGATCATGCCTAGACCCGAAAAACACGTTTTTGTCTGTACCCAAAACCGTCCGCAAGGCCATCCTCGCGGCTCTTGCGCCAGTTCCGGCTGCGCCGAAGTCATGAACGAGTTCATGAACGAAATCCAAGCCCGCAACCTGTTTGAAAAAATTGGCCTGACCAACACCGGCTGCATGGGCCCATGCAATTTGGGGCCTAGTGTGTTGGTTTATCCTGAAGGCGTGATGTACGGCGGTTTGAAAAAAGATGATGTCAAAACCATCATTGAGCAACATCTGATTGGTGGCGAGCCTGTCGCCGCGCTGATGGTGCCCGCCGAGGTTTGGTAGTGGCTACCGTCAGTTTACTGGACGAAAGGGTGTTGTTTAGCCCGGACATCCCGGTCGAAGTCAACCAGCTTTTGCAAGCGGCGGTAGCGGCGAGCCAGAGGGATCAAAAACGTGCGGAAAGCCTGTTTTTACAGGCACAGACATTGGATCAGCGGTGTTTGCAAACTTATTTCGCGCTGTATAAATTTTATTTTTTCCAAAAGCGTCTCGCCGATGCTGAACGGATAGTTTTGGCAGGTCTTGAGGAATCAGCAAGTCAAGGTGGCTTTCCTAATGATTATCGTCGGCTCGCCCAAAACGGGCAAAAATGGGATTTATATGCCAATGAAACCACGTTGTTTTATTTGTACACCCTAAAGGCGTTGGCGTTTATCAAGTTAAGGCAAGGTTATGATATAGATGCGAAATTGGTTTTGTCGCATCTTAAACAATTGGACCCCAAAGACTTGTCGGGCGCGTCGGTCATTATGGATTTGGCGTCGGGAGCGGCCGACTAATGGATTTGGCTGAACATATCATCGTAAACCGCCCGCTGGCAGAATGTGTTTGCCAGCGTTTGTGCGAAGAAATCAATAAATTGGGTTTTGCGGCAAGCGACATCCGCCATTTTCCCCGATATGACGAGGCGCGTTTCGAACTGGTCAAAGACCCTTACACAGGTGTCCTCAACATGAGTTGCTATTGGTTTGATACCGACAAAAATCAACGCCTGGGACGCTTGCAGTTCAACAGCGACGGCAGTTTTTACGCCGAATACGACATCGTCAAACCACATCCGGGCAAAGCAAAATGGTTTGTTGAAGGCGTCACCGCCTGGGGCCAGGCGGACAATATTAAGGCCGAAGCCAAATTGTTGCCCATATCACAATAACCCATCACTTTTACCAAAATATAAGGAGAAATCCATGCTATTAGAAGATTACCAAGCCCAAGGCTTGCTCACTGTCACCCTTGTCAACGGCGAAACCAGCACCAAAGGCGTGTATGCGTATCGCGGCGATTTGGTGCTGAAAGAAGGCGAGAAGTGCGAAAGTTCATCCAACCCGAATGACCGTAAACCGCCGGAAGCCTTGCTGATCCATTCCGCGTTCATCGTCGAAAACGACAAAATCGTCTTCCTCAACGGCTTGCTGACCAAACTGGATTTATTGCCCATGTTTGTCGAAAAGTACAAGGCCGACATTGCGCCAAATTGTATCGCCTTGATTTATGTGGAAAACATCGCCAAAGCCACACAAGTCGAATTGGCAGGTGTGACCTACAAATTGCTGCCATTCAAAGAAGGTTTGGTGTGGAATGAAATATTGGAAGAACTGTATATTGAAAAGCACGAACTGAAAAACCAATCCGCTGAAGACAAGGTCGCCGTTGCTTATGCCGCCGCCAAATCGTACAAAGCTAAAGGTGCGGTGGTGTCTTATGAAGAAGCCGAAGCCAATACGATTGTCGTCGTGAAAGATATGTCGGGCGGCGCGATTTAGTTATTGAATTATGCTGGTTCCCAAGCTCCTGTTTCACTGCCCACAGTTAAGAGATAAATTATAAAAATCAAATAATTACAATAATGTAGGTTGGGTTAGCGATAGCGTAACCCAACAGCGTAGCGGTGTGCCGCTCCTATGTTGTTGGGTTACGGCTACCGCCTAACCCAACCTACAAAAAAATGTTTCTCAAAAGACAACATACATACATACATACATACAAGTAATTGATTATTGACGGATATACCTTAACTGTGGGCAGTGAAGCTCCTGCTTGGGAACGAGCAAAAACAGACATTTCCCCCTTCTCCACCCATAACCCACGGGTCTCTATGAAACTGCAAATCGAACGTAAGCATGTAGAAGCCCTGGTCAACGAATTCCCTCGGCTGGCAAGCTTGCAAGATCAACTGCGTTTCGGCAACAAGGCCGAAGTGCCGTTCCAAAACCTGTCCAACACCGAAGTCAATTTCCTGCAAGTGCTTTACCAAAATGACGGTATGGCAATGCAAGGCCAGGCCGCGCAATTATCGACCTTGCAACAGGCGATGAACGATGACTCCGTAAGGTTCGGTGAAGACGATTTGGAAATGTTGCTGCCCGCCATCGCCCGTTATCTGATCAACAGTGCCATACGCGGTTGGCTGTTCCAGGCCAATGTCGCCGGAAAACCGATGGCCTATTTGGTCACGCGCTTGGATTTTACGCCGTCGGGAGAGGAGGAAACCGGGCGTGTCACCTTGGAGTTGAAAGCCAATGCCAAAGGCAAGGTCGCCATTTCAACCGTCACGATCCGCGCCCGCGACATCGTCAATAAAACCGTGACTGAAATTTTCATGGCAAAAGGCTTTCTTAAAGAAACGCCTGAGTTGATCTGCACTTATGACGATGCGGCAGGGCGTTATTTTGACTGGTGCGGGCAGTCCGGCACCCAGTTTTTGGGCAAGGGCACGGGCTTTTATGCCGAAGACCCCACCGCCACGCACCGCAACACCGATTGGGCGCGTAAAGACGTGGTGGTGTTGTCCACCGAAGGCGGCAACGCGCGTTTAGTCTGCGATGAAAGCATCCTCAGCGAGCGGGCGTTGACCGCCGATGCCAAAGGCGACATCCTCGCCAAATATCTGCGCAAAGCGGCAAAAAGTGCCCGCTACAACGGCAAAGTCGAAAATGAAGTGGAAGCCACGCAAACGGAAATCCCCAAAGGCCTGTTCACCGAATTGCCGGTACATTGTTATTTGCTGATGTTCCATCTGGAACTGCACCATCATTTATGGGTGCATGTGAACGACATCACGCCTTACCGCTATCAACCGGAGTTGAAACAAAAACTGATACTGCGTGAAGAGCAGATTGATTTGATTGACATCCTGACGGCGGAAATGGACGTTCTGATGGATGATATTGTCGAAGGCAAATCCGGCGGCACCACGGTGTTGTGTGCAGGCCCTGCCGGGGTCGGCAAGACCCTGACCGCCGAAGTCTATTCCGAAATCATCAAGCGGCCTTTATACCGTGTCCATTCCGGTCAATTGGGCCTGAATGTCGGGGAAATGGAAAAAGCCCTGAAAGACGTATTGACCCGCGCCCAACGCTGGGGCGCGGTGATGCTGATCGACGAGGCCGATGTCTACATCAAACGCCGCGACAACAATATCACTATGAACGCCGTGGTCGGCGTGTTTTTGCGGGTGCTGGAATATTTCAACGGCTTGCTGTTTTTGACCACCAACCGCGTCGATGATATTGATGAAGCCATTGTTTCCCGCTGTATCGCCCTGATCAAATACTATCCGCCGGACAGCGAAGCGCGGGGCAAAATTTGGGAAGTCATGGCGGGGCAATTCAACCTTGGTATTGACGCGCAGTTGATCGGGCAATTGGTGCAGGTGTTTCCAGAAGCGACCGGACGCGACATCAAGGGCTTGTCGAAACTGGTCGCCAAATATTGCCAGTATAAAAATGTATTGCCGACGTTGGACGTGTTCAAGCGTTGTTCCATATTCCGAGGCATGGATTTGGAAAAGCCGCTGGCTATTGCACCTGATTAAAAACACTCAAACGCGGCGTATGTATTCCGTGCATATTACGAAAGCCCCATTTAGGATTTGGCTAAAAATAACTTCCCTGAACCATTCTTGAAACTCTAGACCTGACGGGTTTCAAAAACCCGTCAGGTCTTAATATCAGGAAGTTATTAATGGCCAAATCCTTAGTAACGTTGCGTCGATACTTATCCTGCGGTAGCCCCGGCTTGCCCCCACTGCCATTAAGTTAAGGAATATATTTTTATAATCAATTGATTACGATTGTCATGTATGAAACATTTTTCGGTAGGTCGGATTAGCGGTAGCGTAACCCGACAGCATCCGAATGGTAATTGTTGGGTTACGCTACCGCTAACCTAACCTACACTATTGTAATTATTTGATTTTTATTAATTATCTCTTAACTTAATGGCTGTGAGGCTTGGCCTGGGTACAAGTAAATAAATTTATAATTATTGGCATCATTCATGCTTAATAATTTCTGTACATCAATTTCATGTTATTTTCTCGTAGGTTTATTGCCGTTGGCATCCTATTTTTTTCGAATAGGATGCTTTTTTTTGCCCAAAATTTACGCTAAAACATAAAAACCAAGGTGTTTTTTGGTGTTGGCAAATAACTTGCTTCATATTCTATGTGCGTTAAGTCACGCACATAGTGGCATTAATTGACAGAAATTTACAATTAATGGCAACAATTGCCTTTTTATTGTTAGCTTTGCGACAATTTTCCCGTTAATTCTTCACCTTTTCTCGAGGCATGACCTTTTAAAGCCATTGATATGAGCATAAAATTTAAAACCCTCTCCATCGCCGATTCAAAGACCCTGATTAAGGACGCAAAACCGATGATTTTGGATTGCCGGGATCTAAAAGATTATAAGGCCGGACATTTAGAAGATGCGCTACACGTCCATGAAGGCTTAAAAGAATCATTGGTCAAACGTGGTGATAAGCAGCGTAGTTTATTGATTTATTGTTATTACGGACACGCCAGCGAGCATCTTGCCGAATTTTTTAGCGATTTCGGTTTTAAGGATGTTTATAGCTTGGAAGGCGGTTATTCCCGTTGGAAAGAGCAACATCAAGCATGATGAAATCTGAAATATGGGATTGGTTACAAAATAACTATTTCTCTGTGACCCAACCGACCTTGCAGAACAACTCAGGTATTTGGCCTTTAATTCTGGCAAGCCAGCAAGGGTGTTGCGATGTGGTTAATTTTCTGCTCGAACAGCAGGCGGCTATGGACGTTCTCGATCGCTATGGCAACAACGCCTTATGGGCGGCTTGTTATGCTGAAAACAGCGGCTGTATTGATGCGCTGATCCACGCAGGCATTGACATCAATTACCAAAACTCCGCCTCTGGGGCGACGGCCTTAATTTATGCCGCTTCCAGCGGCAGGGAAAAAGTTGTCGAACAACTCTTGGCGGCGGGTGCAGATCCAAAACGTCAAACCCACGATGATTTTACGGCCTTGGATTTAGCCCCCACCCGCAAAATACTTAAACTTTTATCCCAGCTTTAAACCAGCTTTAACAAGGAGATTGAAATGGACGCATTACCCCGTGAGCTCGCCCTCCGCATTGCCTTGGCATCGCGTATTTTGCCAGGCGTTGACGTACCCAGATTGCTGGAGATACTCCATGAGCGCGTCGGCTCGCCTTTGGATGATGAAAAACTCAAGTCCATCACCGTCACCAATTTAAAGACCGGTTTGGGCAGCTTGGACGGTGAAGAAGACGGTGAAGACATTGGCATCGGTCTTGCCAACATCAAACTGGCGGTGCGTTTTCTGTGGGGTGACGAAGCGGAAGATGAAGATTTGCCGGAAATCCAACTTTATAAGGATGGTGACATGCCCGAATCCATCCGCGTCGCCATCGGCTCCAACAGCGGCGCGTTGGTCAACGGACATTTTGGTTCCTGCATACGTTTTTTGGTTTATCAGTTATCCGAACACGATTGCCGGTTGGTGGACATACGCTCGACCATCGAAGCCGATAGCGCGGAAGACCGCAACCTGTTCCGTGCCAATTTGATTAAAGACTGCCATGTCATGTTCGTGCAATCCATAGGCGGCCCGGCGGCGGCCAAAGTCATACGCGCGGACATTTATCCGATCAAAGTGCCGGATGTCATCGAAGCGGTGGAGCAATTGAAGGAGTTCCAGAAAGTGTTTGCCGCGCCACCACCGTGGTTTGCCAAGGCTTTGGGGCGTTCAGCCGAAGAAAGTGTACGCTTTGCCCATGACGTGGGTTGCTAGGCCGCTATTGTTCATTCCTTTTTGGAGTGCGGTCATCTTGACCGCAACTGGCGGGCAGGATACCTTTATGCCCCGGAGGATTCGCGCTCCCTCCCGCTAAAAACCGAAAACGTGAGCGTTTGAAGTATCTGCCTGAAAACGCGCGGGACAGGGGTTTCATACGCATCAAGCCAAGGTATTTTTCCACGAAAAATACGAAAATTTATCTCATTTTTTTTCGTGTTTTTCGTGGACAACTATTATGTAAACTATGAGATTTCTCCTTGGCTTGATGCGTATGAAACCCCTGTCCCGCCGTGGGCCTTCAAATTCTGTTCCATCATCTTTTTTTAGTATTTGCGCAACCGGCACCATTATTTCTTAAACAAGGTGATCAACTGCGATTTGTCATCAATGTTGACTTGGTAACGCCCTAACACGCTCATCCCCAACAGGCGGTTTTCGCCTAACAGCTTGTCCGCAATAAAAGCCACTTCGACGTTTCCAACCGTTTCCCCGGCAATTTTCAGCTCCTGCAACACACCGATTTTCGCGTCGGTCGCGCCGTTGGCGGTTTGCATTTTTTGGTTTGAAAATGGGAAATCGGCAAGCCCTAATGGCGTAATCATGGATTCTGGCAATACCACTAAATCCGCCCCGGTGTCGATGACCATATCCAGAGTTTGCCAAAGCCGCCCGTCACCTGACAGCGACACGGACACCATTAAGTGATTGCCTTCCAAACGGGTGGGCAACACAATCCGCTCGACTTCCCGCTTTTGTTTTTTATTGAGTATGACTATGCGTTCAAGCTGGCCTTTGGCGTTACGGTTGGCGATGTGGTTGTAAGCGGATAAAAGCTGTTCCAGTTGCTGTTCCAAGCCGCCACGGGCAAAGGCTTTAGGCTCGTTTTGGATGTTTTCCAAGCCGTTGATTTGGATGTGCATTTGCTCTTGTAACGTCTGGAGTTGCCCAAACAAACCGCCGCCGCCATCATCAGCATCTTGCGCACCGGCGTTTACTGCGCCCAATACGGCAAAAAAAATGAGCCATAAACGCAATGGCTTGCTGGCTGAAATGGGGTTTGCCATGAGTCAATTACCTAAAGCAATCTGTTCAACCACCGCCATGTCGGACGGATTGAGTTCCAGCCCGTAACTGGCGAGATCGGCGCCCATGTGCTTTTCGCTGCTAGTCCCGGTCAGCGGCATCATGCCCAATTGCAAGGCAAACCGGAACACCAGTTGCGGCATAGTACAACCTAGCCGTTTGGCGATGCCGGCAATCCCGGGTTTTTGTAATTCCGTTGCATTCGCGGTCAGCAGGGAAAAGCCTTGGTAGAGGGCGTCATTTTCCCGGCATAGCTGTCGGATTTGGGCGTCCCATTGGCTACGCGCGTAACAACGGTTTTGCACGAACGCGGGCTTAATTTCCGCCT
>NZ_JAQTZU010000052.1 GCF_028687615.1 Methylovulum sp.
ATGGTGTTCTTGAGTGGGGGAATGGACGATGCGGTAAACTGCTGCACATTGTAGCGTGTTGTCAACGGCGATGCTTCCAGGTCTTGCATGGCAACGTTGCTACGATACTGCGTGGCTCCAACCCAACCCAACCCAACACGAAAATAAATCCCATAAAACATGAATTACCTTTATCCCGATGCCGTTTTAATGTTGTTTTGCAAAGCCCCAATTCCAGGCCAGGTAAAAACCCGCTTAATGGCAACATCAACCGCCCGGCAAGCCGCCGATGCGCACTGTGAACTCAGCGTCCACACTTTAGAGCTAGCCACCAAACATCCATTTTGTCCAGTGCAATTGTGGTGTGCGCCATCAACGGAACATCCGTTTTTTCACGCGGCGGCGATTATAAACAAGCCTTGAACACCGTCATTCTGGCGGATTGCCGGAATCCAGAAGCCAAGGATGGCAATGTTTGAAATTGCTGACTGTTTTTAGGTGAAAAAACGTCGGGGTTCAGATAAATTTCACATCCCTGTGAACTGGATTCGCTTCGCGGTCTAACGGCTCCGGCCAACCCTCGCTACGCTCCCCCTGCCGGAATGACGGCCAAAAAGCTTGTGTTGGTACTTATGCCCTACGGCTTAGGCACATAGCCGACCAAAGGCTGTTGTATAATAAACCGCTTTATTTCCTTGAGAGGACTTCACCCCTATGATCCATATCGGCAAAACCAATACCCTGAAAATCGTCAAACAGCAAGGGGCTGATGTTTATCTCGGCGACGGGATTTCAAACAAAGTGTTGCTAGCCAATAAAATCCCCCCTCATTACCAAATGGATGACAGTCTGGAAGCGTTTGTTTATGTCGATATGGACGGGCATCTGGCGGCGACGACGCGCATGCCTTTGGCCCAGGCCGATGAGATTGCCTGGTTGCCCGTGGTGTCGGTCAACTATACCGGCGCATTTCTGGATTGGGGGTTGCCGAAAGATTTGCTGGTCCCTTTCAGTGAGCAGCATCTGGAAATGGAAGTGGGGCGGTCTTATTTGGTCAGGCTGTTTCTTGACGACAAAAGCCGCATACTGGCGACCACCAAAATCAACCGCTTTCTTGAAGAAACGTCAGAAGATTTTCAGGTAGGTGAAAAAGTGTCGTTGATCATTGCTGACAAGACCGATTTGGGCGTTAAAGCGATTATTAACCACAGTTGCTGGGGCATGTTATATCAAAACGAGCTGTTCCAGCCCGTCCATCAAGGCCAAAAGCTCGACGGTTATATCAAGCAGATCAGGGAAGATAACAAAATCGACTTAAGCCTGCATCAGCCAGGTTACGGCAAGGTAGAATCGATCACCGACACTATTTTGGCAAAATTACGGGCCAATAATGGTGTGCTGATGTTGAGCGACAAAAGCCCGCCTGAGGAAATTTATGCCACTTTTGGGGTCAGCAAAAAAGTCTTCAAGCAAGCGATTGGCGCGTTGTACAAAGACCATAAAATCACCTTGGACAAAACCGCCATCAGGCTGGTTGGCTAACATTTAGATTGGGGTTTATATGGGACGATATGATAAGGAGACGGCGCGCTATTCACGGTTTAAATCCAAAAACCAAAATGGCGTTCCGATCTTAGCGGTAATTATGTTGATGATTTGTGCCGCGCTGGCGGGATTTTTCGCCCGGCCTGTTTTTGACGGTGTTTTCGAACCCATCAGCCGTTTATTCATGTTAGCAGACGGCTCCGCGATAAAACCATCTGCAAAACCCACATCGAAAACTAAGCCATCGGAACCGGAACCACCCTTAGGCGCGGTTCAAACTATTGAATCACCTGCCGCCGAGATTATTTTACCCGAACTCGACAGCAGCGATTTTATAGTACGCAAAGCCATCACGGACGCCGCACCGGAACTGGCACCGTGGCTGGCAAGTGACGGGCTGATCAGAAAATTTATGGTCATCGCCAATGATCTTTCGCAAGGTTTGCGGATTAACAAACACCTGGATTTTTTGAAGCTAACACAGCCATTCGCGGTCAAGCAGCAAAACGGCGGGATTTTTATCGCAGATGAAAGCTACCAACGCTATAACGCCTTAGCCCAGGCGATTGACCATAGCAATACCGACGCGATGATTGCTATTTATAAAACCTTCAAGCCTTTATTGCTACAGGTTTTTTCCGAATTCAGTTATCCCGAAGAATACACGTTGGAAACACTATTTAACAAAGCCGTCACGGAAATTTTGTCCGCGCCGATTATCGAAGGTCAAATTCCGCTGGTCAAAACACCGTTGCGCTATCAATACGCCGACCCACAACTGGAAGCATTAAATCCTGTACATAAACAAATGTTGCGTATGGGCCCAGAAAACACGCGGATGATTCAAAATAAACTGAGAGTGCTGCTTGAAAAGCTAGAAACAGATAAACCTGACAAGGTTTGAGAAGAGAAAGACGGATATTGAAACGAAGTGAGGTGAACGACTGGGCCAGAAGCGTGGCTTGTGGTGCAGGGTTGCAGTTGGGCTGTGGACGCGACAGTACCGCCCAAGCCCGTTTGCGCGATACCGTGGACATCATCAACCGCGTGTCCGAATGGTCGGGTGGCGTGGGACGTGCATTTGCCTGGTTCCGCTCCCAACCCTTGCCGTCGTTTGGCGACAAAACCGCCGAGGAATTGGTCAAAGAAGGCCGCGCCGATGCCGTCAAAGCTTATCTGACCCGCATTGCCGAGGGCGGTTACGCTTGAGTTTGCCGATCCGGCAGTTTAGCGGCATCGTTTACCGCGCCCATCACCCCATGTGGGCGCACCAACCTTTATCCGGTGATAATTTCCGATAAAGCGGGGCAAGATCACCGGAAAGGACAACCCGCTGGGCGGAATCTTCCCGCTTACCGGCAATTTATCAATTTAGCAGGCTAGCTTTGCCCGCCAATCAAGCCGGACTCCCACCCCTTGCAAACATTTGCGACACTACCATTGCTGGCTATGCCGTACTGTTTACAACTTGGTTAAAGCCGAAGGGAACCCGACAATCTGTTGCTCTGTTAAGGTCAAGGAATAATGGCGATGGTGGTTTTTCTCGCCCATACTTTGTACTAAAAAAGCTTGGGCGGCATTCGTACCCAAAGCTTTTTTAAACGCTTTGTTCACGTCACTGCGGCGATCACTAATCCACTCTGCCGTAATTCCATCGACTAAGGCACTTGTGGTTTTATTTTTAGTTTTCATCTCATTGGTGATACGGCTGTAAACCGATAAATAACTGTTGGAATAATCCGTATTGGCACTCGTCAGGCGTTTGACTTGGCCCTTCTTAAAAACGGTCTGTTGGATCATCCATACATAAAAAGCCACATTAATCTCCGTCAATGACACCGCCACGCCATTGGCGAACAAGCTTTTGCCGTTGATTTCCAGCAAAGGGTCGGATTCGACCGTCCGCGCAAAGCGGATGCTGTCACTAAAACTGGCCTTACCTTCCAGCAAAAAATGCGGGATGCCAGCCCGCAAGCGCACAAACGGGATATTCGCAAGCATAATTTGTGCGGATTGCGCGTCCAGTTCCTGGTTGTCGCGGTCTTTAATCAGGTGGCTGTAAGGGGTGGGATAAAAGAAGTTGGCCAAACTTTCATAGCGTTCCGTCACAAGCACATGCGACAAACTGTCTTGCACGCGCCCATACAAACTTAAGGCATAGCCCAAGTAATAGCCCATTGTCTTGCGCCCGCCCGCAATGGACACATACAACACGCTGTCTTCGTCACGGGTGAACTCGTTGACTTTTTGGGTGATAAAATCTGCCGCCGCTTCGTTTTCTTCAGGCGTTTTAATGTCGTCCAACAAAATCCCTTTTTTGTCGGGGATCACATGAATGGAATCGGCATTGAACCGGATGCCCTCCAAGTGGTAATCGCGGCACAAATGGTGGAACTGCCCGTTTTCATCGTGCAACAATTGCTCCTCCGCTTTTTGTTTGCCCGTGTTAGTGCTGATCAAATGGATTTCGGTCGGTTGTTCTTGTTGGGTAATGGCTAACGCGTATAAGGTCTCGGTGACAATCTGCGGTGACATGCCGCTTACCGCGAGCAAAATTCTTTTGGGATATTGATGTGGGTGTTTCATTACGCCGTCCGTTTGAAAAATACTGGTTAGGGGATTGTTATAAATTGAATTGCCATTAACCATCCAATTGCAGGTCTTTTAGTGCGTAGGCCGGGATGGAGCCGATAGCGTAATCCCGGCAATGAAGCCACAAAACGCCGGGATTCCTTACGTCATCCCGGCCAAGGTAAAAAAGGGTTGTCGGGCAAGGTAAAACCGGCGGCATTCAGATGGCCGCCACCGCCAAAGCCCTCCGCGACAGCCCCGACATTAAACGCCCCGATTGATCGTAAGCCAAACACCCATTGCCGCTTACCGCCATCATACTGGTAAGTCATCCCGAAAGTCCCCGACTTTTTTGCCAGGACATGGCCTAAATCACTGGAAAAAAACGAGGGCGCATTGACAGCAAGCCCTTTTACACCTGCCAAATCAACCCGATGGGAGCTTTTGACCAGCCTTTGTACCATCTTGGCAAGCTGTGCCGTTTGGATGCCGCCCACCCGCAACAACTCCGGCAACTGTTGGCTGCCAAAATCCGTCAGGCTCATGGGCATTTGTTCGTACAGGGCGCTGGTGATCGCTTGCGTACCCGGCAAGGTAAATTGCCACAGGTCACGGTCTTCAATATGCAGCAAAATGGGCGGCACCTCCCGCCCCGGAAAAAACTGCCGCCAGCTCAACACGCAGCCGCTTCGGGCCATGTCGAAACACAAGCGCAGATTGTCTGGGCAAGGACGGGTATCGAAAAACGTCCGGCATTGCCCCATCGCCGTGGCATGGTGGTCAATCAGCGTGACGCATGCCGCCGTGCTGGCGGCGGTCAGCAACACTTCGGGCGGATACGAAAAATCGAGTATATAAATGTCCGTACCCGCCTGAAATCGCGGAAAACGCCCACCATACCGGGCGGCAATATAACGCGCCTCCTGGCCAAAGTGACAGAAAGCCGCCCATGCCGCCCCCAAACCATCCAGGCAATCGGCGTGATAAATAATCAGTGTGCGGTAGGGTGTCATCATTAAATACGGATGGTAATGGGTGATCTTGCCATTTTAATCCCTTCGGAACCAGGCATCGCAAGGGAGATTTAAGTTCAAGGTCAAAGATAAGGCCAATAAAAGGCTCCGGCAGAGGTTAGGGAAAGCGGGAGCATGGTGGGGTTTTCTGGTTATTTGCAATAGCGGCGACCAGAAAAAAGGACATCGGTTCAATAGCATTCATATCTGGACGGTGGGAAAGGGTATCAAAACCATAATAGTTTTTAGCTTAATGAAGTCCCAACAAAATTGTTAAACCAGCAATAATGAATTTCCTACAGCAACATACGCCAACAATTCAAATCGGAGCTTACGCAATGGCACATATCCTCATCAGTTTTTTAGGCAAATCCTCGAAACAAGAAAACGGACAATATCGGCAAGCCGATTATTGTTTTGCTGACGACAGCCGAGAAACCGCCCGTTTTTTCAGTTTCGCGCTAAACAAACATATCAAACCCGAAAAACTGGTCATACTCGGCACATCAGGCAGTATGTGGGACGTGTTATGCGAACAATTAAGCACGGACGGTCATGAACAATGGGTTAATTTAAGTGAAGCGGTGGAAACCAACAGCGTCAGCCAAGCGCAACTGGATGATTTTTCCCATCCCGTTGGCCAGGAGTTACAAGTGGATTGCCAGCTAAAACGCATCCCTTACGGCGACAACCTCGCCGAGCAGATTGAAATCCTGCAAATCATGGCTTCAGCCATCCAAGCGGGCGATACCATCTCGTTAGACCTGACCCACGGCTTACGGCATTTGCCCATGCTAGGTTTGCTTAGCGCGATGTATCTACAAACCGCCCGCGCCGCCATCATTAACGGCATTTATTACGGCGCACTGGATAGGACTAAAGAGGGTTTAACCCCCGTGATGCAACTCAACGGCTTGCTAAACATAGCCGAATGGCTGCACGCTTTGGACGGTTTTAATAAAACAGGCAATCTCGCGCCCTTTTCTGAGCTGTTGCAACAAGACGGCATGGCACCAGAAACGGCGAAATGTTTGGAAGACGCGGCGTTTTTTGAGAATACGCTGAATATCCCCAACGCCCGAGCGCCCTTAAAAAAATTTACCGCCGCGACGGCAAATGGCTTAACAGGCATCGGCGCGTTATTTGAAGACAGTTTACGAGAACGCATCGCCTGGCATAAGGAAGATAAGCTCTATCAACGGCAACAAAGCAATGCCTATTTTTACTTGCAACAAGGCGATTATTTGCGTGCCGCCGCATTGGGCTATGAAGCCCTGATCACCTTGGCTATGCAACAGGACAAGACCGTACCCAAACTAGACCCGCAAGATTTTCGTGACCGGGAAAAAGTCGCCGCGATGATAGACAAAAATGCCGATTACAAGCAACTGCGTAACATACGGAATTCGCTGGCACACGGAAGCCGTAGTGATATCGTAGAAACCCAACGCGCATTGGCTAGCAAAGCCAACTTACACGCCGAACTGACGCGCATATTCAACACCTTATTACCCAAGGATTCCAAATGAACCCTGATGAACTTTTACAGGCTTCTAGCCGTGTGGCTTTGGCGGGTTTCCTGCACGACATCGGCAAATTTGCCGAACGGGCAAAATTGCCGATTAAGCAAGAAGAAATAGACATTAACCAACAGCTTTATTGCCCAAAGCATAAAGACACGCAACATTACACCCATAAACACGCTGCTTATACAGGCATGGCAGTGGATATATTGGAAAAACACGCGCCGAAATTAGTGGGTGAGAACGTGTACCCATTTGGGAGCTGGAAAAATCGCGGGGAAACCGATGATTCCTTAATCAATGCCGCGGCCGCACATCATAAACCTGATACTTTTTTGCAGTGGATTATTGCTACGGCTGATCGCGTAGCCTCTGGTTTTGAGCGGGAATCGTTTGAAACATACAACCAAGCTGAAGAAAAAAATCATTATCAAAGTCGGCAACTGACTTTATTTGAAGGCATTCATCAGCCACCTAAAAAAGAAAATACCGATTTTAAGTACCGCTACAGGCTAAAACCCTTAAGCCCTGTGTCCATTTTTCCTGTACTTGCTCAAGGCTACGCACCTGTTTATCCTGTTTGTTTGGAGTCCAATGTATGATTAACCCCTTTCTGAACACCATCCGCTGCACGGTTTCAACCTTAAGCCCCGTACATATCGGTTGTGGTGAAGACTACTACCCTACCAATTACGTTATTGACGACGGATTCTTGCATCATTTTTCAGAAGAAGGTTTACTTGCCACCTTAACCTTGCCAGAAAAAAATGCCTTATCAAAAATAGCCGAAGAACAAGGCGATAACGGCATTAAGAAATTGCAGCAATTTATTCACAGCAAAAAAGATAAATTACAGCTTCATGCCACGCATTCAGTGCCTTTATCCGAGCAGCTCGAAACATTTTATAAAACCAGAATCGGACAAACTTCGCAACGTGAAGGAAGGGGAAGAGAAGTTAATAATCAGCTGAACATTGCCCGTCATGCCTTTAACCCGTACCACCAAATGCCGTATTTTGCGGGCAGCTCCATTAAGGGCGCGATACGCACCGCGTTACTCAATGCGTTAAATGAAGGAGATCCGTTGCCCATGCGTTTGGATTCAAACCGTGATGCGCCAAAAGGCGAAGCCGATAAATTACAAAAACGCTTATTGGATTATCAAGCCATTTCCGATAATCCAGTAAAAAACATTAAGGGCGATCCGCTGCGTTTACTAAAAATTGGCGATGCCGCTTATCACCATGCTGATAACTTAAACCCTACGGAAATTCGTTTTGCAGTGAACCGCAAAAATAAAGTTTCTAAATTCGAAGCTAAGTGGCCGTCACAGCTTTTAGAGTGTATATCGGCAAACCGAAGTCGTAGCTTGATCTTTGATCTGTCATTTTTGACCGATAAAAACAGCCATTATCGTTGGTCACTCCGCGATATTTGTCATGCCTGTAATGAATTCTTTTTGCCGCAATTGGAAAATGAATTGGCAATGTTACGCCAACTAAATTACGCCAACCCAGCTTGGGCAAACGGATTAGAGGAATTGTTAGCCAATGAATTAGGCGATGCCTTCAGAAACCAGCAAGCGTTTTTACTGCGTGTCGGGCAACACGGCGGTGCAGAAAGTAATACGCTCGAAGGCGTGCGGCATATCAAAATTATGCAAGGCAAGGGCAACGCGCCTAAATACTTAGCAAAACCCACCACAATTTGGCTCGCCGCCCATCATAAAGACCAGCAACAAGATTTATTGCCCTTCGGCTGGGTATTGGTTGAAATCGGCGACACCGTGTTAGACCAAACCCACGCCTTTTTGAAACACTACGCCGCAGCGGATTACCAACGTCAAGGACACTTGCAACAGCTTGCCAAACAACGAGCCGAATTCTTAGCTCAAGAACAAATAAAACAAGCCCTAAAAGCCCAGCAAGAAGCCGAAGCCGCCGAACAACAACGCTTAAAAGATCAAGCGGAGGCCGAAAAAGCCGCGCAATTGGCAGAAATGACCGAAGCCCAACGCCAAATATTCGAATTACGGCAAGAATACGAAAAAGCCAACCCCAAAACCCAACCGATTAGCGGCACGTTAAATCCAAAACTAACTACTATAGCTAATCCGATATAAAAAGATGTCCTGTAACTGCCTCAGTGAAGAGGTCGTCAACGGAACATCGGAACTTATTACGGATGGATTTAAGTTGCGCCCATTTGTGTTCGATAGGGTTAAGGTCTG
>NZ_JAQTZU010000006.1 GCF_028687615.1 Methylovulum sp.
GACCTTAACCCTATCGAACACAAATGGGCGCAACTTAAATCCATCCGTAATAAGTTCCGATGTTCCGTTGACGACCTCTTCACTGAGGCAGTTACAGGACATCTTTTTATATCGGATTAGCTATATTTTTTTAGCCAAACGCCTACTTTAGCCTAAACTGGCCCAACTTCCTTCAATTGTAGTGCTTGTGCTAATTTAGTAAAAAAACATTACATTTTTTAGCCCTATCCAATATGTCTTCCATCATCCAATTTTTCCGCACCCATCCCCATCCGCGCCTGCTGGTTGCCGTCTCATTAGGCTTAATCTCCGGCTTTTTGCTCCCCGAACACTGGCGGTTAGTGACCCAAATCTTGATGGGCTGGAATATCATGGTGTGGTCTTATTTATCATTGATGGCTTGGTTGATGTTGAGGGCGGACCATGTGCGGGTGATCAAAATAGCCAATCAGGAAGATGAACACGGGGCAACAATTCTGGCGATGTTTTCGATTGCGACGGTAGCCAGTTTGGTGGCGATTATGCTGGAGTTGTCCACGCAAGAATTAACCCCAGGGCTTCGTTTATTCCATTATCTACTCACCGGCGCGACCATTATGGGCTCGTGGTTGTTCATTGGCGTGTTGTTTACGTTCCATTATTCACGCATGTATTACCTGTCCCCTACCTCGCACCGGGCTTTGCAATTTCCTGATGGTGAACAATCACCTGATTACTGGGATTTCTTGTATTTCGCCTTTACCATCGCGGTGGCGGCGCAAACAGCCGATGTGTCCGTCATGGGCCGCTCCCTCCGTAAAGTGGTGCTTGCCCAGTCGATACTCAGTTTTTTATTTAATGTCGCTATCATCGGCCTGTCAATCAATGTCATGGCAAGCTTGATTGGATAATGTGCTTTCAAAAACAAAAAATACGGATTTCAAGGTTACTAACGCGGTTTTATAGCTAAATCCCCCCCCGTTTTTCCTGGTTTTTACCCAAAATAGACGCAATTCTGGCGTAGTTTCGCCATACGCTTTAAATTCCAGGCGGGACAGGCCACGCGCCATTCTCTGGTGGCCTGTGCCAGACCACGCAAGAAAAACCGCCTGAAACCCCGCGCCGATTCAATGATGCCGCACAACGGCTCAACGGTGTGTTTCCGGTGTGCATAGGCCCCGCGCCCGGCTTTTGTTGTCAATTTATGGGCCATTTTTTGCAACGGCGCGGACTCCTGCGGCAACGGCCCGGGTGCTTCGAAACGGCCTTTCCGGTGCGGATGGGGTTCTTGCCTGGCGACGGCCAGTAACGGGTCGATACCCGCCGCTTCGCATAGAGCCGTATAAATCTGCATCAGCACAGACAGCGTAACAGCAAAAGCTGTTGGCGATTCAACATCGCCGCATTAATGATAGCTAAATTATAAAACACTAACCAGCACACAAGTCTATAAAAACAAATAAAAACAATGATTTATTTTTAATAAAAAACTTGGTGGTACGACCCTTGCTTAAGCGGTTTTGTCATCTGTTTATTTTTATCATTTCAAATTCACATCGCTTAAGAGGTTTTACATGCGTAAATTAGGGTTTCCCATCGCTGGACTGGCTGTCGTGTTGACCGGTTGTGCCAGTTTGCAGCCACAGGCTTTGCAATCCGCCGCTGATGCGCTGGATGCCACCAAGCTGAAATCCATTGAATTTTCAGGGACTGGACGATGGTTTCAGTTTGGCCAGGCACCGAATCCGGATTTGCCTTGGCCTCAGTTTGATGTCAGCCGTTATACCGCCGACATCAATTATGAAACGACCAGCGCACGAGTGCAGATCACGCGCAAGCAAACGGTTGAAGCAGGGCGGTTGCGTCCGGTTCCGGTTGAACAAAAGCCCGACCAGTATGTAAGCGGCGGTTATGCGTGGAATCTCGCGCCTCCTGCCAATGCGCCACAAGCTGCGCTGGTTGCAACAGCCCAACCACTGGCGGTTGAAGAACGCGTTGCCGAAATCTGGGCGACGCCGCAAGGTTTTTTGAAAGCCGCTGTTGCCCATCACGCGGCTTCACAAGCGGCTAACGGTGGTACGGAGGTGGCATTTACCATCGGCGACAAATATCGTTATATCGGCAGGATCAACGCCAAGAATCAAGTCGAGCGGGTGCAGACATGGATCGATAATCCGATTTTAGGCGATACTTTGATGGAAACGAAGTTTTCCGATTACCAGGATTTTGGCGGGGTGCAGTTTCCTGCCCATATCGAACGTAGCCAAGGTGGTTATCCGGTGCTGGATTTGAACGTGGCGGACGTAAAGTTGAACCCTGCGGTAGCTTTATCTGTGCCTGGCGATGTCAAAAACTTTACGTTTCCACCTGTCAAAGCCACCGCCCTTGCCGATGGCGTATTTTACCTGACGGGCGGCACCCACCATAGCGTCGCCATTGAACAGCAAGACCATGTCGTGGTTGTCGAAGCCCCGCTGAATGAAGGCCGTTCGTTGGCGGTCATCGCCAAAGTCAAAGAAATCATCCCCAACAAGCCAATCAAGTATTTGATAAACACCCACGCGCATTTCGATCATTCCGGCGGTTTGCGCACTTATGTCGATGAAGGCGCGACCATCGTGACGGCCCGGCAAAACCAGCCTTATTACGCACGGGCATGGACAGCGGCACGGACAATCAATCCTGACCGTTTGGCAAGGTCAAACAAAACAGCCAGCTTTGAAATCTTTACTGATAAACACGTTTTGTCTAATGGCGGGCGTTCGATTGAAATCCATTCTATTGCCGGTAACGGGCACAATGATGCTTTCGCATTGGTTTATCTCCCCGCTGAAAAAATCCTGATCGAAGCGGATGCTTACACGCCTGCCGCCGCGAATGTGCCAGCTCCTGCATCGCCCAATCCTTATTCGGTAAATCTGTACGAAAATATCCAAAAACTGGGGCTGGATGTCGATAAAATTGCCGCCTTACATGGGCCGCGAGTGGTGGCGTTATCCGATCTTCGGGCGGTTATCGGCTTGGCAAGGGCATCCCGCTGAGCTAAAGGGGAGATGAAAACATGTTGAAAGCCCCTAGATTACTGGCCTTGGCAATAAGCGGATGGCTTGCCGTGGCAACATCGGTTATTGCCGCGCAACTGGATCCCGCTTCAGTGGAATTCCAAACTCCGGCACAGGTCAAATGGGTCAGGAACGCAGCAGGCACTAACGAGCAGGCCGTCCTGTTTGGCGATCCGAATAAGCCAGGGCCTTATGTGGTGCGCATTAAATGGTTGCCCGGCCACATGAGCCGCCCGCATTTCCATCCTAACGACCGTTTCTTTGTGGTCATTTCAGGTACTTGGTGGATAGGGACTGGCGATAAGTTTGACCCTGAACAGACGGTTCCCGTACCAGCCGGAAGTTATGTGGTCCATCATGCCGGTCAGGTCCATTATGACGGTGCCAAAAACGAAGAAACCATTATCCAGGTGTCCGGCATCGGCCCTGCGACCAGTACACCGGCCGAGAAGCATTAAAGCCGCATCAATTGCCGCCCTCCGCACGAAGATAGCGATCCTAACATCCCGTCACGAAAACGTCGGCAGAATCCTAATCCATAGGTTTTTGCCGATTGCCTTGATAAAACCATCAAACCCACTTCTTTTTTCAGCAAATAACTATTGTTTTGCAACCGCAAGTTACGAAGCCCCCGTTTGCTTAGCTGTTTAGATCAGGGCATTGATTTATCTGCTTATTTATTAACAAAACTGTTGCTTGCCTATATGAATATCAACAGTACCTAGCTAGCCCGGTCTTTTTCTACACTAAAATTAACGTCCATTACAATCACAATTAGATTTTAATTTTTATATAAATCATAAGGTTATATTGTTATTCCGAAGATTTGTAAATAGTGGCACGGTAGCTGCTTAATCCCTAATGAAGGCCGCTATGCCATTAGGTATAAGCGTCCCAAGCATTCCAGCCATCATAAAGGAAACCGACCATGAAAAATTCCCCCAAACTGCTTTTGACCCTGCTGGTCCTCACGGTGCCGGTGGCCTTGGGCGCAAACAGCCCGCACGCCAATCATGCCGCTAAAGCACAAGAAAGCCAGGCCGCCGCCCCACGGCCCTACACAGCCAAAACCCCTAAGCTCAATAAAACCGAATTGGACGCTTGGTTGGCAAAACCGGGGCAATTGCTGCTGATTGATGTGCGCCGTCCTGAAGAAATTTCCGCAATTGGCGGTTTTGCCGCGTATTTGAGCGTCCAAGCCAATAGCATAGAACAAAGCTTGGCGTCCATCCCTAAAGACCGGGCCATTATCACCGTGTCCAACCACGCCGGACGTGCCGGTAAGGCGGCGGATTTGTTGGCGGCAAAAGGCTTTAACGTAGTCGGTGCGGTGGGGGCGCAAAACTATGAAGAAGAAGGTGGCAAACTGGTCAAGATTATTCCGCCAGCCCCCAAAGCCAGCACGGAAATCAAACCCAAGTCCTAACCGCCTTTATATTTGGAGCTTATCAATGAAAAATAAAATGAAAAATAAAATGAAAAATAAATTGTATCTTGCCATTTTGTTGGGGCTTGCCACGCCGATAGCACCGCAAGCCTGGGCTGCCGCAGATTTTTTCAATAATCCCGTGGGTGTCATTGGGGCAACCAAGCCAGTGGATTTGTTCAATACCCCCGTTGGAGTCATTGGTGCCAATGCTGAAAAAGCTAAAACTGAAACGCTTGCTGAAAATAAGGCTGGCGATGCCAAGCCGCCAGTCGCCACAAAATCCAACCATTGGGCTTACAAGCCAGTGAGCAGTCCTTCAGAGCCATCAGTAACTGATAAAAGTTGGGTGCGCAATCCCATTGATGCCTTTGTCTTGGCAAAATTGGAAGCCAAAGGCTTGAAACCCTCGCCTGATGCCGACCGTGCCGCTTTTATCCGTCGCGCAACCTTGGATGCCTGGGGCATTATCCCAACGCCTGAGCAAGTTAAGGATTTCGTCGAAGATACTGCGGCAAACGCTTACGAAAAGCTGGCTGACCGTTTGTTGTCATCGCCTAAATACGGCGAGCGCCAAGCGCGGCGTTGGTTGGATTTGGCCCGATATGCCGACAGCACCGGTTTCCAAAATGATGAAACCCGGCCTAATTTATGGCGTTACCGGGATTATGTGATTAATTCCTTCAACCAGGACAAGCCCTATTCCCGTTTCATCCGGGAACAATTGGCAGGTGATGAACTTTGGCCTGACAATCAGGAAGCCCTGATCGCCACCGGCTATATGGCGAATTTCCCGGACAACCACAACTCACGCGATTTGATCCAGAGAAAGTATCAAATCACCACCGACATCACCGATACCGTCGGCAAGGTGTTTTTGGCGCAGACGGTGGAATGCGCACGTTGCCACAACCACAAATTCGACAAGATCAGCCAAAAAGACTATTTCTCGCTGCAATCATTTTTTGCCAACCTCAGTGCGGTTGACAACATTCCTGCCGCCAAGAAAGGGGATGTTGAGCACAACTATGAAGCGGCATTAGCCAAGTGGGAAGAGGCGACCAAAGATATTCGCGCCAAACAAAAAACGATCCTCGATACCGTCAGGGAAAAAGCCGTCCAGCATCATAAAGAACGTTATTTGACCGATAGCCGGGAAGCGATTTTCAAACCCAAAGATCAGTGGAACGCACAGGACCGTTGGGTGAACCATCGTCTGGCCTTGGTTTCGGACGAGCAAAGCCTGGCGGCTTTTCTTAGGGACACAGCAGACAGCAAAGGCAATGACAAAAATTACAGCAAGGAAATTGTCGATAAATGGGCGCAATATGACAAGCTGGCTGAGGAGCTGAAGAAGTTTAACGATCTTAAGCCTAAATCCGGTTCGACTGAAATATCCGCGATGACCGAACTGGGTTATCCCGACGCTCCGCCTAGTTATGTATTTTTTGGCGGCGACCATGAAAAACCTTTGGAAGAAGTCAAGCCCGCATTCCCGGAAGCGATTACCGACGAGAAACCGGATATTAAACCCACGCCATTTTCATCCGGCAGACGCGCCGCGCTGGCAAATTGGATCGCCAGCGAGAAAAATCCTTTGACGGCACGAGTGTTCGTCAACCGGGTATGGGAAGAATATTTTGACCGTGGCATCGTCGAAACGGTCAGTGATTTCGGTAAAGCGGGGCAAAAACCCAGCAATCCTGAATTGCTCGACTATTTGGCAGATAACTTTATCAAGCAAGGTTGGAGTGTTAAGAAATTGCACCGCGATATTCTGTTATCCGGCGTTTATCGCCAGGCATCGGCCTATCGTGAAGACATCGCCAAAGCCGATCCTGAAAATAAATTATTGGCGGTTTTCCCCAGAAAACGTTTGGAAGCCGAACAAATCCGCGACTCCTTATTGGTGGCTTCTGGAAAACTTGAAGATAAAATCGGCGGGCCTAGTGTGTTCCCGCCCGTCCCTGCCAATTTGGGTGCCGGCAATCTGTGGCAAGTCTCTAAAGACGCCCAAGACCAAAACCGCCGTAGCTTATACATTTTCACCCGCCGCAGCGTGCCATATCCCTTGCTGGAAACTTTCAACATGGCTTCCGCACAGGAAGCGCACAGCAAACGTGATGTGACCACATCGCCATTGCAATCCTTGGCTTTGTTCAATAGCGACGTGGTGTTTGGGTGGTCGCAAGCATTGGCGGGCAGGGTGATCAACGAAGCGGGCAAGGATGAGGCCGCGCAATTGGATAGGCTGTATCAAATCTTGTTCGCCCGCAAAGCCTCCGATTCCGAAAAAACGTTGTTGCAAAAGTTTTTAGACCATCACGAAAAAACCGTCAGGGAAAAAACCTCGGAAGGTAAGTTTGCGGTCAGCATACCGACTGGACTGAAAGACAATCAGAAACTTGATCCTATCCGTGCCGCCGCGTTTGTAGATTTGGTGCACACGATTGCCAATTCCAACGAATTTATCTACCGCTTCTAACGATATATCACTTTATTAAGAGGAAACTGACATGAACAACCAACCACGTAGAGATTTTTTATTGAAAGCAGGCTATGGACTAGGTGGGCTGGCATTAAGCGGCTTAGTCCCTGGCATTGGCGGGGGCTTTGTTTCCAGTGCCCTGGCGGCAGATTTGCTTGACCCGCTAGCCCCCAAACAGGCGCATTTTCCAGGCAAAGTTAAATCCGTCATTTGGCTGCATCAGCACGGCGCGCCCAGCACCTTGGATTTGTATGATTACAAGCCGGAACTGGTCAAGTTGGCAGGGCAAGAAGTCCCCGCTTCATTCCTGAAAGGCATCAAAACCAGTACCCAAGGGGGATTGGGTAAATTGTTCGCCTCGAACCGTACCTGGAAACAGTATGGACAAAGTGGCGCGTGGTTTTCCGATTTGTTGCCGAATCTGGCGCAACATGCCGATGACATCGCCTTTATCAAATCCAGCGTTACCGTAGGCGCCACCCATGATATTTCCATACTCAAGCTCAACTCAGGCGGCTTGAACCCTGGTCGTCCGACGCTAGGGGCATGGGTACAATACGCTTTAGGTTCTGCGAACCACGATCTCCCTGCTTATGTCGTCCTTTACAACGGCAAAAAAGAACCGACTGGCGGGTCAATTAACTGGAGTTCAGGTTTTTTGCCTGCCGTTTACCAAGGTACCGCGTTCCGTTCGGGTAAATCGCCCATCCTGCATTTGGAGCGTCCCGAATTGGTTGCCGCATCACAACAGCATGAAAATCTGGGTTTGTTAAAGCAATTAAATGAACTAAAAGACCAAGCTTATCCTCAAGACACCGAGTTGCAAGCCCGTGTCCGCGCCTACGAATTGGCCGAACGTATGCAAACTTCGGCACCGGAAGCGGTTGATTTGAGCAAAGAGTCAGACGCGACGAAAGCCCTGTATGGCTTGAACGATGAAACCACCAAAGAATACGGCACCAACTTGCTACGCGCCCGGCGTTTGGTGGAACGCGGTGTACGTTTTATCCAGGTGGTCAGCGGCCCGGTGGATGTGGACGGTGACGAAAGGAACTGGGATGCCCACACCAAGCTGGAAGAAAACCACGGCAAACATGCCCGCATCGTCGATAAACCGATTGCCGGTTTGCTGGCTGACCTTAAAGCCTTGGGTCTGCTGGATTCAACACTGGTGGTGTGGACATCTGAATTTGGTCGCACCTCTTGGGGTGAAAGCGGTACGGGACGTGACCATAATGCCTGGGGCTACACACAGTGGCTGGCAGGCGGCGGTGTCAAGGCCGGGACAACTTACGGTGCAACCGATGAGATTGGTTTGCAAGTGGCGGACAAATCCCAGGCGGTTGACACCTACGATTTGCATGCGACCGTCTTGCACCAAATGGGTTTGGACCATTTGAAACTGGTCTACAAATACCAAGGCCGCTCCGAACGTCCGACCGTGGTTTATGGTAAGGTTATTAAAGAGCTTATTGCTTAGGTTCCGTTGATTCCCAAACAAAAGAGCGTAGGTAGGGTTAGCGTCAGCGTAACCCGACATTTGGGTGCTCGTCAGGTTACGCCATCGCTACCAACAGTAGGCGCATTAGGCGACCAGACCTACAAATTCATTCGTAAGCAATTGTTTTATTTTGATTAAAACCATTAACTTAAGGAATAAGCATTAATATTCATGTGGTTACAATATGGTTTTCAATCGTAGGTCGGGTTAGCGATAGCGTAACCCGACGTATCAGCACCCAAATGTCGGGTTACGCTGACGCTAACCCGACCTACGAATTCGTAATACCTTGTTTAAATTACATTAAATCCTTAACTTAATGGCAGTGACGGCCTAGATTTGGGAATGGATAAATACAGAATTTATGGCGGGGTGGAAGCCGCCTTTTTAAGGATCAGAAAATATGCGTAAGACGATTAAGCTCTGCGGAATTATGCTTGTATTGGTAACGGGTATTGTGTACGCCGAAGCCGAATTCGATTTTGAGGAGCTGATGGAAACAATAGATACAAACTCCCATAACCTGCAAGACAACATCAGCAACAAAAATACCGAGGGTACGGTTGCCCTTGCCAAAGAGATGCAAAACTCCTTCAAGTTGGTTGAGGGTTATTTTGAAAAACGAGGCGATGCCGCCGATGCCGTGACCGATGCGAAACGCTATGAAAACATGGCGGCGGAAATCGTCAAATTTGTCGAAGCCAATGATTTTGAAGCCGCTTCCAACAAAGCCATCGAAATTTCCAAGGCTTGCGACACGGCCTGCCATGACACTTACAAACCACTTTAAAAGGATAGCAAGCCATGAAAAAAATCTTCTTGATCGCTCTTTTGGCAGGTATGGCCTTATCGGTTCAGGCGGCGTTGCAAGTAGGGGACACCGCCCCTGATTTTAATGCCCAAGCCTCACTGGCAGGCAAAACCTTGGATTACTCATTGCAAGCCGCCCTGAAAAAAGGCCCGGTGGTCGTTTATTTCTACCCATCGGCATATACCAATGGCTGCAATCTGCAGGCGCATACCTTTGCCGTCAATCACGACAAATTCGCCGCTCTTGGCACCAGCATTGTCGGTGTCTCGCTAGATGATATAAAGCGGCTGAATGATTTTTCTGCCGACCCTGAATTTTGCGCAGGCAAATTTCCGGTGGCCTCCGATGCCGATGGCAAAATCAGCAAAGCCTATGGCCTGAGTATCCGCGACGCGACGCCCGGCAAAAAAGACAGCCGGGGACAAGACATCAACCACGGTTTTGCCGAACGCACCACGTTTGTGGTCACGCCCGACGGCAAAATTGCCGCCAGTATCGGCGGCCTTAAGGCCAAGGAAAACGTTGATAAAACGCTGGAGCTTATCGAAAAGCTCCATAAGGCGAATTAACAGGCGGGAGTCCGTTTTTCGTTTTATCTAAAACCCAATACCTAAGCCCGTATTATTGTAGGGCTGTCTTAATTCAACTGTTTCATGTTAGTACCTCGCTTAAGCAAGGACGCTTTTTTTTATTTTATTTTATCTTTCCCACGCTCTGCGTCACTGCCATTAAGTTAATGGATTTAATGTAATTTAAACAAGGTATTATGAATTCGTAGGTCGGGTTAGCGTCAGCGTAACCCGACATTTTGTGCTGATTACGTCGGGTTACGCTATCGCTAACCCGACCTACGATTGAAAACTGGGGCACAAGAAACCTGACAGGTCTTGATCCGCGAATTTATTCCCTGCGGAAGTTATTTTATCTTTCCCACGCTCTGCGTGGGAATGCAGCCTGAACCGCTCTGCGGTTCGGGACGCGGAGCGTCCCCAACTGGGTTCCCACGCAGAACGTACCCGCAGGGCATAAAGCGGAAGTTATTTTTTTGCCATATCCTAAGCCTTTTTTCATGCCGATTAACCGTGTATATTTGGGGTTTGTGTGGTCAACGCGTAAGATCAACACCCATATCCAACAAAAAATTGTCAACATAAATAAATGAAGGTAGAAAACCCGTTGGGACATCAACAAAACACGTCGGTACAAACATCATCCCGTTGGTTAATTTGGGTATTTTTGCTGTGCTGTGCTATGGCGGTTTTTTTTATATCCCGTTATTTTCAAACGCAAGAAGCGCAGATAAAAATTGACAAACAGGGCAAAAACCCAGCGGCAGTCGTTGTAAAAACGGCTTGGCAAGGTGAATTGCCCGTTTATTTGAGCGGTTTAGGCACGGTCACGGGTTTGCGCACGGTCACGGTAAAACCGCGCGTTGATGGTGAATTGATCCGCGTCCATTTTAAGGAAGGGACGTTTGTCAAGGCGGGGGATTTGTTGGCGGAAATCGACCCGCGCCCGTTCCAGGTCCAGCTTATGCAAGCCGAAGGCCAGCTCATGCGCGATGAAGCCTTGTTGAAAAATGCCCAACTGGATTCGCAGCGTTACCAAACCTTGTTGGCGCAAGATTCCATCGCCGCGCAACAAGTGGCGACCCAAGCGGCCTTGGTCGAACAATACCAGGGCATTGTCGCCACCGATAAAGGCTTGGTGGCCAATGCCAAACTCCAATTGAATTATGCCAAAATCATCGCGCCGATCAGCGGGCGTTTGGGCTTGCGCGGCGTCGATCAAGGCAATGTTGTCAAGGCCGCCGACCCGAACGGCCTGGTCGTCATCACCCAAACCCAACCGATAGCGGTGGTGTTTACGCTGCCCGAAGACCAAATTCCGGCGGTGATGAAACACCCTCAAACGGGCAAGGCTTTGGTGGTTGAAGCCTACGACCGTAGCGGCAAAATCCTGTTGGCCCAGGGGGAACTGCTGGCGGTTGATAACCAAATTGACGTGAATTCGGGCACGGTGAAATTGAAAGCGCAATTCGCCAATGAAAACAGCGGTTTATTCGCCAATCAGTTTGTCAACATTAAAATGCAAGTGGAAACTTTGCACAAAGCCATCATTGTTTCCAGTGCGGCCATCCAATCGGGCAATGCCGGCCCGTTTGTGTATGTGGTCAAGGACAGCGAAACCGCCACCGTGCGTCCGGTCAAGCTGGGCGCGGTGCATGGGGAAACGGTGGCGGTGCTGGAAGGTTTGCAAGCCGGGGAGTTGGTGGTGGTCGAAGGGGCCGACAAATTGCGCGAAAATGCCCAGGTCAAATTAATAGACCGTGCTGCCCCAGAAGCTGTTGTGCGATGAACCCTTCCAGGCCGTTTATCTTACGTCCGATTGCCACCTCCTTATTGATGCTGGCGTTGTTGCTGGTGGGCTTGTTGGCGTATCGGGAACTCCCCATTTCGGCCTTGCCGCAAGTGGAATACCCGACCATCCAGGTGGTTACTTTATACCCTGGAGCCAGCCAGGACGTGATGTCTTCCCTAGTCACCGCGCCGCTGGAGCGGCAATTGGGGCAATTGCCAGGTTTGGCACAGATGTCCTCGACCAGTTCGTCCGGCGCATCGGTGGTGGTCTTGAAATTCATTTTGGCTTTGGACATCGACATCGCCGAGCAACAAGTGCAGGCCGCCTTGAACGCCGCCGCCAGTTTCCTGCCCAATGATTTGCCGATGCCGCCGATTTACAGCAAAGTCAATCCGGCCGATGCGCCGATCATGACCTTGGCGGTCAGTTCCAAAACCCTGCCCTTGACCAAAGTGGAAGATTTGGTGGACACCCGTTTGGCGCAGAAATTGTCGCAATTGTCCGGCGTGGGTTTGGTCAGCATCAGTGGCGGGCAACGTCCGGCGATGCGTATCCAGGCCAATCCCAAAGCCCTGTCGGCTTACGGCCTGAGCCTGGAAAACCTGCGCCTAAGCATCACCGCCGCCAACGCCAACCAACCTAAAGGCATGTTCGACGGTGCGTCCCGTTCGGTGACGATAGATGCCAATGACCAATTAAAAACCGTCGCCGACTACCAATCATTGGTCATCGCTTATCGGGACGGCAGGCCCGTGTTGCTGTCCGATGTCGCCGAGATTAAGGAAGATGCCGAAAATGTCCGTTTGGCGGCCTGGGCCAACCAAACGGCGGCGGTGATTGTCAATATCCAACGCCAACCGGGCAGCAACGTCATAGCGGTGGTCGATAGGATCAAAGCCTTGTTGCCACAATTGCAGGAATCCTTGCCCAATGGCTTGGATGTCGCCGTCATGAGTGACCGCACCACCACCATCCGGGCGTCGGTGGCGGATGTGCAAAGCGAGTTGTTGCTGGCTTTGGTTTTAGTGATAGCGGTGATTTTCCTGTTTTTGCGTAATGTCTCCGCCACCGCCATCCCCAGCGTGGTGGTGCCATTGTCGTTGGTGGGGACGTTCGCGTTCATGTATCTGGCAGGGTTCAGCGTCAACAACCTGACCTTGATGGCCTTGACCATCGCCGCCGGCTTTGTGGTCGATGATGCGATTGTGGTCATCGAAAACATAAGCCGCTATCTGGAAGAAGGCGAGCCACCTTTGCAAGCGGCCTTGAAAGGCTCGGCGCAAATCGGCTTCACGATCATCTCGCTGACTTTTTCTTTGGTGGCGGTGCTGATTCCATTGTTGTTCATGGGCGATGTGGTCGGGCGTTTGTTCCGTGAATTTGCCGTGACCCTGGCGGTGGCGATTTTGTTGTCGGCGGTCATTTCCTTGACGCTGACCCCGATGATGTGCGCGAAAATGCTCCGCCCTGTCGATGAAAGGCGGGCAGGGCGGTTTTATCGCGTCAGCGGGAGTTGGCTGGATGCCATGAGCCACGCTTATGGGGCTTTGTTGCGGGTGGTGTTGCGCCATCAGGGTTTGACGCTAATCGGGGCGGCGTTGACTTTGGTGCTGACGGTGGTGTTGTATGTCGGCATTCCCAAAGGTTTTTTCCCTGTCCAGGACACCGGGGCCATCCAAGGCATCACCGAAGCCCCGCAAAGCATCGCGTTCAAAGCGATGGCGGAGCGCCAACAAGCAGTGGTTGCGGCGGTGCTGCAAGACCCGGCAGTGGCTAGTGTCACCTCGCTGATCGGTGTCGATGGGGTCAATCCGACCTTGAACACCGCCCGTTTGCAAATCAACCTGAAACCTTTGGCAGAACGCAAGCTCAGTGCCACGGCGGTTATCCAGCGTCTGCAACAAGCCTTGCAGGCCGTGCCGGGCATCAGCACCTACTTGCAACCCGTGCAGGATTTGACCATCGAAAACCGCATCAGCCGCACCCAATACCAATTCACCTTGCAAGCCGTTGACCAACAAGAACTGAACCGCTGGGCCGGGTTGCTGGTTGGCAAGCTGCAAACATCGCCGATTTTTGCCGATGTCGCCAGCGATGTCCAAGACCAAGGCTTGCAAGCTTTTGTGGACGTTGACCGTAGCCGGGCCAGTAGTTTGGGGATTTCGATGGCGACCATCGACAACGTGCTTTACAACGCGTTCGGGCAGCGGCAGGTGTCAACGCTGTTCACGCAATCCAACCAATACCGCGTAGTGCTTGAAACCAAACCGGAATTCCGCAATAGCATCGCCGCGCTCAATGACCTGCATATTCCGTCCGGCAACGGCACACAAGTGCCATTATCGGCGATAGCCACGGTGTCCGAACGTCTCGCACCGTTGGTGGTGAACCATTTGGCGCAATTTCCGGCGGCAACCCTTTCTTTTAATCTGGCTCCAGGCGCCTTTTTGAGTGGCGCCGTGGCGGCGATAACACAGGCTAAACAGGACATTGCCTTGCCAGTCAGCGTGCAAACCGGATTCCAAGGTGCGACCGAAGCCTTCAGCGCGTCATTGTCCGGCACCGTATGGTTGATTGTCGCCGCGATAGTCACGGTGTATATCGTGTTGGGCGTGCTTTATGAAAGCTATATCCATCCGGTCACGATCCTGTCAACCCTGCCCTCGGCGGGTGTCGGTGCGTTGTTGGCATTGTGGGTGTCCGGTAATGATTTGGGCATCATCGGCATTATCGGCATCATTTTGTTGATCGGCATCGTCAAGAAAAACGCCATCATGATGATAGATTTTGCCTTGGAAGCCGAACGCAAGGAAGGCAAAGCACCGTATGAGGCGATTTATCAGGCCTGTTTGCTGCGTTTTCGGCCCATCATGATGACCACGATGGCGGCCTTGCTCAGCGCCTTGCCGTTGATGCTCGGCAGCGGTGTGGGTTCGGAGCTGCGCCATCCTTTAGGCATTACGATGGTGGGCGGTTTGGTGTTCAGCCAAGTGTTGACTTTGTTCACCACGCCGGTGATTTATCTGGCGTTTGACCGCTTGAGGCGGCGTTTTAATAGGTAATACCCAAAGGTTTAACCATGCCATTTTCCGCTTATTTTATCAGCCGTCCGGTCGCCACTACGTTGTTGACCTTAGGGATGGCGTTGGCGGGTGCATTGGCGTTTTTCCAATTGCCCGTCGCGGCCTTGCCGCAGGTGGACTTTCCGTCCATTTCCGTGCGCGCCACTTTGCCGGGGGCCAGCCCGGAAACGATGGCCTCCAGCGTGGCGACCCCGTTGGAGCGGACATTGGGGCATATCGCCGGGATCACCGAAATGGTCTCGTCCAGCGGTTTCGGCTCTACGGAAATTAACCTGCAATTTGCTTTGGACCGTGATTTTGATGGCGCATCGCGTGATGTCCAGGCCGCCATCAATGCCGCCAGCAGTTTGTTGCCCGGTGCCTTGCCGTCACGGCCCAGTTATCGCCGCAACAACCCCAGCGACACGCCGTTGATGATCCTGGCCTTGACCTCCGATGTCCTGGATCGTCCGCAATTGTTTGATGTGGCATCGACGGTGATCGCCCAAAAAGTCTCGCAAATTGACGGCATGGGGCAGGTGACGGTACGCGGCAGTTCCTTGCCTGCCGTCAGGATAGAACTCAATCCCGACGCGTTGGCAAAATACGGGGTCAGTTTTGCCGATGTCCGTGCGGCGATAGCCGCCACTAATGTCAACCGTCCGAAAGGGACACTGGAAGATGACGAACGGCATTGGCAAATCGCCGTCAATGACCAGGCGCAAACCGCCGTCGATTATTTGCCGCTCATCATCACTTACCAAAACGGTGCACCGATACGGCTCACGGATGTGGGCAAGGTGATGGATTCTGCGGAAAATCTGGGCAACTCCGGTTTTTTGGACGGCAAACCCGGCGTGATGCTGGCGTTGTTCAAGCAAGACCGGGGCAATGTCATCGAAACGGTGGCGAAAGTCAAAGCGGTTTTGCCGTACTTGCAGGCTTCGCTGCCGCCGTCGGTGGATTTGACGGTGGCGATGGACCGCTCGGAATTCATCCGCTCCGCTTTGCACGAGGTGGAACTGACGTTAATGATCGCCGTGGTTTTGGTGATCGCGGTGGTGTTTGTGTTTTTACGCAATGTGCGCTCGGCGATGATCCCGATGGTCACCGTGCCGGTGTCCTTGATAGCTACGTTTGGACTCATGCACTTGGCCCATTTCAGCCTGAATTTGTTGTCGATGATGGCCTTGACGGTGGCGACAGGGTTTGTCGTGGACGATGCCATTGTTGTGGTGGAAAACACCAACCGCCATATCGGACGGGGCGTGGCGCCGAAACAAGCGGCTTTGTTGGCGATAGGCGAAGTCGGTTTTACCGTGCTGACCATGAGTTTGTCGTTGATTGCCGTGTTCATCCCCATCTTATTGATGGATGGCATTGTCGGACGCTTGTTTAGGGAATTTGGCCTGACCTTATCCGCCGCCGTGCTGGTGTCCTTATGGGTGTCGTTCACGACCACGCCTATGCTGTGCGCCCATTGGCTCAAGCCATTAAGTCAAAAACCTGATGTTGAGCCGGATGGTGCAGGGGGATTTAATCGAATTTTGGTAGCTTACGATAAATCCTTGGCATGGGCGTTGCAGAATCGGCGCAGTGTTTTGGTGCTGCTGGGCCTGGTTGTGGCGTTGAACGTGCATTTGTATTCGATTATCCCCAAAGGCTTTTTTCCCGAACAGGATACAGGTAGGTTGCTGGGCGGCATCCAGGGCGAGCAGACCATCTCTTCACGGGCGATGCAGGACAAGCTCGCGACGATTGTCGGCATCATCAGAAAAGACCCGAATGTGGTTTCGGTGTTCGGTTCGACCGAAGGCGACCGCGCCAACAACGGGCGGTTGTTCGTGATGCTCAAACCATTATCGGAGCGTGGTCTGTCAGCCGCCGCCCTGATGGCGAAATTCCGTAAACAATTCGCCGATTTGCCGGGCGTAAGCGTGTATTTACGGCCCGCACAAGAATTGCGGATCGGTGGCAGGCCATCACCCGCAACTTACGAATATGCCCTGCAAGCGGATGACCTGGATGAGCTTAAAATTTGGACACCGAAAATTGTCAAGACCTTGCAACTATTGCCTGAACTCACGGATGTCAATACCGACCAGCAGGATAAAGGCCAACAAGTGTCGCTGCAAATTGACAAGGCCGCCGCTGCCCGCTTCGGTGTCAGCCAGACCTTGATTGATTCAACGCTCAACGATGCCTTTGGGCAACGGCAGGTATCGGTGGTTTATATGCCGTTCAACCAGTACCACGTCGTCATGGAAGCCTCACCGGAATATGCACAAAATCCCGAAGCCTTGAACCGTATTTACTTGAGTGTGCCTTCCGGCGTAGCCCAACCCACCGGAGCTAAAGTGCCGTTGTCGGCGGTCAGCAGCTATCAGTTGGGCAACCGGGCTTTGTCGGTCAACCATCAGGATCAGTTCCCGACCGCGACCATCTCTTTCAACTTGGCCCCCGGCGTGTCATTGTCAAAGGCTAGGGCAGCGATACATGAAGCCTTGGACACCTTAGGCGTGCCGTCTTCGGTGCATGGCAGTTTCCAAGGTTCGGCGAAAGAATTTGAGAAAACCTTGGCAAACCAGCCGTGGCTGGTGTTATCGGCGATAGTGGCGATTTATATTGTTTTGGGCATACTTTACGAAAGTTACATCCATCCGTTGACCATTTTATCGACCCTGCCATCAGCGGGGGTCGGGGCGATATTGGCGTTGTGGTTGTTCGGCACAGAATTCAGCATCATTGCCTTGATCGGCGTGATCCTGCTGATCGGCATCGTCCAAAAGAACGCCATCATGATGATAGATTTTGCCATCACTGCCGAACGCAACAGCGGCATCAGTGCCGAAGCAGCCATCCGCGAAGCCTGCCATCTGCGTTTCAGGCCGATCTTGATGACCACGTTCGGCGCGTTGCTGGCGGCAATACCGCTGGCTTTTGGCAGCGGTTATGGTTCGGAATTGCTGCAACCTTTGGGGATAGCGATTATTGGCGGTTTAGTGACCAGCCAATTGTTGACCTTATATTCCACGCCGGTCATTTATCTGTATCTGGATCGTTGCCAGTCTGGGTGGCATACGCGAAAATCCCGAAAAACCAACATCTTAGAAAGCTTGTGAGTAAATATTTCAACCTGTTCCATTGGCTGCGCCTCACGCCCTTGCTGCTGGCGGCCTGCACGCTAGGCCCGGATTACCGGCGTCCAGCCAGCACCGTATCCAAGCAGTTCAAAGAGCTGAAAGGCTGGACGCAGGCACAGCCGCGCGACCATGAATTGTCCGGGCAATGGTGGGAGTTGTTTGCCGACCCGTATTTAAACGGTTTGGAGCGGCAAGTCACCGTCGCCAACCAAACCATTGCCCAAGCCGAAGCCCAATATCGACAGGCGCAGGCCTTGGTGCAAACGGCCCGTTCGGCTTATTTCCCGACGCTTAACGCCACCGCCACCGCCAACCGTTTTCGTGCCGCTGGCGGGCAGAACCTGGTGGTTTCAGGGGTGCGGAATTTGTTCGGCGGTGCGTTAAGCGTCGCGTGGGAGCCGGATTTATGGGGCAGGGTGCGCCGCCAAGTGGAAGCCAGCACCAGCACAGCCCAGGCCAATGCGGCGACCTTGCAAGCCTTGAAACTGTCCACGCAAGCAGCCCTGGCGCAAAATTATTTCCAATTGCGGGCCTTGGATGCACAAATAAAATTGCTCAATGATACCGTCACGGCCTATCAGAAAACCCTGGCCATTATCCAAAACCGCTACAACGCCGGGGTGGTCGCCAAAGCCGATGTCGTGCAGGCGCAAACGCAACTGGAATCGACCCGCGCCCAAGGGTTGGATTTAGGCATCCAACGTTCGCAATTGGAACATGCCATCGCCTTGTTGGTCGGCAAAACGCCCGCACAACTGACGATTGCCGCCGGTCCGCCCAGCAAAACCGTGCCGTCCGTGCCGTTGTATTTACCGTCACAATTATTGGAGCGGCGTCCTGACATTGCCGCCGCCGAACGCCTGACCGCCGCCGCCAACGCCCAAATCGGCGTGGCGCGGGCGGCTTATTTCCCGCGTCTGAACCTTGCCACCACGGACGGGACGCAAGCGAATGATGTCAATAATTTGTTCACCACCGCCGCCAATTACTGGGCGTTAGGCCCGGCGGCCTTGGCGTTGCCGCTGCTGGATGGTGGCTCACGTAGCGCCCAAGTGACCGCCGCCGTCAATAACCATCAGGCCGCTGCCGCCGCTTATCGGCAAGCGGTGTTGGTGGGGTTCCAGGAAGTCGAAGATGGCTTGTCGGCATTGCGGATTTTGGCGCAAGAAATTGACGTGCAAAACAAGGCGGTGGCATCCGCACGGCAAGCGGTCGAATTGACGGTCAACCAATACAAAGCCGGTACGGTCAGCTATGTCAATGTCATGACCGCGCAAGCCAATGCCTTGAGCAATGAGCAAACCGCCGTGGATTTGCAAGGCCAGCGTTTGACCGCCAGCGTCCAACTGATCAAAGCCTTAGGTGGCGGCTGGCAGACAGCAGCTTTGCCTAAAGCCAATCAGGTCGATGGCGACACAGCGTGGACACGGTTTCTGCCGTGTCAATTACCGTGCAAAACCTACCCGTAAGTTCGGGAGCCAGGCTTGGGAGAGCGTCTAATCCCCCTTGGGTAGGAGTAGGCCGGAATAAGCCTATCCGCGCACTCGCGCAGGATAGGCGTTTCCGGCACTTTGGCTAATCCCCCTGGATAGGGAGGTCGTAACATTTTGAAATTAAGGCGGTTTTAACTGCGGCATGGAACGAGTGCCGGCGGCTGGGTTTTTCTTGCGAAGAACGCCAGCCCTGCTAAATTTACTTACCAACGCGGTTTATACGGTTCAATAAATCTTCTGGTTTTATCGTGAAAAAATCTTCTGGCGGCGCCATGCACTCGGATACATATTTTTGCGTCCAGATGACCAATTGTTGAAGGACGGGCAATAAGTCAGCCCCTTTAGGCGTTAAAAAATATTCATAACGCACCGGTTTATCCTGATAAGGCCGTTTCACCAACAGGCCGTTTTCTTCCAATTCACGCAGGCGGTTGGCGAGGATGTTGGTAGGTATCCCTTCCGAAGAAGCCTGAAAATCGCAATACTTGCTTTTACCCAAACACATGTCGCGGATAATGATCAGGCTCCATTTATCCCCAATGAATTCAAGGGCAATGGAAAGCGGGCATTTTGAGCGGTAATTTTGTGTTTCCGTTTTCATTATTAACGTAGTACTTCCAATATGAATAGACACTTGTAAAAAACAAGTTTATATGTAAAAATCCTATCACTTGCAATAAGCAAGTGATAAATCATTTAACCCCGGGAGCCCCCAAATGAAACTGTACTATTTTCCTCTATCCCCCAATTCCCGCCGTGTCATTGCAGTCCTGCACCAGTTAAATTTGGCCTGTGAACTACAGGCGGTCGATTTGATAAAAGGCGAGCAATTGCAAGCGGAATTCCTGAATTTAAACCCTAACCACATGATACCAACGCTGGTCGATGGGGATTTTGTACTTTGGGAATCCAACGCCATTATGCAGTACCTGTGTTCCAAAGTACCAGACAATTCTCTGTTGCCGGCCGACCCTAAGCTACATGCAGATGTCAGCCGCTGGCAGTTTTGGCAAACCGCACATTTTGGCAGGGCTTGCGGCGTATTTATTTTTGAAAACATCCTTAAAGGCGCGTTAAATTTGGGTGAACCTGACGCCCAAGAATTGGCGAAAGGGGCCGACAGTTTCCACCGTTTTGCAAAAATTTTGGAAGACCATCTAACAGGCCGTAAGTGGTTGGTTGGCGAGACGTTTACCCTGGCTGATTTTTCAGTCGGCTCGTTTTTGGATTTGGCCCAAATGGCGCATTATCCACTCGACGGTTACGTCGAAATTAGCCGTTGGTACAAGGCTATCGAACAAATCCCCGCGTGGCAAAGTTCTGCACCGGCGAAATTTGCCTAAGGAAAGAGCTAAAAATAACTGCCTTTAATATCATTGAAAGCCTCAACCTGGCAGGTTTTTGAAACCTGCCAGGTTTTACTTGGGATTTGTTATTAATTGTTTCATCGGTGCGGCGATGAATCAGGAGCCAACGAAGCCGAAGTTTTTGCCAAGAAGTTTTTCGTCAATTACCCCATCGTGTTGGCGGCCAGTACGATGTCAAGCGACGCATATCCCATGCTGTTAAATTGGCATTTTCTAATGCACCTTTAATTTTTTCCTGCCAAAATACCCGTCATTTCTTATCTGGCCCACTCCTTTTTAATTACGTGATCAGACACAAAGCATGTAAAAACGCCCTAACCCTACACACCCAGGCCAGCTTTTTCAGGTAGTGTTTGAATTAAAACTGATTTCAGGGTGTTAGGAAGCGGGTCAGAGCATTGTGTTTGTGGAGTACGAACTTAAGTTTGTAATCCGCAACAGTTAAATTACCAGCATTACCATTTTTTCAAAAAGGTAAATTGTTTCCACCTCTAATGAAAGGGAATTGGTGGATTTGAATGCCTTGAAACACCCAAAAATTATCATCAGTGACTTATGCGAATAAACGCTTGGAAGCAATATGGCTATTAAACATTTTTATCAATTAGCATTGGTTGCCGGATTGTTTTTTTTGACAAAATGGCTTCCTAGCCAATCGCTTGACGAACAGCGGACGGTCTTTTTGCGGGCTGAAAAATTGCTGGAGCAGGGGAATGATGCGGCATTTTTGGAATTGGGGGAAACACTGGCCGATTATCCGCTATATCCTTATTTGCAATACGAGTGGCTTAAAAAACATTTGCAGAAAACCGATAAGGTCACGGAGTTTTTGACGCGCTATGCACAGACGCGCCACGCGCCGTTGCTACGTGCGAAATGGTTGGATTATTTGGCGAAACATGGGCGTTGGCAGGAATTTGTCGACTATTATCAGGGTACTGAAAACCCTTCCCGCGAATGCTATTACTACTGGGCTTTGCACGAAACGGGCAAAAAAGAGCAGGCCTTGCATGAGGCCAAACGATTGTGGCTGACAGGTGCGAGCCAACCGCCAGCCTGTGATGACTTGTTGGCTGAGTTTATTAAATCACCGGAATTCAATCAGGATTGGGTTTGGCAACGTTTTAGCTTGGCGGTGAATCAGGAAAATTGGCCGTTGGTCGAGTATTTGCGGCGTATGCTGGATAAGCCGGGTCAAAAAAACGCTGATTTTTGGCTGCAAGTTTATAAAAAACCGTATCTTGTCAAGGACAGCGGTTTGTGGATGGGGGCCGATGCGATGACCGGACGCATTTTTGCCGAAGGTATCGCAAGACTGGCACAAATCGATGTGGATTTGGCATTGCTGCTTTGGGACGGGCGCAAACACTATTTGGCAATTGACAAGCAAACGCTGGATAAGACCGATAATAAGCTGGCGATGATATTGTTCAACCATCAGGACAGCCGCGCTTACCGGCGTTTGCAACAAGTGTCCGGGCCTGACGGGAAAGTGCGCGAGGCCAAGGTGAGGGCGGCTTTGTTGGAAGGGGATTGGCAGCATGTCGGTGACGCGCTCGCGTCTTTGCCTTGGGAGCAGCAGCATGAACCAACTTGGCAATATTGGCGGGCGCGGGTTTTGGAAATGATGGGGAATGCCGAAGAAGCCAAGAAAATTTACTTGCAATTGGCAGATGACAGAAGTTTTTATGGTTTTTTAGCCGCAGATAAGCTGGGTAACGGCTATACTATTAGCGATAAACCTGTTTTGATTGCCGACGGGAAAATGGAAGCATTGCTTAAGCAAACCAATTTTAAGGCGATACAAGAATGGCGGTCGTTGAACCGGGATTTGGAGGCGCGTCGGCAATGGTGGTTTGCAATAGAGCGTCTTGACAAGCAGCAACTCAGGGTTGCCGCTAAACTCGCCCAACAATGGCAATGGGACCAGGTTGCCATTATGACCTTAGTCAAAGCCGATTATTGGGATGATTTAGGTCTGCGCTTTCCATTGCGCTATGTCGATGAAGTGCGGCGTAACGCCACACAGCAAAGCCTGGATCCGGCCATTATTTTTGGCTTGATGCGGCAGGAAAGCCTGCTCGACAGCAATGCGGTGTCGCCGGTCGGGGCGAAAGGTTTAATGCAGCTTATGCCCGCCACGGCAGGGCAAATAGCAGGTAAACTGGATGAAACCTGGCATACGGACAGCCAATTGTTCAATCCTGAAGTGAATATCCGCTACGGTAGCCATTATTTTGCAGAACTCTTGCAGCGTTTTAACGGGCATGTCGCGCTGGCGGCGGCGGCCTATAATGCCGGGCCAAACCGGGTGGCGAAATGGTTGCCAGTCAATCGGAATATGCCTGCAGATATTTGGGTGGAAACCATTCCATTTAAAGAAACCCGCAAATATGTCACGTCAGTATTGGCATACGCCATTATTTATCAACAACGACTACAAACTGACGCGTTAAAAATAAAAAATATGCTGGCGGAATTACGGGGAAAATAAAATTAGAGCTGATTTTTTGCAAGCTATGTTAGATAATATGCGGTTATATAATAAGTATAACCACTGATGGCATAAGGATACAAAATGGGGAAAAAGCATAGTTTTACGCGTGAAGAATTGTTAATGTCGGGAAGAGGGGAATTATACGGCCCTAAAAACGCGCAATTGCCTTTACCCAATATGCTTATGATGGATAGGATTACTCTTATTACTGATGAAGGCGGTCTATATGGCAAAGGCGAAATCATTGCGGAACTCGACATTACGCCGGACTTATGGTTTTTTGCCTGTCATTTTCAAGGCGATCCGGTAATGCCAGGTTGTTTGGGCTTAGATGCCATGTGGCAATTGGTCGGTTTTTACCTCTGTTGGATGGGCGGGCCGGGTAAAGGCCGGGCCTTGGGCGTTGGGGAAGTCAAGTTTACCGGCCAAGTGTTGCCGACAGCGAAAAAAGTCACCTATCGCGTCAACCTCAAGCGTGTCATCATGCGCAAGCTGGTCATGGGCATTGCCGATGCGACGATGGATGTTGACGGCAAAGTCATTTATGAAGCAACTGATTTACGGGTTGGTTTATTTACATCTACTGAAGATTTCTAGAGGCTATAGCAATGAGAAGAGTCGTGGTAACCGGTTTAGGAATTGTTTCCAGCATCGGCAACAACCAAACAGAGGTTATCGGTTCCCTACGGGAGGGCCGTTCAGGAATCGTATTTGCAGAAATTTACAAGGAATTGGGCTTCCGTTGCCAAATCCACGGTGCTATATCCATAGATTGCGATGCGTTTATCGACCGTAAGATCAAACGCTTCATGGGTGATGGCGCGGCATTCAATTACATCGCCATGCAGCAGGCGATTGCCGATTCAGGCTTGGAAGACTCTGACGTTTCCAATGTCAGGACGGGCTTGGTGATGGGTTCCGGCGGGCCGTCCACTTCCAATTTGGTTGAAGCCGCCGATATTTTGCGTAGCAAGGGCGTAAAAAAAGTCGGGCCTTATATGGTTCCCCGTGCCATGTCCAGCACCAACACCGCTTGCTTGGCGACCCCCTATAAAATCAAAGGCGTCAATTATTCGATCACCTCGGCCTGTGCGACCAGTGCGCATTGTATCGGCCATGCGATGGAATTGATCCAAATGGGCAAACAAGACATTGTCTTTGCCGGCGGCGGCGAAGAAGTGCATTGGACTATGTCGGTCTTGTTTGACGCGATGGGGGCGATGTCTTCCAAATATAACGACACGCCAACTACAGCGTCCAGGCCTTATGACCACAGCCGCGACGGTTTTGTCATTTCCGGCGGCGGCGGGGTGCTGGTCATTGAAGAATTGGAACATGCCAAAGCCCGTGGCGCGAAAATCTACGCCGAATTGACCGGCTATGGCGCAACTTCCGATGGGTACGACATGGTGCAACCCTCTGGCGAAGGTGCCGTGCGTTGTATGCAGCAAGCGATGGCGACTGTCCACAATAAAATTGACTACATCAATGCCCACGGTACCAGCACACCAGTCGGCGACACCAAAGAATTGGGCGCGTTACGCACCGTGTTTGCTGAAGAAAACATGCCGTGGGTCAGTTCCACCAAGTCCTTGACCGGACATGCGCTAGGTGCGGCAGGTGTCAACGAAGCGATTTATTCTTTATTGATGATGCAAGAAAATTTCTTGAGCGCGTCTGCCAATATCACGGACTTGGATGCCGATGCCATTGGTATCCCCATCGTCCGTGAACGCCAGGATAACATCACCCTCAACACTGTCATGTCCAACAGCTTCGGCTTCGGCGGCACTAACGCCACGTTGATTTTCGAACGCTACCACGGCTAAAAAACCCTCAGCCACGGGGTTTGGCGGCAATGCCAACTCCGTAACGCTAAGAACCCATTCCGCAGTTCCTTCCATACTATTATTTTGCTGACCATGTCAGACGACAATCTCCCACAAAAATCCCGTACCCAGTTCAATAAATTACAAAAACGTTTACGTCATTATGTCGGCGATGCCATTGCCGATTACAAAATGATTGAAGACGGCGACAAGGTGATGGTGTGCCTGTCCGGTGGCAAAGACTCTTACACCTTGCTGGATATTTTGTTGAATTTGCAAAAAACCGCGCCGGTCAGCTTTGAAGTGATTGCCGTCAATCTTGACCAAAAACAACCGGGATTTCCCGAACATGTCTTGCCTGACTATCTGCAATCCCTAGGTGTGCCTTACCACATCATCGAAAAAGACACTTACAGCGTCGTCAAACGGGTGATACCCGAAGGCCAGACTACTTGTAGCCTTTGCTCACGTTTACGGCGAGGGACTTTATACGGCTATGCGGAGGCCAACGGCGTGACCAAAATCGCCTTGGGCCACCATCGCGACGATATTCTGGAGACGTTCTTCCTGAACATTTTCTACGGTGGCAAACTTAAGGCCATGCCGCCCAAGCTGTTGAGCGACGATAAGAAAAACATCGTCATCAGGCCCTTAGCGTACTGCCGCGAAAAAGACATTGAACGCTATTGTGCGTTTAAAAATTTCCCGATCATTCCCTGTAATTTGTGTGGTTCACAAGAGAATCTGCAAAGAAAAGCCATGAAAGTGATGTTAAAAAGCTGGGATAAACAATTTCCTGGGCGTTTGGAAACTATTTTCACCAGCCTGCAAAATGTCGCCCCCTCGCAACTCGCCGATCCCCGATTATTCGATTTTACCAATCTAAAACTTGGGCGGGAGCTATTTTCACAAGAATTGGATAGGTTAGATAGCGGTATGGAAGTTCTGGCGCAATAATATCCAACATCTAGTATTTAAAGACTTTGCGTTATATGTTTTCATTTTCCAGACAGTTAAGTGTCGTTTTTTCATTCCTATTGTGGTAGTTTTTTATACATAGAATTGTTTACAATTGGTTGCAATCAGAATCAACCAGCCGCCATTTCTCCATTCGAGTTAATTTCTTGATCATACTTTCACGTTGGCTAGCAGAACTGCGGTTATGGTTGTTTTCTACATAAAGCAATTGTTTGGGTTGCCGTCCACGAAAATATTTCGCACCTTGCTGGCTGGCATGTTGGGCAAAACGCTTGGATACATTGGTCGAAATGCCGGTATAAAGCGATTCATCAGTACATAAAATAATATAAACAGACCAATTCATTGTCAGCGGGTAAGGAGATAGATAGGATAATGCCGGAATTATTAACAGGTATGCCCATGCTGGGGTGGCGCGAATGGGTGGCGTTGCCAGATTTCAACATCGTGCAGATTAAAGCCAAAATCGATACCGGCGCGCGTTCATCTGCGTTACATGCTTTTGCTATAGAGCCTTATCGAAAAGGTGGTGAACCTTGGGTGATGTTCGCCATTCATCCTATCCAGAAAAACACCGACATTTCGATAGAGTGCCATGCCGCTGTTAAAGACCAGCGTGTGGTTTCAGATTCCGGCGGTCACAAGCAACTTCGCTATGTAATTGACACCCAATTGATGATAGGCCAATCACTGATCACCGCCGAAATGACGCTGACTAACCGCGATAGTATGTTGTTTCGGTTGCTAATCGGGCGCACCGCGATGGACAAACGCTTTATCATCGCCCCCACCGCGTCGTATTTGCAAGGCAAACCCCAGCTTAAAACTTAAGCTGATTAGCACAAACTAATCCATCGCTAAGCCAGTTTATTTTACAAAACAGCTTTTTTCGGCATAGGCGTCGGCTTCTTTAAGCTGCGCCCGCAAGTCTTTGGATTGCTTAGGATCACGGAAAACCCCGCCGCTTTCACCCGGGGTGCTTTTTAAATAATTGAAAGTTTTCGCTGCTTCATAATCGCTGAAAGACAGTTTTTCGGCGATTTTATCGATTTTGCAACCACAAGCATATTGGTTGATGTAATTCAAGCCACCGTGTTGCGCCACGCAGTTCAAAACATATTCAACGCGGTCGCGGGTGGGGAAATCATTGACAAGCGTTTGTCCAGCAACGGGTGTAGTCACGGGTGTTTGTTCTGGCGTGGTCGAACAGCCCGCGCTGATAGTCATTAAGGCCATCGTCAACATAGATAATAAAGGTGATGCTTTCATAAATGATGCTCTATTCAAAAATATACAGCTCCGTAGGGAGCGGGAAATAGCTGTAGGCTAAGTGTTATTTTAACTGAAAACCTTTTGGGTTTCTCTGATAGGCTGGCAAATATCCGAATTTGTGGCATTAAGTGATAAGGCCAAACCTGCTTAGGCTTTTTGGGGGTTATAAGCTGTTTTTATGAAAAACAAAGAATCAATCACCGGCGTGATCCTGGCGGGCGGGTTAGCCAGACGCATGGACCATCAGGACAAGGGTTTGGTAAATTTCAAAGGGTTGCCGCTCATTAATTACGCCATCACCGCGATGCAGCCTGTGGTCGATGAGCTGATTATCAACGCCAACCGCAACATCGGCGATTATCGGCAATTCGGCCTGCCTGTCATTAGCGACCAGTCCGATAACTTCGATGGCCCTTTGGCAGGCATATTGACGGCAATGGATTATTGCCAAACCGAGGTGCTGCTGGTCATGCCTTGCGATTCGCCGTTGATGCGATCCGCCCAGTTGCAAACACTGATAGACCGCCGTTATGAACAAAATGCCGATGCCGCCGTTGCTGTTGTTGGGGGGCGTTGGCATCCGGTGTTTCTGGCGATAAAAACCGCACTAAAAACGGATTTACAAGCGTATCTGGCAGGGGGTCATCGCAAAGTCGAAACGTGGTTGATGCAATATAAAACCTTACCCGTTGACTTTAGCTCCCAACCTGGGCTGTTCATGAACATCAACACCTTGGATGAACTTGTCAAATTAGAGCGTCAACACTTGTAAAAAAATTACTTCCTAAATCCATAAATCACATAATTCAACAAGGCCAAACGGCTGGCGATTTCTGCCCCCAGCGTTTCAATAACGGCGCTTTTGCTGATGATCTTGCCCTGTTGCCGGGCCAATCTTCTTAAATAACGGTAAGTCGGCAAGGTGTTGACGGTGATGTCGCGCTCAGTGACGCATTCAAATTGCGTTTGCCTGGCGAGTTTGTGGTAATGCTCCGTGGAGAATTGCAGGTTGCATTTGCCGTAAAACGTCCAATCGGGTAGTTTCAGACGCGTGAACGGCAACAATTTTTTATCGGCGACAAAATCGGACAAGGCCAAATAACCACCGGGTTTGAGGACGCGGTAAGCTTCTTTGAAAAACTGGGTACGATCAGGGAAATGAAAAATACATTCCACGGCAAGCACCACGTCAAACGATTCGTCAGGATAGGGGAGGGTGCAGGCATTGCCTTGGTGGAATTCGATGCGGTTTTGTCCGGCGGCGATGACCGTGGCACGGGCGCGTTCCAATTGGCGTTCATCCAAGTTTAAGCCGACCAAATCCATGTTTAAATAACGCTCGTTGATGTGTGCGATAGTACCGCCAAAGCCGCAACCAACATCCAGGACTTTCAAGCCGTTTTGGATATGGCCCGCCAGGCAGACTTGTGCAGAAAGCGCTTCGGCGGCTTGTCCAAAATCTTCCGTGGTTAAATCTGCACTCTGGGGATTTTCCCAGTAGCCCCAGTGGACATGCCGGCCAAAACTTTTGGTCACGGACTCATCGCCGCCTTTTAGCAAGTCGAGCAGATAATCGAAATAAGGCAGTTTGACGACGGGTGTTTCGGCGTTTTTCATGTAAGTCTCGTGTGTTGTTAGGGTTGAAAAAACCTAAGCCTATTGAAAACTAACCACGAAAGACACGAAGGACGCGGAGTTTTACTAACGTGCCCAGCATGGTTAAAGAGGAAAATTTGATCAATTTTAGCAGACCGGCTCATTTATGAAGATTTTATTGATGTTATGGTTGGCCGTGTGGCTAAACGCCCATGCCGACGTTTACCAATGGCAAGATGTCGAAGGCCGCAAGCATTTTGCGGATAAACCCATCGATCCTGTCGCCCAAAAGCTGGACATTAAACCGGGCTATGATTTCTTTCATGTGAAAACAGTTTACGATGGCGATACGGTGCTTTTACAGGATGGACGCAGAATCCGTTTTCTGGGCGTCAACACGCCAGAAGTGGCCCATCGCGGCAATAAAGCCGATGCCGGGGGCGACGCGGCAAAACAATGGTTGCAGGAAAAATTGCGAAACACCCGTGTGCGGCTGGAAATGGGTGTAGAAAAAACCGACAAATACGGCAGGACACTGGCGCATCTGATTACCGAAAACAAGGAGCATATCAATGTGCAACTGGTGGCATTGGGCTTGGGGACGATGAATATTTTCCCGCCCAATTTGGGATACGTCCGTGAATTGCTTGCAGCGGAACAACACGCCGAACAAGCTAAATTAGGGATTTGGGGTAATCCTGAATACGCCCCGATTGCCGCCAGCCAAGTGGACGAAGGCGTTTATGACAAACACCACTGGCAACGCGTGAGCGGAAAAGTGCAGGATGTTTATACGACGGGCAAGTCGGTGTATCTGAAGTTTTCTGATGCTTTTGCAGCGCGTATCGAAAAAGACAATTTGCCGTTGTTTCCCGATGTGCAAGCTTATCGTGGCAAAAATCTGGAAGTACGGGGGTGGCTAAGCAAAAATAAGGACAGGTTGGTGATGTTGATCCGGCATCCGAGCGCAATGCTTATCTTGCGGTGATTACCATTGTATAGGGTTTAACCTAGATTAAATTCAGTTTGCGTGATTTACATGCGGGGATGAAGCGGTAGGCTGTAAGCATTTGTTGCCGCTTCAACCACGCCTACGAGTTTCCAGGTAAATAGTCCACAATAAACTATGTAAATCACTCGCAGTCATTTCAGGCGTGAACCTATAAACTAACCATCATGTTAGTTAATCAATTTACTTAGTGCGTGTTTTAAAAGTACGGCGGTGGTGAAAACTGAGGTTTTTTTAGATCAAATTCATCTTGAAACAAGGTGATTTCATCCAATTTTCCAATGTTACGTTCGGGCAACCCACTTGATTGTGACCAATTTTTACTAAATCGAGACTTTTAAAACACGCACTTAGGAGCCAATCGTGAAAACTTTATCAACCTTTACCCGTGTCATTTTAGCCGCCAGTTTTTTTTCCGCTTCCATTGCTTATGCAGACCCTGCCCATGTCGCTTGGGCCGACAATTTGGTCATTAATATCACCCCGGACAAAAATGAGTATGCCAACAACCCAACGTATGTCTATTGGGCGGGGTTCAATGGTTGGACAACGTATGAAAACCGCACCCAATGTAGCTCATTTGTCACACGTTTGCTTAAACAAGCCTATAACTGGACTGATAGCGATTTTAGCCAATGGTTTGGTTCAACTAGCCCTACGGCAAACCTTTATCATGATGCCATTGAAGCCCAAAATGGTTTCACGATGCTTACCAACATCAATGATATTCAAAAAGGCGATATTTTGGCGGTTGAGTATAACGAAGAGGATGCCACGGTGACAGGCCATGTGATGATGGCGGACGATATTGCCAAACCGCGCACGGCGACCGCCCCCATCATTGCCAATACCCAACAGTTTGAACTTAGCATCATTGACTCTTCAAAAACGGGTCATGGTCCGGCCGATACCCGCATGATGCCGGACAATACATGGGATTCCGGCGTCGGTAGGGGGAAATTACGTTTATATGCCGATAATGCCGGTACGGTAGTCGGTTACGCTTGGAGCACAGTCAAAACTTCCGTTTTTTACAGCTTACAATCTACCCGCCATATAGTGATTGGGCGTTTGGCAAATTGAGTTTAGCTCTATATGGGTTTTGGGGTCTTTTGCTAAAATGCCTAATATTCAGGCACTGTTATTTTAGTAAGATCAATGGAAGCCCCACTCATAATTTATTTATGCCCCGGAGGGTACAGCCGCTTGGAGGCGTGGGGCTATCCACACAAGACCGTCAACCACTCGGCGGGGGAATACGCCCGTGACGAAGCCTGTCCTGAGCTTGTCGAAGGGACGGCGACGGCTTCTGCGAAGTCCATTCGAATACGATGGAGGGTTTCTGGTCGCTGGCGTGTCTGGCTGCGCCCGCACCCAGGGCATATCCCAAGCCTTGTGCCGCTGTAACTGAGCTTTTTTGAGTTTGTCCATAACGTCAGAAAACGCGGCAAAAGTTTGCTGTCTTCGTTACTGGCTGTTTTGGTTAAAAAGACCCAGAAACCCATATAGAGACTCTAACGAATTAGCTCCGCCTTGGTTTCGGTTAGAGCCTTTTTAGTCCTGTCCTTAAGTTAGATGCTAGGGTTTATATTGGCCACGTTGGTGATTTTAAAGGCCGAGCCGGAACGAGTGTGTTCCAACAGTAGGCGTCTTAAGCGACCCGTTCCGTAACGTTTTTAGTGCCTATAGCAATTTTGAAACCTTAAGTGTGAGTTATTCACTATCTTTTCCGTAAATAATCGCTAGAATGAAAGAGTAGCCCGTTTAACAAGATTTATGTTGCTTGCTTGTTATTGGAAGGCTGTTTGTTCATTCATAATTTAACTTTTATTTGGAGAAAATTCATGGCGACTTTTAATGGTGATGACGACGACAACACCCTCAATGGTTCGATAAAAAATGACATCCTCAATGGCTTTGATGGCAATGACAGTATCTATGGCGATGCGGGGGGCGATACTTTAATTGGCGGTTTGGGCAACGACTACCTACAAGGTGATGCGGGGGTGGATACCTACCAGTTTAGTAAAGGCGACGGTCTGGATTACATCAATAACTACGATACTGACAATAGCAAGGACATTGTTAAATTCACCGATGTGGCTTCCACAGAAGTCTTGGCAGTTTTCGAGCAATTCAATACCGATGACCTGATTCTGCAATATGCGGGGGGTGAGGTAACCCTACAAGGATATTTTTCTGGTGATGCAAATTACCGCGTCGATAAGTTCCAATTTACCGATAAGGCCTGGGACATAACCAGCATTGCCCAACAACACAATGGAACCTCTTATAGCGAAGCCTTGTCCGCGTTCGATGGCATGGCGAACACGCTCAACGGCTTGGCAGGGGACGATACCCTGAACGGCGGTAATAATGCCGACACCCTAAACGGTGGGATAGGCAACGATACTTTGTCGGGAAATGATGGCAACGATATCCTGACGGGGGGCGCAGATAATGATGTTCTATATGGGGGAGTGGGTAACGATACCCTGAACGGCGGCACGGGTAGCGACACCCTGGAAGGCAATAACGGTTCCGACAACTACCTGTTCAGTAAAGGTGACGGCGTTGATTATATTAACAACTATGATGATGACAGCAAGGCGGATCTGGTCACTTTCACCGATGTTGCCTCAACTAAAGTGTTGGCTGTGTTCGAGCAATTCAATACCGATAACCTAGTCTTGCAGTATGCCGGTGGGCAGTTGACCATCGAGTCTTATTTTTCTGGTGATGCAAATTACCGCGTCGATAAGTTCCAATTTACCGATAAGGCCTGGGACATAGCCAACATTGCCCAGCAGCATAATGGCACTTCTTATGGCGAAGCCTTGTCCGCGTTCGATGGCATGGCGAACACAATCAATGGCTTGGCAGGGGACGATACCCTGAACGGCGGTAATAATGCCGACACCCTGAACGGTGGGGCGGGTAACGATAATCTGTACGGCGGTAATAATGCCGACACCCTGAACGGTGGGGCGGGTAACGATAATCTGTACGGCAATAACGGTTCCGACAACTACCTGTTCAGTAAAGGTGACGGCGTTGATTATATTAACAACTATGATGATGACAGCAAGGCGGATCTGGTCACTTTCACCGATGTTGCCTCAACTAAAGTGTTGGCGGTGTTCGAGCAATTCAATACCGATAACCTAGTCTTGCAGTATGCCGGTGGGCAGTTGACCATCGAGTCTTATTTTTCTGGTGGTGCCAATTACCGCGTCGATAAGTTCCAATTTACCGATAAGGCCTGGGACATAGCCAACATTGCCCAACAACACAATGGCACCTCTTATAGCGAAGCCTTGTACGCGTTTGATGGCATGGCGAACACGCTCAATGGCCTGGCAGGCAAAGATACACTATACGGCGGAACGGGCGTTGATATTTTGAACGGCGGTTCTGGTTACGATACTCTGTATGGAGGGGATGGTGGTGATACGCTAACTGGCGGGATTGGTAATGATTATTTGCAAGGTGATGAGGGTGCGGATATCTATGTATTCAGCCAAGCCGATGGCCGCGATGAATTGAATAATTACGATACGGATGGCAGTGCCGACCTTGTTAAATTTACAGATTTGGCTTCCATCGATATTTCCGCTGTGCTGACAAGTCCCGTTAATACCAACCATTTGCTAATCCAGTATGGAAGCAGCAGTTCGTTGACCGTAGACTATTATTTTAGCGGCGATGTAAATTACCGGGTGGGGCAATTTCAGTTCGCAGATGGCATCAGTGTCAGTAATTTCTTGGTGGGTACTTCGGCTAAAGACAATCTGAAAGGCGGTGCAGGAAATGATGTGTTAAGCGGTCTGGCGAAAGCTGACAAAATGACCGGCGGCTCAGGCAGTGACCTGTATTTTGTTGACGATGCCGGTGATCTGGTCATTGAAGATATTGGCGTGAAAGGGGATGTTGACACGGTCAAAAGCTCTGTCAGCTATGATTTGGCGAGTAATGTTGAAAATCTGATATTGACCGGAACAGCGGCAATTGACGGTAAAGGTAACGGGGCTAATAATCAATTGACGGGAAATAGTGCCGCCAATATTTTGGCGGGTGGTAATGGTGACGACACGCTTAAAGGCGGGGGCGGTGCCGATACTTTTGTGCTGGCGACAATCAAGAGTGCTGATATTGTTAAAGATTTCGTCACAGGCATTGACCATCTGCGAATCCCAGACAATACACTGGGGATATTAAAGATTGGTAATGGGGACCATATCATCGACAACGGCATGATAACCGCTACTGGTGGATTTTCTAATACTGCGGAGCTGGTGATTATTAGTTCGACTATCACCGGAAAGATCAACACGACATCAGCGGCTGCTATTATAGGCTCAGCAACGGCGGCTTATGGTGCGGGCGATACTAGCTTGTTTACGGTTAGCAATAATGCCGATAGTGCCGTTTATTTGTTCCAATCAGCCAATACCAATGCTCAAGTTGAAGCATCGGAATTGACGCTAATTGGGACACTGCAAGGTACGGCACAAACTGCTCTAGCGGATTATGCGTTTGCGTAAATTTGCTTGAAATGGTGGCGCAAGTGTGGAAACAATATATTTGAGCTTGCATTTGGGTTCACCCTTGTAGCCATCTTTTTTGTCGTTGCTCCTTATGGTTGGAACGGGTTTGCTCCAACAGTAGGCACCTTAAGCGACCCGTTCCGTAACGTTTTGAGTGTCTGTTTTGAGTGCCTAAGGTTATTGTGAAACGTTAAGGACGGGGTAAGCAAACCCCGTCCCGCCCTTAAGTCACTGGCTAGAGGCCCGCCCCCTATTAGGTTCTGGAAAAAACCAAATCCCCTACGTCATTAACCTTCACGTTAATCACATCCCCACCGGCAAAATGCCCTGACAAAATCTCCTGCGCCAGCGGATTTTCCAGGTGTTGTTGTATCGCCCGTTTCATTGGCCTTGCGCCATAAACCGGATCAAAGCCCGCTTCACCCAATAAATCCAAGGCCGCATCGCTGATGACGAAGCCAATGTCGCGGTCTTGCAAACGTTGGCGCAAGTGCTCGATCTGGATGTTGGAAATGGCGCGGATTTGTTCGCGTCCCAGCGGATGGAACACCACGGCCTCATCAATACGGTTGATGAATTCGGGGCGGAAGTGTTGGCTGACTTTTTCCATCACCGCCGCTTTCATGACCGGATACAAGGCCTCGCCCGCCAGTTCCTGGATGATGTCGGAACCTAAGTTGGAAGTCATGACGATGACGGTGTTACGGAAATCGACCGTGCGGCCTTGCCCGTCGGTCAAGCGTCCGTCATCCAAGACTTGCAACAGCACGTTAAAGACATCGGGATGGGCTTTTTCGATTTCGTCCATCAGGATCACCGAGTACGGTTTGCGCCGCACCAGTTCGGTCAGATAACCGCCTTCTTCATAACCGACATAGCCCGGAGGGGCGCCAATCAAACGCGCCACCGAATGTTTTTCCATGAATTCGGACATGTCGATACGCACCATCGCGTCGGTGGTGTCGAACATGAATTCCGCCAAGGCCTTGCATAATTCGGTTTTACCCACACCCGTAGGGCCCAAGAACATGAACGAGCCGTTCGGGCGGTTGGGGTCGGACAATCCGGCACGGGAGCGGCGTATCGCGTTGCTGACCGCTTTCAGGGCTTCTTGCTGGCCGACCACGCGCTGGCCGAGCGACTCTTCCATCCGCAACAATTTGTCACGCTCGCCTTCGAGCATTTTCGAGGCCGGAATGCCTGTCCATTTGGAAACCACTTCGGCGATTTCCTCATCGGTGACTTTATTGCGCAACAAGGTCATTTTCGGGGCTTCGGCAGGTACGGCGTGATTTAGTTGTTGTTCCAGAGCCGGAATAATGCCGTATTGCAATTCGGCTTGCCGTGCCAAATCGTTAGCACGGCGGGCGGCTTCCAAATCGGTTTTGGCGTGTTCCAATTTTTCTTTCACCGAAGCCGAACCTTGCAGTGAAGCTTTTTCGGCTTTCCAGATTTCTTCCAAATCCGAATATTCTTTTTCCAGATCAGCAATTTCATCTTCGAGAATTTCCAGGCGTTTTTTCGACGCGCTGTCTTTTTCTTTTTTCAGCGCGACTTGTTCGATTTTTAATTGGATTAAACGGCGGTGCAACCTGTCCATCGCTTCCGGTTTGGAATCAATTTCCATACGGATACGGCTGGCGGCTTCGTCGATCAAATCAATGGCTTTGTCCGGCAATTGGCGGTCGGCGATATAGCGGTACGACAAAGTGGCGGCGGCGACGATGGCGGGGTCGGTGATTTCCACGCCGTGATGGACTTCGTATTTTTCTTTCAGGCCGCGCAAAATGGCGATGGTGTCTTCCACTGATGGCTCATCGACCAAGACTTTTTGGAAACGGCGTTCAAGGGCGGCGTCTTTTTCGACATACCGACGGTATTCATCCAGCGTGGTCGCGCCCACGCAATGCAGTTCGCCACGCGCCAAGGCGGGTTTGAGCATATTGCCCGCGTCCATCGCGCCTTCCGCTTTGCCTGCCCCGACCATCGTGTGCAATTCGTCGATGAATAAAATCACTTGGCCTTCTTGTTTTGCCAAATCGTTCAAGACGCCTTTCAGACGCTCTTCAAATTCGCCACGGAATTTTGCGCCGGCAATCAGGGCAGCCATGTCCAAGGCCAAGACTTGTTTGTGTTTCATGCCTTCGGGGACTTCGCCGTTGACGATGCGTTGCGCCAAACCTTCGACTATCGCGGTTTTGCCCACGCCCGGTTCGCCTATCAGCACCGGGTTGTTCTTGGTGCGGCGTTGCAAGACTTGGATGGTGCGGCGGATTTCATCGTCACGCCCGATGACCGGGTCGAGTTTGCCTGATTCGGCGCGTTCGGTCAGGTCAATGGTGTATTTTTTCAAGGCCTGGCGTTGGTCTTCGGCATTGGCATCGTTGACCGCCGCGCCGCCGCGCATAGTGTCTATGGCTTTTTCCAAGGCGGCTTTAGCCACGCCAAATTTTTTCAGCAGTTCATTCAGAACGCCTTTTTCTTCACACGCGGCAAGCAGGAACAGTTCGCTGGAAATGAACTGGTCTTGGCGTTTTTGCGCCAGTTTGTCGGTGAGGTTCAGCAATCTTGTCGATTCATTGGACAGTTGCACATCGCCGCCAGAACCGCTGACGGTGGCGATACGGTCGATGATTTTGCCCAGTTCTTGTCGGAACTGGTTGGTGTTGACATTGAGTTGTGCCAACAAGGGTTTGATGCTGCCGCCTTCCTGGTCTAGCAACGCGCTCATGACGTGGGTGGGTTCTATAAATTGATGGTCTTTTCCCAAAGCCAAGCTTTGGGCATCGGCAAGTGCAGATTGGAACTTGCTGGTTAATTTATCCATGCGCATAGGTGTGACCTGTGTAAAGTGTTTTAATGATAGCTAATATGGTGCAGATATGAGGCATTTCAAGTGAGCTATGGTTTCGGGGCAAAAATATTTATTGAATATCTGATGTTACGTATTCCCCTTATACCAATATTAGCCTATCAGCCCGACCACAGTAATTTTCAGGGAAAAATGCTTTGTGTCCCATACCTATGCTTTTAGGTCAAAATCGTTTAAATTGCAATTCAAAAACGGTTTTCCGAAGGATATGAAGATACCATGAATGACAACTCGTCCCACTCGATACTCGGCTATCAACAACTGAAAAAATTGCGTACCGCCCTGGCGATTGCGCAAGGCTGTGTGATGTTAAGCACATTACAACGCGAAATAGAAAACACCGTGTCCCAAGACCAGGCGAAACGGGTGACTTATCTGACCGAGTTGTTCTCACGTATCCACCGGGAAATTTTTTTTGATTGGAAAGACCAGGCTACGGTCAGCCATCGTCCGGGCAACATGCCGGAAGCCGCCAGGCGTAAACAGTTTCGGGAAACCATAGAACGGCTGGTGTTGGATGGTGATGACAACAAAGACACCGCGATTTTCGATAACAACGGTTTTGTCATCCAAACCGGAAACATCGCCGAACGCTTGAGCGTGTTTTACCAGAAAATGCGCTCAGTCAGGCCATTTGCTTATGGCAACCGCATCACGCTGGATTTGTTTATGGTCGCCTTGGGCAAGCTGCCCGCTTTCAAAGCCGTTTATGAACAGGGCATTGATTTTCGGCGGCTGGAAAAAAATGACCCGCTGGCCTTGCATCATCAAGACAGCAGCATCGAGGACATCACCTTGGCTTTTCAACATGCCTTGGAAGCGGCGCGTTGCAAAAGTTTGCAGAATATCGCCAACGGTTATGGCAAATGGCCGGAAAACAAGAAATTTGTTTTAGGCATCCCGTTTTTATCGCATAAAACCACCGATGGCATCGAGTGTTTGGTGACGGTCAACGGCGGGCTGGTGCCGATGAGCAGCATACATGAAGAGTTGTTTTTGCCCGGCAAACAATTCGCCGATTATCCGCCCGGCCTATCCGAGCCTATCATAGGCTATCTTCCGGGCACTGAAGCCCTGCGTCCGGGACGGGACACCGAAATCGACGGCATCAGTGTCGCTGAAAACGGCCTCGCCCCGCTGTTTTGTTTGGATGTCAATATTCTGACCGGCTTACGTGCGCCAGGGCATACGGAATTGGTCGAGCTGATCAAACAATGCGCCGGGGAAGGGGTGACCATCTACCATTTGGCGAATAATGACGCGTTAAAAAATCAGTTATTGCAGGTGGCGGAAGGGGATCTGCGTTTGTGCCGTGGTGTCGAAATCGCTTACGAGCGCGTCAGCCGGATGACGCAAAAACTGGAAAATGCCAGAAATGCTATTTTTGAAGGTAAAACGGTCGATGAATATCCCAAATTGTTTATGAGCATGGGCGGGGCGGGTTCTGGCAAGACGGCGGTGGAAGAGATTGCCGCCGCCCGCTGCGGGGAGAATTTCGTGATCGCTTCGCTGGATGAATTCCGTAAGCTCAGCGATTTATACACGGTCTTGACCGCCGCCAGCCATCACAGTGACGATTATGTGTTCGTCGAACCGTTTGCCAACCGTTTACGGGGATTGGTCGCACAACATGCCATAGCGGGGCGGATCAATATTTTATATGACGGTACGGGGATTCCTTATAAACCACGTTACGCCGATATTATTGATAATTTCAAATCCGCCGGTTTCCACACCCAAATTACGGCGGTGGATGCTTTTCTCGTCAAACCCGAAGGCCGTGAAGATGAATTGCCACGTTCGGCGGTGATCAAAAGCGTCAAAGACCGCTTTGCCAAAACCGGAAGGGCGTTGCCGTGGGTCGTGACGGTGGACAAACACATCCGTGCGCCAGGATCATTTCTGGCTGCTTTGCAACATAGATCGTTGGAAAAATTGTCGCTGTTTGCCAATGATGGCGAGCGCGACAAGCATTATCTGGTCGCGGAAAGTTACGCTTGCGACGATGACGAAGTGCGGGCTTTGCAACGCCATCAATGCGCCGGTTCTTTAGCGGAGCATCTGCGTTTAATGATGTATGAACACAATGATTCGGTGTTGAAAAACCTGGCCAACAACGACATTGATGCGGTTTCGGCTTTGATCAACCGCAATCCTGCCTTTGTTGAAAGCAATGTGGCTTATCAAATTTATCATAGCAGCCACGGTTACCGCGTTTTAGTGATTTATAACACGAGGCGGATGGTGGATTTTGTCGAGAAACGGCAGTTGAATCCGAATGCGTCGGGAGAAGAGGGTTTGCTGCATAAACCCGAAGCCTTGTCCTTCCATGTCGATCCCTGTGCAAAAGAGCCGTGGATGACCAGGTTGCAGGATTCGCCGAGTTGTTAGGGCTTGTTGACCAGAGCTGAGAAATTAGGGATGACTGTATTGTGGATGGAATGCTTGTTGTCCGCCTGATTCATGCCTCGCGTTTCCAGCGGATCTGTACAAACTCCAAGGCTTCCTGGATATTCAAATCCCGCGTTGCACCGCCAGTCCTGACAAATAATTTTGGTGTGCCGTTTTGGGTGAAAAACACGGGGCGATGGGCGGGGCTGATGATGAGCCGGCAAATGTCTTTTTGCTCGATGACATGGAACAACACATGCACGGAGCTGCACAAGTCCGCGCCTAGGTTGGTGGAGATGGCGGTCATGATGGCTTGTTCAAAACCGTCCTGATTGGATTTTTTCAGCGATTGGTAATCTTTTTCCAATCCTAAAACCGTGCCGTTGTCGGACACGCCTATCAGTAAGGTGCCGCCATAGCTGCTGTTTAAAAAACCCGCCAAGGTTTTTAGCACGACCCCTTCCAGGGTGCGGTTGATACGGGATTGTTCCAAATCCCAACGGAACGACGATTTGAATTCCAGATGCGGGCCCTCGCCTTGGGCGATAATCGGCGCCAAATCTTTTTGCAATTCGGCTTTTAAAGATTCGATACGGGTCAGCCGTTTGTGTAAAACTCCATAAATGCCCACCGAAAACAGGCCCAGCATCGCGCCGATTTCAGCATAAAATAAGATCAGATTGTCTTCGGCGATATTGCCATCAAAAATCGAGACCAACTCGCTGAACACATATTCCAAAGAAGAGAGCTTGTTGTTGGTGTTTTCCCGCGAATAAACGAAATTGTAGCTGGGGGCGAGGATGAACACGCCGATTGCCGCACCGATCAACGCGGCGGCGGCGTAGAGTTTGAGCTGCTGTTTCCAAAGCGACAGCATCAGTAAGAAGAATCTTTTCATAATGCTATTTATGGGGGTAGGGATGTGGCATTGCAAGCTCTGCATCAATGGTTAAAGAAATCCAAATCTATAACTCATAAAAGCTGCAACTTCTCCACGATTGTCTTTTTACCCGCCCATCAAAACAATGTCGCCCAAAGTCCGTCAACTTTTTTGATTACATCAGGGTTCATGGCAATGGTCCGTCCCCATTCGCGGTGGGTTTCGCCGGGCCATTTGTTGGTGGCGTCAAAACCGACTTTGGAACCTAAACCGGACACGGGCGAGGCAAAATCCAGATAATCAATCGGCGTGTTTTCCAGTATCGTCAAATCCCGTGCCGGATCCATGCGCGTGGTGATGGCCCAGATCACATCTTGCCAGTTGCGGACATCCACGTCATCGTCAACGACAATCACAAACTTGGTGTACATGAACTGGCGCAAATACGACCATGTGCCGAGCATGACGCGTTTGGCGTGTCCGGCGTATTGCTTTTTCATGCTGATGACCGCCATGCGGTAGGAGCAGCCTTCCGGCGGCAGGTAAAAATCAGTGATTTCAGGAAATTGCTTTTGCAAGATCGGCACAAACACTTCATTTAAGGCCACGCCCAAGATAGCCGGTTCATCCGGTGGTCTGCCCGTGAACGTGCTGTGGTAAATCGGCGCGGTGCGTTGGGTGATGCGCTCTATCGTGAAAACAGGGAATTCATCGACTTCGTTGTAGTAACCGGTGTGGTCGCCGAACGGGCCTTCGAGGGCGGTTTCGCCTGGGTAGATAAAGCCTTCCAGGACAATTTCCGCGCTGGCGGGCACTTGCAAATCATGTGTCAGGCATTTGGCGACTTCAGTCTTGCCGCCGCGCAATAGACCTGCAAACGCATATTCCGACAAGCTATCGGGTACGGGCGTGACGGCGGCAAGAATCGTCGCTGGGTCGGCACCCAGTGCGACCGCCACCGGAAACGGCTCGCCAGGGTGGGCGGTTTGCCATTCCTTAAAATCCAAGGCGCCACCACGGTGCGCGAGCCAACGCATGATGACTTTGTTTTTGGCGATGACTTGCTGGCGGTAAATGCCGAGGTTTTGCCGCTCTTTGTGCGGGCCTTTGGTGATGACCAAGGGCCAAGTGATCAACGGCCCGGCATCTTCGGGCCAACAGGTTTGGATGGGATAATCGCCCAAATCGACTTCATTGCCAATACGGCTGATTTCCTGGCACGGTGGCGATTTGACCAGTTTCGGGGCCATGTTCAGCACTTGTTTGAACACCGGGATTTTTTCAAACGCATCTTTCATGCCTTTGGGCGGTTCCGGCTCTTTCAAATAAGCCAGCAATTCGCCGATGCCGCGCAATTCGCTGACATCTTCCGCGCCCATGCCCATCGCGACGCGGCGTGGTGTGCCGAACAGGTTCGCCAGCACGGGCGTGTGCGAGCCTTTGGGGTTTTCAAAAAGCAGGGCGGGGCCGCCTTGCTTTAAGACACGGTCACAGATTTCAGTCATTTCCAAGTAGGGATCGACTTCAATGGTGATGCGTTTTAGCTCGCCCTGTTTTTCCAGTTGCGCGATAAAGTCACGCAAGTCTCTATATTTCATGAGCTTATTAAAATTAAATATCCTAGATAGTTAAGAGATTGGCACTAACTAAATTTCAGCCATTTGTTGCCAATAAAGACCATAACCAACCCAGAATTCTGGCAAGCAGATTTTCCAGCAAGAAAAAACCAAGTACCGTCATAATTAAAACGAAACCAATTAGAGTGTTAGTGGCAACGTCGGAATTCTCATTATCTGCATTAAAATTTATCCATCCAGCATAAAATATTCCTCCAGTAATCGCAGATGTTACACCTGAGAGCCATGCAACTGCCAGACGGTCTAGTAAGCTAACGCGATTTTTTGGAGATGGATTGATTTTTTTCATGCCGATAGAAAAGAAAATTAAGCTTCTATGCCATTGTGGCGGAGCAATGCGTCAATATTCGGCTCGCGCCCACGAAAGTTGATGAACAAGTCCATCGCGTTTTGGCTGCCGCCTTTTTCTAGGATATTGTTCAGGAATGACAAGCCGGTTTGTTGGTCGAAAATGCCCTGTTCTTCAAACAAGGAATAGGCGTCGCTGGATAACACTTCCGCCCATTTGTAACTGTAATATCCCGCCGCGTAGCCGCCTGCGAAAATATGCGTGAAGCTGTGCGGGAAGCGGTTGAATTTGGGGGGATGGATGACGGCGACTTGGTTTCTGACTTGTTCGAGGATTTCGTAGATGCGCCCGCCTTTGTTCGGGTCGTATTCCAGGTGCATCCGAAAATCGAACAGGCTGAATTCCAATTGCCTGACCATGAACATGCCGGCCTGGAAGTTTTTTGCCGCGAGCATTTTTTCAAATAAGCTATCGGGCAAGGGCTCGCCAGTTTGGTAATGGCCGGACATTAACGCCAGCGCGTCCTTTTCCCAGCACCAGTTTTCCATGAATTGGCTGGGCAATTCCACCGCATCCCATTCCACGCCATTGATGCCGGACACGCCCAAGTGATCGACTTGGGTCAGCATGTGGTGCAGGCCGTGGCCGAATTCGTGAAACAGCGTGGTGACTTCGTCGTGGGTCAACAAGGCGGGGGTGTCGGCGGTGGGTGGCGTGAAATTGCAGGTCAGGTAAGCGACCGGAATTTGGATGCTGTCACCGGATTTTTTGCGGCCTACGCAATCGTCCATCCATGCGCCGCCGCGTTTTTTGGGGCGGGCGTAGAGGTCGATATAAAACTGTCCGCGCAGATTACCGTCTTTATCGTGGATCTGGAAAAACTGTACGTCAGGATGCCATGTATCAAATTCGAGTAGTTCGGTGATTTTTAAACCATACAGACGCTCGACGACGGCGAACAAACCAGGCAGGACGCGGGTGACAGGAAAATAGCTTTTAACTTCTTCTTGTGAGAGTTGGTAGAAATGCTGGCGCATTTTTTCAGAAAAATAGCTGATGTCCCAAGCTTCCATTTCAATGAAGGCATGATGTTCTTTGGCGTATTCTTGTAGTTCGATCAGGTCATTACGCGCTTGCCGCCAGGATTTGGTCGCCAAATCTTCGAGGAAGTTGACCACATCTTCGGGTTTCTTCGCCATTTTGGTGGTCAGCGACAATTCCGCGTAGTTATTGAAACCTAAGAGCCTGGCTTTTTCATGGCGCAACGACAAAATCTGTTCCATCAACAGGCCGTTGTCAAAATATCCGGCATACGGGCCGATTTCGGATGCGCGGGTTGCGTTGGCCTCGTAGATTTCGCGGCGCAATTCGCGGCTGTCGGCATACGTCATGACCGCGATGTAAGATGGGAATTGCAAGGTCAATAAATAGCCTTCTTCACCTGCCTGTACGGCGGCTTGTTTCGCCCCCGCGATGGCGGATTCGGGCAGGCCGACCAGGTCGCGTTTGTTGCTGATGACCTTGTTCCAGGCATTGGTGGCATCGAGGACATTTTCTTCAAAATGGCTGGTGTGCCGGCTTAATTCCTGGCAAATTTCTTTGTAGCGTTGCTTTTTTTCTTCGCTTAAGGCGACGCCGGACAAGCGGAAGTCACGCAAGGCGTTGCGGATGATTTTTTGTTGTGCGCTGTCGAATGTAGAAAATTCGGAATGTTTGGCGATTAGCCGATATGCATAGAACAGCCGCTTGTTTTGCCCCATTTCGGTTGCATACGCGCTGAGTTTAGGCAGGCAGGCGTTATAGGCGGCACGCAGTTCTTCGTTGTTGCAGACAGAGTTCAGATGGCTGACGGGGGACCAGGCTTTGTTCAGGCGGTCTTCGGCATCCGCTATCGGTGCGACCAGTTTATCCCAGGTGAAATTCTGTTTGCTTTGCAGGCAAGCCTCAACAACGGTGCGGGCTTCGGCTAGTAACTGGTCGATAGCGGGTTCAACGTGTTCCGGTTTTATTTCTGAAAATAACGGTAAAAGGCTGTCGGTGAGTAATGGATTTTTCATGGTTAAAGGAATAGGCTCATGGTTACGTTAAGGTGATGATAACGGAATCGTTGTTATTATTTTTTTTGAGCGTCAAAAAACACTGCTGTCTTGGATAGGTGATCGTGCCAGCCACGCTGGTTTTTATCGAAAAGTATCCACAAAAAACCCAGCCCGAAAATCCCCCAGGATAGCAAGGAGGTAACAAAACGTATGAATGCTTGCGTCCAGTTTAACGGCTTGTGCTCAAGTGTCAAAACCCTCATTTTCCAGGCTTTTAGACCTAAGGTTTGTCCGCCGTGGGTCCAGAACCAGCCATAAAAAATAAAACTGATGGCCAGCAGGTATAGGGGGTAGAGAAATTGTTGGCGGGTGAAAGCTTCGCCTGAGTTTAGCGGCAATAACAATGCAGTGGCGACAAAAAAAACAGCAATCAGTAGGATAAGATCGTAAATAACTGCTGCTAATCTGCGCCAAAAACCTGGGACAGGCTGAGGATTTGAGCCTGACAGGGAGGTTTGAGTTTCTTGTTGAAGGGACAATCAGTTCTTAAACAAAGCGAGTTTCTGACCAAAATATAGGCACATAGCCATTAATCCGGCGAGCATCGCCAAAGAAAACAGGAAAGGCGGCCTGTGGAACAGAAGGATAAAAAAATCTGCTGCAAAAATACTGGTGAGAACTGGGTGGTCAATAAAACCACAAATAATTTTCTTAAACATAATAATTCCGTCAAGCACATTGAAGGGTGCGAGTGTGTAAAAAAATGGTTCGCTGATCTTTTATCTGGTTAAATGCACGCTAGGCTTTAAAAAATCAGCGGGCTTGATAAAAAACCAGAACAATGATTCTACTATAATCAAAAGGGGAATGTAAAAGAAAAGAAACTTGCTATGGTGGGCTAGAATCCGTTCAAATGGTATGATTAATATAATTAGAAAAATTAACATTGGTGTAACACTCATTTTAAATCTGTTCAAAAAAATAATTCAATCGGCTATAGGCCAGATTTCGCCTCCAGAGATTGGGAAAGTTAGGGTTTATGCACGTTCGGAGCATACTATTTCTCGCGCCCAAATTAGTGAAAATGCGTTAAAAGTCCTGTATCGCCTACAGAAAGAAGGTTTCGATGCTTATTTGGTGGGTGGCTGTGTACGGGATTTATTACTGGGACGTGAACCTAAAGATTTTGATGTGGTGACCAACGCCGATCCAGAACAAGTCCGTAAAGTGTTCCGCAATTGCCGGATTATCGGGCGGCGGTTCCGTCTGGCACATGTCCATTTTGGCAGGGAAGTGATAGAGGTGGCGACGTTCCGTGGTGCTGGCGAGTCACAAAACGACGGCCAGGTGCTGAACAACGAAGGTCGTTTATTGCGTGACAATGTCTATGGCACGATTGAAGAAGATGTTTGGCGCCGGGATTTTACCGTCAACGCCCTTTACTACAATATCAAAGATTTTTCTGTCGTGGATTATGTGCGGGGTATGGAAGACCACAGAAATGCCACGCTCAGGCTCATCGGTGACCCGCATACCCGTTTCCGTGAAGATCCGGTGAGGATGTTGCGGGCGGTGCGTTTTTCCGTAAAGCTAGGCTTTAAACTAGAACCTGATTGTGAAAAAGCATTGCACGGGGCCGCAGAGTTGTTGGCAAGCATCCCTGCCGCACGGCTTTATGATGAAGTGCTGAAATTGTTTTTGTATGGATATGCCTTACAAACTTTTGAAAGCTTAAGGCATTATGGTTTGTTCCAGATATTGTTCCCTGATACTGAGCGCAGCCTTGCCAATGAAGACAACGGCTTCCCCCGCTTGCTTTTGATCAAGGCCCTGGAGAATTCTGACAACCGTATCGCCGATGGCAAATCGGTGACCGCTTATTTTCTGTTTGCGGCGTTTTTATGGGAACCGGTACGTTTGCTGGCGACCCAAAAAATGACCGAAGGGCAGGTCGAATACATGGCCTACCAAGATGCCGCGAGCGAAATTATTGCCAGGCAGCTTAGATATACTGCCTTGCCCCGGCATATTAGCCTGGCGATCCGTGAAGTTTGGAGCCTGCAACCTAAATTCAATAACTGTACTGGTTCCAAACCTAGCCGTCTGATATTGCATCCGCGCTTTCGGGCGGGCTATGATTTTCTGTTGTTACGCGCTGCAACTGGCGGGGCTGATCCTGAATTGGCACAGTGGTGGGACATTTACCAAAATGCCAGTGAAACCGAACAAAGAAAAATGACCCAGCCATCCCGCAAAAACCCCAATAGCAAGTCGGGACGCAAAAGAAGTTACCGGAAAAAATCCACCACTATCTCCACTGGCACTGAAGTGCAAGGCTAAAAAGTCTTGTATATGAATCACTGCATATTGTTGCAAGCCACCGTAGATCCCATTATGTTGAATCATGAACCAACCCAATTCTGAAACGACCCTAGTTTATTTGGGGTTGGGCAGCAATCTTGCCGAACCGGTCGAGCAGGTCAAATCCGCCCGACATGCCATAGCGCGGATTAGCGGTGTAAATGAGCTTGCCTGCTCCAGTTTATACCGCAGTTTGCCTATGGGCCCACAAAACCAGCCGGATTATATCAATGCCGTGATGGCGATAAGCACCCGTTTATCGCCCCAAGCCTTGTTGCAGAATCTGCAAGCCATTGAAAAAGCGCATGGACGTGAACGCAAAGGGCAACGCTGGGGAGCTAGGACCCTGGATTTGGATATATTGCTCTATGGCGAACTTTTTATTGATTTGCCGGAATTGGTGGTGCCCCATAACGGCATTGCCGAGCGGCCTTTTGTGCTGATGCCTTTATCGGAAATAGCCCCTCATTTGATTATTCCAGGTAAGGGCCGTATTGATGATTTGCTGGTAAACTGTCCTATGACCGGACTTCAACGCCTGGACTGAAATGACCCAATCTTTAATAAAACCACTGTCTATCAATGACTTGGCGGCAATGAAACAGCGCGGTGAAAAAATCACTTGCCTGACGGCTTATGATGCCAGTTTTAGCGCGTTGATTGACAAGGCGGGCATCGACATCATGCTGGTCGGCGACTCCTTGGGCATGACCATTCAAGGCCACGTCAGCACCTTGCCAGTGACTATAAACGATATGGCCTATCATGCCCGTTGTGTCAGCCAAGCGCGGCAACGGGCGTTTGTGGTCGCCGATTTGCCGTTCATGACTTACAGCACTATCGCTAAGGCCGCTGATAATGCGGCAAAATTGATGCAAAACGGTGTGCAAATGGTCAAGCTGGAAGGCGCCAGGACTGAAATTGTCAGTTTTTTGGCCGCACAAGGCATTCCCGTGTGCGGGCATTTGGGATTATTGCCCCAATCTATCAACCAACTGGGTAGTTATGCTGTACAAGGCAAAGAACCTGTTGCCGCCGATAAAATCATGGCTGACGCGCTGAGCTTGGAATCGGCAGGAGCGGCACTTTTGGTGTTAGAGTGTGTGCCTGCGCAACTGGCGAAAGCCATTTCTGTCCAGTTACAAATTCCCGTTATCGGCATAGGCGCGGGTGTTGATTGTGATGGGCAAGTGTTGGTTTTGCAGGATATGCTGGACATCAGCATCGGTAAAATTCCACGATTTGCGAAAAATTTTATGCAGGATGCGGGCAGTATTTTAGCCGCGCTTCAAAATTACCACCAAGCAGTCAAACAAGGCCAGTTTCCGGCTGCTGAACACAGTTTTTAATTTATGCAGATTGTTAAAACCATCCCCGCTTTGCAAGCCGCACTGAAAATATGGCGGCAGGCGGGTGAAATCATCGCTTTTGTACCGACTATGGGGAATTTGCATGACGGTCATTTGAAGTTGGTTGAAGACGCGAAAAACCGCGCCAATCGGGTTGTCGTCAGTATCTTTGTCAACCCGTCCCAGTTTGGTGCAGGTGAAGATTTCGATAGCTATCCGCGTACCGAACAGGAAGATCAGCAAAAACTTCAGGAAATCGACACTGATTTGCTGTTTATGCCGACTATTGCGGAAATGTACCGCCCCAATGCACAAACTGTCGTTTCAGTTACCGGCATTTCCGACCAATATTGTGGTGCTTCCAGGCCAGGGCATTTTTCAGGTGTTGCCACCATAGTGTGCAAGCTGTTCAATATCGTGCAACCGGATATAGCCGTGTTCGGTGAAAAGGATTTCCAGCAATTGGCGGTGATACGTGAAATGGTCAGGGATTTGAACATGCCCGTTGATATTCGTAGCGTCGCCACGGTGCGGGAAGCCAGCGGTCTGGCAATGAGTTCCAGAAACAATTACCTGGGCGCAGAAGAAAAAAACCTTGCCGCTTTGTTGTATCAATCGTTGTGTACCGCCCGTGATGCCGTTTTGACAGGCAATCAAGCGAATTCGGAGATAGAACGGCAAGCCATGTGCTTTTTACAAGGAGCCGGTTTTCAACCGGATTATTTTAGCATTTGCCGCCGCCAGGATTTACGGGCGGCGGCACCGGAAGATGCCGAATTGGTGATCCTCGCCGCAGCAAAGTTGGGTAAGACGCGCTTAATTGACAACATCAGTTTTATGCGGCAACTACAGTAATGCCAGTCAAAAAGTTGATGCAGTTTTTAAATTAAGGGATAATTTCCCGTTTTTTTAACGTATTTTATAGTATTTTATTATGCAAATTACGATGCTTAAGGCGAAGTTACATAGAGCGACAGTGACCCGTTCGGAACTGGGTTATGAAGGATCATGCGCGATTGACGGTGCCATTCTTGACTTGTCGGGCATCAGGGAATATGAGCAGATCCAGATTTACAACATCAATAATGGCGCACGTTTCACTACTTATGCCATACGAGCCGAAGCCGGTTCCGGGATTTTTTCCGTCAATGGCGCGGCTGCGCGCTTGGCTTGTCCTGGTGATTTGATCATTGTTTGTGCGTATGCCGGCTTGGACCAACAAGAAGCCGATCAGCATAAACCGGTGTTGGTCTATTTCAACGAAAAAAACGAAGTGTTGCGCTCTGCTTCGTCCATTCCTGTGCAACTTGCTTAAGGCTTCGCCAAATACCTGTTGGGTTTAGTATTCCTGCTTGGATAAATGCCGATAGTTTATAGCAAGTGATCTGCCATTCCGGTCAAGTCGGTTGAAAAATCATGCAATAAAGTAAATGGCTTACGAAAAATATTCAATTGTACTTCAATACTGTCAGCAAATTGCTGAGCAAGCCTGCTGATTGATAACCTTAAGAGACTGTGAAAGTATTCAGAAATTTCCCGAATGCCATATTGTAAGGCATTGATTTTTATTAGTCAGCGGAGTAAAAAAACATGTTTTTTTACTCCAAAACCAAATACTTTCACAGTCTCTCAACTTCTTCCCCCCAACTTATTTACGATGAATCTGATTACCCTGGCCTATAGACGGATAGGTGGGGAAGTATTGGATCTTGCAGGTCGTTTAATGTCCCCTCGAAAAATATCGAGGGCAGATAGTGCCAATTGCATTTAAGAGTTCACTATTAATCGTTGCATAAGTGCTTGCGTAAAAGATGTGCAAATTCACGCCAAAACCATTTCGGCAAGCACTTATGCAACGATTAATAACTTATTGAATAGGCGTATTAATTGTCCCGTTTGTTCTTGCACAGTAGTATCGTATGTACTGTGCAAGAACAAATGGGACAATTAATACAAGCAGGTTACAATAGCGGCATTTATTTTTAAAATTGTGAGTTTTGACTCTTGGCTAAAAAAATCATCCGTATCGCCACGCGGCAAAGTCCTTTGGCAGTATGGCAAGCAGAACATGTCGCCTTCCGCTTGGAACAACTGTTTCCTGAAATATGCACGGAACTGGTGAAAATGGTCACTCGGGGAGATAAAATCCTCGATGCGCCATTGGCTAAAATTGGCGGCAAGGGCTTGTTTGTAAAGGAACTGGAGCAAGGCATGTTGGAGGGGATTGCGGATATTGCCGTGCATTCGATGAAAGATGTCCCGATCGATTTTCCTGAAGGCCTGCATTTAGCGGCCATTTTGCTGCGTGAAGACCCGGCGGATGCTTGGGTTTCCCATCGCTATCCAAGCATTGACCAATTACCTGGCAATGCCCGCATCGGCACCTCCAGCCTTCGTAGGCAATGCCAAATAAAACAACGCTTTCCTGATGCCGAAATTATTCCGCTTAGAGGCAATGTCAATACGCGCCTAGCGAAACTCGATGCTGGTGATTATGACGCCATCATTTTGGCTGCTGCGGGTTTAAAACGATTAGGTTTGGCGGGGCGTATCAGCCAATCTTTGGATGTTTGCATTAGCCTGCCAGCCATTGGGCAGGGTGCAATAGGCATAGAATGCCGAGTTGATGACACCCAAATCAACGCGATGCTGGCGGCCTTGCACGATAGGGAAACCGGCCTATGTGTCATGGCGGAACGCGCGATGAACGCCCGTTTGCAAGGCGGCTGTCAAGTGCCTATTGCCGGGTTTGCCGTCATACAAGACGGGCGATTATTTATGCGCGGCTTGGTCGGCGACCCTGACGGCAGTGTGTTGTACCGTAGCGAACGCACAGCGGGATTGGACCAGGCGGAAGCACTCGGACAATGGATAGCCGAAGATTTGTTAAGCCAAGGTGCAGATAAAATTCTGCAGGCGTTGTTCGCGGGATGAATAATCTAAACAACGCCCATATTTTAGTGACGCGGCCTGCACATCAGGCAGAAAATTTATGCAGGTTGATTGAAATCCAGGGTGGTAAGGCTATCCGATTTCCTACGCTGGATATTCAAGCGGTCCTTGACCCTGGGCATGTGCAAAATATCTTGGCGAATTCACGAAAAATTCAATGGCTTATTTTTATTAGTGCCAATGCGGTAAATTTTGCGCTCAAGGCGAATGGTGGCAAAATACCCAGATCAAATTCAGTGCGTTTTGCCGCCGTCGGCCAATCCACCGCCAGGGCATTGGCAGATGCGGGGGTATCAGTCGATTTGGTGTCTGATGGATATAGCAGTGAAGCCCTGCTGGCGACGCCACAGTTACAACAAGTCAACGGCCTGCGTTTTTTGATTGTGCGGGGGGAAGGCGGACGCGAAGAGCTGGCATCGGTGTTGCGGGGTAGGGGGGCTGAGGTAGGTTATCTAAATGTATACAAAAGAGTCGTCCCTACGGTTGATAATTCTGAAGTGCTGAGGTTGTTAGGGCAACGGAAGCTTGACGCAATCACTATCACTAGCGGTGAAGCCTTGCAGAATCTTTTGATAATGATCCCGCAACCGTATCACCCGATGTTGTTGGCGATACCCATTATCGTGGTGAGCGGCAGGATTGCACAAATGGCGGGTGATCTGGGATTTAAACAAATTGTGGCGGCGGAGTATCCTGCCGACATAGCAATTATGGTGGCGGTAACTATATCTTTAACGGGGAAATAGCGTGGCAGAATTGAGCGGACAACAAGAACAAGAAGTGGGCGCAACCATAAAACCCCACCGGTCACGAAATGGATTCTGGTTTGGCATTTTTATATTACTGATAATTGCCAGTGTTGCTGGTGCCGGTTTTTTCTTATTTACGCAGTTGCGGGATAGGCAGGAAGGTTTGGGCGGGGAAGTGAAAGGGGAGATGTCCAAACAGCTCGCCGATTACCAAAGCCAGTTGACCGCCATTCAAAACCAGTTGGCGGCATTGGAAACGGAGATTAGCGGCAAGGATAACCATTTCACCCAAACCTTGGCCGATTTCTCCCAATTACATAATGAAAAGCTCGATAGCACCCGCAAAGAATTAAACGAATCCATCCAGCATCTTCAACGGCAATTGGGTAAAACGCGTGGTGATTGGCTGGTCGCCGATGCCGAATATTTGTTAAGCGTAGCGAATGAAAGGCTGCATTTGATCGGGGATGTAAATACCACGCGCGAAGCCTTGGAGGCGGCTGACCAGCGTTTGCGTGAAAGTGGTGATGTCGGGGTCATTAAAGTCCGTGAGCAAATCGCTAAAGATCTTGCCGTTATCCGTAGCGTTGACATGCCCGATATAGTCGGTCTTTATGCGTCAATACAAGGCTTGGAAAGTCTTGCGGAGAAGCTTTCTTTACTATTGCCGTATTCAGGAAAAGCGTTGACGCCTTCAACAGAAATACACAGCCATGCAGATAAATCCGAACAAGAGCATGATCTGTTGCAATCAGCCATTGACCAATTGGAAGGCATTGTCACGATCAGACATAGCGACCAACCTATTAAAGCCATTTTAACGCCTGAGCAAGCCGAATTTATCCGTGAACAACTCAGGGTAAAATTGGAAATAGTCAAGATCGCTTTAGTTGAACGTAATGAAGCTATTTATCAGGCCAGCCTGAATGACACAAAAGGCTGGATAGGGCAACATTTTACCCAAAATGATGAGAGCCGGACTTTGCTGGCTGAGCTGGACCGGCTGATGGCAACTAAAATTCGTGGCCAATTTCCCGATATTAGCCAATCATTTAAAATGCTGAGGGATGTTACTAAACTGAGATTGGAAAATGATAAAGGCATGGACACGGAAGGAGCACCTGCTCCCGTCGCCCAGCCAGTATCGCCTACGCCGCCACCTTTAGCCAAACCAGTCCAAGCCCCACCGCTCAAAAGACCAGTGAAGCCTAGCGGTGAACATTCGCCGGAAGCACAATAACCAAAGCATTCCAATGAAAAAAATACTTTATTTTCTAATCGCTCTTATTGCTGCTATTGTTGCCGCGTTTGTAACCAATAACTGGCTACAAGGATTTGATACCCCTGGCTATGTGCTGATGGGCATCGGTCACTGGTCATTGGAAACAACCTTGTCAGTTTTTGCCGTTACCCAAATCATGGGTTTTTTCATCTTATATTTTGTCTTCAGAGGACTAGGTTGCCTGATCAGATTGCCTGGACAACTTAAGCAACGCTCCAGATCCGTAAAATTCAACCGCTCCCAAGAAGCGTTAATCGCCGGTCTTGTCGATTCTGCGGAAGGTAATTGGGAAAAAGCCGAAAACGTCTTGATCAAACACGCCTCCCATAGCGGCGCCCCCTTACTGCATTATTTGACGGCTGCAAAAGCCGCGCAATCACGCGGTGCGATAGACAAACGCGATGAGTATCTCAAAAAAGCCAGTGCCCAATCCCCTAATTCAACCATCGCCATCGGTTTGACCCAGGCAGAATTGCATTTATCAGGCAACGAGTTTGACCAAGCCCTGCAAACACTGACCCAATTGCATTCCATCGAGCCTAGCCATGCCAGCGTCTTGAAGTTGTTACACCAGACCTATCAAACAATAGGTGATTGGGACAGTGTCCGTAAATTATTGCCTTCCCTGCATAGCAATAAAGTGTTGATGGAAGCCGAAATCAAGTTGTTGGAAACCGAAGCGTTTAGCAAGCTGTTACGACAATCGGCAGAGACTGGTGATGTTGAAAAAATCCAGCAACGCTGGGCGGAAGTCCCCAATTACATCAGAAAAATATCTGGTATTTCGGCGATTTATTTTGCCGCCATGATTAACGCCGGTGCAGGGGCGGATATTGAAGATGAGCTGGCATTGGCCTTGTCAATCGACTGGGACACCACCTTGCTGGTGTTATTTGGCAGTGTCCAATCGAATGATGTCTTGAAGCAGCTTGCTATGGCTGAACGCTGGTTGAGCCTGCATGAAAATGATCCGGTGTTGTTGACCGTTTTAGGTAAATTAAGCATCAAATGTGCTGACATTGAAAAAGCGCGGCATTATTTAAGCCAAAGCATCGCGGTTGAGCCAACTGTTCTGGCCTATCAGCTCTTGGGGGATTTGCTGTCCGCCGAAGGCGAGCAAATTGAAGCCAGCCAATGTTATAAGCAAGGATTAGAATTGGCTTCCAGCGAAATTGTCAGCCATCAATACCGTGTCATAAATACGCTAGCTATTGGAAACTAAACCTTGCTTTGCAAGCGGGTATTTAAGATTGTGTTAAGGCAATGCCGGGCAAAATAGCCATAAATCCCGGAGATTGATGATGAACAGACACACAATAAATGCCCGACAATCCACTGTGTTAGCAAGACGTCGGTTTTTAAAACAAATGTTCTGTGCTTCCATGTTGGCAATGAATGCTGGAATCGCCAATGCAGCCGTTCAAAAAAGCCACGCTATTGCCCATAAAACCATTGCTTTGCTCCATCCACAAACGGGCGACCAGCTCAGCTTGACCTATTTTGAACATGGCAGATACCTTAAAGATGCCTTGCACGAAATTGACCACCTGCTACGGGATTTCCATACCGGCGATGTGCATCCTATTGATCCGGCGTTGCTCGACCAGCTTCATGATTTGAAACAATTATTGGGTGTCCGTCAGCCCATCCAAGTCGTTTCCGGTTACCGCTCCCCCTTCACCAATGCGAATTTACGGCATCAAAGCCATCGCGTGGCAAAACACAGTTTGCACATGGAGGGTCGGGCGATAGATATCCGCATTGACGGCGTGTCAACCGCCACGCTGAAAAGAGCCGCGTTGGCGATGCAACGCGGAGGGGTGGGTTACTATCCCCGTGCCGATTTTGTGCATTTGGACACTGGGGAGGTGAGGACTTGGTAAGCTTTATTTACTGATGCCAACTGTTTTTATCGGCTCGACGGCAGGTAAAGCAGGCAATTCCTGAATTTTGTACTGATTGTTGGCATTGACAAACAGCATTTGGTCAGACAAATCCTCGGTATTTTTCAACGCTTCCTGCAAAACCGTATCATGATCGTAAATATCAGCATAAAACACCAACTGATCATCATGATCAAAAAATGCGGTGGAATAAAAAAACAATACCGGTATCGGTTTTTTTAAGATGACGCGTTGCATTTTCGGTGATTTCATAGCCAACTGTATTTTCGCCTTATCCCAACCTGGCTGATTTCTCAAGGCGAATTCAGCCAATGCTTCAGGATCATCGACACGCACACAACCGTGGCTGAAATCCCGCCGTGAGCGGCTGAATAAGGCGTTGGCCGGGGTGTCATGCAGATACACATCATCTTTATTGGGAAAGAGAAATTTCACCCGTCCTAAAGCATTTTTCTTGCCTGGTTTTTGGCGTACCCTTAGTGTGCCCTGTTTCAGTTGCCCCATCGTGGACTCAGAAAAACCCACCACCCCATTTTTACCGACCAGCTCCATATTTTCTTTAGCGAGATAACCCGGACCATAACTGAGTTTGGGGATGATTTCATCTTTGACTATGTTGTAGGGCACATTCCAGTACGGTGAAAAATCAATAAAGCTCATGTTCGCCATTAATACAGGAGTCTGGTTTTTCATGGCCTTGCCGACGACAACCCGCATTTGGGTAATATTTGAACCCAGGTTATTGACATCGTTAAGCGCCCACAAATGGAAAGCCGGGATATTGACGATGATAGAAGGGTCCGAACTCAGTTCAGGCAGCCAGCGCAGCCTTTCCATCGCCAGTTCAATTTGCGCGGCCCGTTTGGGTATACCTGTGTTGAGTTCCACTACCGTCGATTTGCCGATAACGCCATCGGCCGATAAACCGTGCCGACGTTGGAATTTTTTCATGGCGGCAACGGTTTCATCCCCGTAGCGGGTTGATTTAGCATCGTTTGCTGGCTTTTGTGCCTTCGCCATGTCGCCCAAGGCCATTAAGTAATCACGCAAGGCATTAATTTCGGGGAGCGTTTCGCCTGGGCGTATGGTTTTTTTGAACACCAAAGAAAAAGGCTGGATTGTTTGAGCCAGTTCGCGGTAATTGGCTAATGCTGTTTTCAATAATTGATATTGCCTTAATTGCGGTTCGACCAGGTCGGGTAGTTGCTTGACAGTTTGGCGTTCGATACTGGTTTTGATTAAAGCGGGCAAGTCAAGCAGCTTTTTTTCACGAAGCTTGAGATTGAAATTGATCACTTGCGGGCTGACACGCCCATAATGTAAATCATGTAAAAACCGAAGCAGGGACAGGCTCAATGCCGTGTCATAACTGGCAAGTTCACGGTACGCACTCGTGTCCGAATGCAAGATTGCGGGCAGTTTATTTTGCAAGGCATCGGCATCGTAATGGTTTTTTTGCAAACCATGTACACCGGCATTTTCCAGTAATTCCAGCATTGCGGCGATATTGTTTTCAGAAGCTTCCGTACCTAGCCACAACAATTGATAGTTTCCCAGTTTATAAAGTGCGTCCAAATCTTCTGAACGGTTCGAGAAATTGCCGGGTTGTAAAAAAGGATGCTGTTTGCTGGCAATAATCGCACTAATTTCTTTGGCGATGGGGGAGGGTTCCCCGGCAATAGTCTGTTCTGCCAACAGGGTTTCTGCCGATAAGCCCAGGCAAATAAACATGAATAAACGGGCAGTCACGCGATTTAGCCAGCTAGTGAAGGGGCCGGATTTTTTCAGTGGCATGGGAGTCTTGCCAGTCAGCCGCAACGGGCCATAATAATCAATATTTATTAATGTATTCAATTTCATAAGTTATCCAGTTGTCAGCTCAACCGCCGGTTACGCCACCATCCACAGCCAACATGATTAGTAATAATCTCAATTATAAAGCTGGTGTGTTTTGTTATGTGGTCAGATATGAAGCTATTTTACACTAAGTCAAGCCCTATCATTTATGACAAATGCACATCCAGCACGAGATTGAAGAAAGTAAGCCCATAATTATGTTATGGTAAGGCGCATTTTTACACAGTCTTTGCAATACGGAATAAAGGGCCATGAAAGAAAACCTGGATAAAGAAGCCGAAAATATTTTTGATACCTGGGAGCTTTATCGAAAAATCGTCAGTTTTAATAATATGTTCCATCGCGAAATTTACGCAGATGTTGCCAACGTTTTGCAAACCGCCCGCCAGGATTTTACCTTGTTGGATTTAGGTTGCGGGGATGCGGCAAATTTAGCCCCTGTACTCATGATTGTTGATAATGACTTTCCTGAAACGCTATCGACCTTGCAAACATTTGCCCAACAGGCCGGTTTTGCCGCTTGCCATGCGATTGGCAGCTATAAGTGGCATAAAGTCTTGCGGTTTGACCATTAAATGCGGGCAATTTTTTTGAACAATATGTACTATCAAGGCGTAAAAAAAACGATAGTCCTGCGCCCGCCAGGAAAAAAACGCGTGGATTTTTCTAATCTACACCCGTTACTGGCGCGTATTTTCTCCTCGCGGGGCGTGGTTTCCACCGGCGACCTGGACAGAAGCTTAGCCAAACTGCCCTCGCCGTGGTTGCTGTCCGGCATGGATACGATGGTGGCGCAGCTCATAACTGCGTTGCAAGGGCAAAAACGCATAGTGATTGTCGCCGATTTTGATGCCGATGGTGCGACCAGTTGCGCGGTTGCCATCAAAGGCTTGCAATTGATGGGGGCAGGGCACGTGTCATTTGTCGTGCCTAACCGTTTTGAGTATGGCTATGGCTTGACGCCGGAAATTGTCGAACTGGTCAAACAACAACAGCCCGATGTGCTGATAACGGTAGACAACGGCATTTCCAGTCTGGATGGGGTTAAAGCCGCCAAAGCCGCCGGTATTACCGTATTGATCACCGACCATCATTTGCCGGGTCTGGAATTGCCAGATGCCGACGCCATCGTCAATCCTAATTTGCCGGAGGATAAATTCCCCGGCAAAGCCTTGGCGGGTGTCGGGGTGATGTTTTATGTGCTGATGGCCTTGCGTAGCCGCTTGCGGGAAACCGGCTGGTTTGCCCAGCGGCAAATACCCGAACCCAACTTGGCACAATTGCTCGATTATGTGGCGTTGGGGACGGTTGCTGATGTGGTCGCATTAGATGCCATCAACCGGATACTGGTGTATCAGGGCTTGCAGAGAATCCGCACCGGCAATAGCCATCCCGGTCTGCAAGCCTTGATCAAAATTGCCGGAAAAAATCCGCTTACACTGGCACCAGCCGATTTGGGCTTTGCTTTGGGACCGCGCTTAAACGCCGCCGGACGCATGGACGATATGTCCTTAGGCATCCAATGCTTGCTGACGGATGACGATAAACTGGCGACCGACATCGCCATGCAGTTGGATGATTTGAATAATGACCGCCGCGACATCGAAAGCCAGATGAAATTTGAAGCGATGGCGTTATTGGCAGATATGAAAAAACTCGATGGACACCATGCCCCGGCGGGGGTTTGTTTGTTCGATGCGAATTGGCATCAAGGCGTTATCGGTATCCTGGCTTCGCGAATTAAAGACCAATTACATAGGCCGGTGATTGCTTTCGCCCCGGCGGGCAAGGATTTGATCAAAGGTTCGGCGCGTTCCATCCCCGGTGTGCATATCCGGGATGTGTTGAGCGACATTGCCGCCACCCACCCTAAAATCCTGAGCAAATTTGGCGGCCATGCGATGGCGGCGGGCTTGACCCTGGCGATGCACGATTATCCGGCCTTCGCGCTGGAGTTTGATTTGCAAGTCGGTAGCCATTTAAGCCAAATTGACCTTGAACAAAAAGTGCTATCAGATGGTGAATTGAGCGAACAGGACATGACGATAGAGCTTGCCGAATTGTTGCAAAATGCCGCCACCTGGGGGCAAGGTTTCCCCGAACCGGTGTTTCATGGCCAGTTTGACGTGGTGCAAGCGCGTATTGTGGGCCAGAAACATCTCAAACTGGTGTTACGCGTCCCGCAAGGCCAATTGTTGATAGACGCCATCGCATTTTTTATCGACCAACCGGAACAATGGCTGGGTGTAAGGCAAATTGTTGCCGCCTATAAGCTCGACATCAATGAATTCAGGGGCCAACGTAGCGTACAGTTTATTTTGAATTATTTGGAAAAAATTGCCTGAAATGTGCCTTGGAACATATTTTACAACGCTGTCATGCGAACCGATTGTTGAGTTGCGCGGTGCTCGTAGTGCCTACGTCCGACCTATACTTCAAACGGTCAAGTTTTCGGTTTTTTAAGGTAGGGTACGCTGCGCGTACCTTAAATAATCGTCATAAAATCAATGTAAAAGGTACGCACAGCGTACCCTACTGTGGATGACAAAAACCGAAAACTCTACCGCTCAAAGTATATACACTTTAGTTTTCCAACCTTGCTATCGAACCCTCGAAACACGTTTTAAGATAAGTTTTTAGAAAATTTTGACGCCAAAATACCATACAGAGCCCACATGCCCTTAAAAATCGCCTTAGCCCAAACTAATTTCCTGGTCGGCAATATCGCCGCCAATGTCGAAAACCTCATCGCCGCCGCCATTTATGCGCGTGACGAATTACAGGCCGGACTCATCGTTTTCCCCGAACTGAGCATCATCGGTTATCCCGCCGAAGATTTGTTGTTACGCGCGGATTTTATCGCCGCCGCCAACAACGCGGTCTACCACCTTGCCGACCACGTCACCGGCATTGCCCTGGTGGTGGGTTTCCCTGAGTTGGACGGCGACAAACTTTACAACAGCGCGGTGGTGTTGCACCAAGGCGCGATTCTGGCGCGTTACCGCAAACAAGCCTTGCCAAATTACGGTGTATTTGATGAACAACGGTATTTTGTCCCCGGAAACGATTCGTGCGTGTTCGAATTTAACGGTACCTTTATCGGCCTGACAATTTGCGAAGATGTCTGGCGTGAGGGCATTATCGAGGCGACCCGGGAAGCGGGCGCGGAGATTATCCTGACCTTGAATGCCTCACCTTTTAATGCGGGAAAAATCCACCAGCGTGAGGCGGTGATTTGTCGGCAAGTGAAAGCGGCGGGCATTCCTTTGGTGTATGTCAATCAAGTCGGTGGACAAGATGAATTGATTTTTGACGGCGCATCCTTTGTTGCCGATGCCCAAGGTGAAATCGTCTTCCGTGCCGTCGAGTTTGCCGAACAAACCAGCGTGGTTGAATTTGACAACGGTCAATTACAAACCAGCATCTGTGCGCCGCTCTACAGCCCGATTGCCTGTGTGTACCAAGCTCTGGTGCTGGGCATCAAGGATTATGTCCGCAAAAACGGCTTCGACGGTGCGCTATTGGGTTTGTCGGGCGGCATTGATTCGGCTTTGGTGTTGGCGGTGGCGGTGGACGCGCTAGGCGCGGACAAAGTCGAAGCCGTGTTGATGCCATCACGCTATACGCAAGACATCAGCATCACCGACGCGGAGCTGGAAGCCGATGCTTTAGGTGTCAGGCGCCACACCATTTCCATAGAACCCGCCGTGGACGCCTTCACCGGAATGCTCGCCGACGTGTTTGCAGGAACGCGCAAGGACACTACCGAAGAGAATATCCAGGCCCGTTGCCGTGGCGTAATTTTGATGGCGATGTCCAACAAACAAGGCAAACTGTTGCTGACCACGGGCAACAAAAGTGAAATGAGCGTCGGTTATGCAACGCTATACGGCGATATGGCCGGCGGTTTCGCGCCGATCAAGGACGTGCCGAAATTGTTGGTGTATCAATTGGCAAATTACCGAAATGCTATCTCGCCCGTGATACCGGAACGCGTCATTACCCGCGCTCCGTCCGCCGAACTCGCCCCCGATCAAAAAGACGAAGATTCGTTGCCGCCTTACGAGGTGCTGGACCCGATTTTGGAACGTTATGTCGAGTTGGACCAATCCGCCGAAGACATTATCGCCGCCGGATTCCGCCCGGAAGATGTGGCGCGGGCGGTCAGTTTGGTGGACAGGAATGAATACAAACGCCGCCAGTCACCACCAGGAATTAAAATTAGCTCACGGGCCTTTGGGCGGGATAGGCGGTATCCGATTACTTCGGGGTATCGTGGAGGTGATGCGTCAACACTTTTCCGGACACCAAGTTAAGCAGCCTTACACTTGCAATTCGTAGTCTACGGGCGACCAATAGCCATTGGCAGACGGGGGCCGGCCGTGCTTGCAAAACTTGTGTAGATACTTATGCAATCCAGCAGGAAAAATGACCCTGCAAGTTATCGCCGCCGTAGCCGAACTCGAATGCGACCTGTTGCTTGAACGGACACAGTCAGGGATTAACTGGGCTAAGGTTGCTGGCAAAAATAGAAGGGAATCTTAAAAACTATCGTAACGGGGGATATGGGAAATGGCGCGCCCGAGAGGATTCGAACCTCTGACCTCAGCCTCCGGAGGGCTGCGCTCTATCCAGCTGAGCTACGGGCGCGAAGCCGGATATTATACCTGCTACCCGCCAAAATTACGACAACATTGTCTTTCAACTTGCCAGACCCGCTTTAGCATGTCCTTTCATCACTTCCGGCGGCAGTTGTTTTCTGTTCATCCATTCCCAATCCATTTCTGACAATTCGTTCAAAAATCGGCTGGATTCGTATTCGCTGGTTCCGCCACATCTTTTTCAGCCTAACATGGCAATCCGTGCCGAAATGACGGACACGACCCGTTGCATCCATAACCAATACCCATTTCTAGCGTTGAATCATTGCATTTTTTAGCCATTTTGTCGGGTTTATGACATTGATTAGTGTTTAACAGAATTGCTCAAATCCCCGACCTAGTGGCTTTGAGTTTCACAATAGCCTGATTGTTGTGCAGTTGGCCTTATTATTGAATGTCTATTTCAGATAACGCGATGCGGCAACCAAACGGCGGCAATTTTTCCACGATCCAATTTGGGGTGGCTTACCCATACGCATCAAGCTAAGGCATTTTTCCACGAAAGCCAACAGTAGGCGCATTACGACTGCATGGATGCCACCACAAGGGTGGTCTGTGGACAGAGGTAGAGCAATGCCCCTCAAGGGGGTCTATGGACAGAGCAGCGTAGCGGTGTGCCGAGGCGACACGAAAATTTATCTCATTTTTTTCGTGTTTTTCGTGGACTACTATCATGGCCGTTTTTGATTAAATCTAGGGATACCATAATGATGAACGAACAAATCAATGCCGACAGTATCGCCCAATTCCATGACTTTATCGCCGGACAAAAGCCGCAGTTGCAAAACCTCTATGGACAATTGCTCGCCCAAGACCTTTCGCGGCAACAATGGGACGGCTGTTTCCAGCGCAATGTGCTGGTCGTTTTGGAACGGGCTTATGATGACGCATTGGCGTATTTGAAGTCCCTGACGCTTGATGGCGCTCTGAGTGGCGTGAACCGGGGCTTATCGGATTTGACCAAGGCATTATTGACGGCTTTTGATGGCTTTGTGGATGAATTCTTATTGTTTGTCGTTGATAAACACCGCACTTCCTGCGCTTTATCCAATTTCCCCGACGAACACAAGCCCGACCAGGCTTACGTCAATGAAGTGAGACGTAGCATCGCCGGGCTGTGGCAAGATTTTGCCCTCGATGTGAATGCTTATGTCCTGGAATGCCGATAATATCATCTCCACCACCACAGGAAAACCGCATGAAATTGTATATGACCCCAGGTTCTTGTTCGACTGGCATCCATATTTTATTGGAAGAGCTTGATCTGGTTTTTGAGGCGCATCTGGTCAACCTGATGGCGGGCGACCACACCACGCCGGAATATCTGGCCATCAACCCCAAAGCCACCATCCCGACGCTGGTGCGCAACGACGGCGGCGCATTGACCGAATTCCAAGCTATCGCTTATTGGCTGGCCCGCAGCCATCCTAAAGCCAAGCTGCTGCCCGGCGACCCCGATGGCGACGCACAGGCTATTGAGCTGATGGCTTATGCCGTCGGCACGATACACGGGCAGGGTTTTGCGAGGATATTCACCACCGACAAATTCGCCGTCAACGCCGCCGATTTTGATACGGTTAAAACCCAGGGGCAGGGCATCGTCAACCAAGCGTTTGCCGTCGTCAACGCTATGTTGCCGCCGCAAGGCTACGCGCTGGGCGCATTCAGCATCGCCGATGCGGCCTTGTTTTATGTCGAATTTTGGGCGGACAAGACCGGCATCCCATTACCGGATAATTGCTTGGCACACTACCGCCTGATGCTGACGCGTCCGGTGGTCAGGCGGGTGTTGATGGAAGAAGGTTATCGTGTAGCCTGACAGGCTTTTTGTTGGACACATTTTTGAATGCAGAAAGGGGCATACATGGCTTTGCTAGAAAAAACCGAATCTCTTACCGTACCTTACGGGCCGATTGATAAGGATCATGAAGAATTTATCGAATTGCTAAACGCGCTCGATACCGCCAATAACGCGGATTTTCCCGCGTTGTTCCAACAATTGTACGAACACACCGAACAGCATTTCGAGCGCGAAAACCAATGGATGGCGCAATCCGCTTTTCCGGCGGTAATTGACCATAAAGGCGAACATCAACGGGTGCTTGGGGAGTTCAAACAGTTTAAATCGCGGGTTGACAAGGGGCTGCTGGTATTTGGGCGTTCGTTTGTCAGGGATAGGCTCCCGCAATGGTTGGCGCTGCATGTGACGACTATGGACACCGCGCTGGCTATGCACCTTAACAAACAGCCCCCGGTTTGATGGGAGCGCTGGATGCCTAGCTGCCCCGAACTGGAACTAATTGATGGTTTTTTCGATGCCGCCGAAAGCGCACGGCTTTATCAGCAGTTACTGCACGGACAAGACTGGCCTGATAACCGTTATATTGTCGCCGGGCGGCAATTTATCCTGCCCCGGTTGCAGACTTGGCATGCTGATCCCGGCATACGCTACAGCTATAGCAACAACCTGCTGGAAACCCGCCCGTGGACACCGTTATTATCTGAAATCAGGGCGCGGGTCGAATCGTATTTGAATTTCCAATTTAATTCGGTGTTGGTCAATTTGTACCGCAACGGCGAGGATTATGTCGGCTGGCATTCGGATAATGAACCGGAGCTGGGCGGGCAACCCTTGATCGCGTCATTGAGCTTAGGGGAGGAACGCCCTTTGCAATTCCGGCATAAACAATCTTCGGATTTTGGGCAGGTTTTGTTGCGTAGCGGCAGCTTATTGGTGATGCAGCCGGATTTTCAGCATCTTTGGTTACATAGCGTTCCAATCGACCCCAACGTAACCGTAGGGAGGATCAATTTGACTTTCCGTAAAGTGATTTCGGTCAGCAAGGGTTTTTTCGGTTAAAACGTCAATTACGTTTACTTACGATAGCCAGCCACGGTTGTTGGTTGCGGGGCAGGCCTTGTGGCCGGTAATAGTGATGCAGTATTTCAAAGTTGGCGGTGGCAAGAAAGCGTTCACTGGTTTCCATTTCCATATAGTTTCCATAACGCTGGCCCTGCACGGACTCGCCATCACCACGGGGATTGGATGTGAACAATATCCCCTCGCTTCGTAACGCACGGTGCAGTTTGTCCAGCACCTCCGGCAGGTGAGGGCGGGGCACATGGAACAATGAGGCATTGGCATAAATCCCGTCAAACGCCTGCTCCGGCAAATCCAGCTCCAAAAAATTTTGCCATAGTATGGGACAACCTGTCAGTTCGGCGGCCATTTGGCAAAATGCAGCACTACCATCAAGACCTACCGGACGATGGCCCACCGCCTTGAAATACTGCACATCCCTGCCAGGCCCGCAACCAAAATCCAGAATATCCAACACTTTATTTTGTTGGCAAGCCCCTAAAAATGCAACGATATTTTGCGATACATCATGGTCTTTAGTCCCTTCCCAAAACGATTGGGCATGGCCTTCATAATGGGCAATGGTTTCCTGGGTAATTTTGACTACATTAACTGATAGGTTTTTGCACATATACTTTAATCGGTCAGGTTTTCGGTTTTTGCGATGTCCAGCCATAAGGCCCGTAACAGGTAGGCACTGGACAAATTATAGTGGTTCGTCAGATAGACGCCTACTTTCCTGGTTATCTTAGCGACAATACGGCCTAAAAGAAGAGGGGTTTGTTACAAAATAACAGTCCATTCAGCATTCTGCCCGATTCGGCGTGATAGGAATTAGCCATTTTGTTATTTGCCAACACCTGACCCGTACAAACTATCAAGGGCTTAGCCAGTGATAACATCAAAGGCTGCCACTTTTAGCCCCTACCAGGCAATACTTTTAGGATGTGGCATTAAAATTGATGCCCGTTTAGATAACACCTACATTTGGAAACTAAACCTCTATGACCACCTACGCCATCGGCAGTGTAAAAGGCAATTACCAAGCACTCTTAAAATTACTGGAAAAAATTCAATTTGATCCTGAAAACGACCGTTTATGGTTTACCGGCAATTTAGTCAACGAAGGGGCTGAATCCTTGGCCGTGCTCAGGTTTGTCAAAGACTTGGGGAAAAAAGCCGTTACGGTGCTGGGCGATCAGGAATTGCATTTATTGGCGGTTGCCGAAGGCTATACCCAAGCAAAAGCTGGCGACACCTTGGACGAAATCCTTAAGGCGCCGGATCGGGACGAGCTGTTAAAGTGGCTGCGCAAGCGGGCGTTAATCCATCACGACTCCAAACTCAATTTTACGCTAGTCCATGCCGGCATCCCTGCCGAATGGACTTTTAGCCAGGCCCTGACCTTTGCCTACGAAGTTGAATCGCTGCTAAGCCAGGGCAATTACGCGGCTTTGCTAGAAAATTTGGTGCAAGACCAATCGCGTTGGCATGCCAAACTCAGGGGCTGGAAACGCCTGCGTTTTATCACCAATGCCTATACCCTGATGAAATATTGCAACGGGCAAGGCAAACTGGATTTCCACACTAGCGGTGCGCTAGGCACACAAGACGAAAGTCTACTGCCGTGGTACCGCTTGCCCGAACGCATGACCGCCAATTTGAATATCATTTTTGCCGATGACGCTAATTTTGAAGATGTTGACTGCCCTGGCATTTACCCTTTGCCCACACAAGGCGGCTTGTCCGCATTAAAGCTGTCGGCAGCACCTGAAAAAATCTGTGTGGAGCGGGATGGATACATCCTTTCTTAAGGGACAACTGACGGGACGGTCAGCTTTTCGGCTTTTGGAGCATAGCTCTCTTGACCGCAACTGGCGGGCAGGATGCTTTTATGCCCCGGTACGCTCCCTCCCACTAAGGAATGTGCATGGAATAAATTCGCGGATCAAGACCTGTCAGGTTTTGAAAACCTGACAGGTCTGACAAGCCGGTGCGGAAATTATTTCATGCACATTCCTAACCTTGTCCCCATTCCCACATCAATCGCTCAAACTGTGCTATCGGCAGCGGTTTGCCGAACAGATACCCTTGATAATTCATACAACCATTTTCAAAAAGGAACTGCCGTTGCCCTGCCGTTTCCACCCCTTCGGCAATGACACCGACATTCATATTGGCCGCCATAGCAATGATGGTGCGTACAATGACTTGACCGTTGATGTCGGAGCCAATGTCTTGAACGAATGACTGGTCAATCTTGAGCTGGTTTATCGGCAATTTTTTCAGGTATTGCAACGACGAATAACCGGTACCGAAGTCGTCCAACGAGAATTGCACTCCCATTTCCCCCAAAGTGTTCATGGTGGCGATGGTCTCTTCAATATTCTCCAGCAAGATGCCCTCGGTTAGTTCCAGTTTGAGCAATTTAGGGTTGATGGCATAAAACTGTATCGCGGCCCGTACTTGCATGACAAAATCCGCTTGAAAAAATTGTTTGGCACTGACGTTCAATGACAGTTCGAGTCCCGATGTGGAAGGCCCTTGTTGCCATGCCTTGAGCTGGGCGCACACACTTTCCAGCACCCATTGCCCAATCGGCAGGATCAGGCCAGTTTCCTCCGCTAACGGGATGAATTCGGCAGGCGGCACCAGACCGAGTTTCGGATGCGGCCAGCGGATCAATGCCTCCGCACCCATCGGGCTCCAGGAGCCATCCACCTGGATCTGGTAATGTAATTCGAATTGCCCGTTCAGAAGGGCTTTCCTTAAATCCTCTTCCATCAAGACCCTGCGGGTGATGGCGTCCTGCATCTTCTGGTCAAAAAAACGCAGGGCATTGCGGCCGGACATTTTGGCTTGGTACATGGCAATATCGGCATGTTTCAACAAGTTATTTACGGATTGTCCATGGCCGTTGAACAAGGTGATGCCAATACTGGGTGTGCTATGGTAATGATGGGCAGTGAGCCTGAAAGGTTGGTTGATGGTGGCAAGAATTTTGTTGCCGATGGTTTCCGCCTGTTTTGCCGCTTCGATGGTATGTGTGCTTAAGTCTTCCAGCATCACCACAAATTCATCCCCTCCCAGACGCGCCACCGTATCCGCTTCACGGACACATAACATCAAGCGTTCAGCAACCTGCTGCAACAGCAAATCCCCCATATCATGGCCCAAGGTGTCATTGAGGGTTTTAAAATTGTCCAAATCGATAAACAGCAAGGCTCCCTTGCGACCATTACGGAAACTGGAAGCCAACGCCGATTTTAAACGATCCTGAAGCAGCCGCCGGTTTGGTAAATTAGTCAGTGGGTCGTAGAAAGCCAGGCGCTCAATTTTTTCCTCGGCGGACTTCCTTAATGTGATGTCGGTCAGTGTGCCCACATGATGGGTGACCATCCCCTCTTGGTCTTTTACCGCCGTGATGGTGAGGTATTGGGGATAAATATCCCCATTTTTGCGGCGGTTCCAGATTTCACCGGCCCATGAACCTGTTTTATCAATGCCCTCCCACATGGCGGCAAAAAACGTCTGGTCTTCACGTCCCGATTGGAGAATACGCGGGTCTTTGCCCACAATGTCTTCCGCACTATACCCCGTAATATCAGTAAACGCCTTGTTCACCTGGAGGATAATATTGCTGGTATCGGTGACCATCATGCCTTCTTGGGATTCAAAAACTGTCGCGGCGATGCGTAGCTGCTGTTCGGCCTTCTTGCGGTCGGTAATGTCGCGGGTGACGGCGAGCAGCACCACATTGCCATCGGCTTCTTCCATCGGCACGGCATGGGTATCCAGCCAACGGCAACAGCCTTTCAGTCCCAGTATTTCATATTGCATTTGCATGGACTCACCAGCCAAAACACGCCGCTGCAATTCTATATAAGCCTTGCGGTATTTGGGGGCGATGATATTCAGCACCGGCTTGCCAATGACCTGTTGTAACTTGTCCGCCTCAACCATTGCCAAGCCTGCCGGATTCATCATCACCACAAAACCCTGGGCATCGACAATTTTGATGCATTCAGGCTCGTTATCAATGATGGCGCGTAGACGCGATTCGCTCTCGATGAGCCTGGCCTCAATTTGCTTGCGCCCGGTAATATCGACGAAAGTGGCAATCGCTCCTGTCATAACGCCGTCGGTGATGATCGGTTGCGACCAATATTCCACAGGTATGGCGGAACCGTCCTTACGCCAGAACACTTCATCCGCCACATAAATTGCCTCATTGCGGCGATAAGCGGCATACATCCGGCATTCTGCGGCGGGATGCGAATGGTGGATAAGTTCATGGATATGCGTACCGATGACCTCGTCAGCGTTTTCATAACCCAAAATCCGTAAGAATGAGCGGTTCACGAACCGGCAATTGCCCTGGGTGTCGACACCGTAAGCCCCTTCCGCCATTGAGTTGAGCAATGAGGACAATTGTTGGTTGGAATCATGCAGTGCAATTTCCGCTTGCTTGCGCTCGGTAATGTCGTGTATGACCGCCAGCACATGCACACCTTGGGCATCATTGGCACAAATGTTGGTGAAGATTTGGGTGATCCGCTTTTCGCCATTTTTCCGCGTGATAACCCACTCTTCACCACGGATATGGTCACCTTGGCGCACACGCTCCATGCGTTGTTTAGCCCGGTCTTGGACTTGCGGATCAATATAAACCGTCTGGTACCATCCTAGGCGGTTAATCTCCTCTAGCGTAAAACCGGTGAGTGCCTCCATGCTCCGGTTCCACACCGTGAATCGGGTATATGGCGGTTCGGCAATGCCATGACAAACGGCTATGCCATCCACTTCGGCATCTATCACCGCCTGGGTGAACGCGAGCTGGTCCGCCAGTTGACGTTCAAGGAGCTTGCGCTCGGTAATATCATCTTTAATGGCAAGATAATGCGTGGTGCGCCCGTCTGGTTGATGTATTGGCGAAATCAACGCCATTTCAGTATATTCGCTGCCGTCTTTGCGCCTATTGATAAACTCGCCTTTCCAGCTTTCGTCACGGCCTAACAGCTCCCACATGTTCTCGTAGGTTTTGCGGGGAGTTTTACCCGATTGCAATAGCCTTGGATTTTGCCCGATAGCCTCGGCGCGGCTGTAGCCTGTTTCCCTAACGAAGGCTTCGTTGACAAATTCGATGTTGGCATCAAGGTCGGTGATTACGATGGAACCGGGGCTTTGCTCCACCGCCAGCGAGAGTTTTCTCAACGTATCTTCCGTCTCCCGGATACCGGTCACATCATAGAACCAACCCAGTACGGATGGCTCATTTTCATAGTCGATTTTCAAATAGGTGGCGAGTGTCCAAACCGTCCCCACCCCAGGGATCGACAGCTCCACCAGTTTGTCGGTGACGGCCTGGCCTTGGCCGATTTGATAAAGGACCTCTTCGTAGTCTTGCGGATGGGCATAAAACTGCTTCGGATTGGCCCCGATCACCTGGTTGATTTCTGCGTTGATCAGTTTTGCATAGCGGGCGTTGGCAAACAACACCTCATCTCCGAATAAGGCGGCAATACGGATGGCAATCGGGCTGGTGTCCAGCAACGAGAGCATCAGTTCCTGCTTACGGCGCAGGGCGTCTTCTTCGCGCCCGCGCCGTGCCATTTCGCACATCAGGTTTAAGGTATTGGACGTGACGGTTTCATAAGCGGAAAGTATGATGCTGATCAACACCTTAGTTAAGCCGCCCATTTGTTCCTTGGCATACTGTTTGGCAAGCTCCAGTGGCATCCCTGATTGCATCGCCAGCACCACATGGGTCAAATAACGGTCACTTTCGAGGATATGTGCAGCCAACCAATGGGTGAGGAAGGTAAGGATTTCTTCGCTCACCTCATTCCTTGGTTTTGTGCTTTCTTCAGCTTTTAGCTTAGCTACGGTCTCTATAAAGCTGTCATGGACGGACTTATGGGCGGTCTCCAAAGGGTCATCGGGAACATATTGGTGCCAAATGGATTCTTCGGTTTGGAAGTGGTAAACAGCGTAGTCGGCGAGTTGCTCAAAAACGGCATTGATTGAAGGGATGTCGGCCTTGAAAGCAACATGGTTTGCCAACAAATTCAATAATTGGACGAGCTTGCGGTGTTGTCCGTCAACCTTCGGCAATCCCGTATCGAAATTGTCATTCCACGGAAATATATCAATTGAAGTCATTGTCATCTCCCTATATGATCATAACCAAATGAACGCATACTTGCGTATGGGCTATCCTTAAAATTAAGGTATACCAACATCAACATTTGCCTTTGTAATGGGAAAACAATTTTTCAAATTTTTCTGGTGGCGCCGTTCTAGAAAACAGCCTGCGGCAATTAGCAAATTAGCTGCCCGTAGGTTTATGCCTTCGGCAATAATAACTTTGGGCCTAGACTAATTTGAATGACGCTTTCTGTACAGCTTATAGATTAAATCCTGCAACTGATTGTGTCTATTCTTAAACCTAAATTCGCATTTCTTGAAGTATCAGTAGAACTTGTCGCCCGTCAGCCCGTTAAATTTTGCCAGCCCCGTTTACATGTCCAAACTCAATCCCCAACAACAAGCCGCCGTCAAAACCATAGACCATCCTTTGCTGGTATTGGCAGGTGCGGGTAGCGGCAAGACGCGGGTCATCACCGAAAAAATAGCTTACCTCGTCAAACAAGGCACACCCGCCCGCTATATCGCCGCCGTCACTTTTACCAACAAAGCCGCGCGGGAAATGCAAAGCCGCGTCTCAAAATTGCTGGACAGCCAAGCCAGCCGTGGCTTGCGCGTGTCCACCTTCCATTCATTAGGTTTGGATATTTTGCGCCGCGAACATAAAACCTTAGGCTATAAAGCCGCAATCACCTTGTTTGACGAACAAGACAAACACACGCTGTTAAAAACCCTGATTAACCACAGCAACAATCACGATAGTGACCATCTCGACCGTTATTCCCTGCACATCGGGCAATGGAAAAACGCCTTTATCACGCCGGAACAGGCCGTGTCGATGGCCAACGCCGAACAACTGCCGTCCGCGCTGCTCTACGCCGACTACATCCGCAGCCTGAAAGCCTACAACGCCGTGGATTTTGACGACCTGATCCTGATGCCCGTGTTGCTATTCCAAGCCCATCCTGCCGTGCTGGAAAAGTGGCAAAACCTTATCCGCTATTTATTGGTGGACGAATATCAAGACACCAACGTCACCCAATACCAATTGGTGAAATTGCTGGCGGGCAGGTTAGGGCGGTTTACTGTCGTGGGCGACGATGACCAATCCATTTACGCCTGGCGCGGCGCACAACCGGAAAACTTGGCGCAGTTGCAAAAAGACTTTGCCCGTCTGCAAGTGATTAAGCTCGAACAAAATTACCGCTCGACCGGACGCATTTTAAAAGTCGCTAACCACCTGATCGCCAACAACCCGCACGCCTTCGAGAAAAAACTCTGGAGCGAGTTGGGCTACGGCGACCCGTTGCGCGTACTAAGCCACAAAGACGAAGCGACGGAAGCCCACCAAATCGTCTCGGAAATCATCCACCACAAATTCCGCACCGGCAGCCGTTACCAAGACTACGCCATCCTGTACCGGGGCAACCACCAATCACGGCTGTTTGAAAAATCCTTCCGCGAAAACAACATCCCCTATTTCATCAGCGGCAGCACCTCGTTTTTTGCTTACGCCGAAATCAAGGACGTGTTGAGCTATTTGCGCCTGTTCGTCAACCCCGACGATGATGCGGCATTTTTGCGCATCATCAACACCCCGCGCCGCGAAATCGGCCCGACCACCTTGGAAAAACTGGGCGCATACGCCAACGAACGCCACATCAGCCTGTTCGCCGCCAGCAGCGAATTCGGCCTGATGCAATCGCTATCGGAAAAATCGCGGTTAAGATTAGGCAAATTTAAGGATTGGGTGCTGGAAACCGCCGGAGACATCGAGCGCGGCGACACCTTCGTCGTGATTGAAAAAATGATAGGCCAACTCGGCTACGAACAGTGGCTGCGCGAAAACAGCAAGACTAAAGAGTCCGCAGAACGCAAAATGAAAAACGTCTCTGAATTGGTGGACTGGCTAAAACGCATAGCAGCCAAAGACAGCAAAGACGGCGGAGCAAAACCGTTAGCGGAAATCGTCTCTAAAATCATGCTGATGGACATCATGGAACGCAACCAGGAGGAAGAGATAAGCGACCAGGTCAGCCTGATGACCCTACACGCTGCCAAGGGCCTGGAATTTCCGCATGTGTTTTTGATCGGCATGGAAGAAAACATCTTGCCGCACCAAAACAGCGTTGAAAGCGGCGCGATAGAAGAAGAACGCCGCCTGGCCTACGTCGGCATCACCCGCGCCCAACGTACATTAACGTTCAGCTACTGCACCCACCGCAAGCGTTACGGCGAAATCAGCGAATGCGAACCTAGTCGGTTTTTAAACGAATTGCCGGAAGCGGATCTGGAATGGGTGAATAAAAAACAACTGCCGCCGGAAGTGATTAAAGAGCGTGGCAAAGCAAGCCTAGCGGGTTTGAAAACAATGTTGTCGTAGACCCGCTCAATTATAAGCCCAAGGAATTCCGCCTTCATCTGGCTGGTTTTTTTGCCTTCGCTTTTTAGGTCTTGCCATCCTTGACCCTAAACAACCGCTTTTTGCAAGCCGGAAGGCGGTTGTTACGGCTTTTTCGAGGTTTCCGAACCATTCCCGCACCTCGAAAATAACCCCCCAAAGGCTTCGCATAATGTATATTATGTTAAATATAGTGGCATGGCAAAAAGAGGGGCGGTGGCCTAATTTTGCCGGTTTAAACTCAACCACTACCGGACTTTTCAATTTGCGCCAATAAATACCCCGCCAATTTTGCAGCTTGACCACGGATTTCCGGTACGGCGGTGGTTTCCCAATAATGGCCTTTTTGGGGCGGGCCTATGGTGAACAAATAGTTCGAAGCCAGCTTATCGCCATCAATCAATGCGCTATTTTCGGATACATTCAAACCCAATCGTAAATCATCAGGACTCGCCAAACCCTGGGCGAGTAAGTTTTTCACTAACGGACAGGCCAGTTTGCGGTAATCGCTTTCGGAACCCGAACAATTCACCACGGCATTGACGTTGAGGGTTTGCTGTTCAGATTTGCCACGCAACCGGATTGAAACATCCACGCCCGTTGAATTGGGCTGATAAGCAATGATCCGGCCCACATGGGGACGCAATTGCCAGGAGCCAAGCAATTCCTCCAAGGTTTCACCTATGACGGGGGCTAAACGATGGCGATGACAATCCCAATAGCTACGCAAATGGCGCAGGAAGCGTTGTTGCTCGATTAACGGCAGGCCCGCCCATACCGATTGGCTGACCGGCCTTAAGCCATCAATGACGGTACGCCAGTCATGACCTACCTCTTGGTTCAGCCGCCGCAACTGTTGTAGCCACTGCCTAACCGTTGTCGGGATGGCTTCCACTGGCATCGGTGCGGGTGTTGCATTGGGCAAACGGTGGGTTTGGGGACGCAAGCCCCGTCTTGAGATAGTGTTGATAATGCCTTGATAACCCGCAACTTTTAGTGCAACCGCCCAATCCACCATCGTCAGGCCACTGCCTACCAATAAACAAGAATCTGTGTTGAGCAATTTGGGCAGCAAGCCCGGCAACCACGGATTGCTGAAATACCGCCCGCTTTGATAAAACGCCGGATTGCTGATCCAGGGGTCGCTAGGCGGAAAATTGCCAATCGCTAAAACGGCTTTTTGGACGTGCAGCATCCCTCCGCCCAGCAAATGGACATTAACCTGCCCATCGCTGATAGTTACCGCAATGGCCTTATCGATTTTTCGTTCCAAACGGACATAATCAGGCGTGGAAGAAACCGTTTTATCTAATAAATCCACCAAATAATCGCCATAAACCCGTCTTGGCAAAAACGATGCCGGACTGATTTCAGCCAGCCAGGGCGGATTCAGCAGGTCGTTTTCCCGTGCTTTTGCCCAAGTATAAAAATGCCCGGGATCATCAGGAAACGCGCTCATATTAAAAGCGGGTACATTCAAAAGATGGCAATCTTGGTCGGCACTGTAAGCGACACCACGGCAAAACTGTTGGGGACTCGGTTCGATCAAATAAACCGCCAGTGGACACACAGCTTGCCTTAACAGGTGTACGGCGACCATAGTGCCGCTATACCCTGCCCCAATGATGGCAATTTTATTGACATTGTTCATGAAATTCTCTTTTTGCTTAAGACACAATCGCTAAATGGCTTAGCGTTACTGAAGTGGCAATGCCCGATGTGAGTGTCGCCACTTCGTCGCGTTTAAGCACGATACATACCAAAGTGCTGGCAATGGCAGTGTATGTATTTAATTCCTTTTGATTTTCTAACGTTATTAGGCGGTGGCCGCCTTTTGATGGGCTTATGCGGTGATGCGAGGATGGTTTCTATGCTTAAATTGCAACAATCAACTGCTGATTGCCTGTTGGTACAGAAACATTTTTTGCCCATTCCTATAGATCGGACACTTGTTTGCCACTGTAGGCTATTTCGGTGATAACAAAGCGGGATGGGGTTTCAAAACCTCGTCCTTAAGGTTTCAAAATCGCTATATACTTCAAACGGTCACGTTTTCGGTTTTTAGTGAGAAGGGGCGCGGTCAGGATGACCTCGCCCAAAAACCGAACGGAACGGGGAACAAACCCGTTCCGGCTTGCGTTACAAAGCGGAAAAAGGCTAGGGAGACCATTTCAAGTTGCCGCTTGTTTGCCCACGAAGGCGTTAGTGAGTTTTTTTCGTGCTTTTCGTGTTTTTCGTGGACAATGCGTAACATCAATTAATATTTCGATCAGGCGATCGAATCCCTAAATTCATCGCTGGTATGGATATGATGTTAGCCCGACTACTTGTTTATTGTGCTTATTTTTTAGAGTCTTCGCGGGCTTATCAAAACACCAAACGGTTCTTTTACGATTTGCTGGAAAATACCAACAGCCGTATGAAAGCCCATTTTGACATGTTCATGATCTGTTTGGTGATGTTCAGCGTGATTTTATTGATTTATGAAGTCGATACACCGCCCACGAACCTGGAGATAGTCTTTGAACGCGCTATCGTGCTGGTATTCGCCCTTGAATATGTGCTGCGCGGCTGGCTTTACAATGACAGCCACAAAATCATTATCGAGTACCACGAACAAACCCAATATCTCAAAATCCCTTTCCGGTTTGGCAAAGCCATGCGCATGGTCATCGGCAGAAAAATTGACTACATGCTGTCGCCTTTAGCCATCATCGACTTACTGGCGATTTTACCGAGTTACCGATCATTGAGGATACTACGCATCTTCTTGATTTTCAGGCTGTTTAAGCTACTACGGTATTTTAATAGCATTAAATTGTTCACCGAGGTTTTATCCAGCAAACGGTTTGAGTTGTTCACGCTGATGATATTTTTGGGTTTTATCGTGCTGATTGGCAGTACGGCAATTTATTTGTTTGAAAAACCGACGGCAAATACTCAAGTCAACAACTTGTTCGATGCCGCGTATTTTACGATAGTCACGGTGTCCACCGTCGGTTACGGTGACATCACCCCGCACAGCACCGGCGGGCGGTTGGTGGCAATGATGTTGATTTTAAGCGGCTTGGGGGTGTTCTCGTTCCTGACCTCCATTTTAGTTTCCGGTTTTAATGACAAAATGCGCTCGATGCAGGAAAACCGGACTTACACTGAACTCAAACGCCATGCCCATTTTGTGATCATTTGCGGCTTTGGTCGCGTTGGTGAGCATATCGCCAAATTGCTTGCGAAAGACCGCAAGCATTTTGTCGTCATCGATATTGATGAGAAAAACGTGCTCGAAGCCAAACGTTTGGGGTATTTGGTCATCCACGCCGACGCCAGTAAAAATAACGTGCTATTGAACGCCGGAATCAACAATGGCGCGACCTCGGTGCTGTGCACCACCGGCAATGATGTCATCAATGTCTACATCACGTTGAGCAGCCGCTATTTAAACCCGACTATCCGCATTATTTCCCGGGCCAATCAGCCGGATAATGTCAAAAAACTCTATCAGGCGGGTGCCAACGACATCATCCAGCCCTTTGCCATTGCCGCGATGGTGGCGGCGGAATATGTCGGCCAACCCGTTGCGTTTGAAGCGATCCAAGGCATATTACGCAAGGAAAAACAGTTGCTTATGGAAGCCGTTGCGGTGCTTCATGGTTCTGCTTTGATTGACAAGAGCATCGCCGCATTGGATTTTGAACAACGTAAATTGATCCTCATCGGCGTTATCAGCAGCCATGCCGCACATCATCGGCATAGAAAAAACCGCTATGATGTCAATGACCAGCAATTTTATTTTAATCCCGACCCGCATTTTATTTTACAGGAAGGCGATTTGTTGGTGCTGATGGGGCGTGATGTCAGTATTGATCATTTCCGTAACCAGTTTAAAGGTAGCCAGCGCAGACCATGAAACACATCGCCGTATTTGGATACAGCACCCTATCCATCGCCGTCATGACCCGCTTGCGTGATTGCCATTATCAACAGATTTTCATCGGTCAGGACGAACAGCAAACGGCATTAATGTCCGCGCAAGGCTTTATTAGCCAGGTTATTGATTTCAAAAATGATGATGCGCTGAAAGAAATCGGTGTCGGCACCTATATCAACACTATTTTCTGTTTTTTCCCCACGGATTCGGATAATGTGTTCCTGACCATTTCCGCCCGTGCCTTGGATCCTGGCTTGATCATTATCGCCATCGTTGATGATCCCGAATCCGCCGACAAATTGCTGGCTGCCGGCGCGGATAAAATCATCGACCCGCATGAAATTTGTGGACGCAAAGCCCACGACATACTGACCCGCCCAGAAATTTCCACGATACTCGACAACACCGTATTTGGTCAGCATGATTTAAACATGGCTGAAGTCGAGATTCCCCCGGATTCGTATTTCGAGGACTGCCTGGTCTGCACCCTAAAATTGAGCGAAAAACATAATCTGATTTTGCTAGGCGTGGTGAAAAGTGAATTGAGCGGGGAACTGTTTCTTGCCATAGGCGAACAGGCCTATTCGTTGGCGGTTGGCGATGTATTGGTGGTGCTGGGCACGACGGCGGATATTCAAGCGTTTAAAGATGAAGTTGGACGGGTTAATTAACGCTATGTCCCAAAATAAGGCCGCCCACATTTAACGAAAGCCGGAACGGGTTCTCTAAGCTCATGATAGTTTTCCACGACCCGAAGAGCGCGAAGCGAAAAACACGAAAAACACGAAAATTCATCACGGGCATGTCGCCGCGTACACAACGTTTAGCGTTGCAAGGGTGGCATTAAACCTAAAAACCGCAGCCAGTCCACGAAAGACACGAAAAAAATCAGAATGTTGTGTTGATCTGGCCATTCACCTTGGGTGATGGCCTACAGTTCGGCATCTCTTTGAAAGTTTCGTGCTTTTCGTGGACAATGCGTAACATCCGCTATTAAACTCAGGAACCCCACATGCAGCCAGTCGATACCGTCATCCACGCCCGTTGGATCATCCCCGTTGAACCCGCCTCCGTCACCTTGGAACACCATAGCCTAGTCATCCATGACGGTAGGATTATTGACTTGCTGCCCACCAGTCTAGCCAATAGCCAATATCAGGCGGCAACGACTGAAAACCTGCCCGACCATGCCCTGCTGCCAGGCTTTATCAACAGCCACACCCACGCGGCGATGAGTTTGATGCGTGGCATAGCCGATGATTTGCAACTGATGGATTGGTTGCAAAACCACATCTGGCCTTTGGAACAGCAATGGATGAGTGAAGAATTTGTCAAGGACGGCACGGACTTGGCAATTGCCGAGATGATTGCCAGCGGCACGACGTGTTTCAATGACATGTATTTTTTCCCCAACATCACCGCGCAACAAGCGATACAACACGGCATCCGCGCCAGTATCGGCCTGATTGTGTTTGATTTTCCGACGGTTTGGGCAAAGGATAGCGACGCTTATATCGCCAAGGGTTTGGCCCTGCATGACGAACTGCGCGGGCAAGCGTTAATCACCACGACCTTTGCCCCGCACGCGCCGTACACGGTGTCTGACACCCCCTTGCAGCAAGTCGTCAGCTTGGCTGACGAACTGGACAAACCGATCCACATCCATGTCCATGAAACCCAACACGAAGTCGAGCAGGCACTAAACGAAAGCGGTATGCGGCCTTTACAGCGTTTGCATGGGCTGGGTTTGCTCAATCCCGCTTTAATCGCCGTCCATGCGACGCAATTGACCGATGCCGAAATCGCGTTACTGGCGGAAACAGGGGCGCATATCGTGCATTGCCCCGAATCCAACCTGAAACTCGCCAGCGGATTTTGTCCGGTCGCCAGGTGTTTGGCGGCGGGTGTCAATGTCGCCTTAGGCACAGATGGCGCGGCGAGCAATAATGATTTGGATATGCTCGGCGAAATGCGCACGGCGGCCTTGTTGGGCAAGGCGGTAGCGGGTGACGCCAGTGCCATACCGGCGATGACCGCCTTGCAAATGGCGACGATTAACGGCGCGAGGGCCTTGGGCCTGGCGGATGAAATCGGCTCGTTAAGCCTAGGCAAAGCCGCCGATGTGGTCGCCATCGACTTAAGCCATTTGGAAACCCAGCCAGTGTATTGCCCGATCTCACAAATTGTCTACGCCGCCAGCCGCCAGCAAGTGACCGATGTTTGGGTGGCGGGCAAGCGTTTGTTAAAGCAACGGCAATTGGTGACGCTGGATGTTGAAGCGTTGAAAAGCAAGATTGCCATGTGGCAACAGCGGTTGGCGGGGTAGACTTCAAACGGTCACGTTTTCGGTTTTTGGAGCGCGGTCATCTTGACCCTTTATGCCCCAGAGATACGCGCTCCCCTCAACCCTCGCCTTTCATCAATAAAGCCCCATATTCTTCCGGCGTAATCGTGCCACCAAAGTTTTCGACTATCGCTTGCTCTGCTTTGGGCAAAACATCCTGGATTGCATCGATGCGTTTCCATTGCGGCGGCGGGGTTGGGCATTGCCGTTGCGGGGCATATTTGGACGTTGCCACGCGTTGATATTGATGGATGTAGCGCGGACAATTGACAAACACTTCGGTGATGGTGACACGCACAATCAACTCGGCTTCGTGGAACTCGCCCAATAGCGGGTCATTGCGGTCAACACTGGCTATGCCATGCACCCGGACACGGTGCGGGGTCGTGAAATCAATAAACAACAGACCGATCTTATCGTGGGTAGTCATATTGCCCATAGACAAAAACATGCCGTTGCCGTTGTAGCTGGGAAACACGATGGTCTTGCTGTCCAACACTTTCACGAACCCAGGCACACCGCCTTTGTACGAGCAAGTAGGGTAGCCACGATGGTCAACCGTGGTCAGGAACAGCATGTCGCGGGTTTCAATAAAGCCTTTGTGCAACTCGTCCAGCTCAGCTTGCACAATGATTTGCCCGACACGCTCAGCGAGATTGCGGGTGTCGAATTGGTCTTGCATTGCCAAATGTTGGTCGCCGTAGAGTTCGCTCATGGTTTTTGCCCTGATGGGTTGATGGATGGATGGGTTAGCTGGAGACAAATAAAGGCTATGTCGCCGTTAATTTTCGTAGAAAAACTAAAGTCCACGAAAATGAAAAAATAACTTGGCGACGTTTTTTCGTGTTTTTTGTGTCGCCTCGGCACACCGCTACGCTGCTCTGTCCATAGACCCCCTTGAGGGGCATTGCTCTACCTCTGTCCACAGACCACCCTTGTGGTGGCATCCATGCAGTCGTAATGCGCCTACTGTTGGCTTTCGTGGACAGATTTTTGGTAAATTCATTGCAGGAAATCACCTAAGCGCAATCATGCAAACAAAATTAAACCACTGGAAATACGTGTCGTTATGCGTAAATCCGGCGCGTTCCAACAACGCCATGTTTTCATCAAGCCGATATGGGATCAACACATTTTCCAAGGCTTCGCGTTTGCGCTGGTTTTCTTCATCGCTATAGCCGCTTTGCGATTTTTTAAAGCGTAGGTAATGGTCGATATACAAACGGTTCAGCAATGGATCTTGGGCGAGTATTTTCTCTGATAACAATAAGATGCCGCCAGGTTTGAGGGCTTGGAAAATGGTTTTCAGCAGCCCTTCCCTATCCATTGGCCGGACAAATTGCAAGGCCCAGTTGAGGATAACGACATGGCACTCCGGCAATGCGTTAAGGCAACTCAAATCACCTAGCCGTAATTCCACCTGACCAGAAGCGATTGGCACCGATAGTTTGCTTCTGGCTTTATCGAGCATGGGTTCGGAATTGTCAAAACCCATGAACAAAGCCTTGTTTGGACATCTGGGGTGCCGGGTGAGATGTTCAAGCGTGGTTCCGGTCGAGCAGCCCAAATCACAGACAACCCCCGATTCTTCAGGCAGGAAATCCATGATGAGATCGGCTTGCAGGCGTTGGATTTCGTTATAAAACGGGACGCTACGCGACACCATGTCATCAAAGACCTTGGCGACGCGCCCATCAAAGGCAAAATCTTCGACGCGGGTGATGTGTTGGAATAATTTGTCTGGGACGGTCATAAAACCGGAAAGGCCTGTGCCCGATTGCGGTTAATTACGGTTGAACAATTCAACCAGGTGGGCGAGCCGTGCGGCGCGTTCGGTTGTCAATTGCTCCCACTGGAAACGCCATTGCCAGTTACCAACTGTTGTACCCGGGGTGTTCATGCGGTGCTCGGAACCCAATTCCAGAATATCTTGCATGGGGATGATGGCAAGGTTGGCGACTGATGCCAGGGCGGCTTGGATTAACGCGCATTGCAGGCTTGCCACCGGATTGCCCAAGTATTCGTAAACATGTTTTTTCTCATTTTCACTCAATTGCCCAACCCAACCTAAGCTGGTGTCGTTATCGTGCGTTCCGGTGTAAACCACGCAGTTTTTTTCGTAATTATTGGGCAGATACGGGTTATCCGGCCCGCCACCAAAAGCAAAATGCAGGATCTTCATGCCGGGCAGATGGAATTCATCCCGTAATTCAATGACTTCATTGGTGATAATCCCCAAATCTTCGGCAACCAGCGGAATTGCACCCAAGTCGGCCTTGATCGCATTCAACAATGCCTTGCCTGGGGCTTTGACCCATTCACCCTGTTTTGCGGTGGGTTCATGGGCGGGGATTTCCCAAGCCGCTTCCAGCCCCCGGAAATGGTCGATACGGAGGATGTCAAATTGCTCCAGTTGGGTGTGCATACGTTCCAACCACCAATTAAAGCCGGTTTTTTTCAAAAATGTCCAGTTGTAATGCGGATTCCCCCAACGTTGTCCAGTTTCCGAGAAATAATCCGGCGGCACACCGGCAACCACCAACATGTCACCGTTATCATTGAGTTTGAAAACATCACGGTTCGCCCAGACATCGGCACTGTCGTAAGAGACAAAAATGGGAATATCGCCAAACAACAACACGCCCTTTGCGTTGGCATAGGCTTTCAATGCCATCCATTGGCGGAAAAAGACATATTGTTCAAATTTGATCGAATCAATGGCGTGGACTAGGCGGCACCTGGCTTCTTTAATAGCCTTGCTATCCCTTTCCTTTAGGTGGCCAGGCCATTGGCTCCAGCTTTGATTGTTAAATTCAACTCTCAGCGCCAGAAACAGGGCGAAATCATCTAGCCAGAAGGCTTTGTCCTGGCAGAATTTGGCAAAATCATCTTTATCCGTCTGGTTTGCGCGTTTTAAAAACCCTTGATATGCCTTATTGATAAGGCAACTTTTGTTAAATTTCTCGCTTCCCTGGCAGTCCTGGCATTTATCGGTTAGTTGTAGCCAGCCTTGAGTTATTAGCCAGTCAATATTGATCAAGTCTGGATTGCCGGCATGGGCAGACAAACACTGATAAGGCGAGCCATCGGCATGGGTCATGCCCAGTGGCAAGGTCTGCCACACGGTGACTCCGGCTTTGTGGAGAAAATCCACAAAATAATAGGCGTCTTGCCCCAAATCCCCCGTGCGGTTTGGACCAGGTAATGAAGTAACATGCAGGAGAATCCCGGCACGGCGTTTGTTCAAAAGATCATTTTCTGAAGGTTTCAAGGTAACTGGTCCGAATTACTGTGGGTAAAGTTATAGTTCTATACCTGGCCGCATCGCCCCGCCCATTGCCGGAGCACCGGAACCCTGGGTGAATGACAATGCCAGATAAGAGGGAGGTGGGGTGCCTAACAGCCGGTACAGATTGGCTAAATTCAGGCGGAACTGTTTTTCAAAATTACTGACGGCTTCACCAGGATTATAATCGCCGAACCACCAGAACCAATCGGAACCTTCACAAACCGCCAACTGGATTTCGGCTGCCTTAAGTTGTTTGGCGGACAAGCGTTTGGCCGCTATGGCTTGGTCAAAAACGGCTTTGGCGTCCCCTAGCATATCCCAGCCACGATTTTTATCGGCATCACCAATCCACGTTGAAAACGAGCCATAGACCCAACTGCCGGCAATCAGCCGTGACAACGGTTTGACGGGGACTTTGTTTTTCAGGCAGTCGGAAAACGTCGTCAATTCAATCGCCGGATGTAGCGCGAGCCGTTTGTATAAGGCGCTGAGGAAATGATAGCCGTTTTCGGGAAAATATTCCCAAGCGTTTTCACCGTCCATAATGATGGACACCACCGTATCAGCCGCTTCATTGGCGGCAATATTTTCCAAATGCTGGATCAAATCGGCGACCGCATCATCGGCATGCCATTTTGAATATTCAAACCCGATCAAATCGGATAAACCATCATCCCGAAAAAAACAGGCGATATTGGTTTTTTTTAGTTTAAATGGATAATGGACGCTTAATGGCTTTTCATTTTCAGGCAGATTTAAACTATTGCGCAGGACAGTGCCGCCGCTAGCCGTCCATTCAAAACCAAAATCGCCAAGAATTTTTAACGTCCCGGCACTAACACTGCCTTCGGAAGGCCAGCATCCTTTAGGTTTAAAACCAAAAAAGCGTTTAAAAACCTGGACGCCTTTATCAAGATGGTAAGCCACCCGCTCAGCCCCGCCAGGATATTCTAATAATTCCGGCATAGGTGCGTTAGGCATCGCTTCTTGAGTGGTCTGTAAATCCAGCAACAACGGCATGATCGGATGGGCATAAGGACTTACCGACAATTCAAGCTGGCCTTTTTTCACCAGCACTTTATAGCGGCAGATAATATTCGCCAGCAAATCGCCGATGATTTCGACTATCTCGTTCCGGTCATGTAAGGAATAACCCGAACCTTTGTCGAGCAGATGCCTGACCCGGCTATCGGACAATTTCACTGTTTCGCCCATCCAGGCCAGATGGTACCAAACCAGCAGGTCGCTGAGGTACTGTGAATTGATATATTGCAAGGCTTCATAGTGATGCTCCAGCCAATCCGCCATTTCCGCCAATTTTTTATAAGCCGGATAGCGGTTGACTTGCCGCTCACGGTTGGCCCGCAAACACTCCCTGATCAATTTTAAACGCTCTTCAGAATCCGCCGGAATGCTGACATCAACCAATGCCGCCAATAACGGGTCGGTCATGGTCACGCGGTCATGCAGATAGGCTTGCACTTGCTTGGCGTATTCTTCAATCTGCTCCAGCAGGATAGGCGCGAAGTTGACCACTGCTTTGGCCCTAGGGACGGCTTCAAGATGGGCCACCATGTCCACATAGTCTTTAATCACATGCAGATAAGTCCACGGCAATTTAAATTCGCCGGTTTGCAAATCTCGATATTCGGGCTGGTGCATGTGCCAGCATAATACTAATTTCACAAGGCTTATCCTGTTAAAAAATGTTGGCTGTCACGCTGCCAAGCATGGGGTAACCATCAAGGACACAAAGTTTACGGGAATATAACAAATATCGTGTTCTTTGTTGGGATCGTAGTTACATTTAAGTCCCTCCCTCGATGAGCATAGGTATCTACACAAGTTTTATTGGTCATCATTCCGAAGGATTGCCGGAATGACGGTGTTCAAGACTTGTGTAGATACCTATGCCCGATGAGAGAGGGTTTTTAGTGGCGGATGTTATCTCCGTTTTCTTTCTGAAAGGGATTTTTAATCGGCTATAGTGAGGAGCTTAAATTGCGGTTCATCTGACATAATGCAGACGTTGCCCCAGCATGTCGGGAGTGACCAGCACCACCCCGCCGGCACTGACGTGAAAGCGTTTTTCATCCGCTTCCCGATCTTCGCCGATGATAGTCCCCTCAGGAATTTCGCAACCCCTTTCGATAATCGCCTTGGTGATATGGCAATGGCGGGCTATATTCACATCCGGCAACACGATAGTATCTTGCAAGGTGCAATAAGAATTGACCCGGACATTGGTGAACAACAAAGAATGCCTGATTTTGGCACCCGACACGATACATCCCCCCGACACCATAGAGTCCACCGCCTGACCACGGCGGTCATCATCGTCAAAGACAAATTTAGCGGGCGGTGTTTGCGCCTGGTACGTCCAGATTGGCCAGGTGTTGTCATACAAGTTCAAATTAGGGTTGACACCAATCAGTTCCATATTGGCCGACCAGTACGCGTCAATGGTGCCAACATCCCGCCAGTAGCTTTGCTCACCGCTTTGCAAATCCAGGAATGGATAGGCATTGACCACGTATTTATCAATCACGGATGGAATGATGTCCTTACCAAAATCGTGTGACGAACCTTTGGTGTCGGCATCTTTCAGCAATTGCTCAAACAAAAAGCTGGCGTTAAAAATATAAATGCCCATCGACGCCAAGGCCGTGTCGGTGCGGCCTGGCATGACCGGAGGCTTTTCCGGCTTTTCGACGAAGGCACGGACACGGCGGTTGGCATCAACATCCATGACTCCGAATGCCGTGGCGTCCGCCAGGGAAACTTCAATGCAACCGATGGTCAAATCGGCGTTTTTTTCGACATGGTCGGCCAGCATTGAACCATAATCCATCTTGTAAATATGGTCGCCTGCCAACACCAGGATATATTCGGGCTTGCGGGTACGGAGGATGTCGATATTTTGGAAAATGGCATCCGCCGTGCCTTTGTACCAGGAATCTTCGTCATGGCGTTGCTGGGCGGGCATCAAATCGACATATTCGCCGAATTCGCCGCGTAAAAAGCCCCAACCTTGCTGGATATGCCGGATCAACGAATCCGCTTTATATTGCGTCAACACGCCTATTTTGCGTATGCCCGAATTGACACAGTTGGAAAGCGGAAAATCAATGATGCGGAATTTGCCGCCAAACGGTACGGCTGGCTTGGCCCGCCAATCGGTCATGTTCATCAACCGTGAACCACGTCCACCCGCAAGAATCAAGGCAATCGTATTTCGGGTTAAATGCTGGACGTTAAGATCGTGCTTTTTGGGACTGGATGCCGACATTTTCATCTCCAAGTGGAATAGATTCACAATTATTGTTTTAATTTGGTAACATTTGCCTGACCATTATTCTACTAAATCGAGGCAAAGCAAAGTGAAAAAGCAACCCAATAGTGCACTTGACGCTGATTCAATAAAAATTATAGCCGCCAAACATCATGACCCGTTTTCCGTACTCGGCCGTCATACCGTTAATAACCAAATAATCATCAAAGTTTATATCCCTTATGCGGAAACGGTAAGCTTTGTCGACAACGGTGCCAGCCTTGAAAGAATAACGGGTACGGACTTTTTTGAATACATCGACAAGCAGGACGAACTGCCGACGCATTACCTTTTGTCTTGGCAAGACAAAGACGGCGAATCTCACGAAAATTACGACCCTTACACGTTTGACCCACAACTGCCGGAATTTGACCAGCATCTGTTTGGTCAGGGCAAGCACTGGCATATTTACCAAAAACTGGGCGGACACCAACAAACTATAGACGGACTTGATGGTGTGTTGTTTGCCGTGTGGGCCCCCAATGCCGGCCGGGTCAGTGTCGTTGGTGACTTCAACCGTTGGGATGGGCGTTGCAATCCCATGTGCAGCCTGGGCGACAGCGGTATTTGGGAAATTTTTATTCCCGGCTTGACTCCTGGGTGTCTGTACAAGTTTGAAATCCTGAATGCCAAGACCCATCAGTTACTGTTGAAAACAGACCCTTACGGACAACAGTTTGAGTTCCGTCCCAGCACGTCGTCGATTGTCGTCAATACAAGCAACTATCCCTGGAACGATGCCCAGTGGTTGACCGACCGTGCCGCTTATGACTGGCTGCATGAACCTATGGCAATCTATGAAGTGCATTTGGGTTCCTGGCAACGCGATGAACAGGGAAATTTCTTGAACTACCGGCTGTTGGCGGATCAACTGGTGGATTACGTCAAAACTATGGGTTTCACCCACATCGAATTATTGCCTATCACTGAACATCCACTGGATGCGTCTTGGGGTTATCAAACCACCGGCTATTTCGCCCCGACTAGCCGCCACGGCACACCCGATGATTTCCGTTATTTCATCGATCACTGCCATCAAAACGGCATCGGCATCATCCTTGACTGGGTCCCCGCACATTTTCCGAAAGATGCGTTTGCCCTCGCCCGTTTCGACGGCAGTGCCCTGTATGAACACGAAGACCCGCGCAAAGGCGAACACCGCGATTGGGGGACGCTGATCTACAATTATGGCCGTAATGAGGTCAAGAATTTCCTGCTTGCCAGTGCGATGTTCTGGCTGGAAGAATTTCATCTCGACGGTCTGCGCGTCGATGCGGTCGCATCCATGCTGTATTTGGATTATTCCCGCAAACACAATGATTGGGTGCCCAACAAATACGGCGGCAACGAAAATCTGGAAGCCATCGACTTTATCAGGGAACTGAACGCCGTCATGCACGAACAGCATCCGGGTGTCGTGGTCATGGCCGAAGAGTCCACGGCTTGGCCGCAAGTCACCCGCCCTACCTGGACGGGCGGCTTAGGTTTCTCGATGAAATGGAATATGGGCTGGATGCACGATACGCTGGCTTATATGAGCCTGGATCCCATCCATCGTATGCACCATCATGACCAGCTCACGTTTGGCTTGCTGTATGCGTTCACCGAAAACTTCACCCTGCCGTTCTCCCATGACGAAGTCGTGCATGGCAAGGGTTCCTTATTGAATAAAATGCCTGGCGATGAATGGCAACGCTTTGCCAACCTGCGCCTGCTGTACACGCTGATGTACACTTACCCAGGCAAAAAACTGCTATTCATGGGCTGTGAATTCGGTCAGGGCACGGAATGGAGCTTCAACAAAGTCCTGGATTGGTATGTGTTGGAATATGAATACCACCAAGGCATACAAACAATGGTCAAGGACTTGAATCTGCTATATAAATCCCAACCTGCCTTATACCAGCATGACTTTGATTATCTGGGCTTTGAATGGATAGATTGCCACGACGTCCAGCAATCCATCATCAGTTTCCGGCGTAAAAGCGGCGATGAGGAATTGTGCATCGTCTTGAACTTTACACCAGTCACCCGCCAAAATTACCGCATAGGCGTACCTCAAGAAGGCGTTTACACAGAAATTTTTAATTCCGATTCGACTTATTATGCGGGCACCAACGCGGGTAACGGCGTAGTGACGTCAGAACCCAAACCGTGGATGAACCTGCCCCACTCGCTGAACCTGACCATACCGCCATTAGGAGGCGTGATCTTAAAGCTCTAAACCGGTCACAATAAACAAAAGCATTAGGGCACACATAAAAAATATCATCCCGGACATGCCCCCCTTTGGCAAAGGGGGAACGGGGGATTTTAAAAATCAAAGTTGCTCACGTCATTTAATGCTCATTCCTTGGAAGCCATAATGAAAAAAATACTGTTTGTCACCAGCGAGGCGCATCCTTTAATTAAAACCGGAGGACTTGCCGATGTGTCGGGTAGCTTGCCCAAAGCCTTCGCGGAATTATCCCAAGATGTGCGCCTGATCATGCCCAATTACCAGGCGCTTAATCTTAGCGGCGATGTCCACACCGTGTTTTCCCTGCGGGCGGACAACCGGCAAATCAATATCTTGGAGACCCGTCTGCCGGACAGTTCCATTCCCGTCTGGCTGGTGGATTGCCCCGAATTCTATAATTTTCCGGGCAATCCTTACACGGACGGACAAGGCAATCCTTGGCCCAACAATGCCGAACGCTTCTCCCTGTTTTGCCGCATCGCCGTTATTTGTGCGATGGACAAAATCGGCCAGAATTGGAAAGCCGACATCGTGCATTGTAACGACTGGCAAACGGGTTTAGTCCCCGCCCTTTTGTCTTTAGAAAAAGACCGTCCCGCGACGGTGTTTACCGTACATAATCTGGCCTATCAAGGGCTGTTTCCCGCCAGCCGCATGGTCACCCTGAATATTCCCGGACAATTATGGAACCCGGATGGCTTGGAATTTCATAATCTGCTCTCGTTTATCAAAGGCGGGCTGGCCTTTGCCGATTGCATCACCACGGTCAGCCCGACTTATGCCCAGGAAATCCAGACTTCGGCTTTTGGTTACGGCCTGGAAGGATTGTTGCGTTACCGCAATAACGCCCTGGTCGGCATTATCAACGGCATTGATACCGACCAGTGGAATCCTGAAACCGATGGCTACATTCCACAACGTTTCAATGTGGATTCCCTCCATGACAAAACCCGCAACAAAACCGAATTGCAACAGCGCATGCAATTGCCTGTTAATGACAGCATCCCTGTATTGGGGCTGATCAGCCGCTTGGTCGAACAAAAAGGCATAGACATGGTGCTGGATTGCCTGCCGGAAATGTTGTCGATGGACATGCAGTTTGTCTTGCTGGGCAGTGGTGACAAAGTGGTTGAACAACGCCTGCAAACTTGGGCGGAAGCCCATCCTGACAAAATCGCCGTCACCCTGGGCTACGATGAAAGCCTGGCGCATCTGATTGAAGCCGGGGCGGATATTTTTCTAATGCCTTCGCGCTTTGAACCCTGCGGCTTAAACCAAATGTACAGCCAACGCTACGGCACTATTCCCATCGTCAGAAAAACCGGCGGCTTGGCGGATACCGTCATCGACACCTCCTGGGAAACCCTAGCCAACGGCTCCGCCAGCGGCATCGTCTTCAATGACGCCAATTCAGGCTCATTGCTCGAAGCCATCAAACGGACGTTGTTGTTGTATCGCAATACTGAACAATGGCGAAAAATGCAAGCGAACGCCATGTGCAAAGATTTCACCTGGCGGCGTAGTGCGGAAGAGTATTTGCGGTTGTATGAGAGCATTAGTTAAGCGGGTTGCCGACTACTCCAATAACCAATTTTGGTAGTGGTTGCAATCTGACTGTTGATCGTTGGGACATCATTCAAGCCGGGATAGGCATAGTTCCAACATCAGGGTGTCACGGCCATTAAGTATTGGGCCTGGATATAGAATATAGCGAGGTAGCCCGTATGCAGCGGTAGCGGAATACGGGGGTTCGATACCGCACATCTCTAAACCCCGTATTGAAACATTGCGATTAAATACAGCTTGTTGGTTTTGGAAAATCCCGTAATCCGCTTTGCTCCTTACGGGCTACCTCGCTGGGTTTAGTTGGATGGATATGGGCATGGTTAAAAGCGGGCTTAGATTTGTCAGATAATCCAATCAGTGGATGAAATTCAGCCTATTAACTTACACCTTGTTACCCAAACTTTATTATTGCTGGCGGCAGTTTCATCAACGCATTGCCAGCACCTTCGTAGGGGGGCAAATCAAAAAGCGTGTTAAATTCACTATGGGTAGGTTCTGGAAATTTAAAGAATTTCAGCTTTTTTGCTGCCACAAAAAACAACCGCCGCCGTCTTTGCGGCGTTCCATAGTCCGCCGCCATCAGCTCACGATAGGTGACCGCGTAGCCGATTTGTTCAAATGAATTGATTATTTCTTGCACCATATCCGCTGATTTTACTTGCGCCAAACCGTAAACATTTTCCATGATGACGATTTCCGGCTTTAAATCTCCAATGTGCCGGATATAATCCCGGTAAAGCGTTCCCAAAGGGTCATCAGTTGCTTTTTGTTTGCCCGCGACACTAAAGGGTTGGCACGGCGGCCCACCAATAATGACATCTGGAGCTTTACCTAACACCTGTTTAATCATTTCTGGATTAAGTTCTCTAATATCGGCCTGATGAAAATTCCAGCTAAGCCGATTTGCGTTTATAGTCGCTGCTGACCACGGTTCAATATCGGTTGCAAACAGGGTTTTAAACTGCACCGATTTGTTGCTAGCCTGTTCAAAACCCAAATCTAAGCCACCCGCGCCGCAAAAATACGAAGCAATCAACTTATCACCACCATCATTTTGCTTTGTAAAGTAATTCGCAACTTCTGACGCAATCGCTTTTGCTAGTTTTACAGGTACTGCATTACCTATCTGTTTTTGAACCTGCCCCAACGTGCCTTTAAATTCATAATCAATTGGAAAATCTTGAAGACAAGCCGCTTCTCGTGGCGTTAAATAACGGTCTTCGTAAGGATGGACGAATTTGTTGTAAATATAGGCCGTGACGGTTAAAGCGGGTTTGTCCATTTCCAAGCGCAACAACCGCATATTCGGGCCGCCCGTTTTTTTATCGCCCGTGCGGATAAAACTCTTGTGTTGGAGATGGGTAGGCAAATCGCCCATTTTTCCGCCAGATGGCAAGTGCTTGATACGCTCAAGCACAATCCCTGAATACACTCTGGTTTCGTGGTTGGGTACTGATTTCATACGACTAACTCACGAAGCAATGGATTTTCTAAAGTAATTATGTAATCAAACACATAACGTAAATCTTCCCTAAAAATAACTTGCTGGCCATCAATTGTTTTTAAATCTGTTTCCATTCCCCAAAGCATGGGTATAAGGGGCGACAAATAATCATCGTTGTGCCGATAAGCAGGAAGGTTGGAAATAATCGCTGTTTTAAAATCGTTCTCGCCCTTATGCGTAAGACCTATTTTTAAGGTTTGATAAATGCCTTTTTTAATGTCATCCGTCCTATCCATTCCTGCACTGGTTTTACTATCGCTAATAACCTGTTTGTGAGGCCAACCATGATGCTTTTTCGCTTCCAAAGGAGGGCTACCGCAAGCATTAGTTAAATGATAAATTTTGGATTGGCGATTTTTGGTGATGTACGCTTCTCTTGCTGCTAACCACGTTTGAAATTGTTGTTCGATGGCATCTGCATTTTTATTGTCCACCATGAAATCTACAAATGGCTTAAAAGGCCAGTTTTCTCCTCCTGTTTTCCCTAATGGAATAATACAGTTGTTATGAAGATATAAGGCGGAGTCACAGGTTTTTAACTGAGAAGATGTAAGGGTGATTTTATGATGATGCTTAACAGCATCAAGTTGGTTAATTTTAATCAGTAAGGGATAAGTGATAAGCGGTGCAGATTTGACTTCAGCCAAAATTTTTAGGCCATTTTTATGAATAATCAACGCATCAGCGTAATCACTACCGCCAATAACGCATACCTGCTCAAAGTTGTCAGAGAAATGCTGGATAAATTTTAAAATCAACTCACTACTGAGTTTACCCAGCGCACCCGACTCTGGCTTTACCGCTTTTTGATATTGCCATGAGTTATTTTCATAACACTGAGAACATAGATTAATAAAACCAATATGTGCGTTATATCCACCAATAGCGTTATCACAGTATTCAATGTTTTTTTCCAATCCTGCTGTGGCATCAACGTAAGCCATAGACATGACGGCATCAAAAAGGAATGCCCGAAATGATGGTTCTTTTCTGCTGACCGATTCCAACAATCGGTCTATTTCGCCAGCCCACGGATATTCAATAAGCGGCAAGTGACCAATGGTTTTTTCAGTTTTATTAGCCAATTTATTTGCCTTTTTCCTGCACCCAACCCAAAACCCCAGCCAAAGCCAGATCCAACCCACTAGGATCATTCCCCCCGGCCATTGCCATATCCGGCCTGCCGCCGCCTTTGCCGCCAACTTGTTGGGCGACAAAATTGACCAAATCACCTGCTTTCACCTGCCCCATCCGGTCTTTACTCACGCCCGCAACCAAGCTGACTTTGTCGCCTTCGACGACTGCCAACACCACCACCGCGCTGCCGAGTTTGTTTTTTAATTGGTCGGCGAGGTCGCGTAAGGCTTTGGCTTCTATGCCTTCGAGTTTGACCGCCAATACTTTCGTGCCAGCCACTTCAACGGCTAGCCCGGCGAGATCGTCGCCTTGCGAACTGGCGAGTTTGGCGTTGAGGCGTTCGAGTTGTTTTTCTAAATCGCGGCTTTTTGCCAGTAATTGTTCGACTTTTTCTGCGGCTTTGTCCGGCGCGCTTTTTAGCAATCCGGCGATGGTGTTTAGCACCTGTTCGCGCTCGCCTAGCCATGCCATGCAGCCTGCACCTGTGACGGCTTCAATCCGGCGCACACCTGCCGCTACGCCCGTTTCGCTGATGATTTTGAAGCAACCGATGTCGCCTGCGCGTTCAACGTGGGTGCCGCCGCAGAGTTCGGTGGAGAATGCGCCGATTTTCAACACCCGCACTTCGTCGCCGTATTTTTCGCCGAACAAAGCCATTGCACCCGCTTTGACCGCGTCGTCTTTTGCCATCACTTCGGCGGACACGGGCTGGTTCAAGCGGATTTGTTCATTCACCCCTTTTTCTAAAACGCTAATTTGCTCAGGCGTGACCGGTTCAAAATGCGAGAAGTCGAAACGTAAACGTTCAGGATTAACCAACGAGCCTTTTTGCGCGACGTGATCGCCCAAGGTTTGGCGCAGAGCAGCGTGTAATAAATGCGTGGCGGAATGGTTCAGTTCGGTGGCTTTGCGCTCTTCGGCACTGACTTTGGCATGGCACAAGTCCCCGACTTTCAACTCGCCGGAGACGACTTTGCCTTTATGCAGAAACAACGTGCCGCCTTGTTTTTGGGTGTCGGCAACGGCAAACACGCCCGCGTCAGTTTTCAATTCGCCACAGTCACCGATTTGTCCGCCTGATTCGGCATAGAACGGGGTTTTGTCCAACACCACCACGCCTTCGTCACCTGCTTCTAAACTTTCGACGGGCTGGCCGTGTTGAAAAAGAGCGATGATATGCACCTCGTCATCCAAGTTTCCGTAGCCTGTGAATTCGGTTTGGCTGTCGAGTTTGATGTCTTGGTCGTAATCCGCACCGAAACTGCTGGCGGAACGGGCGCGGTCGCGTTGTGCCGCCATATCTTGCTCAAAGCCGTCATAATCGACGCTGAGATTGTGTTCGCGGGCAAAATCGGCGGTCAAATCGACGGGGAAACCATAGGTGTCGTAAAGCTGGAACACGGTTTCGCCGGGAATGACCGTGCCTTCCAATTTGGCGACACAGGCTTCGAGAATTTTCATGCCCTGCCCTAACGTTTCGGCAAAACGTTCTTCTTCTTTTTTCAAGATGCGCTCAACTTGTTCTTGTGCGGCGGCGAGTTCAGGGTAAGCCGCACCCATTTCTTCAACCAAAGGCGCGACCAGTTTGTAGAAGAAAATATCGAGTATGCCTAAACGGTAGCCGTGTCGTATCGCTCGGCGGATGATACGGCGCAAGACATAGCCACGGCCTTCGTTGGATGGCATCACGCCATCGGTAATCAAGAACGCGCAGGAACGGATGTGGTCGGCAATCACGCGCAAGGAGCTATTCGTCAAATCATCGGTAAGCGCCAACGCGGCGGCGGCGGTGAGCAGTTTTTGGAACAAGTCGATTTCGTAATTACTATGCACGCCCTGCAAGATCGCCGAGATACGTTCCAAACCCATGCCCGTATCGACTGAAGGTTTTGGCAGCGGCGTCATAGTGCCATCAGCAGAACGGTCGTACTGCATGAACACGAGATTCCAAATTTCGATATAACGGTCGCCGTCTTCATCTGGCGAACCTGGAGGGCCGCCGAAAATGTGTTCGCCGTGATCGTAGAAAATTTCCGTACATGGGCCACAGGGGCCGACATCGCCCATAGACCAGAAATTGTCTTTGGTGGCGATGCGTGAGAAGCGGTTCGGGTCTACGCCAATTTCTTTCAACCATATCGCTTCGGCTTCTTTGTCTTCTGCGTACACCGTCACCCAGAGTTTTTCGGCGGGGATTTCCATTGCTTTGGTGAGAAATTCCCACGCGTATTCGATAGCTTCTTTTTTGAAATAATCACCAAAACTGAAATTGCCGAGCATTTCAAAAAACGTGTGATGCCGTGCCGTGTAGCCGACGTTTTCCAAGTCGTTGTGCTTGCCGCCTGCGCGTACACAGCGTTGGCTGGTCGCGGCGGTCGTGAAAGGCTTGTGTTCACGGCCTAAAAATACATCCTTAAACTGCACCATGCCTGCGTTGGTGAACAGCAAAGTCGGATCGTTGCCCGGCACTAGCGAACTGGATGGCTCGATGGCATGTCCACGTTGACGGAAAAAGTCCAGGAATGCGGCGCGTAAAGCGGCGCTAGTCATTTTTTTCATGATAGTAGTATTGTCTAAAACTTAGGGAAACGGATGGCTAAATGGGTGAACAACGCGCTGACCAGGTCGGCGGGAAAACCACGTTGCAGTAAAAATCGACTACGTTTTGCCCATTCTTGGCGGCTCAAGCGCCGATCATGGGCGTATTTTTTATGGTATACCTGCTCCAGCACGTCTAGCCAATTGTCGGCAACGCTGTGCAGAAGCGGTTCGATGGTGTCGGTTTGGACACCGTTCTGGCTGAGTTCGTACTGCACGGCAATCGGCCCATAACCTTTTTGGATGCGTTGCCGTGCGTAGCTCTCGGCGTAACGGGCATCGTCTTGCCAGCCTTTTTCGGCCAATTCATCCAGCACCGGCAGAACGTCGATTTTTTGGAAACCCTTCAGCGAACATTTGTTGAGCAATTCTTTGCGGCTGTGTTCGCGCCTCGCCAGCAACCGTAAACAATACGCCTTGATGGTTTTGGTGGTTTCCTCTGCCGACATGGTTACTCGTCGTCAACAAACGGCTCTTCAACTATGTCTGCGTCAATCACGGGAATCGGTTTGGCAAAGGCTTCGGCACGGATTTTTTGCTCGATTTCCAAGGCTTTTTCGGGATGTTCTTTCAGGTATTGTTTGACGTTGTCTTTGCCTTGACCGATTTTTTCACTGCCGTAAGCGTACCAGGAACCGGATTTTTGGATGAAGCCATATTTCACGCCCAAATCCACCAATTCGCCGACAAAGGAAATGCCTTCGCCGTACAAAATCTCAAATTCGGCTTCTTTAAACGGCGGGGCGACTTTGTTTTTGACGACTTTGACGCGGGTTTCGTTACCGATAATATCATCGCCTTTTTTAATCGAACCGATGCGGCGGATGTCCAAACGCACCGAGGCGTAGAATTTCAGCGCATTACCGCCTGTGGTGGTTTCCGGGCTACCAAACATCACGCCGATTTTCATACGGATTTGGTTGATGAAAATCACCAGCGTGTTGGCGCGTTTGATATTGGCGGTGAGTTTGCGCAAGGCTTGCGACATTAAGCGAGCTTGCAAACCCATGTGCGAATCGCCCATATCGCCTTCGATTTCAGCTTTTGGGGTCAAGGCCGCAACGGAGTCAATAACTACAATGTCCACCGCACCGGAGCGCACCAGCATGTCGGTGATTTCCAGTGCTTGTTCCCCCGTGTCGGGTTGGGAGACCAGCAAATCATCGACATTGACACCGAGCTTTTCGGCATAACCAGGATCTAGCGCGTGTTCCGCATCGACAAACGCCGCTGTGCCACCGAGTTTTTGGATTTCCGCAATCACTTGCAGCGTCAGCGTGGTTTTACCCGAAGATTCCGGGCCGTAAATTTCCACCACCCGACCGCGTGGCAAACCACCGCAGCCTAGGGCAATATCCAATCCCAATGAGCCAGTAGAAACCACTTCTATATCACGCGAAGCCGCGACATCGCCCATGCGCATGACCGAACCTTTACCAAATTGTTTTTCAATTTGCATCAAAGCCGCGCCGAGCGCTTTCTTTTTGTTCTCATCCATTATTAATGCCCTTATGTGTGCGTTAGACCCGCAAGAAACGGGGAGTGTGACTAAAGAAATATCGCAAAATCAAAGCCGTTTATTATTACATAGGGATAGGGCTTCGGGTAGTGCTGATTATGCTTGCTGCGTGAGATTTTGCGCCTGTACAAGTCCGAAGATTCCCAGTAGATTGACGTGCTTTGCCTAGGAGGAAATCCCATGAAACAAGACCCTATCACCTTGTTTGGCGAGGTACTGTTTGACCAATTCCCTGACGGGCAAGCGGTTTTAGGCGGCGCACCGTTTAATGTCGCCTGGCATTTGCAAGCCTTTGGTCAACGGCCTTGTTTTATCAGCCGCGTCGGTGCCGATGCGCTGGGTGGACAAATCCGTGCCGACATGTTGGCTTGGGGTATGGACACCACGCAGTTGCAAACCGATGAAACCCATCCGACCGGCGTGGTGCAAATCACCATCAATGCTGGCGAACCCGCTTATGAGATTCTCGACCAGCAAGCTTATGATTATCTCGCCGCTCCTAGCCAGCCAATTCAATCATCGTTAATTTATCATGGCACATTGGCATTGCGGCATCCTACTTCCGCGCAAACCTTGGCAAAAATGCTGGCGCAACATGACGGAATGGTGTTTCTGGATGTCAATTTACGCGCCCCGTGGTGGTGTGTCGGGCAAGTGGCGGAGTGCTTAAAAGCCGCCGATTGGGTCAAGCTCAATGACGATGAATTGCGCCAACTTGCCAAACCCAAAGCCACGCTAAAAGAAACTTTGCAAGTTTTTTTGGATGCGTATCAATTAACGGGGTTGATTGTCACTAGGGGCGAATTGGGCGCGGTGGCATTGACGGAAAACGGCGGGTATCTGGAAGTCACGCCCAACGCACTTGCCGAGGTTATTGATACCGTCGGTGCAGGCGATGCTTTCGCCAGCGTGTTGTTATTGGGTTTGCAACACCAATGGCCTTTAGCCTTGACCTTACGCAGGGCGCAAGATTTTGCCTCGGCTCTGGTGACGCAAAAAGGCGCGACCGTGCAGGATATGGGGTTTTATGTGCCGTTTATTGTGCAGTGGCAGTTATAGTTACTGAGTGCTTTTTTATTAAGTGCATGTGCAAAAGTCCTATGGCTACGACTGCCCGTCCTCAAAGGACGCGCAGTCGTTTTATACTGAAAAACTTATTCATCATTACTTAGCCGGACAAAATCTATTTTAATTAACAAAATCAACTCTTAGCATAAACAAAGGTGATTTTTCATTGCTTATGCTATAAATTGTATATACAATTTGACTATGATTACTTACAATGAAGACAAACGGCAACTTAACCTTAAAAAACACTATCTTGATTTTGTCGGTTGCGACGTTGTTTTTGCCGGAGTCACCTTAACCCGCGAAGACATAAGCGAAAACTACGGCGAAATGCGTTTTCAAACATTGGGGTTATGGGGTGACACGGTTGTCTTTATTGTCCATACTCCGCGCGGCGAACACGAACATATTATTTCCATCCGTAAGGCTGAAAAACATGAACAACGCATCTATTGGCAACATTACAACGGCTAATTTAACAGATTGGGATAAAGTCAAATCTTTAACGGATGAAGAGATTATCCATGACATTGACAGCCCACGCACCAGTGAAGCCGATTGGGCGCAAGCGTTTGTCAGTCATTCTGGAGCTGAATTACATACCGAAATAATAAAACGTAAGCGTAGTGCAAATAAATTACCCGTTAAAGAACAAGTCGCCATTCGTTTTGATGCTGAAATATTGGCTTATTTTCGTAGCACGGGTAAAGGGTGGCAAACTCGCATGAATGAAGTTTTAAAAGAGTGGATACGGGAACACATGGTTTAAGCCTTCGCTAAAACGGAAGGCAGTTTTTTATTGGCGTAAGCTTTGTAACCAATGCTGTTCTTACTTGCTGGAGTATTTCGTGTATTTTTGCATCACCATAAGGTATCGCGGCAAATTTTCCCCACACAGGCGCAGGCCACGCCTTATCGGTTTGATAACGGACGATATGGTGGATATGCAGTTGCGGAACTAGGTTGCCGATAGCGGCGATATTCATTTTGTCGGCCTGGTACAAAATCGCCAGTTGTTCCGCCAGATAATTCGATTCTCCGGTAAACAAGTGCTGCTGGGCTTTGCTCAGCTCGTAAAGCTCACGCAAACCGTCCACTTGCGGCACAAGGATGAACCAAGGGTATTGGCTATCGTTCATCAGCAGCAATTGGCAGAGTTCAAAATGGCCTACGGGGATGCAGTCTGCTTGTAGGCGTGGGTGGAGTTGGAAGGGTGCTGTCATAGTGTTTGAATTGATGGATTTGTCCACGAAAGACACGACTCATTGAGCACGAAGTGAAAAGCACGAAAAATTTACTTTTCTGAAAATAGCTATATTTTCGTGTCTTTCGTGCTTTTCGTGGACAATAAATCATTAAATTTTCTGATTTAACTAGGGCTTACAACAGCTTAAACACACCAGCCGCTTTCGCGACAGTATTATCCAAATCCGCTTCGGTATGTGCCATAGAAACAAACCCCGCTTCAAACGCCGATGGGGCCAGATACACGCCTTGCGCCAACATGGCGTGGAAGAAGCGTTTGAAACGGTTTTGGTCGCATTCCATGACTTGCGCGAAACGGGTGATGTGTTGGTCTTCGCTGAAAAATAGACCAAACATGCCGCCGACTTGGTTGGTGGTGAAAGGGATTCCGGCGGCTTTGGCGGCGGTGGTCAATCCTGCCATCAAGCGTTCGGTTTTTGCCGTCAAAGCCTCATAAAATCCAAGTTCGCTGATAAGTTCCAGGGTTTTTAAGCCAGCCGCCATCGCCACCGGATTACCTGACAACGTACCTGCCTGATACACGGGGCCTAATGGCGCGAGGCTTTCCATAATCATACGCTTGCCGCCAAATGCACCGACCGGCATACCGCCGCCGATGACCTTGCCCAAGGTAGTCAAATCTGGCGTGACACCATAAAGACCTTGTGCACCTTGCAAGCTGACGCGAAACCCGGTCATCACTTCATCAAAAATCAACACGCTTTGATAATCGTCACAAACTTGCCGCAAGGTTTCCAAAAATCCTGGCACGGGCGGGATGCAGTTCATATTCCCGGCAACGGGTTCGACGATGATACAGGCGATGTCTGCACCGCATTCGGCAAACAGATTTTCCACCGCCTCGCTATCATTGTAAGGTAAGGTCAAGGTATGTGCCGCCACCGATGCGGGTACGCCAGGGGAGCTGGGTACGCCAAAGGTCAACGCGCCGGAACCGGCTTTTACCAGCAAGCTATCGGCGTGCCCGTGATAGCAACCCGCAAATTTGACGATTTTGTCACGTCCGGTGTAGCCCCGCGCCAAGCGGATCGCGCTCATCGTCGCTTCCGTGCCGGAACTGACCATGCGTACCAAATCAATGGACGGCAGCAATTGGCAAACTTTTTCCGCCATCTGCGTTTCAATTTCCGTGGGTGCGCCAAAGCTCAAACCCTTTGCCGCCGCCGCTTGCACTGCCGCAATCACGTCAGGATGGGCATGTCCTAGCACCATCGGCCCCCAAGAACCGACATAATCAATGTATTGCTTGCCTTCGGCATCGAAAATGTACGCGCCGCTGGCATGGTCAATAAATACGGGTGTGCCGCCAACGCCACCGAAGGAACGCACGGGCGAATTCACGCCACCTGGAATGACTTGTTTGGCGGCGGAAAATAAAACGTCTTTATCTGTCATGGAATATCAAAGGGTTAATAGGATTAAGGAAAGTTTGGCGGGGATGTTTTTTTTCGCCATTGGTTGCGGTCAAGATGACCGCGCTCCACGTTACCCACCTAACTTTTTCGTGTATTTCGTGTATTTCGTGGACAAAATATCAGGAATTTTATAGCTAGGTAATAGGCTTTATTCGTGGAAATTAAAAAAGACACGAAAAACAGCATAAGCGAACTTTACCATGATTGAAAGTACCCGATGCGTTAAAATGGGCAAAGACATATTTAAGGAAACGATGATGAAACCCAGAGAAAAACGGCAAGGATTGGTGGTGGTCAACACCGGCGAAGGCAAAGGCAAATCTTCCAGTGCATTAGGGATGGTGTTCCGTGCGGCGGGTTGGGATATGAAAATCTGTGTGATCCAATACATCAAAGGCCGATGGCAAACCGGTGAACAAAAGGCCGCCGCGCGTTTTGACAATATCGAATGGCATGCGTTGGGCGACGGTTTCACCTGGGACACCAAAAACCCCGAACAAGACATTAAAACTAGCCGTGAAATTTGGGAATTCAGCAAACAAAAAATCTTGTCACAAGAATTTGATGTGGTCTTGCTGGATGAAATCAATTATTGCTGCGGTTATAACTGGATTTCCGGGCAAGAAATTGCGGATTTTATCCGTGGGCATAAAGCCCCTTGGCTGCATCTGATTTTGACCGGACGCAACGCCGCGCCGGAAGTGCTGGAAATTGCCAACACCGCCACTGAAATGGGCAAGATCAAACATGCTTACGAACAAGGCATTATGGCTGAGCAAGGTATTGAATTTTAGCGTTATCCGGCATAAGCCACCGGTTTATGCCACTCCATGCCGATAACACGGCGTCACCATTCCAACAAAAAAACTACAAGGGGAAACAAGCATGTCTGAAACAATGAAAATCATACTAGGGGTTGCCGCGTTATTTATTGCCGGTTTTATTATGGTCGGCACCAACAAGCAGCAATCTAAAGAAGAAATGGAAGCGGCGTCCATGATCCGAAATTACTCCGCTATACAAACTATGGCTAGCCAAAAATGTCCGGCTGAAATCATGAAAATTACCGGTGAACAGGTGTTTTTCCCCTCTGAAACCCTTAGCGATAAAGATAGCTACATCACCTTGAAATGGGTGGGGGAAGGCGGCAAGACCGGCGGTTTTAAAAATGCCAGTTGCACGTTAAAAGCGGCTTTAGGTGGAATCTCCGAGCTGGTGATTGACGATAAAGTCATTATAAAAAAATAAAAAAACCGTTAAACTCAAAAATGGGGGCCGCAAACTATTGCGGCTCCCACTCTCCTACCGCTAATCCCGCCAACTTATAAATTATCCAAAATCGCCCGTTTGACCGCATCCAAACTGGCTTCAATCGTCACTGGCCGGGCATCGGCGCATTGCTGCATGGCAATTTCCGGGTCTTTGATACCGTTGCCTGTCAGCGTACAAACGATGCGGCTACCTTCAGGGATTTTGCCGACGCTGATGTCATGTAGCGCACCCGCCAACGAAGTCGCCGAAGCCGGTTCACAAAACACCCCTTCAAATTGCGACAACATTTTTTGTGCCGCCAAAATTTGCTCGTCGGTGAATTTATCAAACCAACCGCCAGATTCTTTTTGCACGTTCCACGCCAAATCCCAGGATTGCGGGTTGCCGATGCGGATGGCGGTCGCCACTGTTTCAGGATGCTCTATCGGGTGTCCGGCGACAAACGGCGCGGCCCCGGCGGCCTGATAACCACACATGACTGGCAAGTTGCGGGTCACGGCGGTATGCGTCGAAGAATAACGTGCATATTCGGTATAGCCTTTCCAGTATGCGGTGATGTTGCCCGCGTTGCCGACTGGCAAACAATGGAAATCCGGCGCAAAGCCCAATTCATCGACAATTTCAAACGCGGCGGTTTTTTGGCCTTCAATACGGAAGGGGTTGATGGAGTTGACGATGGTCACGGGGGCCAGCTCGGCAACTTCTTTGACCAAGGCCATGCCCCTGTCAAAATTGCCGTTGATTTGGATGATTTTGGCATCGTACATCAAAGTTTGCGCCAATTTGCCCAGAGCGATTTTGCCTTCAGGGATCAGTACGAACGCTTTAATACCAGCGCGGACGGCATAAGCGGCAGCAGAAGCGGATGTGTTGCCTGTTGAAGCGCAAATAATCGCTTGGCTGCCTGCTTCCACGGCTTTGGTCACCGCCATCGTCATGCCACGGTCTTTGAACGAGCCGGTCGGGTTCAAGCCTTCAAATTTGACGTAAATGTCCACGTCTTTGCCAATCAGGCGCGGGATGTTTTGCAGTTGGATCAACGGCGTGTTGCCTTCGCCCAAGCTGATGATGCGGGTGCTGGCGTTGACGGGCAGGCGGCCACGGTAGCGTTCGATAAGTCCGGTGTAGCGGGTCATGGTGGTTCCTATGGTTTTATCTCTGGACATTTGCCAGATTTTTATTGATTTCTGGATTGAGTGGCCAATTAAAGGCGTTCTATAAATTCAAAAATGGTAAAGACTTGTAATTTTGGAAACTCTATGGTTTTTAACACATTGAAATGCCTATCATTGCTTACCAAAAAATCGGCATTCCCCGCAACCGCACAATCAACGAATTTGTTGTCGTCTTTATCCGCGTCGATTAATTACCATTTGTAATAAATGGCATGTTTATGCACGTTTGATAAGGTCAGCAACATTTCAGCGATATTGTTTGCAACTACGGCATTGGCTTTTCGGGCAATGATTTCGGTATATTCATGCAGCACCTCATTGCTGATAAGCTAATCGTATTTTTGGGCAATCAGATGGTCGAAAATAATGCGGTAAGGCGATTGTTTTGGGATAGAAACCAACAAGATGTTGGTGTCTATTACAACTTTCATGAAGAATGATAAGGTGTTCTTAGATGTTCATCTGTCCATTCAATCATTGTCCCTTCATTCCAGCCCTTTTCCTGCCACAGCCTGTCCATTTCCTGGGTTGCTTGCTGGGCAAAATAATTTGCCAGCAAATTTTTTATATCGGCTAGTTGCTGGTTAGTGATTTCGTGGCTGAACAGCTTTAATAACTCCAGTTGCAACGGGGTTAATTTTTGAGCCTGCATGATATTCTCCAAGCCGAAAGTTAGTGTTGCTTACCCCAACGTCTCCATCCGAATCCGGCTAACCTTACCGCTCACAGTAGGCAAAGCCTCAATCTCACTAATCGCCGCATTCATTTCCTGCTCTAGCGTGATTTGCGTCAGCATGATGATCGGCACGGCGGTTTCGCCTTTTAGGGGTTCTTTTTGGATCATCGCTTCAATGCTGATGTTGTGGTCGGCAAGGATTTTGGTGACATCCGCCAACACGCCGGGCTTGTCTTCGGCGTTTAGGCGCAAATAGTACGAGGTTTTGATGCGGTCTGCGGGCAACACCGGAATATCCGCCAAGGCATCGGCTTGGAACGCCAAATGCGGGACACGGTTTTCAGGGTCGGAAGTCAAGGCCCGCACCACGTCAATGACATCGGCAACAATGGATGAACCCGTCGGCTCGGCTCCTGCACCGGCACCGTAATACAAGGTTGCGCCCACCGCATCGCCTTTCACCAGCACGGCGTTCATCACGCCGTTGACATTGGCGATCAGCCTGCGTTCGGGGATCAGGGTCGGATGCACGCGCAATTCGATGCCTTCGGGCGTTTTTCTGGCGATGCCCAAATGTTTGATCCGGTAGCCCAGTTGTTCGGCGTATTCGACATCGGTACGGGTGATTTGGGTGATGCCTTCGGTGAAGACTTTCTCGAATTGCAAAGGGATGCCAAACGCAATCGAAGCCAAGATGGTCAGTTTATGCGCCGCATCAATGCCTTCCACATCAAACGTGGGGTCGGCTTCGGCGTAACCCAAAAATTGCGCTTCCGCCAGCACATCGCCAAAATCGCGGCCTTTGTCGCGCATTTCAGTGAGGATGAAATTGCCCGTGCCGTTGATGATGCCCGCCAGCCATTGGATTTGGTTGCCGCTCAAGCCTTCGCGTATGGCTTTGATGATCGGTATGCCGCCCGCCACCGCCGCCTCAAACGCGACTATCACGCCTTTCTCGCTGGCTTTGGCGAAAATCTCGTTGCCCTGGGTGGCGATCAACGATTTATTGGCGGTGACGATGTGCTTGCCGTTGGCGATGGCGGTCAGGATCATGTCTTTGACTATCCCTGCCCCGCCGATGGTTTCCACGATAATGTCGATGTCGGGGTCATTGATGATTTCAAACGGGTCGGTGGTGACTTGTAGGTCTTGCGTGTCGCAGATACGCGGCTTGTGCAAATCCCTGGCGGAAGCGCGGGTGATGATAATTTCCCGTCCGGCACGGCGGGCGATTTCTGCGGCATTACGCTTTAAGATATTGACCGTACCGCCACCGACAGTACCCAAGCCCAACACACCCACTTTTATCGGTTTCAAAGCAAACTCCCCTTCAGCTAAAAGCCACCATTATATTTCATAAGGCGCAAGTCACAAGCTTAAGATGCGGCTTTTCAGGTTTCCCAAACCTGAAAAGCTTGCTGGCGGCCGCTATTAATCAGACGGATTTTGCAATAACTTCTTGCGTACTTTCTTGCTGACCATATCAATAAACTCGTCGCTATTTTCGTAATCTTGCGCCTTGATAAACTCGACAAAAGACGCGACCAGTTTTTTGGTGCCGGCGATTTCTACATGCGAACGTCCACAGCCTTGGCAATGGGTTCCATCATAAGTGCATTGATCAGCACAGGGAGTAAATTTCATGGGGATTCTCTGCTAGGTTTAATGTAGGTTGACAAGATAACAGGCATGATGGGTTTTTGAAACTATGTGTCCCATAACGTTGTGATTAAATTGCTGGCTAAGGGACGGACATGAAATAATTTCCGCACCGGCTCGTCAGACCTGTCTGGTTTTGATACCCCTGGGGCACAAGAAACCTGACAGGTCTTGATCCGCGAATTTATTCCATGCACATTCCTAAGCTTAAAGATTCTTGCCAAAACAAGTCATCATGCTACATGATAAACTTACCGATTGACCTAATACTTCCAAAAAAGACAATGGCTTACACCACAACCACAACCACAACCACAACCACAACTCCTGGCACTTTCACCGTATCCCAACTTAACCGCGCCGCCGGACAATTGCTCAGCGAGCATTTTTGGTCGGTCTGGGTCTCCGGGGAAATTTCCAACTTAAGCGCACCTTCTTCCGGTCACCTGTATTTTTCCCTGAAAGACGCGCAGGCCCAGGTGCGTTGTGCGATGTTCAAAAACTCCCAACGCGGTCTCAAAGTCAAGCCGGAAAACGGCAAACAAGTGCGGGTGAAAGCCCAGGTCAGTTTGTACGAACCGCGTGGCGATTACCAGTTGGTAGTCGAAAGTATTGAAGCGGCGGGCGAAGGCGAGTTGCAACAGGCGTTTGCCGAACTGAAACGCAAATTGGCGGAAGAAGGTTTGTTTGATGCCCTGCATAAAAAAACCTTGCCCGCCCTGCCCGATTGCATTGGCGTGGTCACTTCGCCCAGCGGCGCGGCGGTCAGGGATATTTTGACGGTGCTGAAGCGGCGGTTTCCGGCGGTTGACGTCATCATTTATCCGGTTGCCGTGCAGGGCGACAATGCCAAGCACGAAATTGCCCAAGCCATAGCCGCAGCCAATGGCCACGGGCATTGTGATGTGCTGATCATAGGGCGTGGCGGCGGTTCGCTGGAAGATCTGTGGGCATTTAATGAAGAAGTGGTCGCACGGGCGATTTTTGCCAGTGCGCTTCCCGTGATCTCCGCCGTCGGTCATGAAACCGATTTCACCATCGCCGATTTTGTCGCCGATGTCCGCGCCCCGACGCCGTCCGCCGCCGCCGAATACGCCGCTCCCGACGGACAAGTCTGGCTGGCACGGTTCATTGATTTTGATCAGCGCATACAACAGCTAATCCGGCGCAGAATCGGGCAACAGCAACAAACATTAGCTTGGTTAAAACAACGTTTGCAACAGCAACATCCAGGTCAAAAACTCGCCAGCAATGCCCAGCGTTTGGATGAATTGGAGTTGCGGCTCAGCCAAGTTATGCAGGCCAAGCTACGCCATCATCAACATTGGCTGGAAGCAAAAGCCGCGCGTTTATGGCGGCATCATCCGGCTGTAAAAATCAGCCAACTTCAACAACAACAAGGATTTTTGCAACAGCGTTTGGAAAATGTCATGCACCATGAACTGGCACGGCTTAAGCAGCGACTGGCGGCGAATAGCCAGACTTTACATGCGGTAAGTCCATTGGCGACGTTACACCGCGGCTATGCTTTGGCGACAGAGGCAGTTTCCGGGCGTGTCGTGCGTTCCAGCGCACAGGTGCAGGTGGGCGATAAACTGACGCTGCGCTTTGGGCAAGGTGCGGTGTGCAGCGAGGTTTTGTCGGTTGAGCCGATGTAGACACGTTGCCGTGCCAAGTCCTTTAAAATTTATTATTTGCGCCAAAACTCCGGCACAAACAAAATGACGATGGAGAAAATTTGCACCCGACCTAAGAGCATGGCAAAAGTGCAAACACTGGTCTGGAAATCAGTCAAGACACTGTAATTGCTGGCAGGGCCGACGAGATTAAGGCCTGGGCCTGCGTTATTGAAACAGGCGACAATAGCGGTGAAGGAAGTGATGAAATCCAAGCCACTGAACAACAACAGGAACACCAAAATCACAATGCAGATGAAATAGAGGAAAATGAACCCTGTCACCGACGTGACGATGTTATCGTGAACCACATTGCCGCCGATTTTTAATGGCTTGACCGCGTTAGGGTGGATGAATTTAAACATTTCCAAACGTGCCTGCTTCATCAGGATAATCGTGCGGATCATGCGGATGCCCCCGCCGGTAGAACCGGTGGACACAGAAATACTGCTTAAAAACAACATCCACATCGGTACAAAAATCGGCCACTGGTTAAAATCCTGGGTCATAAAACCGGAGGTGGTCGCCACCGTCACCAGATTGAACGTGGCATGGCGCAAGCACAGCCAAAAATCAGGATATGTGTTGTTATGCCACAGCACCCCCGCCGCCAACACACAACTGCCCAGCACGGCGATTAACATACCCCACACTTCCACGTCTTTTTTGTACGGCGAAAAGGAGCGTTTACGCAAGGCCAAAAAATGCGTGGCAAAATTCATTGCCGCCAGCAATTGGAAAAAAGTCAGCACCAATTCAATGGGCAAAGAATTAAAATAACCAACATTGGCGTCGTGCGTAGAAAAACCGCCCAAACTCATCGCGGCAAAAGCATGGCAAACCGCGTCGAACCACGTCATGCCGACAATATGTAAGGAAAAAATGCAGAAGATGGTGATGACCACATAAGCCCCCCATAAAGACTTGGCGGCTTGGGCGATACGCGGCGGCAGGTCGGATTCTTTCACGGAACCGGGCGATTCCGATTTGAGCAACTGCATCCCGCCCACACCCAAAATCGGCAGCACCGCGACGGCAAAAACGATGATGCCGATACCGCCGAACCAGGTCAGCTCATGCCGCCATAAATTGACCGCCATCGGCAAATGATCCAAACCGTTCAACACGGTCGCACCGGTCGTGGTCAGCGCCGAAATCACTTCAAAATAAGCATCGATAAATTTAAGCCCGGGCAATTGCAATATCAGTGGTAGGGTGCAAAATACGGAAGCCATTGTCCAGCACAAGGTCACCAACAAAAAACCCGCTTGTTTGGAGATTTTTTTCGGGGCGTTCTTGGTGACAAAAAACATCAAAAACCCCATCAACAACGTGATGGCGGTGCCTTGAAAAAATGCCAAGGTGGCACCGTCATCAAAAGCCAGTGACGTGAACAGGCAAGTCGCCATCAAGGCACTAAAGCCCATCGTCACCACGCCGAAAACATGAAAAATGGTAGGTAGGCTGTTCATAGCTGTGTTGGGCATGTGGCATTAAATTGCGATAGGCTGGCCGGCACGGGTAGCCGGAAAACCGCTGATTTGTATTAATCGTCTCATAAGTCCGCGTACAGTAATCTCACTATATTGTGCGCGGACTTATGAGACGATTAATACATCCAATCAATAGATAGGGTTCAGATAGGTTGAAAGGTTTTTTCAATGCTGGAAACCAGTTTTTTATCAATCGCAAACATCACGACATGGTCGTTTTCTTCAAACAGGGTGTCATAATGGACGGAAATGACTTGCTGGTTACGTATCAACGCCCCCATGACGATGCCTTCAGGCAAATTGATACTTTTGACTTGCCGCCCGACCACGGAATTGTCCCCGTTATTATGATGGGCAATCGCTTCAATGGCTTCGGCGGTACCGCCGCACAAAGAATTGACTTGCGCCACATCGCCACGGCGCACATGTTTGAGGATGCTGCCCAGGGTTTCCTGGTTGGGCAGCACGGCAACGTCTATGCCGGTTCCAGGCAATAATTTGCTGTACGAGACGTGGTTCAGCAAACAAATGGCCTTGCGTGCGCCCAAACTTTTTGCCAACGATGCGGAAATGATATTGACCCCGTCATTGTTGGTGATCGCACAAAACAAATCGGTCGAGTCTATGGATTCCTCGATCAATAACGCTTCATCCGCACAATCGCCCAAGATCACCGTCGTATTTTTAAGGTCGTTGGCTATTTTTTTGGCGCGGCGGCTGTCTTTTTCAATGATTTTGACTTCATGGTCTTTCTCCAGGGCCAAGGCCAAACGTTTGCCGACGTGCCCGCCACCGGCGATGATGATACGTTTTAACGGCGCTTCCATTTTATTGAGTTCTTTCAAAACGCGCCGGACTTCTTTACGGGGGGCGACAAAAAATACCTCGTCATCCGTTTCAATCACCGCTTCGCCATTGACAACCACAGGAACTCCTTGCCTGAAAATGGCGGCGACACGAATTTTCCCGTCCACGAAACGCTCTTTTAACGCCCTGATTTTCTTGCCGGTCAGAAAACCGCCCGCAACCACTTTTACTGAGAACAGCCGCACTAAACCACCGGCAAAATCGGAAATGTGCAATACCCCAGGAAAATCGATCAGATTGCGTATCGACTCCATAACAATCTGTTCGGGACTGATGACAAAATCGACAGGAATGCCGGTAGGGCAAAATAAATTGGGATGGGTGAGGTAATCGAGGGCCCGGACGCGGGCGATGGTTTTGGGGCGTTTATAAAGCGTGTTGATGATCAGGCATGCCAGCATATTGGTTTCGTCGCGGTCGGTTACGGCGATGACAATATCGGTGTTATGGACGCCAGCCTGTTCGAGGACGCTGGGGTGGGCCGCATTGCCGGTGACTGTGGCTATATCCACCCGTTCTTTTAATGCTTCCAGCAATTCGGGTTTAAAATCAACGACTACAATGTCATTTTCTTCGCTCGCCAGTGCTTCCGCCACCGATGAACCGGTAACGCCGGCACCAAGAATCAATATTTTCAATGGGTTATCCTTTTTGTAGACCATTGCGGAACCGCAGGGGCGACCGCCGAATTTTTGAGAATGCCGTCACAAAAAATCGGCGAATTATAGCGGTAATAAGCCTTTGTTTCAATTTGCTTGTGAACTATTCACGCTAAGGAATGGGCATGAAATAGTTTTGACAATTACCCGCCAGACCTTTCAGGTTTTCAAAACCTGAAAGGTCTTAATCTACGAATTTATTCCATGCACATTCCTAATGGTTTGCTTGAAAATAACCTCCCGATCAATCAAACACCACATCTTCATAAATATCGGCTAGCGACAATTTGGCATGATAGGCATCACAATCCACCACCAAGATTTCATCGGCTTCCAATATCGCCGTTTGCCAATCGCCGTTGCTGTCACGGACGTAATAATCGACGTGTTGCCGATCACTGGCAACAATCAGGTAGTAACGTAGGCTAGGGATTTTTTGATACGCCATCAGTTTTTCACGCCTATCAATGGCGGCGGTGCCGGATGACAGCACTTCGGCAAGCAAGCACGGCTGTTCTTTAAATAGCTGCCCGTTATCGTCAGGATTGCAAACCAGCATGACATCGGGGTAATAATAAGTCCTGCCCTGTTCTATGCTCAGCTTCATATCATTTAAAAACACCCCGCAACGGCCACCCCTCGCCGCCGCCCGTAGATGAAAACCCAGGTTCATACTTACGCGGTTATGGCGTTCAGACGCACCCGCCATTGCATAAATATACCCATCAACATACTCATGGCGGCACTCCGCCGTCAGTTCAAATGCCAAGTAATCTTGCTCGCTGATCCGCGCCAGTTTTTCTAATGCGCTCATTTTACCCCCCAATCAAAGCTAATAAGCCATTGCCAAACCGACAAAAACCGCCATGCCATACCAATTGTTATTCAAAAAAGCTTGGAAACATGAAGCTTTGTCACGATGGAAAATCAATTTTTGCTGGTACGCCGACAATCCGGCGGCAACACCTAAGCCCAAGTAATAAGGCCAATGTAATTGTTCCAATTGCCCCACCACTACCAGCAGACCCAAAATGACAGCTTGCAACACGGCTATGATATGGCGGTCATACTCGCCGAACAGGATAGCGGTGGATTTGACCCCGATTTTTAAATCATCATCCTTATCGACCATTGCATACATCGTGTCATACACCAAGGCCCATAACATCACCGCCATGTACAATAACCAGGCGACTAAAGGAATCGCGTTGGTTTGTGCGGCAAACGCCATCGGTACGGCCCAACCGAAGGCCATACCCAAATACGCTTGCGGCAATTGCGTGTAGCGTTTCATGAACGGGTAACTGGCGGCGAGGAACGCCCCCGCAAACGACAGCAAAATCGTGTACGTATTCATCAGCAACACCAATGCAAACGCGATCAGGCACAACACGGCAAACAAAACCAATGCCTCTTTGGGCTTAATCTCCCCCGTAGCAATAGGGCGCTGTTTGGTACGTTCAACCTGCGGGTCAAAATTGCGGTCGGCGTAATCATTGATGACACAACCTGCCGAACGCATCAGCACCACACCCAGTACGAACACGACAAACACCAAAATATCCGGTTTGCCGTGGCCTGCAAGCCATAAGGCCCACAAGGTCGGCCATAGCAGGATCAGAATGCCAATCGGGCCGTGCAAGCGGGCCAGGATTGCGTATTGTCTTAGTTTTTTGATGATCATTCGGAAAACCTGCTGATAGTTTTTCAGCGTGTGAGTGTAAGTAAAAATGCTATTATAGCCCTTGTTCTGGCACTCATCGTTATACACAAGTTTATTCCGGCCTACTCCGAGATGTGTATAACGATGAGTGTTCTGGCAAGGGTGCGTAGCCAAACCTGCTAGCTGCACCCCCCCATCCCTACTGACTGCAAACAGGCCGTTACCATGACATGCAAAATCCTAATCCTTTACTTTTCCCGCCACGGCACGACGGCGGTGATGGCAAACCATATCGCGCGGGGCGTGGAATCTGTCGTCGGTACGGAAGCGGTGCTTAGGACGGTGCCGGATATATCAACAATATGTGAAAAAACCGCCGACAGCATCCCTGAACATGGTGCGATTTACGCAAGTTTGGATGATTTGCGTAATTGTGATGGTTTGGCTTTAGGCAGCCCGACGCATTTTGGCAACATGGCGGCCCCGTTGAAATATTTTTGGGATGGTACGACCGCATTGTGGTTTTCTGGGGAATTGGTCGGCAAACCAGCGGGCGTGTTTACATCCACCGGCAGTATGCACGGCGGGCAGGAAAGCACCTTGTTAAGCATGATGTTGCCCTTGTTGCATCACGGTATGTTGCTGATGGGCCTGCCCTACACCGAAGCCGCGTTGCGTGAAACCACATCAGGCGGCACACCTTATGGCCCTAGCCATGTGGCTTTGGAAGACACCGGTTTGACTGACCACGAAAAAGACTTGTGCAAAGCCTTAGGGTTACGACTGGCGAAAACGGCACAGGCTTTGAAAACTTCCTAAATATCCGTCCACCACTTCATGAAACCCAACGCCAGTTATTTTTACGCCACCGCCCTCACCGGCTTTTTCGGCCTATTCGCCTTGTTGATGTTGTGGCCTACCGTGCTGGTTCCATCCAGCCAATTTCCCGTCGCCTTGGTGTTGCTTGCAACGGTCACCCCTTTATTGATACCCATGCGCGGTTTATTGGCACGGCATCGCAAAAGCTGCACATGGATGGGCTATATCAGCTTGTTCTATTTTATCCACGGTTCCACCGAAGCCTACAGCAATGGTGACGAACGCCTGTACGCCGTGTTGGAAGTCATCTTTAGCCTGATGTTGTTTCTCGGCACGACGCTTTATTTACGCTTCGCGACAAAACCCGACTGATTATGGCAGAACAACTTCCCGTTAATTTTGAATTTCGGGCCAATCAGACTTTCATGGATTTTTTTGCGGGCGGCAACCAAGAAATCATAGCGCACCTGCAACAATGCCTGGACGGCACCGGCGAACAACAAATCTTCATCTGGGGTGAAAGCGGATTAGGCAAAAGCCATTTGTTGCAAGCCTGCTGCCACCAAGCACACCAATACCCAATGGATGCGTTTTATTTTTCCCTGAATTCCCCAACCAGCTTACCAGACCCCGCCATTTTGACCGGATTGGATCAGTTTGATCTGGTTTGCGTAGACAACATTGAACACATCGCCGGTGACCCTGTTTGGGAACAGGCATTTTTCAATTTTTTTAACTTGCATCGCAGCCACAATCACAAACTGATCTTGTCCGCCAGTTATGCGCCGCCGACTATCGCGATTATTTTGCCCGATTTGCAAACCCGCCTGAATTGGGGCTTGACGCTCAAACTCAACCACCTATCTGAAGACGACAGCATCAAGGCATTGATATTTAAAGCCAAACAAATGGGTTTTGAAATCTCCCCGCAGGCAGGACGTTTTTTGCTGACCCATTACCACCGGGACTTGGCTTCGCTTTGGAATTTGTTGGACACATTGGACCGCGCCTCCTTAGCCGCCAAACGCAAACTCACCCTGCCCTTCGTCAAAAAGATTCTCGAACATACGGCATGAGCTTGAAAGTTTTGATTGTCGGAGCCGGGGCGATAGGCACGTTCTACGGCGCATTGTTGGCAAAAGCATGTTGCCGGATTATGAACTCGTCCAGACGATGGAAATAGAAGCCATCGTCGGTAACGCGCTACGGACGGCTACACGGCTTAAGGTTGGTTGCCCATATTGGGCAACGGTTTATGCGCTATTGAAATTGCGGAATTTAAAATTGCAAAATTCGTAAATTAACTAACGCCCTTTAAAAAACACATAATCCGCTTTATAAGCCACGCGCTTTTCATTGCCAAGATGGTTTCCATCGCATCCAGATGTGGGTGGCAGGCCGCCTTGGGTGTTGATGCGGTTAATAAATTTCGCATCGGCAAAAAAATCCTTGCCCTTATGCGAGACAACCTCGACCAATAACCAAGCAATCGCCTTATCGGAGACATCAAGCTTTTTGACTACCCGCCCAACCACGTGGCTACCCGCTTTATATTCCCAAATCGGCCCGGCGTAATGTTTGCCGACCACTTGCCCATGATCATCAAACAACAGCGCATCAGGTGCTTTTGCTTCCCAGGCGTACTTGTTTTGATTAAGTGTGCATTGATAAATCTGCTCGCCTTGCGCGTGCACCGATAAAAATGCCTGCTGACCTTCGGGTGCTTTAATCGGCTCAGGAATTTTACAATTGGCATAAGCCGCCGTTTGCAGCAAAATCGATAAAATCAGTATTTTTTTCAGCATGTTAATCACCAAGGCATCAAGGTTCCGTCATATTTAAGAAAATCACCGGATTGTTGCAGTGTAAATCCCGCCATCACTTTACGCATTCCGCTGATGCTTTCTTCCGCTTCAATCAGGGCATTGGGACCGCCCATGTCGGTTTTGACCCAACCTGGATGCAATGTCAACACACCGATGGCCTGCGGCTTTAATTCAATCGCCAAACTTTTCATCGCCGCATTCAGCGCGGCTTTGCTGGAGCGGTAAAAAAGACTGCCGCCACTGGTGTTGTCAGTCATACTGCCCATCAAACTGCTGACATTGGCGATTAATTTTTGCCCGCCACGTTGTAATTGCGGCAAAAACGCCTCCGCCATTTTCACTGGGGCTTGGGTGTTGATGACAAACGATTGCAACCACAGCGGATAATCTAACTGGCCGAAACCGTTAGTCTTGTTGTCATGATAAACGCCGGCATTGTTCAGCAACACATCAATGCGGCTATCCGCCAATTTTGCCGACAAATACTCTATCGACCCAAAATCCATAACATCCAGTGTTTCCAATTGGATGTTGCCATACTGCCCCGCTAAGGTTTGTAAGGCTTCCGCCTGTGCCGGATGACGGCAACAAGCGATCACCTGCCAACCATCCGCCGCATATTGGCGGCAAAACTCCAAACCTAACCCCCGGTTCGCTCCAGTTATTAAAACAATACCCATCTTTCTCTCCCATAAAAAAGCCTTCTGCATCAAAGACACAGAAGGCTTGGCCTGACAAACCCAAAATAGCTTAAGCCGCGAAATTGGCCGCCGCAAATTCCCAGTTGACCAAGGCCCAGAAAGCTTCCAAGTATTTTGGACGGGCATTGCGGTAATCAATGTAATAAGCGTGTTCCCAAACGTCGCAAGTCAACAAAGGTGTTTGGCCCGTAGCCAATGGGCAGCCAGCGTTGCTGGTGCTGACCAATGCCAAACCGCCGTCAGCATTTTTGACCAACCAAGCCCAACCTGAACCAAACGTTCCGACGGCGCATTTAGTAAATTCTTCTTTAAATTTCTCAAAAGAACCAAAAGTGGCGTTAATCGCATCAGCCAAAGCACCGGTAGGTTCGCCACCTGCGTTAGGAGCCAAGCTATTCCAGTAAAAAGTGTGGTTCCAAACTTGGGCGGCATTGTTGAAGATAGGGCCTGAAGATTTCGTAACGATTTCTTCCAAAGACATCCCTTCAAATTCGGTGCCAGGAACCAAATTGTTCAAGTTAGTCACATAAGTTTGGTGATGTTTACCATAATGGAATTCCAAAGTTTCTTCGGAGATGTAAGGGACCAATCTATTGTTTGCATAAGGCAAAGCAGGAAGTTCGAAAGCCATTTGATTATCCTAAATGAAAGTTAAAAGGGATTGTTAATAAACCACTGGCTACGATAAATACCCAGTAATTTAATAAGCTATAACTTTAGCACTGCTAAGCGATTAAATAAAGCCGGACTTGTCAGAATTAAGTTTATACGGGCTGGCTTCCCTATCAAGTTGGCCTGAATCCCTAACAATAGTTTGCCGACGGTTACAAGCAAAACGATACATAACTTAACTATATGTTTTATAAAGTTTAAAATAACTAAAATAAAAGATTGGAACAAACAATTACGCCCAATTTTTTTAGCAATTTTATTGATAAACCCTCATTAGTGCTGGTTTATTTTCGTTCTTGCTATATAATGCGCGGCTTCACCAAAAGTTGTTAATGCCTCGGTGGCGAAATTGGTAGACGCAAGGGACTTAAAATCCCTCGGTGGTAACACCGTGCCGGTTCGACTCCGGCTCGAGGCACCAAAAAAATCAAGGACTTAGGTTTTTAACCAAGTCCTTTTTTTATGCCTGTAGGTTTCTACGTGACACTCACGTGACACTAAAAAATAATTCACCACAAAACGCCGCAACAATTGCCGATATTTTAGGCACAAAAAAACCGCCAATTAAGGCGGCTCGTAAGTTTTTAAATGTTGCCGTCATGAATTAAACGATGATTAAATCCAAAAACATCATACGGTGTTCAGCTGATTGGTTGTCCTCTGAATCCAGCAACACAAACCACTGCTTTTCGTAAAAACTGACGGCATCGCTTTTGGCATCGGTCACCACAAAGCGGCAACCGACATTTTCGGCTATCCTGTCCCGTATCAAGGCGATTGCATAATCCACCAATGTTGAACCAATGCCAAAGCTTCGGTAACGGCTATCGACCGCCAGACGTGCAATTTTAACAGCGGGTAAAAACTCGTAATGGTTGGCTTGGTTACAGTCAGCCAGTTCATAACCGTTTTGCAAGTCAATCTCGCTACAGGTCAGCGTGACATAACCCACGATGTTTTTATCGCCCATCACGGCAACATAAGTTTGTGCAACACTGGACTGCTGGAATTGCTTGGCTTGTTTTTGCAGGAAGGTTTTTAGCGGCAAGAATGACGGGTTGCCAGTCTTGAAGTTTTGGACGGTATCGGATGCTTCAAGTTTACGGATGGTGTAATCGGAATCAGGCATTACGCTTTAATTTAAACGTTTCACCTTTATTGACTTTCTCACTGATGGCACGACCACGCGCCAGAGCCGCCAATGCCAACGGGTTTGGCTGCGCTTCGCTGACTTGCTGGACAAACCGCGCCGCATCTTTGCCGCTGAGTTCAACCCTGCCAAATGTGCTTGATTTGATTGCCACAGAATATACGCCTTTGATTAATAAATGACTGGACACTATTGTATTAGAAATAACTACAATAAAACACCATCAATTACCGCAACTGTTGCCGAAATGTCAGGCACAAAAAAACCGCTGTTACGCGGCTCGTTTGTTAAATTCCCTCACGCCTAATCTGTTTCAGGCAGTCGTTTTGTTCCCGTAACAGCTTCGCTATATCCTTAATCAACAAGCGGACACCGCCCTTATAGGCGTTCCGTGACGTTATCGCCTTGCCTTCGGGTGTCCGCGCCCCTGTCGAACTGTTCCACGGCTGCCATTGCCGGATTTTCTCCGCTTGCCGCTCCCGTTGTTCCTGTGTCCAGTGCCTCGCTGCCATAGTGTGCCTCTAATAGTTCGTTTGGTGGTATTTTACAATTTCCCGCGTGCGTGGCGGGCGTGCCGTTGTTGATTTGCTGGTGTCCGTTTGAAATGTTGGCTTGCTTGGCATAGATGACAGGCGGGTTTTTTATCGCAGCCAAGGTCTCCAGCGTTGCCCTGCATTGGCTTTGGGCTTTCAGTGCCAAGCGTAAATCCAGTTCGAACTGCTTTAACGATTTCATGTTACTCGCCCGCCGTGCCAACTGGTTGAACAGTTCATCAAGGGTGTATGCTTGCGCCACCAGCATGGCTTCGGTGCGTTCCCTGTCGCCGTTGTTAACCGCTTCGATTTGCGGGATTAGGGCTTGGGCAATGTCGTATGCCGACACTTCTGGGTTACCCTTCCAAGTGTTCATCGTCATTGCCGCCCGCACTGTCGGGTTAATGAGCATCTCGGCTTTTTGGAGCAAGTCGGTGGGTATGGTTGCGGGTATCGTTTCTTGGGTCATGATTTTTTGCCTTTTTCAGCGCGATTTTTCTTGAAAGTGCCTAAAACTCCACCCGTTAAAGCGATTTATAGCGTGGGGCGGGCATACGGTGATTAAACTTACAGGGCATTGCTATCAATGCCTATCTGTTCTTTAAATTGTGCAAGCTCCGAATAATGCAATAAATACACATCGGTTGTATTTGCCAGTTGTTTTGCCGACGGCGTATAGGTTGCGTTAGAGACCACGGCGGCTATGCTTGCCCCTGCAAATTGTTTACCTGCAATGGCTTCTTGCACGGCTTTGTTGCCTATGGGGGACGAGTATTTTTTACACTGAAAAACGGCCTTTTTGCCGCCGTATTCGGCAATAACGTCTATGCCTTGGTCGCCTGATGCTTGCGTCACTCTGGCTTGCCAGCCATTGGCCTCCAAAATGTCCGCGCAAAAATGCTCAAATTCTATGGGCGACAACGGTTCAATATCAATGTTGCCGTAATGTTCCGCGCCGTCTTGCCTTCTTAATTCATCATGTATGGCGACTGCCCGTATTATCATTCCCTGAATGTCGGAACGGGTCGGATAACTTAAATCATTATCGCCATTACGTTTTTTTTGTGAACCTAATAAATCTTTGAGCCTTTGGTCTTTTTTTAAAACCTTATCAATGAAATAGTCGATTTCACGCTGCCACTTATCATCAAAAACATTCCCATAATCATCACGCATAATCATTTGTTTGCGTTTTAATGACAAGGTGGCGATATGTTCATTAATGACCGTATCAATAAGCTCGATAGTTCTTTTTATGTTTGCAATTTTGTAAGCTTTTTTCTTGTGCGCAATGAATAAAAAAAGAACTACTAGAATGACTAAAGACGCTCCTATTCCAAACTTATCAAAGCCTATTGCGGATAGGGTTAAGATGCCTAAACCGACATAAAAAATGCTGAATAAACCAGCAAATAAAATGTCTGCAATAGTTCGCTTTTCTACATAATTAGATTGTCGTATTTTCTTATTCCTTCCAAATATAACCCAGACAAAAATTGATGATGCCAAGAGAATAATCCACCCCGATGGGGAATTATCTTGTTGAGCGATTGGTTGACTTAAAGGATACGACACAGTTGCAGCCGTGTTTACTGTTGTGTTCACTGTTTGGTTTATGGAAGGTAGTTTGCTTATCATCCCTGCCGCATTGCTAGAACCCGCGTTTGCCGATTTGGTAAACCATTCAACGGCTTTATTTTGGTCTTTAGGTAAGCCGCCTACGCCCTTTAAATACCTGTAGCCTATAGAATACATGGCATCAGCATTGCCATTATCGGCTTTCTGAAATAGTTCTTCTTTGCTCTGGCGCGTTTTTATAGCCATTCATTTACCCTTTTGCTTTAATGAAGTTTTCCACATATTCAGACGGCGATTAGTTCCGGTCAGTTTCCATAACCCTATGCGGTTGTAATCATAGGTAATTATCGAACCTATGTCATCAAATGATAGGTCAAGCACGATACTGCTATTTGTCTGAAAATGCCTATATTTCGAACCCGCTAAAACCGCTAAATCATTTTAGCCATTTTAGCGGGTTGTAGGTCAGCCCGTTTTACAGAAAAACGGGGTTAATGTGGTATTTCGGCAAGGGTGGTCGTCCACGGTTTCCGGTGGTGCGTTTGCGGGTCATTATCAGCCAGTTTTCATCTATCAGGATGTTACAGGCGGCTTCCACGTCCTGCCTATCCTTCAAGCCGTGCCAGCCTTTATCATAGACCGTCTTGCCAGTGAACGGGTTGGGCAGGGCTTTGGCCTTAATCTTACTGGCAAGTTTTACCGCCGCCTCGTGTTCGGGGCTTTCCGCCATCGCATAAATGCGCCGTGCGTGGCTTTCGAGGTAGTCACACCAATCCACCGCCAACCATGCCGCCGTTGCCGATACCGCACCATGTGCCTTGCCGTCGGCAATGTCGATGCAATGGAATATCAGGGCTAGGCTAGGCATCAATGAACGGAATTTGCCCAAATGCTCCACCATCAGCGGGTTTTCTTCACGGGTCAGTTTGACGGTCTGCCATTCGGTCAACCATTCATTGAAAACCGCTTGCCCGTCGTCATCAAAGCGGAAATAAGGCCGCGCGTCATATTCCCCTTGCGTTGCACCGTATTGGATAAAATCCAGTTCCGCCAAGGTTTTGATGATGCTGTATGCCCGTTGCTTTTCGGCCTTGTCGGGTACGGTGTCGATTAATGCCCATTCTGTCGGCTCGTCAGGCCAGACGGCAAGCTGCAAGCGTTGCATCAGGCCGTCATTGTCGCCTTGCAGGGCTTGGTACAGATACCGCTTTAGCTTGTCCGGTTGGATGCCGCCTAACAGGCTGATGCAGATATTTTTGGCATCGGTCAGGCCGCGCCCGATTTTGACATCGGTATAAGAGCCGTTGCCGTTCCAGCCTTCGAGAAAATAGGCGCGTTCGTCGGCTTTGTCCTCCCTGTCCCAACCAGCTAATAAACCCATCAGTTCATCACGGAACACCAGCAAACCGCGCGGGTTTTCATTGTTCAGCTTGGTCATGCTTTGGATGCTGGTTTCGTTGGTTTTGAACAGTCGGCGGCTGGCTTCCGGTTCGGCATGGGCGGACAATTCCAGATAGTCGGCTTTCAGCTTTGCAATCTTTCCCGTTTCAACCACGCCATCCTTGCCATTGCCTTTAGCGGCTGATTTTATCTTGCCTTTCACATCGTCCAGCATGGCATCGTTGGCAATTTTATCGAATTCAGCCGCCGCTTTATCCCGCTCGAACTTGTCGCCATAGTCGGCTTGCAGGCGTTCCAACAAGCTTACTGGCTCTTTCATGGATGGCGATTTAAGGACTACCGAAGGCCGCCCGATACAGGCCCCCCATAAATTCGGTATCACTTCCCAATCATCAAAGCGTTTAGGACGCATAGCGCACCCCGCGCCAATCACTGAACTGGTTATGACCAAGGCCGACACGGTGGCGAAATCCGGCGGTGTTTGCATCCGGTGCGACACGTCCGCCAGCCATGCCCTGAACGGTTCGGGTATGATTTGCAGTGGCAAAGCTTGCACGGGGGGCGTTTGGGTTTCCAAGGCATTGGGTTTTTCCCAATCAAAAACGCTGGAGTCTGCACCCGCTAAACCCGCTAAAGTAGGTTTGGCTGTTTTAGCAGGTGTGAGTTCGGCGGATTTTGCCAGTTTTTTCAATTCAGCCACCGCCCACGCTCTGGAGTCATCAGGAAACGCCGCGTAACCGTCCCACTCTGGCGCGTGGTTCTGTAGCCAGTCCACCACGTCGCCGCCTTCGGGCAAACCGTCCAACTGTAAAGCCTTAAGCGTTGGGGGCGATGCCAAGGCCATTAACGCCGCGTAAACGGCTTGGGCGTACTGTTCCGCCCGCGTGGTCATAATCAGGCAATAGATAGGCCGTCTTGAAACCGTCCAAGGGTGTCCAGTTGGCTTTGCTTGCCGCATTTGCGCCGCCTAATGACGTGACCGCGCATAAGCCTAGGCCATGCAGTGCCGCTGCTGATTTTTCACCTTCGACAATATAAACCGCTTCGTCATTAGGTTGACGCGCCAGCCAATCCAAACCAAACAAAGGGCGTGGTTCATCGGGTGCGCCCGCTGTCCAGCCCGTGCCGTTCGGCTTGAAAAACGGGATAATGTCCTTCTTGCCGTCGCCGTCCTGATACCGCCCGACTTGCCCGAAGGCCGCGCCGTCCTTCGCGCGGTAAGTCCAAACGTGAATTAATGGCTTGCCGTGGTGGCTTTGGGGGATTCCGTTCATACAAGCCCCCAATCGTTCGCCAATTGTTCCAAGGCTTCCACAAACTTGAGGCCATATAAAGCCATCGTGAAGGCGATAATGTCACTGCCAGCCGCACCACAGGCAAAGCATTTAAACGCGCCAGTCACTACATTGACATGGAACGAACCCGCGTGATTGTCGGCATGGAACGGGCATAGACCGCCGTCATTCCAGCCATGCTTTTTTAGCTTTGCCTTGGACAGTTCGTGGTGGTAATAATCTAACGGACTAACCGAGTTTTTGATAAAATCAGCATCGAGCTTTTTGGGCTTCCTGTTCAAAGTGTTCATTGCTTCTTGCCTCCCGAAGCTTTAGCGGTTGCCGCCGCTTTGGCTTCAAATTCTCGAACGGCTTCAATGAAGCCCACCACACGCCCGCCCATTTCCGCCTTTAACCTTTTCAATGTTTCAGGTTCAATCGCGTAACGCCCATAAGTTGCGGCTCTGCCTATAGGGTCATTTGTCGGGGCGGTTTCCTCTTGGGTTTCGATAGGCCAGCCGTGGCGGTGACGTAGCTGTTCAATGTAACCAGAAAGCCTATAGCTCGAAGTTGCTTTTTGAAAGTCACGATGGGTGAACCGCTGGCCTGTTAGTAGGCGCATCAGTGCGCGGCCCGTTAATGTGTTCGTTTTTGGAAAGGAGGGCATCATTTTGCTCTCCGGTTTTGGTCTTCCAGCCATGCAAAATAAGCTGATTCCTTAATCAAAACCTTGCGCCCGTTGCGGATTACCGCGCCAGATTTGGCTAATCCGTTGGTGTGTTCATGAAAAATTTGATGACGCAACCCGCCAACCGTAAAAGCGGGATGGCGTTTAGCGAATTGTTGCACTGAAGAGTAAATCCACGCTGTTTGCATGGCTTCGTTTATTTGTTTTTCTAACATAGATAATCGCCTTATATTGGAAAGTGCCACCGCGTTTTGCGGTAGCCTGCGGCGATTATCCTGAGTGGAATCACGGGTATTGCTTCATGCGTTTACCCGTGACGATAGGCGTGATTATAGACTTTTTATTTGTGATAATTGGTTGGCAATGGTTGTTTTATTCGTATCGTGAAGCTTCCCTTTGGTATCTTTCCAAGTTATGCGAGTGTCGGTATAGTCTTCAATATATCCGGTGTCGTCTTTATCATCCTGAAAATATTGCCATAACTCATCAAAGCTTGGTTTTCTGCCAAAACGATTAACGGCGGCTACTATTGCTCGCCTTAAATTCGTTGTTCTTGTGCGCGTTTTTTTTTCACCACCTTTAACATTGTCCGTTTCCGTGGTGGTTTGATTTGTGGGGGCTTGGCTTTGGACGCCATCATTCGGTTCAAGATTATTTATCGCTTCCATTTGATTTAACCAATTTGTCAACAAGCAACCGTCAGGCAATGGGTAATCCTTTTTATTAATCAGCCATTGTTTAAACTCTTTGGCATCGACCTTGCACCGTCCGCCTTCGGCATAATCCCACCGATACCCAACAAAAGCATCTGAATCCCGAAAGCCATCCTTATACCGATTGTTTCTATAAAATCGGTCATACCGTGATTTAGGGTCATTGTTTTTGAAGGCGGGTGGTTCAGATTTTCCGTCCCATTCACTTTCCAATTCATCTAAAACAGTACCAACAGATTCAACAGTACCATCAGATTCAAAAAAACCGACCCTTATTATTTCATCGCAACCAATCAGCGGGTATCGCAAATCAGGTATGGCGTTAGGGTTTTCACAGAGCCACCGCCAGTCTGATTGCCGCCGCTCATGAAAATAGTTTATTTCCCCTGCCAGACACGCTTCGGCAATATCAAAGGCATAAGATTTAATTGAGTCAGAATCTTGTTCTGAGTAGCGCAAGCGGGCAATATCCATAATAGGCAATCTCTCATCCAATTTTTTAAGTCTTGCTTTTTGTTCAAGTGTTAGCCTAGGCGGTAACATACTGATAGCCATCACACACCCCCAAATATCTTAGCGTTCATACTGGCAACCACGTTGGAAACATGCCCGTCTGATAAGTGCGCGTAACGCTTGACCATTGCCAAGGTTTTATGCCCTAGAATTTCGGCTATTTCAGCCAAACTTGCTCCATTCATGGCTAGATAAGACGCGGTGCAATGCCTTAAGTCATGCCATTTAAAATCCTCGATTTCTGCGGCTTCTATGGCTTTTTCAAAGTGCCAGCGTAAATCTATTGGCTTTTGCGGGTTTCTGTCGCTAGGGAACACTAACTGGCTACCTATGCGCCTTACTTTTGCATGGGCGCGTAACAATTCCAAACCATGACCGGATAAAGGAACGCGCCGCCGTTCGCCGTTTTTGGTTTCATGCAGGATTAGAAAACCGTCTTTAGGGTTTACGTCCTGCCATTTCAAGCCCATCAATTCACCGTGCCGCATACCTGTAGACAAGGCCAGTATCACGCATAGATAAAGCCATTCGTGCGTTGATTCTTTACAAGCCTGTAAAAATCTGGCGCGTTCGTCATCGTCCAGATAGCGCACCCTACCGCGTGGCTCGCTTGGTTTTTTGACTTTACGCACGGGTGAATCATCTATCCATTGCCATTCGGTAACGGCAATTGAAAAGGCATGGGATAGGGCCGCCATGTATCGAACTACGGTGGCGGGGGTGCGTTGCGTATGACGGTAGGTTGTACCACTTGCCAATTCATCACGGTACTGGACTATTAAGGCGGGGGTTATATCGGCAAGGACATAATGGTTACTTATAGCGCCCTGATGCCTTGAGTGCGGCAATAACTGGATTTTCATCTGGTCGTGGGAAATGGACATCATCTTGGAATTGATTTAACTTGCTATCATTATCTTGTTTCGACAACCGACGGTTTTGATGGCTGTCCTTGATTTCAATCTCCAGACCACCCACGATTTCTTAAACCGTGTAGCGGTTTTCAGGATGCCATCCTAAAAAAACAACAACAGTGGGATTAAAAACCTTTGTCTTTATTTTCAACAAGGCTTATGAAACGGGCAGAAAATTGGCTCAGGGATTTAAAGAATCCATGCGGATTGTATTTGATAAGCATCTGAGACAATGGAATTATAGTGCCATTCCTGAAGCGACAATTTTATTAAGTTGCTCAAGTTATTTCCTGCTCGTTCCTAGGCTTCTGGAAAACCAAAGTGACTTAAATTGGCTAATCAGGGTTAGCAATAGCGCATTGATTTTTAATTCGACATACCAATAAGGAGGCAGCTTAGCTTTCCTCCTATTTTAATACCCAGGATAAGTAAATGCGCCCCATTTTAAGCATGTCCTTCATCGCTTCTCTCCTATTATTAGCAGGTGGTTTCATTATTTGGCTATTTGTTAATGGCAAGCTGTCCCTTATCAACACCCAAGAAGTGACTAAAAGCTTTAGCCAGTTTGTTGCCATCAGCGGTGAGGATGAATTTGTTGTCGCTAAACTGATAACCAATGAAGAATTTACAATTGAAAAATACACTAACCTAATGGGGTTTCCTATCGGTGACAGTTCAGTGACGCTCTCATTGGTTGCGAATTACAAGTATTTCGTAAACCTTAGCGGGCTAAAACTGGATATTGAAAATGATACGGTGGTTATCCATGTGCCGAAGTTGGATTTATCAGTCCCTGTCGCTTTTGATTTTTCAACAGTACGGGAAAGCTGGAGAGAATTTTTGTTTGCGCCAGATCATAAAATACTTCTTGATCAACTCAGGAGAGAAGTCACTGCCAAACTGGCTATTAAAGGTAAATCCCAAATAAATGCTGTATACGATAAAGCGGCCAAGGCGCTGGCTGACAATTTTAACCGCCATTTTAGTGAAAATGGATATGGCGGGTACTATAAAAGCATTGTGGTGGTTTTTGCTAGTGAACGTAGCCCGTCGCGTAGGCAATTCAACTACGCCAATAGCCTTTGTGGAAAAGAAGCATGTTCTCTGGAGATAGGCCTAGGAAAAGGGTTGATTTTTTCTATTCATTAGAGGGTAAGGGTAATCGCTCAATTTTTAGCATCATTCCTAAGCTAGGACGGCGGCAACACATCGCGCAATGGCAAGCTGGGTTATCCAAAGCAGGCTACTGTCGCCAGCAAGCGTTGCGTACACACCAGTTTAGTTATTGGAAGTGCAACACTTTACGGGGCAGGCCGATTTGTGAAATGGGTGGAAACCCAGGAACCCGTTGGGGATTTGGCGCGGCTCGGCAAGCGGCATATCATTAATTTTTGGCAAGCCCACCGTAGCCTTACCGATAAGACCCGCTATGATTATTGGCTGGCATTGTGTGTGTTGTGGAAGTTAATGGGCAAGCCTGGCAAGCCACCTAGGCCGTTTAGTAAAACCCCTATCGCAACCAATACCGAAAACCCGCTTTAACCTTTCCCGTATCGTATTTATCCGCCGCCCTAAATCGCATAAATAGCCTCCAAAATCCGTTTTCCCAGCCGAACCCAACGAAGTGATATATTATGCGGCTTTAGAGAAATCCAACATTGCTAGCACATAACGCATGATCGAAGACATCAAGAAAACCCTGTGGGCGACCGCCGACAAACTCCGCGCCAATATGGACGCTGCCGAATACAAACACATCATCCTTGGCCTGATCTTCGTCAAATACATCTCCGACACTTTCCAAACCCGCCGCGCCGAACTCACGCGCAAATTTGCCGACAGCCAGGACGATTATTATCTGGACGATGCCGACCCTGACTTAATCAACGCCGAACTCGAAGACCGTGACTATTACAAAGAAGTCAACGTGTTCTGGGTGCCTGAAGCCGCCCGCTGGGAAAGTCTACGCGCCCAAGCCAAACAGGCTGACATCGGCAAACGCATTGATAATGCGCTGTCGCTGATTGAAAGCGAAAACCCCAAACTGAAAGGCATCCTCGACAAACGCTATGCGCGGGTGCAATTGCCCGATGGCAAACTCGGCGAATTGGTCGATCTGATCTCGCAAATCGGCTTTGGTGAATCCGCCGACACCGCCAAAAACCACGCCCGTGATCTACTGGGGCAAGTGTACGAATACTTTCTAGGCCAGTTCGCCAGTGCCGAAGGCAAACGCGGCGGAGACGATCACACACCGAGAAGTGTCGATTGGTTGCTTGTATCGGTACTCGCGCCCGTTCAAGGCAAGGTCTATGACCCCTGTTGTGGTGTAGGCAGCACTCTCGTGTTATCGAATATTTATTCAAATTCTCACAACGGTAAGAAGGGGGACTTATCAATATACGGACAAGACGCTAATCCAACGACGTGGCGATTGGCAGCAATGAATTTATCAATTCATGGAATTGACTTTAATTTAGGCAAAGAACCCGCCGATACCTTCACACATAATCAGCATCCAAATTTACAAGCCGACTTCATTCTGGCTGGGCCACCCTTCAATATTTCCGACTGGTGGCACGGCAGCTTGGAAGGCGACCCGCGCTGGGTTTACGGCACACCACCGCAAGGCAACGCCAACTACGCCTGGCTGCAACACATGCTCCACCACCTCAAACCCACAGGCCGCGCCGGTATTGTCCTTGCCAACGGTTCGATGAGTTCCAGCCAAAACAGCGAAGGCGACATCCGCCGCGCCATGGTCGATGCCGATAAAGTCGAAGTTATGATCGCCTTGCCCGGACAACTGTTCTTCAACACCCAAATCCCCGCTTGCTTGTGGTTTCTGGTCAAAGAAAAACGCACCCGCCAAGGTGAAGTACTGTTTATCGATGCCCGCAAACTAGGCAGCATGATTAGCCGCGTCCAATGCGAATTTACCGACGAAGTCATCGAACGCATCGCCAACACCGTCGCCACATGGCGTGGCGACAGCACCACAGGTGAAGCTTACACCGATATTGCCGGATTTTGCCGCAGCGTATCCCTGGCAGAAATCGCCGAACACGGGCATGTGCTGACCCCAGGCCGTTACGTCGGCGCAGAAGCCGTTGAAGACGATGACGAAGCTTTTGCCGACAAAATGCAAAAGCTCACCGAAAAGCTGGGCGAGCAAATGGCGAAGGGTGCAGAACTGGATCAACTGATACGCCAGAAATTAGGGGGCTTAGGTTATGAGTTCTGACCTGTCTGTCTATAGCCATCTGCTAGCTGACATTAAGACCCGAATTCAGGCGGCTCAAGTTCGCGCCATGTTGGCGGTCAACGCGGAACTCATCCACCTGTATTGGGAAATCGGTCAAATACTGGACTTACGCCAACAGCAAGAAGGCTGGGGAGCCGGGATAATCCCCAAACTGGCTGCTGATCTGCATAACGAATTGCCCGAACTTAAAGGCTTTTCCGAACGTAACCTCAAACGCATGTTGGCTTTTTACCGCGCTTATACAAAGCCTGAAGACTTTGTGCCACAGGCTGTGGCACAAACACACGGGCTAAAAATGCCACAGCCTGTGGCATTAATGGATGGCGAAAACCTACTCTGGCAAATTCCTTGGGGGCATCACGCCTTGTTGCTAGAAAAAGTCAAAGCTCCATCGGAGCGTTGCTGGTACATGATGTACAGCCTAATGCACGGCTGGAGCCGTAACATTTTGGCGATGCAAATTGAGACCCGTGCCCACTTGCGGCAAGGCCAAGCAGTGACCAATTTCAGCACCCAACTGCTGGCACCACAATCTGATCTTGTGCAGCAAACCCTGAAAGACCCCTATTTGTTTGATTTCCTCACCCTGGAACACGATTTTCACGAGCGTGAACTCGAAACTGGACTGGTACGGCATGTGGAAAAATTCCTGCTTCAGCTCGGTCAAGGCTTCGCATTCGTCGGTCGGCAATATCTGGTTTCGGTTGGTGAAGACGATTTTTATATCGACCTCCTGTTTTACCATCTGAAATTGCGCTGTTTCGTGGTGATTGAACTCAAACGCGGTGCATTCAAGCCAGAATATGCGGGCAAGATCAATTTTTACTGTAATTTGGTGGACGACAAACTCAAACATGAGCAAGACCAACCCACCATAGGTTTGTTACTTTGTCAGGACAAAAACCGTGCTATCGCCGAGTACGCCCTGCGCGGCATCGACAAACCCATCGGCGTGGCTGAATACCAGCTTATGCGTGAACTGCCGGAAACGCTTGCAAGCAACTTACCCAGCATTGCCGAAATAGAAGCGGAACTGGGCGGAGAAATGGGGGATTCTGATGGTAAAGAATAAGAATGAAACAGAGGCGGATGTGGCGGAAAATGTCATGTTAGGCTTTACAAACACGACCTACGCGCCTGAATTAATATGGCAGAAAATGACACTAAAAAATGCAGGGGTTTCTCTAATTGATTGCGACCATAGAACACCGTCTCATGCAGATGAAGGTTACCCGTATATAGCAATTCCTCAATTAAAAAATGGACACATAACACTTGAAGGTGTTCGTCTGATTTCTAAATCAGACTATTTGGATTGGACAAAAAAACTTAAGCCACAAGAAGACGACGTAATTGTTGTGCGTCGTTGCAACTCAGGTGATAGTGCCGTTGTACCGCGAGGGCTTGAATGTGCTATAGGCCAAAACTTGGTAATTCTTCGTGCTGATGGAACAACAGTCAATCCCAAATTCTTGCGCTGGCTAATTCGTGGGCCAGGTTGGTGGGAACAAGTTAAAAAATACATTAATGTTGGTGCTGTCTTCGATAGTTTGAAGTGTAGAGAAATTCCGCAATATGAATTGCTTATTCCTCCGTTAGTGCATCAAAAGGAAATTGCTACGATACTGGGAGCATTAGACGACCGCATCACCCTACTACGCGAAACCAACACTACCCTAGAAGCCATTGCCCAAGCCCTGTTCAAATCGTGGTTTGTGGATTTTGACCCCGTACACGCAAAACAGCAAGGTCGCGAACCGGAAGGCATGGATGCAGCCACCGCCGCGCTGTTTCCAGATAGTTTTGAGGAATCTGAATTGGGCTTAATGCCGGATGGCTGGAAACTATCAACAGTTCAAGAATCCTTTATTTTGACTATGGGGCAATCACCACCAGGTCATACTTATAATGAATCAGGCGAAGGAATTCCATTTTATCAAGGCCGAACAGATTTCGGTTTTCGATTCCCCACACAACGAATTTTTTGTACTGCACCCACAAGACTAGCCGAATTTGGCGATGTTTTAGTTAGCGTCCGTGCGCCTGTTGGTGACGTAAACATGGCTATGGAAAAATGTTGTTTAGGTCGTGGAGTTGCAGGGCTGCGACACTCGAAAAATTATAAAAGCTTTGCTTTTTATACCGCGCGAGGTTTACAGACAAGATTTCACTTGTTTAATTCTGAAGGAACAGTATTTGGATCAATCAACAAAAAGGACTTTCAAGGATTGCCAGTAATAAAACCAACACCTGATGTTATGCAAATCTTTGATGAAATTGCGTCACCATTAGACTCCAAAATCATAGAAAACGAAAAACAAATCAGAACCCTAACCACCCTCCGCGACACCCTACTCCCCCGCCTAATCTCCGGTCAATTACGCTTGCCCGATGCCGAGGCCATGCTTGAGGAAACCACATGATTACATTGGATACGTTGACATATTGGTTAAGCACGCCTCGGGAAAATGAACATCTCGAATTCAAGGAAGCCAAGCAGCAATTCGACAAGGCTAAATTGTTGCGTTATTGCGTGGCCTTGGCGAATGAAAGCGGCGGGCATCTCGTGTTGGGTGTCACGGACAAGCCGCCCCGCAAAATCGTTGGCACTCAAGCGTTTCAAAATCTGGGGGACATAAAAGCCAGGATTCTGGAAACCCTGGGTTTTCGGGTTGAAATAACTGAATTGCAGCACCCAGATGGCAGGGTGTTGGTGTTTGAAATTCCTCCCCGCCCTGTAGGAACACCGCTTCACTTGGAAGGTGCTTATCTGATGAGGGCTGGCGAAGACTTGGTCCCTATGAGTTCTGATCAATTGCGCCGAATTTTAGCGGAAGGCGCACCGGACTGGTTTGAGCAACCGGCAAAGCAAAATGTGACGGCTGACGAGGTGGTTGCGCTTTTGGATACGCAATCCTTCTTTGAATTAATCGGGCTACCTTATCCCACTTCCCGTGAAGGTGTGCTGGCACGTTTGGCTAAAGAACGCTTGATCGTTGAGGGTTCAGAGGGTTGGCTGGTAACCCATCTGGCGGCGATTATGCTGGCTAAACGTCTGGACAGCTTCTCGCCAGAATTGGCACGCAAGTCGCCGCGTGTAGTGATTTACGAAGGAATCAACAAACTGGTTACCCGTGAGGATAAACCAGGGGTTAAAGGCTACGCGGTCGGTTTCGAGAGTTTGGTTGATTTTGTGCATTCCGCTGCGCCGCAAAACCGTTACATAGAACAGGTGGTACGCGAAGAAGTGAAGATGTTCCCTCGCCAGGCCATTCGTGAATTAATTGCCAATGCCCTGATCCACCAGGATTTCCAAACCTCAGGCACGTCGGTGATGATAGAAATGTATGCCGACCGCCTGGAAATATCCAACCCCGGTTTGCCATCGATTAAAGTGGAGCGTTTTATCGACGAGTATCGATCCCGTAATGAGCGGTTGGCTGATTTGATGCGGCGGATGGGGATTTGTGAAGAAAAAGGTAGCGGGATCGATAAGGTCATTGATGCTGCCGAGGTTTTTCAACTGCCGGCCCCAGATTTTCGTGTCGGTGAAACACGGACAACTGCAATACTTTTTGCCCATCAGGATTTTGCCGACATGAGCAAGCCGGATCGTATACGGGCTTGTTATCAACATTGCTGCTTACAGTATGTGAGCAACCATCGTATGTCCAACCAGAGCCTAAGGGAACGGTTCAAGCTGCTGGAGTCGAAAGCGGCGACCGTTTCATTGGTGATTGGAGCAACCAAAGATGCGGGTTTAATCAAAGCCGACGAGTCTGATAGCACTTCAACCCGCTATGCCCGCTATTTGCCTTTTTGGGCATAAAGAGTGTTTTAATGCAAATCGCGACACCTATTGTTTTTACATAAAAAACATAATAATTCAAATAGTTAAGTGTTTTAAAGCAAAACGTATATTGGGTTTTAATCAATTAAATGCAGATGGAAAATTCGAAATGACCGAAGACCAACTCGAACAAGAAACCCTAAGCTGGCTGGCGGATGTTGGCTATACCGCTATTTATGGCCCGGACATTGCCGTTGATGGTGTCGCACCTGAACGTAGCCATTATGCTCAGGTGGTATTGGTCGAACGTTTACGCAGGGCAATCAATCGCCTGAATCCCTTGGTGCCATTGGTCGCGCGTGAAGATGCGCTGCAACAGGTGTTGAATCTGGACACGCCTGTGTTGTTATCCGCCAATCGGCATTTTCACCGCTTATTGGTCAACGGTGTGCCTGTTGAATATCAACAAGACGGCGAAACACGCGGCGATTTTGTCCGGCTGGTGGATTGGGATACACCCTCATCCGTCCCTTCGGGCCACCTTCTCCCAGAGGGAGAAGGGAAAAACGAATGGCTGGCAATCAACCAGTTTGCCATCAAGGGGGCAAAATATTCCCGCCGCCCTGACATTATTCTATTCATCAACGGCTTGCCGCTGGTGTTGCTGGAGCTGAAAAATCCGGCTGATGAGAACGCCGATATTTGGAAAGCGTTTGACCAACTGCAAACTTATAAAGAGCAAATCCCCGATGTCTTCCAGTATAACGAAGTGCTGGTAATTTCGGACGGTACGGAAGCGCGGATGGGTTCGCTGTCGGCGGATACCGAGCGTTTTATGGCATGGCGCACCATAGACGGTGTTGCGCTTGATCCGTTGGGGCAGTTTAATGAATTGGAAACGCTGGTGCGTGGGGTTTTGGCTCCGGTTTATTTGTTGGATTTCCTGCGCTTTTTTGTGTTGTTTGAAGATGACGGCACGTTGGTCAAGAAAATCGCGGGGTATCATCAGTTCCACGCGGTGCGGACTGCCATTGTCCAAGTGATTGCGGCCTCGCGTCCGGGCGGTTCGCACAAAGGCGGCGTGGTCTGGCATACCCAAGGTTCGGGCAAAAGTATCACCATGACCTGTTTCGCCGCCCGTGTGATGCGCGAACCGGAGATGGAAAACCCGACGATTGTGGTGATTACCGACCGCAACGATTTGGACGGGCAATTGTTCGGGGTATTTTCCTTGGCGCAGGATTTACTGCGCGAGCAACCAGTGCAAGTCGAAACCCGCCAAGATTTACGGCGCGTGTTAGCCAATCGGCCTTCCGGCGGCATTGTCTTTGCCACCATCCAAAAATTCATGCCAGGCGAAGATGAAGACAGTTTCCCCATGTTGTCTGACCGCCAAAATATTGTGGTGATTGCCGATGAGGCGCACCGCACCCAATACGGTTTTGCCGCGAAAATTAAGACTGTCTCTACTGTAGGTCGGGTTAGCGCCAGCGTGACCCGACAAGACGATGAGGTGTCGGGGTATACCCTTTCGGGCACAAGCGCGACGCAAACCCCATCGGCAGCAATGGCAGCCGAACCACGTATGGTGTATCAAGTCGGCTATGCCCAGCATTTACGCGATGCACTGCCCAATGCCACTTTTGTCGCCTTTACCGGCACGCCCGTGTCCTCCGAAGACCGCGACACCCGCGCCGTGTTCGGCGATTACATCGACATTTACGACATGCAGCAAGCCCGTGAGGATGGCGCGACGGTGGCGATTTACTTTGAATCTCGCCTAGCCAAGCTCGGTTTGAAACAAGACGCATTGGCGGACATTGACGCAGAAGTTGATGAATTGGCGGAAGATGAGGAAGACGACCAACAAGCCCGCCTGAAAAGCAAATGGACGGCACTAGAGCAAGTGGTTGGCGCTGAACCGCGCATCCAGCAAGTTGCCGCTGACCTAATAGCACACTTTGAGGAGCGTAGCCAGGCGCAATCCGGCAAGGCCATGATCGTGGCGATGAGCCGGGAAATTTGTGTGCATTTGTACAATGCCATTATCGCCCTCCGCCCAGATTGGCACGATGACGATCCAGAACATGGCGCCATCAAAATCATTATGACGGGTTCCGCCAGCGACAAACCCTTGTTGCGTCCGCATATCTATTCCAAGCAAACCAAAAAACGCTTGGAGAAACGTTTTAAAAATCCAGACGACCCGTTACGGTTGGTGATTGTCCGCGATATGTGGCTGACGGGCTTTGATGCACCCTGTGTGCATACCATGTACATCGACAAACCGATGAAAGGCCATAACCTGATGCAGGCCATCGCCCGTGTCAACCGCGTGTTCCGCGACAAACAAGGCGGTTTGGTGGTCGATTACATTGGCATCGCCAACAGTTTGAAAGAAGCCTTAAAAGAATACACCGCCAGCAAAGGCCGAGGCCGCCCCACCGTTGATGCCCATGAAGCCTACGCGGTACTGGAAGAAAAATTGGATATTCTTCGAGCCATGTTGCATGGCTTTGATTACAGCGGTTTCTTAACGGGTGGTCATGGCATATTGGCGAAAACCGCCAACCATGTGCTGGGCATCAAAGAAGGTAAGAAGCGTTTCTGCGATACCGCCCTGGCGATGTCCAAAGCCTTCACGTTATGTTGCACCTTGGATGAAGCCAAGGCTGAGCGGGAAGAAGTGGCTTTTTTCCAAGCTGTTAAAGTGTTGCTGACCAAGAAAGAGATCAGCGGCAAAAAGAAAACCAATGAAGAACGCGAACTGGCTATCCGCCAGATCATCGGCTCGGCGGTCGTCTCAGAAGAAGTCGTGGACATTTTTAACGCCGTTGGCTTGGATAAACCCAATATCGGCATTCTTGACCGGGATTTTCTCAACGACGTCCGCAACCTGCCGGAACGCAACCTTGCCGTGGAGCTGTTGGAACGCTTGCTGGAAGGCGAAATAAAAGCCCGTTTCGCCAGCAATATCGTCCAGCAACATAAATTCTCGGAATTGCTCAGCAATGTCATCCTCCGTTACCAGAACCGCTCTATTGAAACCGCACAGGTGATTGAAGAGCTGATCCAGATGGCGAAAAAATTCAAGGAAGCGGCGGAGCGCGGCGCTGACTTGGGGCTTAACAATGATGAGCTGGCCTTTTACGATGCCCTGGCGAACAACGAAGAATCCGTCCGTGAACTCGGTGACGAGACCCTGAAAAAAATCGCCCATGAACTGGCTGAGAATTTACGCAAAAACGTCAGCGTCGATTGGTCGGTGCGCGAAAGCGTAAGGGCCAGCTTACGGCTGATGGTGAAGCGGATACTACGCAAATACAAATACCCGCCAGGGAAACAGGAAGAAGCCGTACAACTGGTGTTGGAGCAGGCGGAGAGTTTGAGTGCGGAATGGGGTTAGTCTTGGTTGGTTGTGTGCAAACTACTATTATCTGCAGGTAGCTACGAATCTCATCAGGGTATCCTCAACACGGTATATTTTTATCGGTCATTGATCATTTAAGACAGTAGATTTCTAGTTAGAGTCAATTGTCGTTGATAACGCACCGGATGATTGAGCTTCTTAACATGCTCATCGTCAGTAGCCCGCTTAAGCCACTCAGCAACCTGTGACTTATGCAATTGGGTTTGCGCAATAATTTCTACTGCTGTTAAAGGGTCTTTTGTAAGTCGAAGTAACTCTTTGAGAAATAACTGATAAAAATCTACTACTTCATAAACTTGTTGCATGACCTCTGAATCACTATCGGAATTAGTTAACTTGGGTTCTGGCTCAATGTCCAAAACATACTGCGATTCCGTACTTGTGATTTTTAAAGTCAGGGGCTCCGCTTCACCAATAACATCTGAGAAGATATCCGGTTGGTCGTCAGTCTGCGAAAACAAGTCATTTTGGTTTTCTGAAGTATTCACTGTATTTAATGAAGTTACTTCAGTAAGCGAAGATAGTTCAAGTTGTTCAATATTTTCAGCGCACCAATAGCCACCTTTATTAACTAACAAACTATTAGCCGCAGAGGTGTCCTTGGTCGGCTTTACCCATAGCGGTACCCATTTTTTTTTCAGGTTCTCTTCCGCACCATTAATGGTTCCCCCCTTTGCGCCAGAATGAACGACTAGCGAAACATTTGCCAAGCAATAAATATATTTGTTTCGTGCCATGGCATTACCAGCATTAAAGCCTGCTTCTGGGTAAAACGGTGATACCAATACCAAGTTGCCATCCATTAACCCTTTGCGCCATTTTGAGGCCGTCGCCGCTTTCAGCAGGCTATCTGCCATCACGCCAATCACATTACCTCCGGCATTCATCGCAGCCAGCATAGCTGTTTCATCCACGCCTCTCGCACCACCAGAAATAATACCAGTCCCGCAAGTAGCAGCTTTGGCTCCAAGCTCATGCGTGAATTTCAAATCCTCATCACAAGCATTTCTAGAACCAACAACGGCAATTCCGCCTGTATTTAACAATTCTTTGTTGCCACATCCGAATAACACAGGAGGTGCATCGGTCTTCAAGCGTGACTTCAAGCGCCTCGGGTATACGGCATCGGAGCGAGTTACCACCCATAAACCAGCACGTTGCCACTTTTCTACAGCAAGTGCTAAACTATGACCCCGCTCTAGCAACGCCAAAAGGCGCTCAATGGTGACTTTATTGTCGCACCAGCCCCTCAACAGCTCGTCTGGCTGCCCCGATAACAAATCAGCCGGAGTAGCGCCTTTGTTCTTTAGCCACAGTGCAAATCGTCCCCATTCAGTGTTCGTTAATGGCTTTTCTGCGTCAAATTGTGGCTTAGTGAAGTAACTGGTCAGCAACAATGTGGCTTGTGCGGTTGGTGATAAATTCATCTATCTTTAGTTTTTTATTGAAGTGGAAGCCAGGGCAACAGGAAACACCATACCGCTGCCTGCTTGTTGTAACAATGCCCCGATTACTGTCAATGTCCAACCTGAATCGACAATATCATCAACCAGCAATACAGCTCCATTCGGGACAGGTTGATGAATAGCAAAGACGCCATCCAAATTGTGACATTGGTGAAAACTGTTTTGCTGGGTCTTTTGTGGTTGATTCGCTTTGGCTTTGGTCACTGCGTTAAGAAACGGAATGCCGAGCTTGGTAGCTAATCGCTGAGCGAAATCTGGTACTAACCGCGTATGATTCATAGACGGCACACAACATATCCAGGTAGGATAAGGATCAGGTTTCCAGCGCTGTCTGATCATCTCGGCTACGGCATCTACCAATTCATTACGAAAATGGTTGTTGCTCTTATCATCGGCAACTAGGTTACCCCAGCCAGCATCACGCCAGCGAGATAGCACACGCCCTTCTTGAGTAGCTAAATTACCTAATCTGTATGGAAACTTATATATCGTAAATGCTTTCGATTGTGAAATTTGCTTACGGGGCTCTATAGGAATTTCCGCATGTTTTAAAAAACTGGCCGCATTGTGCGTACGCATGTGATCAATAACGATTTCTAAGACAGGCTGACCCAAACATGACACGCATTTGCCACAATCGCTGACATTCGTATCGTCCAATGCTTGGCGTAAGTAGCTCATCAAACAACTTTTATGCGTAAGGTACTGCTGGATTTCATCCCATTCCTGCTCTCGCTGTTGGGTAAGGTGGGTAATGCGTTGCTGATCCATCACGAAAGTCACGGACGTTCTACGCCACTGGCTGCCTAGTTTGATGATCGGTGCGGGACTCTCAACACTCAGCAGTTTAAGCACTTTTTCGATTTGTCCTTGGCGCAGATTAGTTCGTTCTTCGATTCCACTAATGCTTAGGCCATCGGCCTGTTCTAGGATATCAAGAATTTCATTTACTTGTTCTTCGGAAGGAAAGGCGGAATGGCGGAAAAACTCATGAATATCATGATCTTCCTTGCCAGACATTAGAATACCCACAGCATTTTCAATCCCACGACCTGCACGTCCCACTTGCTGATAATAAGCCACAATCGAGCCAGGTGCCTGATAGTGAATCACAAAACCTAAATCTGGCTTGTCATAACCCATGCCTAAAGCGGTAGTGGCAACCAACACCTTCATCTGGTTATTCAGCAACAAATCCTCCAGATGCTGGCGGTAAACATTGCTGTTGTCGAAGCCTACCGCCTCAATACTGCCGTGATAGGCCTTGGCATCAATTCCATTTTTCACTAACCATTCAGCTACTTGCTCGGCATCACGCGTGGTAAGTGTATAAATAATGCCTGTGCCGGGTAATTGTGGAATAGTTTGCGCCAACCAGGCTAAACGCGATGCCTGATCGGGCAACACAATATTTTGCAGCTTCAAGCTTTCACGAATCAGCGGCCCTCTTTGGATTTGAATATCGCCCAGCTGAGTTTGAATATCCAGAATAACTCGGTTGTTGGCTGTAGCTGTGGTACCCAGAACCGGGGTATTGGCCGGTAACTGGCGCAGAATATTCACGATACGACGGTAGTCGGGCCTAAAGTCATGACCCCAGCGGAAATACAGTGCGCCTCATCAATCACCATTAAAGCAATACGATCAGCAATTGGTTGCAACACTGTTTCTACGAATTGATCATTCGCCAAACGTTCGGGGGAAATTAGAAGACAGTCTACCTGATTGTTCAAAATACGCTGAGTGACGGACTGCCAATCATCTCGATTAGTCGAATTCATGGTTTCCGCATCAATGCCTAAACGCTGCGCCGATTCAATCTGATTGCGCATTAGTGCAAGTAAAGGCGACACGATAATGGTAGGGCCCATGCCTCGATCACGAAAAATTTTGGTACTGATAAAATACACTGAGCTTTTGCCCCAACCGGTGCGCTGCACCACCAACAATTTTTGCCGTTGGTTAACCAAGGCATCAATCGCTTCCCATTGACCTTCACGGAACTGGACAGAAGGGTTGGCTAAGGCGGTTTTTAAGAGTTGTTCGGCATTGGCTCGATTCATGGTTTAGTAGTTTTCTTAATATTAAATGGCAAGTGCTCAGATTACGAAAAAACACAAAGAATTCAACACGTTTTATTTATAAAACGTCTCAATTATCCATTTGTTAAGCTGATTATTTATAGGTCAATTACTGACCAGAGAAGAGGCGTTTAAAGTCCGCTTCCAAGTTGGCGGGTCGGTCTCCGATGTGCCGCCAATAATCGCAAAGCCCTTTGATGGTCTTCAAATCGGTGTGACCGCAGTCCTGCATCATTTTCAGCAGTTCTAAGGTGGGCATAACCTTGGCATCAAACGCACCGGCCAGAGCGGTCATATCCTGGTCATCGGTGACTACCGGGATGTCCAGCTCAATTGCATAGGCTAAATATAGAGCATCCACTCGAGAGGGGCCCGGCAGATCAGTTTGCACATAGTCCCACAGGTAATCGAACGTTTGAGCGATGGCTTTCTTCTGCTTTTGACCAATGTTTGGAAAGTGCTGGCGATTCTCTGCGAATTCATCTTCTGTCACCCAATAGAAGGCGTTTTGTAGTTTGTGGCTTTTTAGCTCTTCATTGAGCTCAGGGAGGATGTATAAGCAGTACTCGTTATCGCCAAAGGGCATGAACAACAAGGGGCGAATGGTTTTGGCCAGCCTAAGATAAGCATTGGTATCAACAAGTATTTTTGACTGCGGCATCAGCTCAACTCTGTGTGGATACTCCGTGCATCTAGGAGTGGCATATCCAATACAGTCTGAACGAAGCCAGGGCCTTTATTGTGTTGCTTTAAATAGTGGCGCAACAGGTCAAAAAATGGTGTTTCGAATGCGTGCTCGACTTTGGAAATATAATCCCGTGCGCAGGGCTTGCCGTCATCGTCCAGCTCTATATCGCCAAATAGTGCGTCGCTTAGATTAAGATATTTCTTGTTGAAGTTGGTTACTGCACCGTGAAAAGCGTTGCTTAGTCTAATTTCCGGTTGAAGCGCATGAGCCGCATAATTATTGATTTGTCCAATCACGGTATACGGCGAAATGGTTTGCGCATCAGCAAGGGCAACTACATGGGCAATTTTTGCTGCGCTAGAAGTTTGCCGCATGACGCTGGTATAGGCCTTCTCTGCCAATTCATGGGGGTACAACAAGTTTGCTGCAAAGGCATCGGCAAAATCTTCGGCTTCATCACCTTCTAAGTTAGGTGACAGGCAATGACCCAGCTCGTGCGCCATCCAAAATTTGAAATCATGGATATTAGTATCGAGATTGAGGTATACCCAGGTACTCTGAGAGTCTGGCAAATAAATATGGATAGCGTTCTCATGGCGCTGCTTACTACCCCACAATACAGGTACAACGACCGACTGGAGTTCGCGAAAACGACGAATCAGATGATTAAAGTCAACGGTATCGGTCGAGCCCAAGTTAATGTCTTCCCGAACTTTCGCAGCGGCCTTTCGCAGAAATTCATAGTCACAACTCGGTGACTTGAACACAGGCGGCATTTCCAATGTATCGAATGGTAAAAAAGGAACCAATTGTCGTAAGAATCGCCCTATTTCCTGGGCTTTCTCGATATGATGATCCTTGGTTTTAGTACCTTTCATTTTGCGAAAGGCGATTTTGGGAGTGTTTGGCTCTTCTTTGATTACTAATTCGTGGATGGAGAGATTTAGCAGCTTACCTAGTTGAAGTAATTTATTTGGTCGCGGAAATGACTTGTCATTCAGCCACTGAGAAACAGCTTCTTTAGAAACACCAAGCCTATCTGCAACTGCGGTTTGAGTAAGCCCCGCCGATTCAATGGCTTTCTGAGTATTTTTTGTATTGAGTCTTTTTTGCATGAGCCAAGTATATTTTGGAGTCAAGTTTTGTCAAGTTTTATTAGGGGCAGGCTTGAAAAAATTATTTTCAGATAATTTCTTTGAGCTTTTTGGGTTTCATTCCTGCCGAATCCAGAGAGGCGTTCATCTATATCGCCATGATCAATTTGATACTACAAAGACTTGATGGGTAAAATTTTTAAAGCACGTACCTAGAGGCTTTATGTTTTCATTCTCTTTGGTTTGATGGTCGTCAGCTTTGTTGAATTAACCAGCCGATCAAATTTCTATTGGGCAGGATTGGTTTGGTTCTATTGAAGGTATTACAGCTTTTGCAGGTTAAAGTCAGAGTGATTTCAATATTAGGCATAACCACGAAAAACTCATAACAAAGTAAAGCTGGGTATTTTTCAAGAAAATCGTGGGGTATTTGCGATTTAGCTATGCACCATACATTTTACCAATCAAAGGGCATCGGCGATTCAATTTCACCCACACTTTCAATGTGCCTGAGCTACCGATGCGATGGATTTTTTGATCTGGTATTGCTGCTTATTCCCCACTCGCTTTTACAAAAAATGAACATTGTCTCCAGTTGCCACCGCATGAGACTGAATATAGTCGGCAATTTTCCACATTGCCGCCTTAAGAGTTTTGGATTCAGGGTTGAAATAGCCGCCGAACACGCCAGTCACGTCATTATCCGTTTTGTGGTTTGCCAGCGCTTTTAATAAAGAGAACGGTATCATTGCCGCTTCGCCAATGGTTAAAAAGGTTCGTTTTAGGTCGTGGTTTGAAAATTCAATGCCCGTTTTCTTGCAAATTTCCACAATCGGTTTCCTGGGCATATACATTACATTCATTCAAATGTGGCCTTCAAAACCAACCAGTTGAAGGTGTCCGATTTTCGCCCCGTCAGGTTAGACTTGATTAAGCAGTGTTACAAAAATCAGATAGCTGCGTTCGCTATTGGTGGGCTGTTTTTAAGGCAACAACATTCTGATTATCAGGTTTGACGTGATCTTGAATAAAACCGGCAATACGATCAATGGCCTGTTTCATGGTGTTGGCTTCGGTGCGAATGTAGCCACCTGTTACACAGTTGTCGGTAGTGTGATTCAAGAGTCGCTTAATAATTGTTTCAGGCAATAATGATGCTTCGGCAATAGTGGCAAAGGTTCGCCTAAGATCGTGACTGCTGAATTCCACACCTGTTTTTAAAGTAACCTGATCTAAAGGCCAGCGTGGAATTGCCATCACGCCATCGGCATTGTCGCCAGGAAATACATATAAGTTGCCTCCAGTCACTTCAAACAGATTTCGCAAGTAGGGTTTTAATTGGATGGGAATGTAGGTTGTGAAGTTGCTGTGATTTTTTGTGTCCATGACGGTTAGATTGTCGTTCTTGAAATCTACATTTTTCCATTCCAGGTGCAGTGCTTCATTGGCCCTCAATCCTGTATAAAGCAACAGCAACAGGTAAGTTTTTGCTTTAGGGTTGGTGAGTTGTAACACTGCTTCATACCAATCTTTTAAACGGTCAACGGGAATAATTCGACTCTTGCGGGTAGGCTTGCTCCATAAAGCCAACTCTGATTTTTTAAGTATATCGGTCGGGCTTTCCTCGATAATCTTTAATGCCAGTGCATAACGCATCAAAAGACGAAGTATGCGCATTTTGTTATCTTTGGTTATGCTGTTGCCGGGTAAATTCTTGTGACGTGCAGCCACCATTTCTCGGGTGATTGTATTAACGGGCTTATCCAGCCAGTCGGGAAAACCCTCGTTAAGTTTTTTCTGATAGTCGGCTGCTGTACCTGAGTTTAATTTTAAGCCTTTTTGTTCGATGTACTTAGTCATCAATTCTGATAAGGTCATCTTCTTGATCCTATCAGTACGCTTTTTTTCGGTGGGGTTGATACCTTGCGCCAATCCAGTTAGTGCAGATTGTGCCATTTTTCGTGCATCACTTGTGCAACACTGGATTGCTGGAATTGCTTGGCTTGTTTTTGCAGGAAGGTTTTTAGCGGCAAGAATGACGGGTTGCCAGTCTTGAAGTTTTGGACGGTATCGGATGCTTCAAGTTTGCGGATGGTGTAACCGGAATCAGGCATTGCGCTTTAATTTAAACGCTTCGCCTTTGTTGATTTTTTCGCTGATGGCACGACCACGCGCCAGAGCCGCCAATGCCAACGGGTTCGGCTTGTCTTCGTTGATATGCTGGACAAACCGCGCCGCATCTTTGCCGCTGAGTTCAACCCTGCCAAATGTGCTTGATTTGATTGCCACAGAATATACACCTTTGATTAATAAATGACTGGACACTATTGTATTAGAAATAACTACAATAAAACACCATCAATTACCGCAACCGTTGCCGGATTTCAGGCATCCAGTTAAGGCGTTCTTTATCATCCTTTGTGCCAGTCTTAACCGCTTGGTCACTCCAGCATCGTTTCTAGCCCGTCTATCAGTCTGTCCGCCTTGTCGTGGTCGTTTTGCCGTATCGCGGCCTTTATTGCTTGGGTGGCCTTTTTAAGTTCCTTATGCCGCTTTGTGTACTTGCCATTTTTGTAATTGCCGTTCCCTTTGCCACTCGGTGCGCCCGTGGACTTGCCGCCGTGAATCCTGCATCGCCCGTTAGGCATGGCGGGGCATTGGCAGGGCTTGCCAGTGGTTCTGGCCTTTGCGCCGCACCGTGGGGCATTGCGGGCTTTTTCCATCGTTCTGTTATTCATGGGGTTGCTTCCGTCTGGTGGGTTTTGTGTTCAGCAATCGCGTACTAAATTGTGAATTATTATTGGCTCAAATCCTCTACAAGCCGCGCCGTGCTTGGGTTTCCTGTTGCGTTATTTAATTCACATCATACTGGCAGGGGGTTGAATAGGAACGGGATTATTTTCCCTGTCGTTGTATTCTGAATCTAAAGATGCGGTAATTACATCATGCCGCCTTAACACGGCGTTACGCCTAGTTTCTGCCTGTGGTAAATGTCTTCCAATCCCGTGCTGTGCTTGGGTTTGGTTGTGGTAATGCCTTGAATTTGTTTATCATTCAGATATGAATCATCTTGTGATTGTTACGTTATCACATGAGGCGGCCTGTGCTTGTGGTTCATGCCCCCTAAGCCGTGTGGGTTTGGTTTGGGGCAAACCATTTAACATGTTAAACAAACGATTCAATCATCATGCGCTTAACTTGTTTTGTTAGCGGCATGGCACTATCAAACCTTACGCCATCGGCTTTAATAGCCTGTTCTATCCATGCCCTGATTGCCGCGTTGTTGTCCATGCCATGTTTACGCTGTAACGCTTTCACAAAGTAACCTTCTAGCATCACTGTGGTACGCTTAGGTTGCCCTTGGTGGCTAAAGGTGACGGCAAAATGAACTTGCCCATAATCATCTGGCCTTAAGTTGTCGCGGTCATCATTGGCAAACGTGGCGGGTACGTTCTGTTTAACATTTTGAACAGCATTGGCGGCGGGTAGTGCTTGGGATTCGCCTATCGGTTGGCTATTGCCAATAACGCCATCAGCCACCGATTGCAACGCGCCAGATTCGCTAGACTCACGCTGTTTAACATTTTGAACAGAACTTAAGTGTTCGTAATGCCAGCGGTAAATCGCCAGCTTGCCATTATCAGGCAATCGTTTGGATTTGCTGGTTATGCCTAGGCCGTCTTTTGCCAGTTTGATTAACCCGGCAATCTGTGCCGAACTCTTTGGGGATAGTCCATATAAGGCCGCCACCGCCTCGCTAATGCTGCCCGTGCCGTCGTATGCCATGATTCACCTGTTTAATATATTAAATACAGGTTACAGGGTAACACGTTTAACATCTTAAATGGCTTCCCGCCGTTTCTTTATCCGGTAAACGCTCAGGCGGTCAAATGATAACTCCGAGTTATCATTTAGCCACTTTTCCCGCTGCTGAAATCACTCCTCCGGGGAGTGATTTGAAAGCGTCCCCTCAGCAAAAAATGCACTATTTTTCAGTAACTTATGTCTTGTTCGCGGTCATCAAAAGCGAACTCCGAGTTCGCTTTTACCCACGTCAAAACACTCCTCTTTGTTTATGAAACGACTATCAAACAGTGTCACGCCGTTTCTTTATCCGGTAAACGCTCAGACGGTCAAATGATAATTCCGAATTATCATTTGACCACTTTTCCCGCTGCTGAAATGTCTCCTCCGGGGAGGGATTTGAAAGCGTCCACGCTGCCAATAAGGCACTATTTTTCAGTAACTTACGGCTTGTGTGCGGTCATCAAAAGCGCACTGGAGTTCGTATTGCAAAAAAGCTAAGTCATTGATTGATATAGACGGGATAAATAATCCCGTCCAACAAAATCAACAACTTGCACAACTACCAATCGCATCAATCCCCGCCGTCACGCCGTTTCTTAATCTGGTAGGCACTCAGGCAATCCGACACGGTTACATTCATCCCGCGCTTGGTTTCGCCAGTAACCCTAGCCAAGCGACTCAATAATCATGCGCCTGTCGATTATCCAAGTTTAAATAGCCCTCAAAGCCTTTGTCGCTGCTTTTTAAAACAGGTGTGTATGGTAAATAATAGGTACATCCCGCATAGTGAACACTGAATGCTAAAATTAATAATCGTAACCTATTGATTCATTTAAAAATACGTTCATATTATGAACACCTGTTCACTATACGGCATGAGTTGTTCATATTATGAACAAGCAATTTAATTTTCTGGTTTCCAGTTTCGCCATTCGTCCGTGGCTTTCTGGTCGTGATACTCTCTGAAAGTAAGCCGCCACTTTCGGGCTAATTGCTTGCTAAAGTGACCTTCCAGCATCAACTTGATGAACCCGTGCGCTTCTAGCTCCTTGAATGCTTCATGCGCTTTGCCCCGACAACAGCCTACGCGCTTTTGTGCTTCGCTCACACTGTAGGTGTATAGTTCCGCACGATCATATACCCATCCGTAGCTGACCGTTGTTCCGGGCAAAAGCGTATTTACAAGAGCATTATCAGACTGCTAAACAGGAAACAAGCACATGGGCCACCACATCCATTCCCAAGCAAGGACAACGCCCATAATCCGCCAAGAAATCAAGGATTCGGCACTGTCAGGCCGGAAGTTGGCCGGGCGGTACAACATTAGCCGTAGCACGGCGAGGAAATGGCAACAGCGCGAGGACACCGAAGACCGTTCACATCGCGCCCATACCTTAAACACCACCCTAACGGAGCTGGAAGACGACTGCAAGGATGCCACCACAAGGGGGGTCTATGGACAGAGGCAGGGCAACGCCCCTCAAGGGGGTCTATGGACAGAGCGGTTGCCGGGGCGATTGTGGCCGGTTTGCGTGAAACCTTGTATCTGCCTCTGGATGACTTGCTTTATGTCACTAAAACATACATCAACCCGGACGTGTCGCGTTCTGGCTTGGCGCGATGCCTCAAGCGGCATACGCGAAGGACTCAGCAAAGCCGTCGAACAGGCCATTAAAGATTTCGCCAACGGTTTCCTGCAACATCCCCATAACGACGCGCTCCGTAACCAAATCAACACAGGACAACTGACCGCCGAAACCTACTACAGCTATTTGCTGCATTTGATCTACCGCCTGTTGTTCTTAATGGTCATCGAAGAACGCGGCCTGGTCTTTCCCAGCAACGCAAAATCTCAGCACCGCGACATTTTCCAAAACTACTACAGCCTGCAACGCTTGCGCCGCCTGGCCGAAAAACGCCATCTGGCAGACCCGCGTCACCACGATCTTTGGCTATCACTGCTCACCACCTTTGAACTCTTTGAATCGGAAACCACCGCCCACAAATTGGGTTTAGCACCGTTAGCGGGCGATTTGTTCAGTCCGCAAGCCATAGCCATCCTTGGGCAAAGCAATTTGGGTAATGATGTCTTGCTGGGTTGCTTACGCGCCTTAAGCCTTTATCAACACCCTGACAACAAACAAATCTTGCGCGTCAATTACGCCGCGCTGAATGTCGAAGAATTCGGCTCAGTCTATGAAGGCTTATTGGAATATCAACCGATGATATGGCGAGTGGCGAGCAGCGAGCGGCGAGTGGTAAATGGAGAAGAGCTTCCACTCGCTACTCGCCATTCGCCGCTCGCCAACATAGAGTTTGGTTTTAAACAAGGCGACCAGCGTTCAGCTACGGGTTCTCATTACACGCCGGACGAACTGGTTCAACCTCTCATCAAGCATTCTCTGGATTATTTAATTGCCGACAAATTAGAGTCAGCACGAAAAGTATCTGTTGGTGATTGGCAAAACCTCGACATTGAACAACGCGGTTTTTTTGCAAAGGAGATTTATGGAATCTTATCAGGATCTGGAAATTTGGCAGCGGGCGATGAATTTGGCCGAATCCGCTTACACATTGACGAAATGTTATCCAAAGGACGAATTGTTTGGCATGACCAGCCAGATTCGCCGCGCGGCAGCGTCCATTCCGGCAAACATAGCCGAGGGGTGGGCAAGGCGTTCGACAAAGGAATTTCAACAGTTTCTGCGGATAGCGAACGGCAGTCTCCGGGAATTGGAAACCCATTTGTTGCTCAGCCAGCGGGTAGGTCTTTGCACGACAGAAGCAGTGCAGCCACTACTAACGGAAGCGACGATTTTAGGCAAACAGATGCTGGCCCTACACCGCTCACTTTTACGCAAAACCAATTAGCTGAATTGTGGGACGCATTACCGCTCGCCACTCGCTACTCCCTACTCGCCGCGCAAGCGTTATTGAGCCTGCGCGTCGCCGATATTGCCTGCGGTTCCGGTCATATCCTGCTGGCCGCCGCACGGCGCATAGCCACCGAACTGGCTATCGTGCGCACGGGAGAAGAACAACCCTCGCCGCCCGCCTTCCGTGCCGCCATCCGCAATGTTATCCGCCAGTGCATTTACGGCGTGGACTTAAATCCCTTGGCGGTGGAGCTTTGCAAAGTCGCGCTGTGGCTGGAAGCGCACAACCCCGGCGAACCGCTGAATTTTCTCGACCACCATATCAAATGCGGCAACGCCATCGTCGGTTTCGCCAGACGCGAGGAATTGGAACGCGGCATACCCGATGAAGCCTTTAAAACCCAACCCGGCGATGAAAAAGACATTGCCGCCCTGTTCAGAAAGAAAAATAAAGCCGAACGCGGCAAACCAGGGCAATTGCTGGTGTTCGATCCGGTGATAGAGCAGCAACTCGAGAGCATCCTTAACCGTTGGCGGGAATTGTCGCTGTTGCCGGAACACACCCCAGACCAAATCGACAGCAAAAAACACCGCTTTCAGGAATTCAGCCAAAGCCAAGATGCCTGGACGTTAACCGAAATCGCCGCGATGCCGATTGCCCAGTTTTATATCGAAAAAACCAACGCCAATAAACACAAGCTGATTACCGATGCCGAATACCGCCGTTTCCTGAAGGGACAACAAACACCGCAAGGTCAAGCGGTCGCGGAAGCGTTTGCTATCGGCTTGAAAAAACGCTTTTTCCATTGGTTTTTGGAGTTTCCAGATGTGATGGGGCGAGTAGCGAATGGCGAGCGGCGAGTAAGGGCTAGAGCCGCAATGATGGGCTGTCCGAACAAAGAAACATCTAATGAATGCTTGGCGGTTATGAGTTAGAAATTTCAGTGATTTCACCATCTCGCCAAAAACCAGCCCTTTGGATAGTTCCATCAGAGGCAAATATTGCGCCCTCGCCATTTTTATTGTTATCTTGCCATTGGCCTTGATAGCGACTTCCGTCAGGCCAAGTGTAAATTCCATAACCACATCCTTATAACGGCGTGGCTTACAGACGTTTCCTGCACTTCTGCACTATTACACAGAACCTTTTCTAAAAAAGTTTTTTGGTTCAACCAAATAGAATTTTTGCAGGGAACAAATTAACAAAGATATAGGTAAATCTATTGCTTACAATCGCCGTAGTGTTTTGACCAATATGAAGCATTTAGGCAGCTATTTATGCAGTCTTCCCTTCCTTTTGATAAAAGTATATCAAGAGCATCCATTCGGTCAAACGTATCAAAAGGATTTTCTGTAGCTGGCATCGTATTGTTTTTGTCATCCTTAAGCAAACATTTAGCTGGTACGTAAGGTAGTACTTTTTCCTTACATGCCAGTCTTACCTGATAGGCGGCATACCGTGTAACAACGCCTTTCATATTCTCAAGGATGCAATCGCTATACTCGCCGGAATAGCAATAGCTTGATGACAGCAACAGTAACACGGTGAAAAATACTTTCATGCCCAAACCCGCTAAGTAAAATTAGCTATAGTACTTATCTTTTAAGCTCTTGCCAATTTGTTACATTGACTGATAGGTTGAAGGTGGCTACGCTTAAACCTTTTTGAACTTGGGGGGCGAGGGATGAGTGAAACCGGAGATGGATGGGTTTATGTGCTTAGCAATCCCCATGCGCCAAACATTGTGAAAATTGGCCATACAACAAAACAACCAGAAAAACGCTTAAAAGAACTCGAACATGCTGGTGCAATACCTGGCTATGTTGTCGATTATCAAGCATATACTGAAAAGCCCTACCAACTTGAGCAAGCAACCCACAGGTCTCTTAAAGACTTACGGGTAGGCAACGCTTGGGACAAGGGCAATGAATTTTTTCGGTGTAGCCCTGAAGAAGCTATTGTGGCAGTTAAACAAGCCGCTTCCGACACTGACATAAAAATAAAATACGAAGAATTTAAAAGTGCCGACCGAGCCAAAGCGGAAGCATTCCAACAAGAAAAAATAGCCGAACAAGAGCGATTACAAGTCCAAAAACAACGATTGCTTGAGCAGCAAAAGAGGGAGGCTTCTGTAGAAGCCCAACTACTTTCCGAAGAAACAAAGCTTAGGGAAGCGTATGGGAAAAGATTTGAGCAAGAATTCCCTACCCCTTCTTTTTGGTTTTATTGGTGGTGGAGCTTAGCCATTGCATTTTTCTTATTTGCACTGTTATTTGATGAGAACAAGCTTGGTGGTGCTGTAATGCTTTCAATAATTTCGGCTTTTATTGTCGGACATTTTTGGAAAGAAAGTGCCGAAGAAAAACAAAGGAAATCCGCGCCATATTTGGCATTAGGCTACAAAATGGAATATGACCTTGCTGACATCAGGTCACGCGAAACCACCTGTATAAATTGCAAACATACCATAAGATTTGAGCGCAAAAAAGAGCTTCTGGCGTCCTATGATACTAAATGGCACTGCCCGAAATGCAATGCCCAAATAAATTCGCCCTACTCGCCAAAAGTAAGCAGTGCGGTTAATGTAGAACCGGCACAAAAAAAACAGACAGAAGAGAAAAGTACAAACTATATAGGGATAGGGGTAATTATTGTTGGCGCAGTTATCATTATTACGGCAATATCTGGCAAGGATAATAGTCCAGGAAAACCCAACCAAATACCCAATGCCCCTGTAATGGCGACAAGTCCCTTGCATACAACGAAAACAGCCCAGCCAGCACAAAAAGTGTCATACGAAAATTTTTTAAACCGCTATACAGAATCTTGCTTTAAAAACAGTCGGGCAAATTCTGGAAACTCAATGTATTCGGACGCTCAACTAAACGAATTTTGTAAATGTTCTGCTAATTCTACTTATCCTAAATTAACACAAGAAGAGGTTGGGCTCTTTTATTACCAACAAGTCACAACGCAATTACAAGAAAAATTAAATGATTATCCTAGCCATTGTGTTGAAAATATCAATGCCGCCGTTAAAGAAGCTCATTTTGCAAAGATAATAGCCGCACATCCTTATTTTGAAGAAATAATGAATGATATAAGGTTTGGTCAATGGATTGCCTCACTCCCCCAAAAAACAAAAAACAACTACCAAAGGATTATAAAAAAAGGCACGGCTGACGAAGTTATCAAAATGCTGGATCATTTTAAAAAGGCTGTTGCTGAGAGCGTAAAAGAAAACGCTACTGATAACAACAATAGCCAAGAGGCAAAAACATTTGATTTTAGAAATTGTGAATATAAGACAGTAATGTCAGATCAAGATTACCGAAACTGCAACATAAATCCACCAAGATGAAATAACCGCTCTTCCACTATCTGTATTTGTTCTCTACGGGAGCATCGACACCAACAGTTGCATTGGTTCTTTTTGCATTGCGATGTATTTCGGCATTAGCATCACCTTTTGGCTTTCCTCCGTTGCTTTTAGTGCTTCCGACAAATCCAGGCAAAAGGCCATCGGACTGTCCGTCGTTATCTGGCTGAACATCAAATTGGTTTGATTTATTTCCCAGTACATTTCCTCCATCTCCTGTTCCTGTCTCGTTGGCGATAGCTTGCTCAACAGTGACAGCAGTTTGTCGCAAGCCTTGTCGATTATTTTGGAGTTCATTTTTCAGTTCCTCGATTGAATTGATGATGCGCGGGACATTAGAAGCTGGCAATTTTAATGATGATTTTCCACAGCCTTCTATGACAATCTTACAAAACAACTTATAAACTTAACTAACAAAAATTCCACAGCGCATATCATGTACGCAAAAAAGTACTCACAAAAACGCCGTCAAAATTCCACGCCGTAAGGTGTTGATCGTGAGCGCGTCGTGAGCGCGGGAGTTAAGTGTTTCCAAGGGGTTGGCGAGTCATGATGAGCGCATTGTGAGCAACCCGCCCAGAAGCCAAGGTGATGCTAACTAAGATGGTAGCCAAGAATAAAAGAATCAGGTGACCCTTGAGAATTAATCGGTCTGCTTTACAAAAAAAACCGCGTAACATTTCTCAACAAAATTCAACAGGGAAACCCAAGCATGGCAGGGCTTGCGGCACAAAAATCAACAGAGAAACCTAAGCACAGCACGGGTCGAAATTAACATTTAACTACTGTTCCGAATGTACGTAGCGCACATGTACGCCCGAAAGTCATACTAAATAGGCGGCTGATCGAGCTCGTCGTGACCGTTGGAGTCAAGGATTATCAAGGGCTAACGGGGCATGATGACCGCATTGTGAACGCGGTTAATGAAACCCGCGATTGCCATAAGCAGTGGCGGATTGAGATTTAATAATCAGCAATGGTATTGGGTGAATGGTATTCTGGCGATGATCCGGTTATTCTTGTCATAATAGATGTAGTTGTAAGACATGCCAAAGTCCATCCATATCTTGACCTTGCTATCTTGACAGGCAATTGCGTTAAGATTTTCAAGGGATGTTTTTTTAAGTGTGGCAACATCGACCTCATTATAAACCGCATTGATGAACCGGAAAGAAAAGCTCATTACTTTGTCGAGCGCAATAACGCCAAACGCTTGGGTTTCAGCATCAACCATCATGGGGAGCTGCTCACTAAGTTGTTTTGCATAATCCTTTAGTTGCTTAACCATAACGGCATCTCTTTCGGCAATAGAGCCATAGGACAGGTCATTATCCAGCGCACCAACACGGAACGAAGCCAAGAAAAAAATACCCAGTAAAGCCAGTTTTAAAATAGTCATGTTAATCCCCAAAGTCAGTTACGGCACAATTGCCAAACGAGATTATAGGCACACCTGACGGGGAAAATCTGTTAACTATTGACTATTTGGCTAAATATTTATAGCGAATGACGCATCTCTGCGTGCATGATAACCGTATTGTGAGCGCGACTAATGAAACCAGAAGATATGACCGCGTTTGCCATGAACAGTGACAGATTGAGATTAAAAGTAATTGACTAACAAACTAACTGATTATACCCTCAAGGCTTTTATAGCCGACTGATAGGTGTGTGATGAAAAAACTGATATTAGCTTTAGCATTTTTTTATGGCAAAAATACCGCAGTTGTTGCGGATAGCTTTTTATTAGTTTGAATTGAGCTTAAGCGTGACCCGAAACATCAAAGGACTTTCGGTTTATCAGTTTTAACGCAATAACCCGCTAAAGTGTACCCGTATGAGTACCCGAAACCGCTATTTTTGAACTTTAGCAAAAACTGCTATTTTTAACTCATTGAATTTATTGGTCGGGACGACAGGATTTGAACCTGCGACCACTTGTCCCCCAGACAAGTACGCTACCAAGCTGCGCTACGCCCCGAAATATATTTAAAACCTTTAAATGGCTAAAAGTCGGTCATTATACTATATCAAATGACCATTGGTCATGCTAAATGGGCTGCTCGCCCAAGATCATCGGTTTATTAAGGTAATCTTGGGCAATCGATTGTTATTGCCCGGTTCCTGCATAAACCTCTACACGGGCTTTAAGTTTTTGCCCGGACCGGAAGGTAACAACCCTTCTGGCGGTGATGGGTATTTCTTCGCCAGTTTTAGGGTTTCTGCCCGGACGGCTGCTTTTATCCCGTAGCTCAAATTTACCGAAACCGGAAATTTTGACCTGCTGGCCTTGTTCCAAAGAACTTTTGATTTCTTCAAAAAACAATTCCACCATTTCTTTTGCTTCGCGCTTGTTCATGCCCAGCTCGTCAAACAATTTTTCCGCAAAGTCAGCTTTTGTTAATGCCATGTTCTTAATCCCTCAATTTTGCATTGGTTTGGTTGGTCAATTTTGCCAAGATCCTGGCCACTACCGCGTCAACTTCAGAATCGGTCAGCGTTTGTAAATCGTTTTGTAAATATAAGCTTAAAGCAATGCTTTTGCTACCATCGTCAACGCCTTTGCCGCGATATATGTCAAAAATCACGACATGTTGTAAAGTCGGCTCATCACTGTCTTTGATGCAGTCAACGACATCATCAGCAGAAATTTCTTCTTTGACAATTAAGGCCAAATCCCGACGCATGGAGGGAAATTTGGATAAAGGTTTGAATGAAGATACCCGTTTGTCCAATAATAATTGTTGATCGAGATCGAACAGAAAAACTTGCGTATCAAAACCAAGCTGTTTTTCTAAGCTTGGGTGCAACATGCCTAGCCAGCCTATGGTTTCGCCAGCCAACGATTCGATCTTGGCGGATTGGCCAGGATGCAGGGCGGTGTGCTCAGCAACGGTGAAACGCACATCCCGCTCCGTTAAGGCGAATATCGCCTCAACATCCGCTTTCATGTCGAAAAAATCGGCCTTACGGGATTTTTCGCCCCATTGTTCCGGTAAGACGCTGCCTAAGGCCAAACCTGCCAAGCGGCTTTCTTGATGAGTGACACCGTCTTTTTTTACAAAACGCAAGCCAGTTTCAAAGAAGCGGACGCGGTTTTGTTGGCGATTGGTGTTGTATAAGGCTGCTTTGAGCAAACCACACCATAAGCTGGTGCGCATGATCGCCAATTCCGACGAAATAGGGTTTTTCAGGCGGATGACTTCATCATCAGGTGCGACGGTAGCTTGAATTTCTTCATCGACAAAACTGTAAGTGATGGCTTCCTGATAACCTCTGTCCACCAACAAATCGGCAACGCGGCTGATGTCCAACACGCTTTCGGTGGCTTTGCCCAATTCTGCCCGCATCAGCAAACTGGTGCTAGGCAATTGGTTATAGCCGTAGATGCGGGCGATTTCTTCAATCAGGTCAACTTCAATGGCAATATCGAAACGGCATCCTGGCGGCGTGACTTGCCAACCATCCGGTACATTTTCAACCACCATGCCTAAGCGTTGGAAAATACCGTTGACGGTGGCATCATCGGGCACCATCCCTAAGATTTTTGCTACGCGCTGGCGTCTGACCCAAATCGCCGGACGTTGCGGCAGAAATTGGCTTGCTGTCGCTTCGGTAATTTCGCCAACGCTGCCGCCAGCAATATCAATAATCAATCGGGTGGCGCGGGCAATGGCGCGTTCCTGCAAAGTCGCGTCCACGCCCCGTTCAAAACGATGTGAAGAATCGGTGTGCAAACCAAAACGGCGGGCTTTGCCAGCGATGCTGTACGGCGCAAAAAACGCGCACTCCAAGAAAATATTTTGTGTGGCATCACTAACGGCAGAGCCGCTGCCGCCCATCACACCCGCCAAAGCCAAGGCTTGTTGGTCATCGGCAATCACCAAGGCTTCAGCATCCAGTTTGATGGTTTGCCCGTTCAACAAAGCCAGTTCTTCATCGGCAACTGCCCAGCGCACGGAAATTCCACCTTGGAGTTTGTCGGCATCAAACGCATGTAAGGGCTGGCCTAGCTCCAACAAAACATAATTGGTGACATCCACCACCGGCCCCAAGCTACGCACACCACTACGGCGCAAGCGTTCTTGCATCCATAACGGCGTTTCAGCGGAGACATTCACGCCAGTAATCAGACGGCCTAAATACCGCGGGCAAGCATCAGGTGCTAGGACATTAACCGCTAAGGTTTGGTCATGCCGCACTGTAGGCGGCGAAACAGCTTCGGCTTGCCAGTTGATTTGGTTCAGCACCGCCACTTCACGCGCAATGCCTTGGACGCTTAAACAATCGGCGCGGTTGGGTGTCAGGTCAACTTCGATCAGCATGTCATTTAGCTGCAAATAATCGCGGATGTCAGTGCCAACGGGTGCATCGGCAGGTAATTCCATCAGGCCGTGCGCTTCGGCAACCAAACCCAGTTCTTTTTCGGAACACAACATGCCCAGCGATTCAACGCCGCGCAGTTTGGATTTTTTAATTTTGAAATCGCCGGGCAACACCGCGCCGCATAGGGCGGCCGGGATTTTCAGGCCGACACGGACATTTGCCGCGCCACAGACGATTTGCAAAGGTTCGGCTGCACCGACTGCAACTTGGCAAACGCGCAGACGGTCAGCGTCAGGATGCTGTTCCATAGCCAACACTTCGCCGATGACCACACCGCTGAATTGGGCGGCGGCAGGCGTCACGGAATCGACTTCCAAGCCCGCCATCGTCAGTTGCGCGACCAGTTCGTCGGTGCTGATGGGTGGATTGACGTATTCCCTTAACCAGGCTTCACTAATTTGCATGACTTATCGGCCCTTGCCTAATTGAATTGTTCTAAAAACTTGAGATCATTTTCAAAAAACAAACGCAAGTCATTAATGCCATAACGCAACATCGCCAAGCGTTCCACGCCCATGCCGAAAGCAAAACCGGTGTAACGTTCACTGTCGATATTGACGGATTTGAACACTTCGGGATGGATCATGCCGCAACCCATCACTTCCAGCCAGCCGGTGTGGCTACAGACACGGCAACCTTCGCCGTTGCACATGACGCATTCAATATCGACTTCGGCGGACGGTTCGGTGAACGGGAAATACGAGGGACGAAAGCGCACCTGGATGTCTTTTTCAAAAAAGGCGCGTAAAAATTGGTACACCACGCCCTTTAAATCGGCGAAGCTCACATCGGTATCGACCAGAAAACCTTCGACTTGATGGAACATCGGCGTGTGGGTTATATCGGAATCACAACGGTAGACACGGCCTGGGGCAATGACTTTCAACGGCGGCGTTTCGGATTCCATCACCCTGATTTGGACAGGTGAGGTGTGCGTCCTTAACACCGTGTGTGCATCAACATAGAAAGTATCGTGCATGGCTCGCGCCGGATGATGGGCGGGAATGTTCAGGGCTTCGAAGTTGTGATAATCGTCTTCAATTTCCGGCCCTTCAACGACGGTAAAACCGACGCTGGTAAAAATCTTGGAGATGCGTCTAAGCGTCGTGGTCACAGGATGCAGTCCAGCGACGGCTTGCCCTCTTCCAGGCAAGGTAATATCCACCCGCTCGCTTGCCAAACGCGCTGACAAAGCGGCATTTTCCAACGCGGCTTTTTTGTACTCCAACTGGCTTTGCAATTGGTCTTTGGCTTGGTTGATGACTTGCCCGACCGCCCGTCTTTGTTCAGGATCAAGCGCACCCAACTGCTTCATTTGTTCAGTAAACAGGCCTTTTTTGCCAAAATACTGGACGCGGACCTGATCGAGTTGGTTGAGGTCGGTGACTCGAACAAGCTCTTTTAAGCCTTGCGCGAGGATGTCGTCTGGAGTGGCGGACACGGATTAGCTCGCTGTGTGAGTGGAGAGGGGATTTTTAGTTTGGCTATAAATAATTCCGTCCGGGTTAATAACACGGACGGATATTTTCAATCAATTGAGATCAATTAAGGCTTGCTTTGGTTGGCAATAGCAATTTTTGCTATTTCACCGAACGCTTCAATATCACGCACAGCAATATCAGCCAAGACTTTACGGTCTATAGCCACATTGGCTTTCGTCAAGCCATTGATCAAACGGCTATAGGATATACCGTACATACGCGCTGCGGCGTTGATACGGACGATCCACAATGCGCGGAATTGGCGTTTTTTCTGTTTGCGGTCACGGTACGCATACTGACCGGCTTTGATAACGGCTTGTTTGGCAACGCGAAAAACTCGACTACGGGCACCGTAGTAACCTTTCGCTTGTTTTAAAATCTTCTTGTGTCTGGCTCTGGCAGTTACGCCGCGTTTTACTCTAGGCATGAGCCACTCCTCAACTGTAAGGCATCATGCGTATAGCCATACGCACATCAGATGGATGGACTGCCGCTGGTTTACGCAACTGTCTTTTTCTTTTAGTGGTTTTTTTGGTCAAAATATGACGGCGGTGCGATTGCCCACACTTAAAACCACCATTGCCCGTGCGTCTTAAACGCTTGGCGGCACCACGGTTTGTTTTTATTTTTGGCATTTGTTTGCTCCAATAATTAAAAAAAGTCCCTGAGAAATAACCCAGCAAGGCAAAATGCATGGCCCTGAAAGATTAACCACACCATAAAATGATGCTTAAAACAGTGCATCCGGCACTGCTGGATAAAGGCAAGAGCCTTTACTTTTTCTTTTTGGGAGCCATCACCATAATCATTTGCCGCCCTTCCAATTTAGGGAACTGCTCGACTATGGCGATTTCTTCCAAATCTTTTTCGATACGCTTGAGCTGATCCATACCGATCTCACGATGCGCCATTTCACGACCGCGATACCTGACGGTAATTTTGGTCTTATCGCCATCATTCAGGAATTTGACCAGACTCTTCAGCTTAACCTGATAATCGCCTTCATCCGTACCCGGCCTGAATTTTATTTCTTTGATTTGTATTTGCTTTTGTTTCTTTTTGGCAATAGCGAGTTTTTTATTTTGCTCAAACTGGTATTTGCCATAATTCATTATCTTGCAAACCGGAGGATCCGCATTTGGCGATATTTCCACTAAATCCAAGTCTGCCGCGTAGGCAAGTTGTTTGGCTTCATCCAAAGAGATAATACCCAGTGCCTCCCCATCTGCGCCGGTTACCCGCACTCGTCTAGCGGTTATCATGTCGTTCAGACGAGTTTCATCTTTTTTAGCAGCGATACCTTAATCCTCCAAAATGTTGTTATTTTCTATCTGCAATGTCGTTTTTTAACCGTTCGGTAAAATCATTGACTGACAGACTACCTAGATCATCACCTTTTTGTGTCCGCACCGTGATAGTTTGTTGTTCTAATTCTTTATCACCAATAATGACAAGATACGGGATGCGTTGCATAGAGTGTTCGCGGATTTTAAATCCTATTTTTTCATTCCTCAAATCTATTTTGGCTCTAAAGCCCTGCCGTTCGAGACCTTGCATTACCTGTCCCGCGTAGTCATGATGGCGGTCTGCGATAGTCAACACCACCAATTGCACAGGAGCAAGCCAAACCGGAAACATGCCGGCGTGTTGTTCGATCAGAATACCGATAAACCGCTCCAATGAGCCCAGTATCGCCCTGTGCAACATCACTGGAACTTGTTTGGAACCATCTTCTGCAATATAAACCGCATCCAAACGGTTAGGCATGGAAAAATCGACTTGGATGGTGCCGCATTGCCAGACCCGGCCTATGCAATCTTTTAAAGAAAACTCAATTTTAGGGCCATAAAACGCGCCTTCACCTGGCTGCAATTCCCAAGGCAACTTTTTGTTATCCAGTGCCAATTGCAAGGCGTTTTCGGCTTTGTCCCATACGGCATCATCACCAACGCGGTTTTCAGGACGGGTCGATAATTTAATGATGACTTCGTTAAAGCCAAAATCTTGGTAGACATCGAACAACAAATCAATAAAGGTTGAGACTTCATCTTGGATTTGCGATTCTGTGCAGAAAATATGGGCATCATCCTGGACGAAATTACGCACCCGCATCAAGCCATGCAAAGTGCCGGAAGGCTCGTTACGGTGGCAAGATCCGAATTCCGCCAGTCGGATAGGCAAATCGCGGTAGCTTTTTATGCCTTGGTTGTAAATCTGCACATGGCAAGGGCAGTTCATCGGCTTGATCGCGTAGTCGCGGTTTTCCGAATGGGTGGTGAAGATCATGCTGCCGAATTTGTCCCAGTGGCCTGATTTTTCCCATAAGGAACGGTCAACCACTTGCGGGGTCTTGACTTCGGCATAACCACTCACACGCAATTTGGCGCGGATGTACTGCTCAACCTGCTGGTATATCGCCCAACCTTTTTCATGCCAAAACACCATACCAGGCGCCTCTTCCTGGCTATGGAACAAATCCAAGGTTTTTGCAATTTTACGGTGATCGCGTTTTTCCGCTTCTTCCAAACGATGCAAATAGGCTTGCAAATCTTTTTTATCAGCCCAAGCCGTGCCATAAATACGCTGCAACATGGCGTTATTGGAATCGCCCCGCCAGTACGCACCGGCAACTTTCATCAATTTGAAAGCGCCTAATTTACCGGTGCTAGGCACGTGCGGGCCGCGGCACAAATCGGTGAAACCGGCTTGTTCATACAAGGATAAATCTTGATCCGCCGGAATCGCCTCAATAATTTCAGCTTTGTATTGCTCTCCCTGCCCACGAAAAAAACTGACCGCCTCATCTCTAGGCAACACAAAACGCTTAACAGGAAAGTCCTCGGACACCAATTGCTGCATTTTAGCTTCAATCGCCTCCAAATCATCAGGTGTGAAAGCCCGCTGATAGGCAAAATCATAGTAAAAACCGTTTTCTATGACCGGGCCAATGGTGACTTGCGCTTCAGGGAATAAGGTTTTAACGGCATGAGCCAACAAATGCGCGGTTGAATGACGGATGATTTCAAGCCCGTCTTCGTCTTTGGATGTGATGATTTGCAGACCCGCATCTTCGTCAATCACGAAACTGGCATCAAGCAACTGCCCGTTGACTTTTCCTGCCAAGGTCGCTTTCGCCAGACCGGAACCGATGGATTTAGCAACATCCATCACTGTTACAGCTTGTGCAAATTCGCGCTGGGAGCCATCAGGAAGAGTAATTACCGGCATTTGTCAAGAAATTGGTTTCTACAATAAAAAAAGCACTGCCGTGCAGTGCTTATAAATTCTGGTAGGCGCGATTGGACTCGAACCAACGACCCCCACCATGTCAAGGTGGTGCTCTAACCAACTGAGCTACGCGCCTGAAGTTGTAACTTCAAGGCCGACTATTATATCAACACAAATGCTTTAAGCAACTGTTAAACACATTTTGTATGCAAAAATCCTTACAATTAAAAGCTAACCAATCAAAGGATAGGCTGCCCTCTGGCAAGCTTAGGCAAATTTCCTTCCAGGCCCATGGCGTTGCGCATAAGTTTATTTTTTGCCGGCAAAATACGTTCAGCCAATCCCAGGCCGAAATTACGCAATAATTTTACTGGCAAGAGGTTATTGCTAAACACTTGATAAAACGCATCCATAACCGTCATCATTTTTAAATTTTCAGTGCGGCGCAACTGCTCATAACGCTTTAATATTGCCAGATCGCTTATATCCCGGCCTTTTTTGACCGCATCCACCAGCACTTCCGCCAATGCCGCCGCATCTAACAAGCCAATATTAACCCCCTGCCCCGCTAATGGATTGATGGTGTGGGCCGCATCGCCCACCAAAACCACTCCAGACTTAACATAACGCTGGGCATGCTGGCGTTTAAGCGGAAAATTCGCAGTTCCCAATACCCGGACAACTTGCCCCAGACAATCAGGAAACGCCGCGACCAATTCAAGCTTAAGAGCCTCATCCGACAAGGATTTTAATCGGCTTACTTCATCGGGTGAGTTATACCAAACTATAGAACCATAATGTCCGGTCAGTGGCAAAAAGGCTTGGGGACCACTAGGGACAAAGCGTTGCCAAGTAATATCCTGCTGCCCATAGGCGGTTTCGATGTAGATCACCAGCGCGTGCTGCCCGTAGTCCCAACTGGTCACGCCCAAACCAACCGCTTGCCTGACCCTGGACTGGGCGCCATCTGCAGCAACCAACAGCCTAGCCGATAACATACGGCCATCGCCCAATTTGATTTCACTGGGCTTGCCAGGATAATAATCAATCTTATCAATAAGCGCAGGACAGATGAGCTCAACATTATCAAAAACTTGCAAACGCTCCAGCAAAGACAACTGGGTGACCCTGTTTTCCACAATATAGCCTAGCTCTGGATAATTAATGTCATCGCTGCAAAACTCGGTGTCACCGGCGGTTTCCCAGACCCGCATACGCCGAAAAGGGCATAAACGGCGACCAACAACCCCATCCCATGCCCCCACTGTTTCAAGGATATTTTTTGACGCGATACCCAGCGCGGAAACCCGTAAATCATGTGGCTGGTCATTTTCGAATGGCATGGGCAGCGAAGCCTCTATAACAGCCACCTTCAAGGCACTGCCACCTAGTCCACACGCTACCGCCGAGCCAACCATGCCGCCGCCTACAATGACTACATCAAAAATTTCTTCCATATTAATCAACTATCAAGTAATCTAATTTTCTACAATTAAAAACTGGCGTAATGTACAGATAGGCCTGACTATATTATAATTATCAGGTTTCACTACATGAAATTTACCTGAAAGGTTTGTGGTCTTGCCGCGCATGAGTTTTGTACACACCGACTCTATCACGCCTCGCAAGAAAAAACGACATTAAACGCTGCATATTTACAGCATGAATAGACAACGGGCTGGATCATGAATACAAATTCCCGACTGATTAATAAAGAACCCATGCTTTACAACCCAGAGCAATCACAAGATAGTTGCGGCGTAGGTTTTATTACCCACAAACAAAGCAAACAAAGCCACGATTTACTGGTTAAATCGCACGAAGCCTTATGCACAATCCCCCATCGCGGGGGCATGAGTGCAGAAGGCATAGGTGACGGTGCCGGTGTCAATATTGATTTATCAAGCAAGTTTTTCCGCAAAATCACTGGCAACACCACGCTTGAATTAGGCGAATTTGGCGTCGCCAATTTCTTCTTCCCTGAAGATCATGACCATTACGATTCCGCCGCACAAGAGCTGGTAGAGCGACATTTTAAAACTGCCGACTTGCCGATCATGTTATGGCGCACTGTCCCTGTCGATAGAAGCGTCTTGAACGAAGCCTCCTTAAAAGCCCAGCTTCCGATCAAACAATGTATTTTTGGCCGCCCTGGACAACTCAAAGACGCCGCACATGATGTCTTTGAAAGCCATATTCAAGCGACATTACTGGATATTGAAGTTGAAGCCTATAACCGCGACGAATTAGCGGGCTTCTACCCCTTGTCCATGAGTTCGCGCACCCAGGTTTATAAAGGCCGGCTCAATTCATTTGAAGTCATCCCTTATTTTATGGATTTGTACGATGCTGACCATGAAATCAGCACCTTATTTTTCCACACCCGTTTTTCGACCAATACCGCCCCCGCCACAACAATGGCGCAACCCTTCCGTTATATGGCGCATAACGGCGAATTGAACACGGACAAAAAAAATCGCCTAAGTGAATGCGCGATTGCCCGTCAAAACAACAAAAACATCATATTTCCTTGTGGGCAGTCCGATTCAGGACGCCTGGACCAGACCTTGTCACGCCGTATCAACGAAGACAAGATGGACATAGTCACCGCCGTACTGGCGATGATGCCGCCCGCGTGGGAAAACGACACTACCCTGTCTCCCCCCGTCCGAGCCATGCTGGAATATTTCAGCCTCTACGAAGAGAAAAACGACGGCCCTGCGGCGTTGATTTTTTACGACGGCATCCGTGTCGGTGCGCGTCTGGACCGTTTAGGCCTACGCCCCTTGCGTTCTGTTGAAACGGGCGAATATCTTTGCGTCATGTCCGAAGCCGGACAAATTGACTTCCCGCCCAAAGAAGTCATCAAACGCGGACGCATCGAAGCGGGCGGCATGCTGTATTTTGACCACGGCACAGGCGAAGCCTACAACAGCCACCAAGTCATGGAACGTCTGGCGGCAGAAAAAGATTACCAAGCTTTGTTGACACAACGCTGCATCCACCTTGCCGAATTGCCCAAAGTTGGACTGGAGGAGCTGGACAACCAACATGCCCTCAACATTGACCAGCAACATACGGCATACTCGCTGAACCAAGAAAGTTTTAAATTCTTGCTGGATCCGATGCTGGCGACCGGCATGGAAAAAGTCTCGGCAATGGGTTACGGTATCGCCCCTAATGCCCTGTCCAGTGCCGAAGGCGGCATGTCGCGTTATTTTAGCCAACGTTTTGCCCAAGTCACCAACCCGCCCCTGGATTCCATACGCGAAAGCGATGGCATGACTTTGCGAGTGGCCTTAGGCGCAAAACCGAATTTTTCTGATGCGCATACCCAGCAACTGGTCATTAACACACCGATATTGCAACGTACGCAATTGGAACAAATCCGCCGCCAAACCGCTGTCAGCACGGTCACGCTGGCGATGTTGTACACGCCGGATTACCACAATGCCCGGCAAAACGAAGACAATCTCGAACAAGCCTTGCTGGCGGTTTGTGATCAGGTTGAAACCGCGGCCCAAAACAATACCGGCATCATCATCTTAAGCGACCGCCAAATCAGCCAGGACCAAGCCGCAATTCCGGCCTTGCTGATGATCGCCGCCGCCAACCAGCGTTTGGTCAAACAAGGCTTGCGCTTCAATTCTTCACTGATTGCCGAAACCGGACAAGCCGCCAGCCCGCATGACATCGCCACTATTCTTGGCTTCGGCGCGTCGGCGATTTGCCCGCTCAGCGTTTACAACCGCGTCATCAGCCATGATGCACCCGAAGAGCAACAAAAAATCCTCAATAAATTCGTCAAAGGCACAGAAAAATCTTTGATGAAAACAATGGGCAAATTCGGTTTGTGCACCGTTGAAAGTTATATCGGCGGCGAGTTTTTTGAGTCCAATTACCTGGATACCGACGAACCCAAACTCAGCCCCTATTTCCCGAACATCCACGCCTCCGTAGGCGGTGTCCGTTATGCCGATATTGCCGCCAGTGCCACCGAATGGCATCACAAAGCCTTGAATGTGCATGAAGAAAAAGATATTCCCTTTTTGGGGCTGTTCAAAGAACGCCAAGACGGTGCCGGACATTCCTATGGCAACACCGCCGTGCGTGAATACATCAACATGACCGACGAGTCGATCCTGTACATTCCCGAACAAAAATCACCAGCGGCCAGTGACATGGCTTATGTTGATTTCGGTTATGAAAAACGCACCGACGAACAGTTGGACAATTTCGGCATCACCCCCGCCTACCGCAGCTTCACCAAAAACCTCTATCTTGAGCGCGAAGCCAGACCTGCCGCCTTGCGCGACATCATGGACTTTCCGGTGGACGTGACGACAGCGGTGACCAGTGCCGATTTTGACCGCATCCTTGGTCGGCAAAACTTGCACGGCAACGTCAATTTCCTGATCCGTGGTTTGCAAGTCACGGCGACGGACGCGCAAACCTTTACCATCCGCTTGGCTGAAAACCCCGGTGCCGAACGTTTGCAAGCCTTGATGGCGCATCTGCAAACCCGTTTTGCCGATACGTCCTTTACCGTGGCGATCCAAACGGACACATTGCTTGTGCATGTGGCAGATGCAACTAGCCTTATGGCCGCCTATCTGTCCGCCATCAAACCGGCACGCGACCCATTGGCCTTGAGTGCTGTGCAACCCGCGCATGAAATCACCACCACCTTGGCCTCTGGCGCCATGAGCCACGGCGCCTTATTGGCGGAAGCCCATGAGTCGGTGGCATTAGGCACGAACATTGTCGGAGGTATGAGCAATTCTGGTGAAGGCGGCGAGCATTTCAGCCGTTTCAACACCTTGCGCTCTTGCAAAATAAAACAGTTCGCCTCCGGTCGGTTTGGGGTCTGGGCAGGTTATTTGGCTGATCCGACCATCGAAGAAATTGAAATCAAAATCGCCCAAGGCGCGAAACCAGGCGAAGGCGGACAATTGCCCGCCGCGAAAGTCTCGGTCGAAATTGCCGCGTTACGCGGCGGCACACCGAGGGTTGAATTGGTCAGCCCACCGCCGCACCATGACACTTACTCGATTGAAGACCTGGGCCAGTTGATCCACGATGCCAAAGCCGCCCGCGTCAAAGTCGGCGTTAAATTGGTTTCATCAGAAGGCATAGGCACGATTGCGGTCGGTGTCGCCAAAGCCGGGGCCGATGTCATCAACGTTGCCGGCAACACCGGCGGTACGGGCGCGGCAGCCGTCACCAGCCTGAAAAACAGCGGGCGTTCGCCAGAAATCGGTATCGCCGAAGTGCATCAGGCACTGGCAGTCAACGGTTTGCGTGACAAAGTTATCCTGCGTTGCAGCGGCGCGCACCAAAGCGGCGTGGATGTCGTCAAATCAGCTATCCTGGGTGCAGATTCATTTGAATTTGGCACCACCGCGCTGATGATGCTGCGTTGCGTGATGGCGAAAAACTGCAATATCAAATGCCCGGCAGGACTGACGACCGCCCATGAAGAGTTTAAAGGCGACCCCAGGGTGCTGGCGCAATATTTCATGAACTTGGCACACGAAGTCCGCGAAATCCTAGCCATACTGGGCTATGCAAACTTGCGGGAAATACGCGGTAAAACTGACTTGCTGCATTTAATCGACCATCCATCTATGGTCGGGCAAATCGATTTGCGCAAAATGCTGGTGCAAGTCGAAGAAGTCAAAATCGCCAAACCGATTTATCTGGAAGCCAATTTCAGTGTTGACAACCGTATTATCGAGCACGTCAAAACGGCCTTGATTCATGACAAACAAGAACAAGTCATCATCGAAGGCGACAGTTTCAAGCTCAATAACTGCAATAAATCGGTTGGTGGCCAAGCGGCGATTGACATTGAAAGATGGCTGGCCTATGAATTGTCGGCTGACGAAGTGGCGGGTTCAAAAGCTATTTACCAAACCGACCGTGGCCGCCGTTATTTGGCTCCCGATAGCGTCATCATCCGCACCCACGGTTCTGCCGGGCAAAGCTATGCGGCTTTCCTCAATGACGGGATGCGCATGGAACATCTCGGCACTTGTAACGACGGCGTCGGCAAATCGGCTTGCGGTGGCATCATCGTCATCGAATCCCCGGGTGGCGGCATCAAAACCCCCGGCAATAATGTCTTGATCGGCAACTTCGCGCTATTCGGCGCAACCGGCGGCAAGGCTTTCATCAACGGTGAAGCGGGCGACCGTTTTGCGGTCCGCAATTCCGGTGCAATGGCGGTCGTTGAAGGTGTGGGCGATTTTGGCTGTGAATACATGACCAATGGTGCGGTGCTGAACATCGGCGGTTTTGGCAAGGGTTTCTGCAACGGCATGTCCGGCGGCAATGCTTACCAATATGATCCCGACAACCGTCTGGAAAAACTTTACGACAAATCCTCGGTGGAACTGCACAATTTGACCGAAGACACCGACACCGCCCGTGCCCATGAGCAGTTCATCATCGACATGCTGGAGCAACACGCCGAAAACGCCAATTCCAGCAAAGCCAGAAACTTGCTCAATAATTGGCAGGCGGAGCGCGTACACTTTAAATTTGCGCTACCTTTATGGTTGTACAAAACCCAATCCGCGCCGTTCTTGCGGCAAGCACTAGACCGTAAAGAAATGCTTGAAGAACTGGCGCTGGAATTGGCACAACAGCAAATTGAACAAGTCAAACACGCTTACCAAAATACCCAACCGTTATTTGGTGGCGTTATTCCTGATTACGGCACTGCCGATAGCGACCTGACGTTCAAGCTGATCAATAGTTTTGCCGTGCTCGATAAAGCCCAACAAGTTGCACTGGACAGCTTGAAACACTTACCCGAAAACCAGCGCAGCCAAAATTTGATCGAACAAGCCGCCCGAAAAATTATTTTGGAACGCCCGCGTAAGTTACAGGAAGCCTTGGTGAAAAGTACCCGTGAAGCGTATAGCAATTACAGCGACGATCAATTATCGTGGCTGCTCGCAGCAAAACGTCTTAATGATTACAAAACGGCGCTGGTGAACCGTTCGGTACAAAGCATTTATTCGATGGGTTCAACGGCCTGGATTATTGGACAACAAAGGATTAATGCCCAGGCACTAACCGACATCCCTTCCATCGAAGAATACTTGGCTGGATTGGTCGGCCTGGGTATTGTTCAAAATATGTTAAGTGAACAAGTCGCTTGACCTATCGCTTCCCCCCACCATTTACCCCATGCCTCCCCATGTTTGACATGGGGAGGCTGATTCAACTGATTTTTGCAGTGACATGATGAAAACACCCCACATTCCATTAGACGCGCCTTACAGCTCAAACCAACGTGCCTGGTTAAACGGTTTTTTTGCCGGCATGCACACCCAGATGGTACAAAGTGCCAGTGCCGTTAATCAAACCGATGTCCGTATCGTCAACATCCTTTACGGCAGCCAAACCGGCAATGCTGAATCTGTCGCCACTGACGCTGCAAATCTTGCCAAAACACATGGCTTGAAACCCATTGTAAAAAGCATGGATGAAATTGAAGCCGGAGCGCTGGCGACAATGGAATATTTGCTTATCATCACCAGCACTTATGGCGAAGGTGAAATGCCCGATAACGCGCAAATGCTCTGGGATGCCGTTAGCTCCGA